>NZ_JACJEX010000016.1:0-49142 GCF_014164245.1 Pseudoalteromonas sp. SG43-8 | reverse complement strand
CATAAAGCCCAACTGATCGGCCGTTAAACCGCTGTTAATACCTTTTTTGCGTAAGTATTTTAAACGTGCATCGCGTTGGCGGGCTACGCGTTCGGGTGTAATACCCAGTGCTTTAAAAAACAGCTCGGTTACTTCAAAGTATTTATCGAGCCATTGGCCCGCGTGTTTATCCCATACTTGCCATTCTTTATGGGCCACGATCCACCCTAGATCAACCATATCTTTAAACGCACGACTGGCGCGGCTAATACTTGGTTTAGGGGCGTAGTTTTTATCTACTTTCGTTTTATTAAGCTCGTTTTGGCTTATGGTGCTTAAACCGCATGAGTCGGCGGCATTGCGTAGGCTTATTTGTACTTGGTGGGTTACAAGGTTTACGTGCTCACAAAATACGGTTGCCAAAGCGCGCATGGCTTTTTCACGGTCGGGGTAATATATTTTTTTACGGTTAGTGGCGGGGCGCATGTATACGGCCGCGTCTGATTTTACGATGTTTATTTTTTGAGACTTTTCGACAAGATCACGCACAAAGGCGAGGCGGGTAGTGTGATTGCTTGGCACTGTGTAATTAGGGTTTGCGTTTTTAACGCGGTTACAGTGCTGTAATGGGGTGTTATTATTTGTTTGCATGTTGGCTGCTTGTATTTAGTGCGCTTTGGGCATAAAATAAAAGCTCGTTTAAGCTCTTGCTTGTGTGCTTAAGCGCAAAACGGGCGCGGTGCAGCGCCCGTTTTACCTTTCTTATAAGTCCTGCTTTGTTAAAAGCGTTACCTCGTCCTGAATAGTTAATATAACACGATATGTGTTATCTTCAAGTTAAAGATCACGCCCACTGTTTAAGTGTTGTTTTTTTAGACTTTTAGACCGCATTTAAAATAGCGGCATCCCAGTAACTGGTTAATTTTTTATCCTCGCTATCCGATGTTGAAAAGGTATTAAGCGTTAACGCCACTTCGACGGTGCCAGCGGGTGCAACTCCAAAATGGCGCAAAAGCTCCCAACCATTGTGCTCACTTTGTGAATCTGACGTAACGGCACCCCCCTTAAAAGCTAGCACACCAATAACAACACCTTGGTTGTCGTAAAAATCTAATTGGCTCGTTACCTCACCCGATACCGGCCCATTGGCCCCGTTTTCAAGTATAAACTGGTATTTTCTCATGATGGAACCTAAAACTAACTGGCCACCTTGGCAGGGTATTTTTTGCATAAGCTTTGTAGAATAAAAGGTGCTCCCCCCATTATGCCAGGCCTGCATTTTTAATGACCTGTCGCCTACCCAGTAATGATCGTCTGTTACCTCAATAACCCCTAAGTGGGTGCCCTCCTTAATTGATTGCCAGCCATTGGGGGAATCACCTATTTCATTTTGTTGATAATCGTAATTCCTTAATCCACCGGCTAGGCTTTTAGATATTGGTATGGCTAAACCACTGTAATACAATGAGTTCATCGCGGCTGTATCACAAAAAACCTTACCACCACCACCCACCAATTCTAAATACCCATCACCTTCGTAGCTAAAGTTATCCTCTGCACTTTTAACTAACGCTAAATCAGGGCGGTATTTTTCGGCCGCTGAGAAATGAGGGTTATTTAATTTTAGGCCGCCCGCTTGTGGGTGCGGATCGCCTGCTGTTGCGGCTTTACAATAAAATAAGGTGCTGTAAATATTTGTATTTCTAATAACTATGCGGGGCTCGTTAATTACACACCATGCATGGCTGCCTATAACCTCTAAAAATCGTTTGTTTTTTGCGGTAGATACAGGGTTTTCAAAGTGCGGGCCATACATTCTAACGTCTGCGTCACCATCGACTTTAACGCGCATATTGTCAAATGATCCGCCATGTATGTTATAAGAGCCCGCTTCAAAATGAACAACCCCCATGGTGCCATCCGTGCGTTGGTGGTTATCGGCTATAAAGCAATGCGACAACTTGATATTCTCGCCAAAATCTAGCCCGCCAAAATAGCGCGGGGTTCGCCAACTACCGCCCATTGTGTTTACTTTTTCAAGCTCACACGCCCATACGCCATTCCAAAAATCAATTACGTCATCAAAGTCAAACACGTTTACGCGGCGGATTTTAAATTTACTTGTAACTACAACACCATCGGCACTTTGGCGGGCATTTGCGTGCCCTAGCTGCAAACCCGAACCCGCAACCATATTGCCATACTCACCAATGGTGAACCCCTCAAGCGGTATATTGTTTGATTCTTCCACTAGGCGTTGATAGTTGTCGCTGTATGCGTAGCGGCCGCGTACTTTTATTGCAAACCCAGCCAATGGGGCTGCAGACCATTTTAATTTACAAATACCACGGCAGTACCAGCCGCCGCCCTCAACAAAAATTTCAAAACTATCATTTTCGTTAAAAATATACTCTGAGTTTTCAGGAAAAACTAAGCGGTTGCGGGTGTTTTCGTGTTGGCAATAGTCATTAGCTTGTTTAATAATCGCGCCGTATTCTGTTTTTTCTGTGATCGATATGCTGATCACCGCTCCGGCTGATCCGTCATCACCTCGGGCTGTATCTATTGTGCACCTTTGACTTACAGCGGTGACTTCATACTCTCCTGAACCTGATTGTAGTTGCTTACTGTCGCCACCAATACGAACCCTAACATCTTCTGTACCTGTGGCTGATTCTGATACTGCATATCTAACTGTATAAGTTTTACCTATTTCTATATTTTCGTTTTGAGATTCACCCGCAAAAACTTGGTATTGCGCTAAATTATTTGGCACGGTAATTGGGTTTTCATATTGCCACAACTCCGTAGGTGGCTCTAAAAAATCACTAACATTCACGTCACCCAGCGCGCGTAAGTACAAACCATTATCTGTAGGGTATGGGGTGGCGGCGGCAACTACTTTCCAAATTGTTTTACCTGTCGAATATTTATTTCCTAGCTTGTGCGCCGTGTACGCTTTCATTTGCGCAACGTTATTAAAGTTACGTTTATATATACTGTCATGCCCGCCGGGGGCGTTTAGCTCGCGGGTGTCGTTGTGACTCACAAATAAACTTAATAAATCATCAATTATCGTCGAAAGCGTTTTAACCTCAACGTTTGTGCCATCTAAATTACTAAACGTTACATTGCCCTGCTTGGTTTGCCAATCGTGCATTGCTTGTGTGTTGTTATTAAATAGCGTGTTTGCATCTTGCAAAACCTTCATTATTGATTGAAATTTTATCGTGCTTGGAATTACAGTGGCTGGAGCGTTATTTATATTTTCATACCCCCAAGGGTTTAGTAGCTCAATGATAAACCCGCCTGAGTCTGTAGCAAGCACCCCACTGATTTCAACCGGCATTATCTCTTGCATTTTTACAACTAAAAAATCCCCTTTATTAACTTGCGCGGGGTTTTCACCGCTATTAATTACAGCGAGTTTGTCACCTGTGTTAATGCTTATCTGATTGGCTGTAAATGCGGCCATGATTAGTCCTCTTGTGAAATTATTGAAAGTTTTTGTGACGGATTTTGATAACTACCCACATTCACGGCCGCACTAACTCGTCGTGTTATTGCTAACTTGTAGGTTCGGTCTACTGTAGATTGCTTATTATCGGTATATGTAAACGAACCACTCGCCGTTTGTTGTAGGACCCAGTGCCATTTATCATCCTCAGTTTCAAAGGTTTGCACTAGGATTCGCCCCTCACCAGTATAAGATTGTGTTTGTCTAACTACCCAGCTGGTTCCCACATATTCTGAAAGAGTTATTGTGTATTCGGGCGCGGAAGGTTGCGGCGCTTCATTTGTACTAGAACCTGTGGCCCTAGATGAAAACTGCAAAGAGCACACTATATTAATAACCCCGCCGTTCGAGCCAAATGGGCCAATCTCTACAAAGGCATCGGCTGATAAATCCGTGGTCGTTAGCGCTGTACTATAAGTACCGGCAACAATAGAGCCACCAAAATAACCATTGCCGCTGGTGTCTTTCCACTCTGTTGCATTTACTTTGGTTAGAGAATCTAAATCAGGAAGGCCATTAACCTCAATTCGAGGGCCATACCAATACCAAAGATTATCGGGGCCAAAGCCTGGTGCATATTCTATTTTCATAAAACTGCCGCCAATTAAATCAATACGAGGCGACTCAATGCGAGTGCCCGCCCTAAAAGCTTGGCCGTCAATAGAACCGGTGGCAAATATTGCGCCGTTTACTTCTAGGGCATAACTTTCCCATGCACTGCCGGTGTATTTTTTGGTGGTGTTTACATTGGGGTTGCTGGTTTTATAAATATTAACTACATCGCCGTTGATTGGTGTGTTGCCAGGTACAGCACTGTTTGCGGTGCTATCATTCCATGCGCCAGTGCTTGTTCCTACGTAGTAAACCCCACCACGGCCACCGGCTTGCGCTTGTATGTCTGCGGCATTTTCAATAGCGGTGCCATCACCTAAAACCATGCGGCCTTTAAAGGTGTGCACGGGGTTTGCTGGATCAGTGTTATCAATATACGAAGTAGGCACAAAGGTATTGCCTACCATGACGCCTTGACGTATTACGTCGGCCACTAAATCTAAGTTGCCTGTTTCGCCATCGTTATAACCGGCGACACTTACCGCACGGCCATTGTTATCGAGCACCCACCCACCACGGGCCACCAATTCACCGTTTACTTTTTTAAAGACTTGCTTTAACTCTTTAATGCTGGCGGTGCTGTCACCATCACTAATTTGCAGGTTTGAAATATACTCGGCTAACGGGCCTTGCACCCATGATCCGCCATCGGCAACACATTGCACCGCGTCGTTCTCGCTGGTTACTTCGCCGTTTTCGTCTACACAATATCCAACGGCCGTGCGGGTATACTCTTTTGCTGTAGCAACTGCGGCACTTGTATCGTTGTTTATTTTAGCTGTTAAGGATTGTTCGACAGCTACAAGCGCTTGCTTATCATTTGCAACCACAGTGGATAAATCCGTAAAGGCGGCTTGGCTTTGATTGAATACTGCCTGTAGTTCAAGTGTAAAACTTGCTAATGATTCGATATCACTGGAATTGGCCTTTAGTTCAGTTTGTGCAATAGCTAGCTTTACACCCTGCTGCGCTAGTTCGTTATTTTTTATAAGCTGATTAGCAGCGGTTATTACATCGTTAAGATTCGCATTTTGTAAATCAATATCTAACCCTTGAATTTGCACTATGTTTTGCGAAATCTTGCCAGTTAAGGCGTTTAACTGCTGATCAACGTTTGAAAACTGACTATCTACGCTCCCATCAGCGGCATTAAATGCGGTGATTTGGTCGCTAATAAACCCCTCGGCACCATCAATAAATTGCTGCGCAGCGATGGCCTTTTGCAAAACTTCGTTTTCGTCATACTGCTGCAGGGTGGCGGTTATTGAATACTGGCTGTTAAATTCGTCAATGGTCTGGGTTACGTCTTGCCCTGTTTGATAGCCCGCATTTTTTAAATTACGTATTTCGCTTATGTTATTTACGATTAAATCAGGTAAATTCCCTTCGGTTTCAGGGCGCAGGCGGTCTACTTGCGTGTTTATATCTTCGATAAGTGTTTGTGCATCTTCGCTTAATTTTTGTAGTGGTATATCGTCGATATAGTCTAATAAATCAGATAGTGACGTTTTAACGGCCACGTCTACCCAAGGGCTCACACCTGATAAATTTTTAGTACGCACCTTAAAGCTGTATTCGGTATCTGGCACAAGGCCGGTATAAATATAGTTATAGCCGCTTGCGGTGTTTGGGTTAGTGTTTGGCTCGGCTGTTTGGCCTAAAAACTGCCATTCAAACGTTGTGCCTAAACTTGCACCGGTTACGCTGGCGCTTAGGGTAATGGTGTTATAAGTTACGGCGTCTATATTAACAACGGGAACGCCAGGTAACGCAACACTAAAACCAAACGATACCCATGCGCTACGAAAACCAATTTTTGACGCGGCGCGCACGTCCATTTCGTAGTTACCTGCGTCTAGGGCGCTAATAATAAACGAGGGGGTAACGCTTGTTGTGGTGCTTAATAGCGTGCCGTTTTTATATATTTGTATATCAAAATGGCTGTATACCGACTCCCAATTAATTTTCACGTTGCCGTCGTTTAATAAAGTACTGGTAAAATTAACCGGCTCGGCCACATTACGCGGATCGGGTAGTGATGTGTCCGGTATTGGTGGGCGTACAACGCCACTTAACCAGTTATAAATGTACGGTTGGTGCTCTCTAAAGGTTAATAAAAATTGCCCTGTTGATTGTTGAACGCTTTTAATTAATCTAAATGGCTTTTTGTCCCAGCCTAATTTATTGTGCGAAATAGGCACTACATCGCCAACGGTGTAACGCATCGCAATTGGGGCACACAGTACGTTAAAGTTTAATGATTCTCGGCTGATCATGGCTATGATGCGGGCCATTTGGCGCGCTTCATAATAGTTATTACAGCTTGATACTTTAAAACGATACTCAAGCAATACGCCGTTATCTTCGGCTAACCACTGATCGGCCAGTTCGCTATCTGGCTCTGGGTAAATGGCGTCTTGGTCGCTGTAACTTAGTTCTTTGTCTATGTATTCAACAATTACACGGTTATAGCGTTTATCTTTGCCGCCGTCGTCGTACTTTAATGAGCCTTTAAAATCACGTTCTGATAAGCCGTACTCGGTCGGTTCTTCGTCTTGCTCAATGATTAACGTTAGTCGCCCGTTAATAATAGGCATAAGCGCGCGCATTGATTTACCCAATAACTCGACGTTATCAAGCAATGATGCACTGGTATCGATTGCTAAATTACAGGTAAATAACGGCTTGGTCGTGCTTGCGCCTTGGTATTCTGGCACTTGGGTTTTAGCGACTAGGCCCGCTGTTTTAAACGAGTCTAAATCGTACTCGCTGGCGCTTAAGTTTTTACCAAAAATGGGGTGGGTTAAATAATCAAGCGTACAGTATGCAGGGTTTTCGCTGTATTCTGTTACGCCTGTTTCAAGGTTTTTAACTTTACGGCCACGTATAACGGCATTCAGATCGGGTAAGCCTGTAAAGGGTGTGTCGTCGCCTAAGCTCCACTCTAAACGAATGTAACTACATGCTAAGCCATCAAGTCGGTGATCTTTGGTTGCAGCATCCCAGCCCGACGCTTTTAAATGGGGGTCGCTGTAACCACCCATGCCATTTGTAAAATGTGTGGCATACGCCCAGCGGCCACCCTTTTTGGCGCTAAATTTACTGTCGGTAATTGATATATCATTTAATAAAATATCGTCGATAGACTCTATTCCACCCTCGCACCACACAACAATAATGTGCAGTAGGTCGTTTTTTACGTCGTCGCCGTCGTCGGGGTTGGTGGTGTTATAAAATACAATGGTGCCCGCTATTTTTCGCTCGCCATAAACAACCTTAATATGATCGTCACTTGATGGCTTAGTTATTTGGGTGCCGGTTTGTTGCTGCTCTGGCTCAGGGTTAAGCCAGTTCATTATTAATTTAGTGGTAAAATGGCGTATTTTTGAAAATAAACTCATGATTCTAATTGCCTTTGCGTTGCGCCTCGGTCGTTACGGCTTGAGCCTGTAACAACGACGCTTGTACCTTCTCGACCCCATGGAATATCTGTTATTACGGTGCCTGAAAATTCCATGCCTTTGCATGTTGGGTAAAACAACTGTTGCGATTTAAGGTTTGTTTTTCGTCCGCGCGCGGCTTCAAAGTCGGCCCATATAGACGCGGCTTTTAATGTTAGCTTTGCTGTGGTTTCGCCTTCTTCGCCTGACTTGCCCGAAAGCAGGCCTTTCCACAATGTGGTGTTGTAAGCAACTTGCCCCGCTGCGTTAAACCATAATTTGCTTATTGTGACGGGGGCATTTAGCCAATTTGAAGTAAAAAAAAGCGCCGTCATGGCGCTATCTACTGTGCTTAGTTCTATGTTTATTTCGCCAATTTTGGGGCTTGATTGCTGCTCAATACTGGCTTTTGACTGCCAAAACCCCGCTTGGTATTTAACCCCGCCATGCACTATGTGCGCGCCTGCGTTGGTAAGTGTTAGGTTTGTGTCGAGTTCGATAGTTAGCGTGTGTGCGTGAGTATGTGGGGCTGATAAAATAGCGATTAGATCGGCGGGTAAATTAATCATTTATAAACTCCATAAATTCTACTTTTACGGCTAGCTCCTTACCTTCTCGGGCGCGCAATTGTATATCTTGCTTGTCAGAAGTAAGGCGCATAACAAATTGCACACTTGAACCGGTTTTAAGGCTGGTGTTTTGTGCTAATGCATTACGTAACGGCGGGGTAATATGCACGGTGCCTTGGCCTGCGCCGTTGCTGCTTACGCTTTGTGTAACCATGTACACTTTGCTGTGGGTGCTAAATTGTAAAAAATCGCCAGGTTCTAAAATGCCCGTTTTAGCGCCAGGTAAATTATATAAAGCCACGCTTTCACTGCCCTGATCGGCGCTGGTTCTTACTGCAGCTAGATCGGCCCCCAACCCAATTGGGGGGTAAGGATTAGCAAATAAGCAATTGCCATACTCACCACCTAATGAACACACAAACGAAAACAAGCCCATAACATCGGCGTATTTAAGTTTGGGTGTGGTTAGGTCTATGCCCCATTTGTGCATAAACCCAATGCGGTTGGTTAGGTCTATACCGCCTTGGGTTGGGTCTGTTTGGGTTGTATCAAAACTGCGCAACCGCGCTTGCTGGGGGAGCACGTATTTAACGGGAAAAATGAGCATTACGCTTTCCTACATAGGTCTATCGATCAGATCTTGCATATCAGTTGCTATGCGATTTTTGTTGGCTTCGTACCACGAATCAAACCCATGTGTATCCATAGCGGTTACATTAAAGTTTGGTGCTATGGTTAAGCCGCCTTGGTTTTGGCTTTGGTTTGACATCATGGCGTACATTTCATCAATGCGCTGCGCGCTTTGGTTGGTGTATACCCGCTCGCCTTTATCAAGTAGCCATGTTCCTTCGTTTGGTATTGCGTCGATACCGCTGTGCGCCATACCCGCCATACCTGCAGAAATACCCCCAATGGCGGTGGCCATTGGTGTTGCAACTGCTAATGCGGCGGCCATTGCTGCAGGCGCAGCAATTGGGCCCACAATTGGAATGGCGGCCGTACTTGCAAAGGCGTTTAAGCCTGCGGTTAATGCCATTGCACTTGCACTAGTGGCCATGGTTGTACCGGCACTTACTGCAGTGGTTTTATTTAATACTTTTTCAATGGCCCATAACGCTAAGCGCTTTGCGCCCATTTCGGCAAGGGCTGCAATAGTTGATTTAACAACGCCCTGCATTACGCTGCGCATTGAGTCGCTAAAGCTTTGCTGGGTCATTACTGCATTGGCGACTGATTCGCCTATGCCTTGGGTGAACCTGTCAAACGTATTGCCCCACATTGCATCAAAGTCGGTGCTGGTTTGGGCGGCTTGTTCGCGCAGTTGCTCCATAAACGTTAGGTTTTGTTCTACGCGCTGGGCGTTAAATTCTTCGTTTGCTTGCAGAGAAAGCAAGCGGTATTCGTCCTCGGTTAGTTTTTTAGCTTCAAGGGCTAAACGCCATTCTTCTAATTGCACACCTAATTGGGCGCGTTCTTCGCTCCAATCGTTTTCGCGCATGAGTTTTTTAACAGCAAAATACTCTTGGGCTTGGGTTATTTGCGCTAGGTATGGGTTTTTGGTTTCTTCTGCTGGATCTTCCGTTTCCCCACTAACGGCAGGTGCAACACTTGGGTTGTAATTTAGGGTGCTTACATACGTTTGTGCTAAACCCTCAAAGCGGGCTTTGGCGTCTGCATACCACTGTTCAAGATTTTGTGAGGGAATAGGTTCCATCATTAAATTGTGCAGGGCGGTTGTTGATTCTTGCGCCGATTTATAGGCGGCGGCTGTTTCATCTTTGTCGAATAATTGCGGGGCGTCAAAGTTGCTTAATGAGGCTAAGCTTTGCGCCATTTTTGCGGCGTCGTCGTTAAAATAACCTGCGGCGTCTAGCGCTTGCTGAATAGGAAAAACAACGGTTTTAATAATGTGTTGGCCCAATGACGTCATGCCGCTAAGCATGGCGTTTGCCCCTTCCATTACTAGTAAGCGCAGGCCGTTAAAACTTACCTTTAGTGCTTGCCAAATAACTTGAATACCGCGCCACGCATTACCGACAAAGCCCGCGCCTTTTACCATAGTGCCTACTGCATCGGCTGCATAACTGCCCATGCCGCCTGCCTGTTTGGCGTTTTCTAAAAACAAATCAGCGAGTGAGCCGATCACCGGTGCGGCCTCTGTTGCTAGGTTTTGGCTAAAGCTGCTAAAGACTGATTCGGCGCGCTCTATTGAGTCGTTGGCCATTTCTACTTTGTTTGCATCGATACGATCAAGACTTATGCCAAGGGCGACGGCCTCGGCTCTCATAGCGTCAATGCCTGCGGCTCCCCCTTCAATTACTTTAAGCATGCCGGTGCCTGACTTACCAAACAATTCATAAGCAATGCGGGTTCGTTCTGATTGGCTTTCTATACCGCTTAGGGCTTCGGCCATAACGCCTAATTGTTCATCAGGTTTTAATTTATTTAAATCTTGGGCGTTAATTTGTAGCGCTTTTAATGTGTCGGCAAGTGGGCCAGTGCCTTTAAATGCAGCATCGGCTGTGCGCCGTGTCATGTTTTCTAAGCTTTTATCAAGGTCTTTATTTGCGACCCCTGACAATGCTGCAGCGTGGCGTAACTCAGTTAGTGCGCTGGTTTGTATGCCTATGCTGTCTGAAAATTTGGCGGTTTGATCAATCGCGGCCGCTTGTTGCTTGTAAATACCCAACAAAGCACCCACCACCACGCCACCGGCTAACAAGCCCGCTTTGGCGTAGGTGTTCATATTACTGCGGGCGTTTTTAGCAAAGTTACTTACACTTTTACCCGCTTTGGTTAGCTCTTTTCGTAACGTGGCGCTGTTACCGCCAATTTGTATATTTAAACTGGCTAATGTGCTCATGCTAGCTTAGCTCCCCACGCTTGAAGGTATTGTGTTAGGTCGTCGGGTGGTAACTCGACGGTTTTAGGTTTTTTCGGGTTTGATTGCTCTTGCTGCAGCTTTTTAAAAGCGTAGATTTCTGCAAGTTCGTGGTTGTTTATCTGGCTTTTAAGTTCCGACGGGGTGCGCCCTAATTCCAGTGCAAGCGAAATTAGGAAACACCGCCAGCCATCGGTTTTTAGTTTTTTGTTAGTTCTTCTATGTCGGCGTCGCTAATATTGTTTAGCTTTTGCGCCTCATTAAACATTTTATTAATGTCGGCGGCTGGCATTTCGCCCAGTGTTTTAAGATCGTCCATGGTAAACACTTGGCTGCCTGCTTCATCTTCGGCGCTCATGATAACCATGATTGCTTTTAATGATACGTCGGTTTTTGCTTTGCCTTTTTCGTCAAGAATGGCGCTTTCAAATTCTTCTTGCTCCATTGCTGTAAGGGCTTTTATGTATAATTCACCGTCGGGTAACGTTACTTTTGTTCGGGTTTTTACACCTAGTTTTGCTAAGAATTTCTTTTTATTAAACGCTGCCATTATGCAACTCCATCGTCTTTGTTAATGCCCATTTTTGCTTTGAAACGCAGGCCGCTTTCGGCTTCAAGTTCACCCATTACAAACGAGCCGATCACCGCTTCAAAGTCCCACGCGGGGCCACTTGTTCCTACGCGCAATTTAAACTTGCGTTGTTTTCCATCTGCTTCGGCGGCTTTTAACTCTATTTGGCCTGCGTCGGTTGCGTCCCAACGCCCCAATAGTTCGCGTTCGCCTGCATCTTTAAGGGCTGATTTGCCGTATTTCACTTGTAAATCGCTTAATACGCTATCTGTGTTTAATTTGCCTTCGCTGCCAATGGTGCCGCCAATGCTGTCGAACCCAGCAATAACAATTGGATCAGAACCGTCTGCAACTGGATAAACTGAAAGCTGTGAACCTTCAGGAAATATAACTTCGCTCATGGGTTTTATTCTCCGTAGTGAAAATTAAAGTCGATTATGTGGCGGTGTACGTTAGGATCGCCGCTAAAATCGGGGATTGTGTTTTGCTCTTTTATTAGGGTGATATTGACCCCGCCAAAATTGCCTTTTAAATATTTAAGGTGCTGGCGTAATTGTTTTGCAAGGGTGGCGGCGTCGGCTGAATTGCTCGCCACGATACTAATTTGATACCGCGCTGTGCGATGTTCAGTTAAGTCGAGTGTGGTTTCGGGTGTGTCGCTTACTGGTTTGTAACTAAACGCGGGTAATGTGTCGGTGCTTGTTACTTCGCGTTCAAATACGTCATCGCTTAATTGGTAAAGTATTGCGGTGATGGCTGTATTGATCATGTTGATTGCCTTTTAATAGCGCGTTCGATGCCTTTGGCCAGCTCAACTTTTGTTGTGCTTATTACTTTTGCCTCGTTTTTAATGAGGGATGGGCGCACAAACGGAACACCGGCAAAGCCTGGGTGCAATAAGTTATTTAAACCTTGTGGGTTTAATATGTGCGGCTTTACGCCTGTTTCTAGCCAATAAGCTATAAGCGGTGCGGGTAATGCGCTGCCTGTAAGCCCTTGTGATTTTTTATTGGGGTAAACGCCTACGTATGCGGCGGCGTCGTAAATACTGTGAGCCCCTTTTTTATTGAGGGTGGTTTTTGTTTTTATTGAGTCCTCAATGTGGCCCGTTTGGGTATTAAAGGCGCTAGTAAACCCGCTTTTCATATCGTCATGCACGGGTTTTGCAGCTTTTTTAAGGGCCGCGCGCAATACTTTGCCTTTGGTTGCACCGGCTACTTTTGCCAGTTGGGCCTCTAGCTCTTTTAGGCCGAGCACTTCGCCGGTTATTTTCATAGGGCTTGTAGCTCTAAATCAAAAATGATGGTGTGATTTAATAAACCTGCGTTGGTTACGTCTTTTACTTCGTAAGTTTGGCCGCCAATTTCTATGCTTTTTACGGCCATAAACGCGGGGCGGTAATCAATAGCAAAACTTACTTGGGCTGTGCTTACATCAAGTGTTTGTTGGTTTACTAGGCCGCCGCGCTGCTTGCGGTAACTGCCTTTAACTTTGCCCACTTGGGTTAGCTGTTCTTTTTTACCAGTGGGGGTTTTGACTAACGCCAGGTTAAAAAGCGTGGCGCGCGTCTTTTTTTGTGTGGCGGTTAATCTGTTCATGGTTAGCCTATTATGATGCGTTTAAACCCTTTTATTGCGGTGGTATATGCCGCGTTTTTGTTTAGGGGTTTATCTGTTTCTACTTCACGATTGCTAAATAAGCTGCTTATTTGCAATAAACACGCGGTTCGCAGGTTGGCGCTTTCGTATGGGAGTAAATTTGCTAATATAATCGGTGCCTCTGTTTGTTCGGGCACTTGATCGGCTGTTTCAAATATTGGGCGGCCAATGTCGCCGCACACTTGACCTATTGCGCGATCTATAAGATCGGGTATTTGTTCATCGTAGTAATCGTCGTCTTGCTCAATTTCTAACTGAATTTTTGCTTGGTTTGTTGTAACTAGCATGCGCTTTACTCTATTTTTTACATGAAAAAGCCGCATTGCAGATCAGGACAATGCGGCTCGGGCTGAGGAACGCTTTTTTACTATTCTGGTGTGTAAGCTACTGCAATATTTTGCTTAATTAGCTTGTCAGCAACCGACTTAGGACGCGAAGTAATATCGTCTTTACAGTAACTGCGATAGTTACCAGTAAATTTAATTGCTTTTTTTTCTTCTTTTTCGGGTTTCGTTTCTTGCTCTGAGTCGTCGGTATTAGTTACTTTTAACTGGTAGTAATCCCATGCTTGATCGCGCTGCTCTGCGCTTGGTTTTGACTCTGATTTTTTACCTTCATCATCAAATAACGTAACTTTTAGCGCGTCTACTGGTGGTTTTTTTTCAAAATTACCGACTGAAATAGCCACAACGAATGGCGCTAACGCTGGATCACAGTCGTTTATATCAAAAGATAATGTTTCTAGGGCGCTTGCTGCAGGCGATACAAGCAAGCTTGCTAATAAAGTAACTAACTTTGTTTTTGTGTTCATAGTTATGCCTTTTAAAGATGGAAAAAAGGGCGTTTTAATGCCCTTAAATAAAACTATTAAAGGTAATAGCTTGAGTTAAATTTAACGCCAGTACCGACAATTAAGCCTTCTAAATGACGGAAACCAATATCATTTTCAGTTACTAGGCGTAACAGGCTCATGTTTTGCTGGAACGTTAACTGCAAATCACCGTTTGAATCCATGTAAGCCGTTTCTTTACTTATATCGATTGACCATGTATCAGTTTCACCGATAAGTACGTCGTTAAAATCAACAAGGTAAATTTCAGATTCGTTTGAATCAACACCCAGATCGGCAGGGATATTGGTTGTTGTATCGAACGGTAAGCCTTTTAAAAATCCGTCTTTCATTTCAGGGTATTGAAAACGGCCGTTTGCATCTTTTAAATCTTTTAGGTAACGGGCGGTACGTGGTGGTAGCATCCAGCCAGGCATGATCATGTTTGAGTTTGATTCTTCAAGGCCAAGCATTAACGCACCTAAATACTCGTCAATATTAGTAGCAATTAATGAACCGCCAAATGCGATAACGCGGCCTGCATCGATGGCCGTTTTGCGGATACCGGTAGGAGTATCGCCTGTGCCATCACCGCGAATAAATGCACGGTCTTGGGTTTGGGCTGTTGCGTTGATCATGTCATTTAAAACAAGCTGCTCAATACGATAACCTGCATGGCCTATTAATTTATTTGACATAGCAACTAAAGAAATTTGCTCTTTAGCCTGCATTTTTAAATCGCCGAATTTAGATTCTGATACATCGCCTTTTTCTGTTTCGCCTTTGTATTTTGATGTAGCACCACCGCTTTGGCGTGGCATTGTTAGGCTGCCGTTTGGTAGCGGAACTGACATAGCCCCCATTTTACGCACTAATGTACGCGGGGTTAGCAGCTCGATTACTTCGCTCGCCCAGTTTTCAGGCACTAGCGACCCGCCGGAGTTTGCGGCGGTGGTTACTGCCATTGCAACGTCTTTATCGCCGATTTCGTTTTCGGCAAAAATACGAGCATCAGCTAAGTTGCCTTTAGCTGCTGCAATTGACATTGCTAAACGCGCGACCTTCGCGCCAGGGTAATCTTTTAGCGGTGCTTTTGTGTGGATAGCTAGGCCGCTACCAAAGCCGTTGCCGATTACTGGTTTTGCTGTTTCTATTGCGGTTTCTTGTGCTAAGCGAGCGCGGGCAAGTTTTGCTTGGTTTTGCTCTAATGAAACTTGCGCTGTGTCGAACTGTGTTAATTGTTCTGCGGTCAATTGGCCTGTTTCGGCCTCAATCGCGGCAAGAGATTTAATTGTTTCGCGTTGCGTGTTACACGCAGCGATAATTTGAGCGATAGTCATAATAGTTTTACCTTTTTTTAGCTATAAAAAAAGGCCGCTAAATGCGACCTTTGGGTGAACTCTGCCGCGTGGCAGGGAATTTAAATATTTTGTGTTAGTGCGATTGCTGCGGCTTGGGCTTTTATGCTGCGGGCAATTGTTGGGGCGCTTGAACGCTGCACCGCGCCTTGTGCTATTTGGTTTATTGCGTCTTGTGGGGTGGCTAGTCGGTCGGCCAGTTTTAAATCAATTGCGGCTTGCCCTTCGTAGGTGTCGGCCTCGGTGGCAAGAACTTGCTCTAAGCTCATATCGCGGTATTTAACGATGGCCCCTACAAATTTTTGATAGGTTTTTTCTATGTTTTTTTCGGTGTGGGCGCGTTCTTCTTCGCTCATTTCGACGTCGGGGTGAAAATAAACCTTGGTTGCGCCACGGTGGAACGTGTGCATTTTGTAGCCTGCGTCGGCGTAGGCTTTGGTCATATCGAGGCGCTTTTGATAGACGCCTACGGAACCTACGCCCGCTGTATCTGAGATAATAATTTCGGTGCAGGCTGCGGCAATTAAGTACGCACCCGAGTAGGCGTTAAAATTAATGATGGCGCGAATTGGCTTAATGCTACGCGCTTGATAAATAAACTCGGCACATTCAAACGCGGCTTGTGCTGTGCCACCGCCGCTGTTTATATCGAGTACAATTTCAAGCACTGAATCGTCGTTAAGGGCTTTTTGCATTTGGGTGCGTAGTAATTCGTAGCTCATTACTTCTTCGCATGAATCGGTTATAGAGCCACGGCGCGGGATTAAAATTCCATGAACGGGTAAAACGACAATGCGATCGCCCTTTTCAGGGTCGCCCAGTGGAATTGGCATTGATTCTTTAGCGCTTATTTGCGCGTCTGACAATACGGCGTTATTGCTTTGAGCGTTTATATGCCCTAGTAATCGGGGAGCAATAAACGATTCGATAATGTTTGATAAGTGCGCGGTACAAAGTAGTGGCGTATTAAATGCCATTTCGGCAATACGTGGGTAGTTTATGTTCGGCATAGTATTTTCTCTATTTCTAGGCGTTGCTCGGGTGTGGCGGTTGACATTTGGCTAGCTGCTTTTTTATCTTCTGGGCTTTGCATGTTTAGCGGTGTTAAATACTCGTTGCCGCCCTCTACTGGTTGTAAGTTTTCAAAGCGGCGTATGTCGTTAACCGATAAGAAACCCCATTGACGGCCAATTGCGTATGAGTCGTACCGCGTTTTAAAGTCACCTCTTACTAATGAGCTAAAATTAAACTCTATAAAGTAGGTGCCTCTTTCTTCTGGTAATAATAAATCGCGGTGCATGGCGCTTTCCCAGCGCTTTAACCATGGCATTAATGCAAACACTAAATAATTTAAGGTGGTTTGCTCTACCGATTTGTAGGATTCACCGGCGCTTTCACCTAGCATGCTGGGCGGTATGCCATATAAACGGGCAATATCAAGAATGCCCATTTTACGGGCCTCGATCATTTGCGCTTCGTTGTTGTTCATTGACATTTGGCGGTAGGTCATGCCCTCTTGTAGCATGGCCACTTTAAACGCTTTACGCACGCCGCCTACGTGGCGGGCTGCAAACGTATCAAGCACGTTGTCTATGTCGGTTTGTTTATCAAGGCTTTCGACTTCATTAGGGCGTTCAATCACGCCGCTTAGTGTTGTTCCTTGTGAAAATACAGCGCTTGCGTGCTGCTCTGTTGCTAACACTAGGCCTATTGAGTCGGTGGCGGTTTGGATGGGTGAAACACCGGTAAAACCATTTAAGCTAAACCCTTTTACGTGGTGCATTAAGTCCATGCTCACGGTTTTGTTTTCAGGTGTGAGGTGGTAATACGGTAGGCCATCGCCGCCTTTAAGCACTTGTACGTTGTCGGGGTGAACCCAAATAAGCTCTTTAACCCGCATTTTTTCGTCGTGGTCTTTTAATGCGTAAAAATTACCGCGCAAACCAAGCAGGCCCATACCCGACTCGAAGTATTCAAAGGCGGTATCTTTTTTATTTGGCTGGTATCTTAAAACAGCGTAAAGGGGGTGGTCTGTGGCTTTATCCCTTTTATCTCCTTCGCGCTTATAAAGCTCGCAATTTAATTGCCCTACACTTGTTGCCAATAATGTGATGGCGCGGTTTAAGGCGCTGTTGCCCATGGCGGTTACTTCATCTACATGTACGCCGCTGTTTGTGGTTCGGTTGCCGCTGCCAAAGCTGCGGGCCATAGAGCTAATTATTGCCGATGTTTTAAACATGCTAGGGGAAAACATTATTTAACCCCTTTACTGTTGGCTATTGATTTAGCGGTTAAGTAGCTGTGTATTAATAAAAGTAAACCGCCGACTAGGTAGGCGGCGGGCTTATAGATTAACCAAGCGCCGTAAGTAATTGCGGCTATGCCAATCATGCCAATTACAAAGCTATATGAGTTAATAATTGCGCTTAAGATTAAAGTGGCCGCTTTGGCTAATGCGTTCATTAATCTTTTGTGTGTTCTTTCGATTTTTTTTAGCATCCAACGTTACCGCCTGCATAAATTGATTTCTTTTTAAGAGGTGCTTGTGTTTGCTGCAGCATTGCCTCGCCTATTGCCATGATCAGCGCTACCGCACCATCTATTTTGTTTATGGGTTTTTGTTTAATGGGTCGCACTACGTCGTCGTTACCTTGTAGGTGCCTGCCGATTACGTTTGATATTTGCCACGCCATTAATGCGTTGCCATCGTGATGAAAACGCCCTGAATTAATGGCGGCCTCTAGCTCTTTCATTGGGTCTGAAAGGTTTGTGTAATTTTGCGTGACGGTCACAACGTTTAAACCTTCGTCCATTAGGTTGTGCGCTAAGTTAGTTGCACCGTGTGGATCGATTGGTATTGCGGTGCTGGGCGTTTCTAAGTGACTCTCTACTACGTCGGCTAATATGTCGCGGTAGTCGATTTCGGCCCCGTCGGTTACGCTGAGTAACCCTTGATTTAAGTAACGCTGGTATTGCTGTTCAAGCTGTTTGTTTTCGTTGTTGTATACTTGCTCGTAGGGCACCCAAAACTTAGGGGCTACACAATACCAATGCGTTTTGCCGCCAATGTCTTTCCAAAATATGCGGGCCTTTGAGTTCATATCGAGCTTGCGGGCTAAGTCGAGTGCTTGCACACAATCGGTGCCTTTAAAGTCCTCTATTTTTAAACTGGTATCTTCGCAAGCTTTGTATTTTTCCATATTGAAAAATGCACTTTTAGCACTCGCCCACATGTTTAAATGTTTGGTTTTAAATATGTTGGTAAAGCGCGGGCTGTTAATTGCCTTTTGCTGCTGGGCCAGTAAAAAATCTGCTTTTACACTTATGCCGTAATTTGGGTTTGCTTTTAAAAGTATGGCTGGGTTTGTCCAGTCGTCGCCCTCGTCGATACCGTAAAGCAGTGCAAAAAGGTGATCGTCTTGAGTGCCATTTAACATGGCTTGGCAGCGCAGTTCTAAATCATAACAAGGGCTGTCTAGGTTGGTTCCCGCTGTTGTGATTGTTAAAATCATTGGCTGATCACGCGAGCCCATGCCCGTATCAAACGTATCGTATTGCTCGCTTGTTGGTTGTTCGTGGTATTCGTCAACGATTGCAATATGCGGCGAACTACCATCGCCAGGTTGACCGATCACAGGTTCAAATACTGAACCATCGCTGCGCGTTAATTTTTTAGCGTGTACTTGTAAGCCAAAGCGCTTGCGTAGCTTTGGCAGTTTGTTGACCATTAGCAGCGCGGGTTTAAATACTTCCCATGCTTGCTTTTCATTTGTTGCACCGCAATAAACCTCGCTGCCGTATTCATCATCAGCACATAAACCAAATACGCCCACACCTGCGGCAATAATTGATTTACCATTTTTACGAGGTACTTTTAGCATCACTTCGCGAAAACGGCGCTTGCCTGTTTTTTTTACTACCCAACCAAACGAGGCGGCGAAAAAAAACAACTGCCATGGTTCTAATGTTATGCGTAATTTACGGCGGGCCCATTCGCCTTTTGTGTGCGGCATTTTTTGTATAAACGTACAAATTCGCTCGGCTTTGGCTTTGTCAAATCTGTATTTAAATGCGGGGTCTTTTTCTTTTGCCAGCTCATCTAAGTGACGTTGGCAGGCTTGTATTACTTGACGGCAATTAGGGATTTTACCCGCCACAACATCACGGGCATATTTGTTCGCCGCGTTTACGTTGGGGTAAGTGGCCATTGTTTAAAACTCGTTAAAATCGTCGTCCTCGTCGTCCTTATCACCTTTGCCGCCGCTCAACATTCTGGCGCGGGCCATGGGTGATAAGCCAAGTTGATTAGCTAGCTTTACTGATTGATTGACGATCATATTATGCGCGGTTACGTGTGGGTGTAACTTAAGGCTGCCCGAACTCGATACATCAGTAAAATCAGCAATGTTAGTTAATTGCGCTTCAAGCTTTATAATTTTACTTATCGCATTACAGTAATTAATTAAGTGTGGAATATCTTCGGCCGCAAACGATTTTCGCTCAAACATAATTCCTAAATTTGAGTGCCACGCATCAACTGCATGCTGATCAGAAAGCAGCGCCTTGGGGCAGTTTGGCTTTTTTTTAATTGACGTATCGCCAACCGTTAAACCGTTAGCAATTTTTCCAGCGCCAGGCGCGCGAGTTTGGGCCATTTTGAACCTGCAACAAATGTTAACTTGATGATCGAATAAAGATCACGGATTGATCAAATTTCAATTCTTATTATTTGCGTATAAAAATTTGACTAGATGGCGGTACTGTAGAATGGGCTTTCTTTGAACAAAAAAGACCCCCCCCCACCCCTATAGATTCAGTTTTATTGCGGTGTGCGCGTATCTTTTTAGTATCTCATTAACAGTTCGGGTTCTTTCCCAACCTGTTTTAGTTTTTGCGCACGAATCACAGAAGAAAGATAAATTTTCTAACTGTTCAGTACCGCCTTTAGCAACCGGTATTATGTGCTCACATATCGAACCTGATTTAACAACTGGGTTTGGTTTTGTTAAGCAGTTAATACATAAACATTTAGCTAAATTCTTTACGTGTTCGCGGGTTTGTTTCCATGCTTTAGTTGTGTAAACGCGCTTACCTTTGCGGCTTTGTTGCTGCTGAAAGCTGCCCCAGCTCGCTTGGTCTTGGTGTGTTTCACAGTAGCCGTGGCGTTCTGTTGTAGTCTTACCGCAGCCGCCTTGGCGGCAGCGCTTAGGTGTTGCATGTGCCATAGATAACCCCGTTATATATTTAATAAGTATTAAAACAATATCTATTAAATATATATTAAGCAGCCCATTGGCTTGCATCACTACAGCCAATGGGGTGTTTTACTTCTTGTTCTGTGTTTCGATAGACCTTAGCCGCTGATTAAATAGCGCCATATCTGTTTCAATACGTGAGCGCCACACTGCAGAGTCAGTAAACTTATTCTGTAAGTCCTTTAATATTACCGACTGACTAGCTAAACGTTCTTCAATGCGGGCATACTGCAATTGGTTTTGGTTTACAGTTAGACCAACCCAGCTAAGCACGCCAACAATAACGGCTGTTAATGCAACCATGCATGCCTTTTCAAATGCTAACGATCTGCGTTCTACATTGTTACTACTCATGCTTTGCCCGCCACTTTCTAAGTGCTGCCTTATCAATACTGCACAACACGTTTTGATTATGGGATTTAACAGCAAACGTTAATAGCTCACGATTGGTTGTTATATCTGATTGCTTAACACTGCAATCATTAAGGAGGTATGCCGGAGGTAACACCGGCACTTGCTTTGTTATTGTTATTACTTTGGGATCGGGTGGCGTCGAGTAGCACCCGACTAACATCATCAGGCAACATAGTATTGCCCCAATCTTTATTAACCTGTTCATAAATGAACACCTCTTTTAGCTCAGTTTGCACAACGGTTTGTTGTTCGTTCACAGTGTTAAGCGTTGCCAGGTGTTCGTTAAACATTTGCTCTTGGAGCTTATTGTTAGCAATTAGCTTTAGTTTATCCGCTTCACTGCTTTGTAATTCACCGCCCAGCTTTTCTATGCTCGTATTTAAGCGCTTGTTCTCGGCTGCTAACTTGGTGCTTAACTCAATAGCGTTGTTATATTTATTAACTACAACATAACCGCCAACCGTTATGGCTAAGGCTACCGCTGCAAGTAACGCTGTTTTATTTAGTGATAACATATTAATCCTCGTCAGCTGGCGGGATAAAGTGATTATAAATAGCTTTAGCTTTATTTAGGTCGCATATAAACGGGCCAATTTCCCCTGCACTCATAGCATCAACCGTTTTTTGCAAGGTAAACTCTTTAAATACCGCATTACTGTATTCACCTTTAAGTTTTGGTAAATCTTCATTAGTAAAAACTAGCAACCGATAATCACCAACTAACAAGGCGTCAGGCCAGCGTTTATGCAATGACTTATCCCAACCGGCGGCGGTTACAAATGCGTATAATTGAAATAAACTCATAAATTGCTTTTATCCTTCCATACGGCCGCCGTAAAATTAGCCATTACCGCCGATACATCGCCTACTGTGGGCGACTGGGTTTCACCTTGAGACTTATTAGTAAGTGGTATCTCATTAGTTAAAACACCATTAAGATCCCTAACTCTCAGCATATAAAGCGGTAAATTCATAAGCTCACCACTGCCACGGCTTCCTATTGTTTCAAATGTAGTATCTTCTGAGGGGGTTAGAATTAGTTTATTTTCACCACTTGTTGGGATGGGATCTTGATTTATATCTCCTGGCTCATCGTTTAGTGTGGCCGTTCCAAATCGAACCCTAAAAAATGAACTTGTCGAACCGGCGTCTATACCTGAACGATTGCTTGCCGACTCTATAAATTTACCGTACGCATTAGATGGGGTGCCACCAATAAAGCTAATTTCAATTTCAGCGCCCGCCTTAACGGCAATGGGCGATGTTAGCTGCCAGTATTGACTTAAACCGTCAGGCACTGCCACCCAAGCAATGGCAGTAAATATCTTGCTTTTAGCAAAGCCCGCTTGCTTTAATAGCGGCGATGAAATACCCATAACTACACCGTGACCGTCACAGTAATAGCCGAATCGCTTAAACCCGCGCCCGACTGAATAAACACATTTTCAAAGCTTTCAACTTCGTCGGTTTTCCAATACGCCGGTATTGGATTGCCTTGAAAATCACTTAAACCCGACTGATCGCCAAAGCTCACATAAATTAAGCCCTGCGTGTTTGCGTTTTGCAGCTCAAAAGTCACATCACCGGCAGGAACCGTTAAACCATTATCTAAAAACAATTGAGCTAAAGACGTTTTCACAGCCGATACATTAATTTGTGGATAAGATTGCTTAGCCATTTAAAAACCTCTTTTGCACGGTAAACGCGCTTTAATTTGTAATTGATAACGTCTAATGTGCTGCACATATTCAATGGTCTCTCTTGAATAGTGACCTGTCACATCGGGTAAGTATTGGATAATATGGGGGTAAAGTACTTCGCCACCGCTAAGCTTTTGCGCTTTAAGGCAATTGCCCGCGCCTGCGTTGTAATTACACAACGCTAAATTTTCGCGGTCATACTCAGGGCGAGGGCTCGACCAAAACGCGTATTGCTGTTGCATATATCGTGCAGCAACTAAAATAGATAACTCAGGATCAAACGGCGAACCGACCAAACCAAGCTTGGCGGTTTGTTCTTCCCAAGTAGCAGGCATAAACTGCGCAATACCACTTGCACCAACGGGGCTAACAGCATCAGTTTTAAACCGTGACTCTTGCCAAAGCTGGGCTTTTAATAAATCAGGATCACGGCCCGCACTAAAACGCTTTACTGCGCTTTCAATATCCGCATCATAACCACAACTAAGAGATAACGAGGCCGAATAACAAGGCAGCACCAATAAGCTGCAAACCATACAAAATAGCAAGCGACCGATAATCTTTACCATTTTTGCAATCTCTCACAAGTTCGTCGAGCGTATAACCCGCGCGGCGGTTAAAGTAACGCAGTGCAACACGTAATAAAACGTAAGCCATAATAGCTAAAAATAAGTTATAACCCGCACCGCTTAAAAACGTATAAAATGCGCTCATTCATCACCGCCATTTTCTAACTGCTCTGCAATTTCAGCATAAATGCCTTTTTTGCTTATTGTCTCTACACACTCTGCAGCAAGTTTAAAATCACCGTAATTAAGCGCATGAACCAAAACTCTATCGCGGCCAAAGTCCCAAAACCCAATCATATAAAGCAACGCTAATAAAGCACGTTGGCGCTGCATCGGCCATTGGGTAAAATCAACGTAAGCAATTAACGGGTCGTAAATATCTAAAATATCCGACGCCAATAAATTTAATGCCTCGTCCTCTGTCATTGGCTGATAATCAAAGTTGCGCTGCAAATAATCAGGCAAAGGCTTTTTATTTATATCGTGGCCGTAACCTATTAAGCGCTCGTTACTATTTGTTTTGCACACCAATGCGGTAAAAGCCACATGGCGTTTTAATTGGTTGATTAAATTCATCATGGGGCACTTAAATTAAGGGCATAAAAAAAGCCCAACTAATAAAAGTTGGGCTTGCGCAAGTAAATACAATTTTGGGATTCAGTTTTAAATCGGTTGCTTATTTACAACTTTGCCACCGTGACAAAAACAATACATTCTTATGCCAAACAAGTAAACACAAAAATAGATAAAAATTAAAATAAACACAAAATATGTTATTTACAGCAATAAAACAAGCCAAAAACAACACATAAGCGCAATGTGTGACCCGTCACAAGCTAAGCCGGTTAACTAACGCAAACTTATAGCATTCAGGACTGCCAGCATTATTCCCATTGCAACCGCCAGGTAAAGGGAGTTTGCATTTATTACACTGTGCAAATTTAAGCTGTTCATCTAATCGCTCTTTATCACGGCGTATTAATGTACTTATATATTCATCTACACTGTACGGCTCTTTACCCTCACCCGCCCGCACTTGGCATAACATGGCCAATGTTTCACGCTCAGATTCAGATAAACCCACTTCAACACGCTTAACACCAAACTTAGCCAAGCGCTCACGGCTTTTGCGTTTGCGTTCTGCAGCGTCAGCGCGCTTTTTCTCTACCAAATCTAGTTCGGGGCAGTTTTTTACATTCATATTGCTGAGAATAAAATGCCTTCTACGGCTAGCCTCTACCTGCTCTGATTGGTGTAATAAATATGACTCAGCTACACTAACTTTTATATTTGGGTTTGCTTTAACCCATGTTTCAGGTTTATTTAAATCATCAAAAGAATCAAGATTATAAAGGCACACAAATTCATTTTCTGGAAAATAACCATTTTTTAATGCACGCTTTATTGACAGCTCAGCCTGATTGCTATCCCTGCAAAAGATACCTTGCGCATTTAATGTGGAATTAAAAACAGCATCGCGGGTTTCGTCTATAAGCTCAAGCGCAGTAACTTTTAACTTTGTGGCTGGCTGTCCTAGCATTTTAAGTGAGTCATTAAGTTTAATTTTTTCAGACCTTCTCACTAAACAATCGAACGCAAAACGGCTGCCTTTTGCAGTAGTAAACGCCCTTTCATAAATACCAAAGTGCAGGGCTGTTGAGGCCATTAAGTGTGACATTATCGTAAGGCCGTTTTTACGCCCTGCTGAAAGAGCCACCTTTTTATACCTCAAATCACCGTTGCTTTTGCAAACCCAACCAAACACATTTACAAAAAAGAAAATCTGCCACGGCTCTAATTTTATATTTTCTTTCTTCAACGCCAATTGGCCCATAGTGTGTTTATGGGTTTCAATATAAGCACAGCACTTAATTGCTTGTTCTTCGTTTAACTTAAAAGAAAACTCAGCGCTGTGAACTGCCGCCATATTTGCCAAAAATCGAGTGGCTTGTGATTTCATTGCAGTACAAAGATTTTCTTGATCAGCTGCATAATCGATTGCTATTTGAATGTAATTTTTTTCACCCATTAGCGTATTTACTTTTTTAGCAGTCACTTATCACCCCCAGCGCGATAAGAACACCCTCAAGAGCATAGGCCAGCCCAGTAACAACCAACGCAAACGCTATAAAAAAGCCCCACGCGCACAATACCGCCATAACTGCTGGCGCTTCATTTTCATTATTACTTTTCATAACTACCTCTTTTTTACTATTCATTGAATGCCACACATGCGCGCGGCGCTTTGGGCTGCTACTCATGACTAAGCAAATTAGGGCGTGAAAACATCAGCGCACTATTTTGTAATTTATCTATCGACTGCTTACGGCCATCAATGCTAAGTACCTTTATTTGATGTTCGGGCGTTAATATTTGCTCAACAACAAAGCGCGGGTTATTAATTAAGTTATTCATATAGCGTTTACCGTGCTGTGTTGATTGACCAAAAATGCGGGCTATTTCAATAGCCGTATAAAACTTACCCGCGTTCAATAACTTCTCTGCTGCTATTTCAGTGCTCATTATTAAAGCCTCTTTGGTGGGTTGCATTTAGGCATAGGAATTTCGCTTTTTACGCGCGGCAAATTAAAAGGCTGATAACCTGTAATTTCTACATTAGGCGACTTAACACGGCGCTTAACCTCTAAATCAACATTTACAGAACCCGCGCCCATGGCATAGGCCAGTAGCACCGCCGCAAACATCAATACCGAAACAAACGTTAAAGCGCCTAAAAATTCAGTAGTCGTAAGCTGTAAAATAATCATGCGTAAAGTCCTTTTTTTATGGCGGTCCTAAGTCGTGCACTAGGCACCTGGTTAAAAGGTTTGCCTTTTAAAAAACACCTAATCACCTTGCACACTAAATTGGCGCGTTTATAAGCTTTAGTAATATGCACAAGATTGTTTGTTTGCTGGCTAAGTTGCGCAAAAAATACAGCTCTATCTAAGTAATAGTTAACGCTAGGGGTAATACTATAAATCGACCCCGAAAACTCAATGCAAAGCGCTACCGCTTTTTCAAACTCAGATTGGGCAAGATTGTGCATAACATCAAACGCACAAATAGTTACGTAAAATTCTCCAGTTACTTTTTGGCGTAAAGTTGGCAGGGTTTTTATATCAGGCATTACATTCTCCGAATAATTTACGCGGCACACCCATTGAGCTAACTAGCTTTTGGCTGCGTGCATTTAAAATTTCATCAAGTCGGTCAAACACAGATTCACTTTCATAGTGAGTACCATATTCATCTAAAAATATTTGAATGCCCTTTTCTACCCTGTCAATAACCGCAAAATCTAAAGGTGTTAACTGACAAGGGTGCTTAATTCCTAACGCTAATTTAATAGCTAAATTCAACTTATTTAATCGCATTTCATCTTCCTTACTGTAAAACACCAAAATAGCGCCACAATCCTTTGTACAACTCAGATTAAGCGGGCGCGTTAAAATCGTAGGGTCTCGCCACTGTCTCGGCTTCAACTGCTGTTTTCACATCAACCAAATGCTGAGCCCACAACGTTAAAGACTCACGTTTTTTAATAGCACCGGTTGTTTGCATATATGTTTGCTGTAACTCTGTTAATGCATGATTTAAAAGCAGTTCAGCAATGAGCGAATCAATGCCCAAATCAAGCCAGCGGCCACGGCAAAACTTACGTAAATCATGGGCCGTATATTTACCATTACTTACTTGTTGCACGTATTTATTGGCCTCATTTTCATTAATAGGGCCGCGTGTTTTTGCTGGGAAAATATAAGCACTGCGTGAGTGTTTGGCTTGCTGCTTATGCCAGGTAATTAAATGCCCAAAAGCGTAATCACTTAATTCAATTACATGCTCTTTTGTTTTTGTTATATCCGCTGGTAACGTCATTCGCTTATTAAGTGTATCTATGTGATCCCAACGTAACTGGCGGGTTTCACCAATACGGGTAGCGTGTAGCAACATAAACCAGCACAACATATAAGGCGCACTCGTAGGGCTTAATAAATCACACGCTAATTCAGGCTCATTTTTAATAGATAACTTTGATTTTTTAGGTTCGATTTTTGTAGGAATAAACGTTTTAAATGTCGTATCACTTAAAGGGTTAAATTCTATTAACTGACTTTTTTGTGCTTGGCTTAGTGAACGTTTTAATAACTGGAAGTGCTGACGAACCGTGCTTAACTGGTACGCGTTTTGTAATGGCCAAATCAACTCGTTTTCGCACACAAAGTTATTAAAGCTCATTAAATCGCAGTGGCCCACAAGCGGGATCAAGTGTTTACTAACTGACGACTCAATATTAATACGGCGTTTTTTACTAATACTTTTATTACTTAATTCGCGCTCTAAATACCACGTAAGTAACTGCCCTAACGTTTCAAAACGACTAACTAAAAGCGGCTTATCTAACGCATGCTTAACAAGTAAGTCAGGCACCAACGCAAGCGCCTTTTGGCAATTAAACACCGGCCATGCGCCAAACTTATGCCATTTATCGGCTTTAAAATCGACGATGTACCAGCTACCCACCTGCAGCGATGCATGCATTTTTAAAATTAACGGATAACGAGGATCACGAAAGCGGTTAACCTCAACGCTTGCATGGGTTTTTATTAAATTATCCGTTAAATTTGCTCTTAATGTAGCCATGGCTTACACACACCTTTTGCACAAAAACTGTGCATAACTAAAGTTCGTACTGCTGTTTAATATCTCGCGCCGCGAACAAGCTTTCTTGCACTCTGCGACGGCGTACCAGCGCGGGCTTAGCCTCTATTCTTTTTTCTTTAGCTGCGCGCTTTCGCCACCCTTCATAATGTGTTTTTGATTGCCCCATAGGCTCTAAAAAGTTATCGCTCATAAATCACCTATTTCCATTTAAAATTACGTAAAAGCTGAAACCCTAAAAACATACAAAAGGCAGCGAATAAAACGACCGGAATACCTAAAACGACTAAAACCCAAATTGGAATTGTAAAACTCATAAATCACCTGTTTTAATTAAAGAACTTTCAACGCATACGCGTGCATCTTGCAAGCGACGGTTGTAGGTTCTTAAGCTCATACCCATGCGTAATGCGCGGGTTTCTCTGTTTGCATCAATTGGCAAATTAGGCAAAAACAACGCCCCATACTCAACACGGCACACAGTAACGGCCTGTTTATTCGTTACCATAAATCGCATTAAAGCCGATTCAATATTAAGCTCTACGCATTCCACAATTGGGGAGCAACCCCCGCCTGAACGATCAAAGCTGTCACCGTCCATAATCATTTGTAAAATTGATTTTGCGGTAGTCACTTGCCCCGTATGAACCCAGCGCGCCCACTGTTCAAAATAGCGCTCTAAGCGGGCCTTATTGTGTGAATGTCGTAAGCTACTCATAATTACTTAGCTCGCTGCCTAAACTTGCGGTGTTTCACCTTGCATTCGCTTAACAGTTCATCAACGGTAAACACATGGCCAGGTAAACCGCTAAACGTTAAATGCGGCACATAATGCAAATCATGCAGCGGGCTTATTTTTATTTCAGTCGTATAAAGCGGTGAAAGTGCCCCGTATTGGTGGCAAACAACCGCCCCCATCCCACGTAACAAAGCAAGCTCACGGCCTGTTTGTGGGTTTGAAACCACCGTAACGCGGCGCTCTGTTTTGCGATCAGGTATTTGGTTTAACTGCGCAATGCGCAATTCAATATCACCAATACGCGACAAATTAACGTGATCCGATAGCCCTGCATGTTGGTGCTCTATATAGCTAAACGCCTTTTTAAGCGACTCGCCTGTGTTGGCATACAAAACAATAATCATGCGCTCACCTTCTTTTTATTTTGGTTGTTGGTGTAATCCTGCTGCCACTTTTGCACGTCTATTTTGTTACCGCTTTTAAGTACAATAATTTGGCAGTTTTTAGGATGAGGGAACCGCTCACACGCGTAATAACTTCTAAATGTGCGATACCCAATACCCAAAAAGCGGGCTGCCTTACCACCGCCATTTTCACCAAACGTACTATCTACCCATTTTGAAAACGTCATTTGAACACCTTTTATAGTATATAAATAAAATAACACAAAGTGTGTTAAAAATGAAACACAAAGCATGTTTATTTAATGCTCAAACCGTGACGAATGACACAAAGTGTGTTAACTTTTCAATAAGCAAGCTTAATTGGGATTCGTTATGACAGAATTAACCACCACAAACACAGTACAAAGCACTGATAAAAAATCAGAAAGGATGCGCAAAGCCCGTATAAATGCAGGCTTATCGCAACGTGAGGCCGCCGAAAAAATCGGGGTTGGACAATCGCGCGTATCTAATTACGAAAACGAAATAAACAAAAACGTACCGCCTGAGTTTCTTAAACTTTGCGCCAAAGCCTACAACTGCTCACTAGAGTATTTATACGGCTTTACCGACGAAATTGAGGGCGGCTATGCATACCGCCCAATCAATAAAGACAGCGTAATAGCAATCAATAAAAGCGAGTTAGCAAAGCAAAAATTAACCTTTCAAGACCTGGACGAAATAACCGTAACAGACAGCGCAATGTCAAATGCATTTACGCAAGGCGAACAAATAGTAATAAGTAAAAAAGTAGGCGTTATTAGCAAGCCCGCTATTTATGCAATAAATCAAGATGGCAGCACAGTAATGCGCGGTTTACGTAAAGAACTAAACGGCAGTTACACCTTGTTTGTGCATAACAAACAAACCTACGACGATCAAACACTCACCGAGGACGAGTTAAAAAACCTCACCATCATTGGTAAATACATAGGCCACTGGCGCGCAGCCAGCAATTAAGCCCACAAGGCTTTTTTGCGCCTGCAATTAACATAAAACATGTTAAATAATGTTATTTAACACATATAAGGATCATCATGACGACTTTAACAACCGTACAAAATACAGTAGAGCGAAAACTAAACCGTCAAGCTGCGCGCAGTCTTTCAATGAAAAACAACGCACAAGCAATAATTGCACTTGCCGAAGCCGTAGCCAGCAACCCGCGCGCAATAGACGACATAATTGATTTAGCCAATGCAATTAGCATGGACGCAGAAGATTTAAAAACCGACTTAGGCAGCGCGGTAAACGCCTTGGCCGATATTCACACCTTAAGGATAAACAGCCATGCTTAACAACTACCAAAAAGGCTTATTAAACCAACTCGCAGAAGGTAAAACCAATTACGAAATTGGCGCAAGTAACAGCCTAAACCAAACCGAATTAAATATAGAGCTGCGCAACATGCAGGCCCGTTTAGGTGCAAAAACACTTGCACACCTTATGCACCGCGCATGGGAATTAGGTTTATTAGGCGCGCGCACACTGTGTTTATGTATAGCCATATTTGGCGCAAGCACCGCCAGCGACATAAACAAAATACGCCCTGTACGCATAGCGCGTACACAAATGCGCCTCACTCGCCGTCAAGAGGCCGCATAACATGGCATCAAATAACAACCACCAAAGCAAAAGTAACAAAGCGGGGCGCGACACCACACAAACCCCGCATTGGTTATTTGAGGCACTAAACAGCCAATACCATTATGTATTAGACGCTGCAGCGCTAAAAAAATCAGCACTAGTTGAACGTTATTACACCCCGCGTAACAACGCCCTTAAAAAAGATTGGTCGGCCGATATAGGGCTTTATTTAGATGCAAACAGCGCAACCCCTGCAGTATGGCTAAACCCGCCATACAGCAATATTTTACCGTGGGTAAATAAAGTTATAGAGCAACAACATAAAGGCATATTAACCACCCTATTAGTACCGCGCGACAACCGCACCCAGTGGTGGCCCGCCAATAGCGCCAGCAAAATAATAGACATAGTAGGGTATTACGAAAATCAAGGCGTGTACTTACGCGGCCCCAAAAAAGGCCAACCAAAGCTTAAATGGCGTAGTGGCGGCATTCGCTTTATTAACTCGCTGAACGGCAAAGAAGAACCCGCAGAGCTAAATAAACCCATGTGCATAATAGAATTTAACCCGCACCTAATTGGCCAACCATGCCAATACAGCACAATACCTAAAAACGTACTAATGGCCCTAGGTCAAAAAGCAATAGCAAAAAAGAGTAAGTAACCATGCAAAAAACACAAGTAAACAGCCAAGAACGTGACGCCCTAAGCCAACTGCACCTAGTGGATAACAGCGAGTGCGAGGCACATTCAAGCGACACGCTCACAAAATTTGTACAGCAATACAACGCCGAACAAATACAGCAAGAACAACAGGCAACAATACACGCGCTTTATCGACAAAACACAAGCGACGAAATAGCCATACTAAAATCAAAGCTTGAAGCCGAAAAGCGTTTTAACGCCGAGCTGCAAGATCAAGCAAAGCAAGACGCAATCGACTTAAACCGCGCCGCTAAAGCCGTAGAAAACGGCGTAAAAATAGCAAGCCAAACAACCGCGCTTAATAACACCATTGCCAGCTTACAAAGCCAGCTAAAAACCGCACACGAAAAAGTGCGCGAGCTAAACCAGCTCAACCCTAAAAAATTAAAAGAGCAAATTAAACGCCAAAGCGAGGCAAACGAAAAAGCGCAGGGGCGCAATAAAAAGCTAGAGATTGAAAAAAAAGAGCTTAAAGCCGAGGTTAAAGTATTAAGAGACCAGCGAAATATCGCCGTAAACAAAGTGGCCGAACTTCAACACAAGCTTGAGCATAACACCGGTGCAGGCCTATACCACAACGGCGAGCATCACTTAATTATATGGCCGCAAAAAACAAAAATGCAGCGCGAGGACGGCACACAGTTTGAAAGCAGATCACTGTTATACCTACACCAAAGCGGGCGCGGTGGCCTAATTAGCCATGACCCAAAAAACGGTGCACAACTATGCGCAGCCCCCAAAGGCGGCTTGCGCCCAAGTAAAGACACCCTCGACTTTGCACAAATCTGGTTACGCCAGGTAAACGAAGTGCAAAACGGCATTATTACCGACGCCAACATGATCCCCGTTAATTTCAACGCCCAACTGCAACCGGCTGAATAAGGATAAACCCCCATGATATTTTTAATTTCAGATACCAAAAGAAAAGAATTAAAAAACGTAGTTTTTGAAGATATAAAAGCTGACGTATCAAGTAAAGATCAAGCGTGGGAAGTTAATACCTTTCTAATTCGTTACTTTTCAACAGAAAAAGCGGCAGTTTTTTGGTGCTCAGAGCGTGGAATAAGCACGACTATTGGCGTTAAACATAAAGGCTTGGATATAACCCCAAGCGATAAAATATTAAAACCCTACCAAGTAGGTGAGAACGATATTGTTTTAGCTTACAACGAACAGCGCGCAAAACATGTATTAAGTAACTCTACAGGGGTGGACATAGAAGAATTTGAAGAAGTTAAAGACTTATCAAACGACTTAGATATGGGTTTTTGTAACGAAGAAGGGGAGTTTATCCACACACTAAAAACACTGATAGAAAACAGCGACGGTCAAGGCGAGCGATATTTAACGGGGTGGGAATAAATATGCCAACCCAAACAACAAAAAACGGCGAGTACATTCTTATTTATTGGGATGATAAAACGCACGAATATATACGCGGCCATGTAAGCATTGAGGATGCACAAAAAACCCTAGATTTTGAGTGTGAAGATGTTATTGCAACCGAAATAAAACACACCTACGCATTTTGGGGCGTGGGCCTTGATGACTGCGGCGAACCTTGCCAGCGCTTTTACTTAAGAGACGCGCCCGCCAGAGGTCGCTTTAAAGTCACTGAAATTTCATTTAAGGATAAACATGCAATTACCTGACGCCATAGCGGCCGACATTAAAGCGCATGGTTTAGAAAAAGTGGCGGGCGTATTAGCCCGCACACTTATCGCGCTGGCGCATAGCCAACAACACGATATTGAATTTAACAGCGAGCTGGGAAATGTATTTATTGAACGCAAAAGCCCTAAAACAAACGATTGAGGATAATAAAATGAAACGTTTCATATTATTAACATTAGCAATAAGCGCTTTTTTTTTACCGGCGGCGGTGGGTAAAAGTGCCACCGCCGTAGCAACAACCACGCAGGGCGCAAATCATACAAGTGGTGCATATCGCTACCGCAGTAGCTATTTATCCCCATATTATAAAAAGATGGCTGGCGACCGTATCTTTTATATTGACGATAAAGCCTTTGCCACGCACAAGAGCCTTGGCGTAATAAGTGTAAAAGAGGTGAAAGGCGATAAACTATTTACTCACCACTTTGGCGGGCGCTGGTTTTATATCGACGCATTTAAGGTGGCAAAACCATGAACCCAACCATTGACGCTAAAATGAAAGCCAAAGGCTATGAACGTGTAAGCGGCATGGCAATATTAAACGATGTAGCCGTAACAGAAACCCACCGCGAAATACTCAGCGCCAAATTAACAACACCCAAAGCCGTCGAAGTGTTTAACAAAGAATGTGAAGATTTATGGGTGTTATACCGAAAAAATAAATTAACCGCCCAAATAACATTTAGTGAGTTTAATTTAGTACGTAATGCGCGCGGTAAAGATGCCGCACGTTTTGACATTGTAGATGATGAGGGCGAAAGCTATTGGCTGTGGATGAGTAAAGCAGACATTAAGCGAAATATTAAAATATTCCCTGAATGCAAAGCCGAATTGCAAAAAGGGCTTAATCGTTACGCATAAAAAACACCGCCTAAGTGCGGGGTTTTTCGTTTCGCTCTATCCGTTCTTGAGTGGCCCAATACATTTGACTCAATTGGCAACTTCCCTGCATGGCGCCCCAATGATTATACCTACACCATTTTATAACATGTGCATTATTCAATGCTGCTTCTTCAATGCAGCGCCACCTTGCCTCAATTTCCATTACACGCTGAAATTCAGCGTTTAAGTGTTTTTGGCAATAGCGAACCCCAAATACATAACCTTTGGCCGGTTGCTCACACTCACTACAAATATTAAACGCCCACTTACGTAATTTAGTAAACATACGCCCTCACTTTAATAACTTATATAAATTACTGCATTGTTGGCACTTCGCGCGCTTAGCACCTGAACGGGTTTGTTTAAGTATGCCATTACAATTAGGGCAAGGCACTTGTGCAACTCGCTTGATCATCGCCTCATTAATAACAGCACTGTTATTTTTGCGCGGTGGCAGCATACCCAACCCCGATTTTTTCGGCGGTATTCGGTGTTAATCCACTTTGCATCGGGTTCATTGTGCAGGCCGTCGCCCATCATATCGCCGAGCTTTACAAGCTGGCTATGCAATCGGGCGGTTGTTTTATCATTCATCAGGTAAAAGCCTTTCACCAATAACCGTTGTTGTATAGCTAATAGAATGTTCAGGCTCTACGTTATAAGAGCCGCCGCAGGTATCACAACTCTGTTCACCTTCGGGTACATCATCGGGTTCATATTCAGTGGCGCAATGAGGGCATTTTATATTATCTTGCAATCGATACTCCCACTGATCATAACCGCCATTATTCTCAACGGCTTTAGCTACGCGTTTTAGTGCAATTTGCTTTTCTGCATTGTCTAGTTTTGTTTGGCAAGGAGCGCAGCGCCAGGTGTTATTAAAACAACCCCAAACAGCTTGAGTTTGTGCGCTACGGGGTTCCTTGCATGTTATGCATTTGTCGTGTTCATCGCATACAATATACGGCGATTGGCTCGGATCGCAATGACTGCACCCATTGACCCAATACCAGTTATTTTTAATCAGCTTGGCGTACATTGCTTTATTAGTGGGGTGCTTTAATACTACATCGGCATTTCCTAAATTTATAGAGTTGCGGCTTTTTTCCTCCCTAAAAAGCATCGTGCTACCATTTCGAACAACGTCCATTTTGGCTGTTAATCGGCTGTTGTTTATTAATTCCATTTTAAGCCCCTTTGCGTATAGCTTGGCAATCGGCGTAAGTGCATTGAAAGTGATCACCCATGTTTTCCCAATCGTGATCACAGTCTTGTTTTGCACTTACTTGCCCAAACTCGGTTAAATCTTCAAATTCGTCAAAAATAAAGTTTTCGCGAACGGCCACCACTTTAAGCACAATTTGCATTTCTTGCTTGCCTGCAAGTATGCGCCCTAAGCTCACCTCGTTATCGGCAAAATTGCCCTCTAAAATTTCAGCCACTAGGCTATCTACATTATCAACCGCTGTAGCGGCTATCTCTTGCGAACCTGACATAAAATACCCTTTTACTTGCGTTATTACCGTGTAATCACACAGTATCAAAGGCCAAATAACATGTAAACACAAATCGTGTTAAAGCTTAAATAAATACTAATTAAATATTTATTTAATATTTATTGAGTATATATAAAATATTTATTGCATATTATTTAGAATCACCTTATATTTACACGGTAATCAAAGAGGAGCAGGTAAATGATAATTGTATTAGCACATAATAAAGGCGGGGTTGGCAAAACGACTACTGCACTAAATTTAACCGAAATATTAAAGCCGGACATCGTAATAGACCAAGACGCGCACAGTAACTTAGTTACCTTAAACAGCTTTCGTGAGCCAAGCGCTCAATTTAATGTATTAAGCGGCTTGAGCAAAAACGAACTTATTGAGCAGTTAAAGCAAAGCGAGCAAGGTAAATTAATACTGGTTGATTGTGGCGGGTTTGACTCTGAATTAAATCGCATAGCGGTTGCATTAAGTGATTTGGTGATTGTGCCAGCAAACGACGACATAACCGAAGTGATCGGCCTTAAAAGCTTTGATAAAACACTAAAAGAAATAAGCGCCGAAATGGGTGTAAATATAAACGGCCGTGTATTGTTTACCCGCGTTCACCCACGCCGCAAAAAGTTTGACGACGTAGAAAGCTTTTTAAATAACTCTGAACACCTATCGCGCTTAAACACCACATTAGCCGCGCGTAAAGATTACCCATTAGCGGCCATCGATGGCATGGGCGTATTTACTCACCCAAAAACAAAATACAGTGATGCCGCACGCGAAATTAAAGCGCTGGCAATTGAAATAAACACACTGTTAAATATTTAAACCATACTTTATTAATACTAATTAAATACAAAGGCTACAACAATGGGCAAGTTCGACAAAATAAACAACGTAGGCAAAGGTGCAGCATTAAGCGAGCAAACAAGCGAGCTAAACACCAAGCCAGCCACCAAGCCAAAGCACATAAATAATTTACCTGTAAAAGCAGAGCAGCGTTTTAATGCATTAAAAGCAGCGGGTAAAGTAAGCGGCAATTTATCAGCTTACATGGTGCAAGCATTATTTGAAAAGTTAGAAAAAGACGAGCGATAAAAGCAGAATTTAAAAAAGAGTAAGCCGGTGAACTTCGACCCCCACCGGCTACATGCAACACTAAAGAGGAAACTTTAAAATGTCACAAGCAAACTATACAGCAATACAAAAAATGCGTCTAATTGATTTACACACCCTACCAAGCCACCTTTTATTACAATGGTTGGCCAGTAAGCCCGCATGGTTACAAGCGGCGGTTATTGGTCGCCAAGCGCATTAACGCTTTTATTTATTAACTGGGCGATTTGCACCGCAACATTGTTAAGGTGTATATCGTCCTCACTGGCTCTTGCTAGTAATATTGCTAGCGAGTGAGCCGCCCCTAAATCATCCTTAATCGTAACCTGATTATTACCTTCATTTTCCATAATATATCCCTTGATAACTTCATTATTTGCAATGGAAAGTACACCCAAAAATTAACCTTTGCAATAAAAACTTACATTTTGTCAGTTTTTATTCAGGCAGGGTATGTAATTATTTACAGGATCGGTTACTATAACGCCAACATAAGAGGCAGGCCCATGTTTAAAAAAGCATTAACACCCGAGCAGCAAACCGTACACGACATAATAAACCGTGTGTGCTGGGCGCATGGTGTAAAAAATAAAGCGGCCCTTGAGCGCAAAATTGCGTTAAGTGACTCATGGTGTACCAATACCATTAAGCGTGGCTCAATACCGTATGCACTAATAGACCAAACAGCGCAGGCAACCAGCATAAGCTTTGATCACCTACTGTACGGCAGCCCAATGAGCCAACTAGACCCAAATGATTTGTTGTATATAAAGCAAGGTTTAATAAAAAGCTTAAGAGAGCTAAACGAGCAGGGGTTTATAAATAAAGCGAGCAGCTTAGAAGATTTAGAGCAGCTTGCTAAAAAACAAGCCGCCGATATTGAACACGAACTTACAATACAGTGGAACAAAAACACCAAAGAGCGCGCCTAGCGCTCTTTGTTAAACTTTGCATAAATTACTTTATGCCCTAAATCATTATCGTATTTATTCATTAACTGCCCTATTGATAATTCCTCAACAGGCGCTTGCACATCAGCCGGTGTAATTTCTGCAAGCTCAAAATCATAACGCTGCATACTTGGGAACTTACCCAATATTAATGCAACCTCATTTTTAAGCTTTTCGGCTTCATTCATTAATTGCATCGACTTTTTAAAGTCGGGTTCGTGCTTAGCATTAATACTTAAGCGCATGGCCAGTTCAGACTTATCGCGTAATTGCTTTTTAAAAATAGCACGGCGCGACATAAGCCAGGTACTTAACGTAAGCAAACACACCAATATTAAAAGCGCGCCATAAACAATATTTATCATAAAGCACCTCTTGGTAAACGTAAGCTCAACACATCACCAAGCTTAGTATTTAAAATTTTAGGAAAAAGCATCACAACCCCCAACACACAGCTAATATAAAGCACTGTAAAACTATACAGGTAATGTAGCACTGCAAACCCTTCTTGAATATCCAAAACCACAAATTTAAACCAAATAATAAAGTTAATTACTGATAATGCTAATGTTAATCTAACAACAGTAAAAAACAGCTCGCCGTATTTATAGCTAAATCGCACATGTAACCGGTAAAGAATGATCACACTTAACACACCCATAAAGCTAACCGCTAAATAAATGTTTTGCGCTAAATCCCCGCGCTTTGACTCAGCTAAAAATATAAGCACTTTTTCCATTAGCAGGGTAGTTAACATGTACTTAGACACCACCACCGCAATTGATAAAAAATCACTTAGTAATTCTTTATCGTTAAGCGCTCTAAAAATAGATAGGCATAGGGCCAGCAAATAACACAGTGAAATAATTACTTGGACTGAAAAAACATTATGGGTAGCAGTGGCAACGAGTATTTCATTATACAAACCAGACAGGGTTTTTATCATGTTCATTCCTTGATTAAGGATGCAATAGTATAATTTTGGACATAAAAAAACCAGCGTATTGCTGGCTTTTTAAACTTTGCTTAAATTCTTTTTATTTTGGCTTTTTAGGATTCAAAATAATAATACCGCCAGTGCCTTGTATTTTTGGCTTTGGCTTAGGGTTTAAAATAATAATACCGCCAGTACCTTTTAATTGTTGTGTGTTTACGTTCGCTGGGGTTACGTCTGCAGATAGGCCGCTAAGTAGTAATAATGTAAGTGTCATTTTTTTGCTCCTTAAAATAGTTAAGTGAGCATTAGCAGGGTTCGTGCCAATATAAGTGCATGATATAAAATCACTCTTTAGGGTAAACCCTAGAGTTTATTAAATTAACGCCCAGTAACACGCAATATGTAAACTCTAGCGACAACAAAACAACTCTAAAGTTTAAGCGGGCCCAGTGGCAAAAAATTACGCATACATACGCATAAGCGACGCGCACAAACAGCACAGCCACGGCCAACGCACCCGCATAACCCAATATGCCGCCAAGCACGGCTTTTATATATATAAATGGTACGAATACACCTTAAGCGGATCGAGCACCAATAAAACACAGCGTGGGCTTATTGAACTAATAGAGCGATTAACGCCAGGTGATCGGGTATTAGTAAACGACATAGAGCGATTAGGGCGCGACTCTATCAGCGACATAATGGAAGTAACCACCCGCATAATAAATGCAGGGGCCGAAATACACTTTTGTTTAACGGGCGATACGCTCACCCCAAGCCATAAAAATGACGTAGGGCAATTTTTTATACAAATTGGGCGTGCTTTTGCCGCACAAGACTTTAGTAAACAGCGCAGCTTAAAAGCAAAAGCGGCAGCCAATAGCCGCAAAGCAAACAACTTACCAGCGGGGCGGGCAAAAGGGGCCATAATAAAAAGCAAACTTGATGAGCGCGAAAACCAAATATTGTTTTGGCTAAGCCAAGACGTATTTAAAAGCGAAATAGCACGGCGATTAAATTGCAGCGCCACCGCATTAATAAAATGGCTTGATCGGCGTGATGAACTAATATGCCAAGCCCGCGAACGTGGACTATACGAAAGCGGCCTAAGCATTGGGGAAGTAAAACGAAGGTTAAAGGGTAAGGGTTAAAGGCTATTATTTATAGGCATGTTATTAACCCAATCAACTGCAGCAACTCTTAACTGCTCTATGTTTTGGCAATTTACTAATTTTTCATCTTGCCAGTCGCCGGTATCTAAAAATATATGACCGCCTGTTACTGGCTCTAAGTGAATGGTTACACAAACCATAAATATTACCCATTCTTCTTCTGGGCAACCACATTCATCGCTTTTGCCAACGCTAACCAACTCGTAGCGGGTTTTCATATCACTTAATTCACCAGTGAAATGCATATGAACCTCAATCTTAACTATTAGGCCGCGCCTAATGGTTGGTTAATTATTCCATTCTATTATTTTTATCTGCTTTGGTTCTTGGCCGCTGCCAAATTTCTGTTTTCCAAATTGGACGCAAACGCACTAACGGATAATAAAAGCCGCGAATAATTACAAAAGCGCTCACAAGAAGTGATTGCAGAAAATTAAGGGCAAGGGTAAATAATATTACCAATGGGTAAACAATCGTACATAATGTGCGCCTTACATAATTGTTTTTTATAAAACCGATAAACGCAGGGCGAACGGTAAAAGTACCATTTTTATTTTTAAATATAACAATCATTCTCTTAATTTCCCCATTAAGTATTGAAACTCTTTATCTGTTATTGTTCTTGGTAAAGCTTCAATTTTAAAATTATGGTTTTGTTGCTTAGGCTCAAAACTCGGGGTGGTGTTTATTTTGTCATCTAGCAGCTTAGCCAGTGATTTTGAAAACACATGCATAATCTGATCTGCGTTCTTGCCGTTATCATGCCAAAGCTTATGTATTAGCGCGTCGAGCAATTGATAGTCGCTATCGGGGCGTTTACTTAACTCATTTACTCTAAAATCCGTGTCTAATTTTTCAAATTGTGCAATTAGCACCTGCAAGGCTTTAGCGTTAACAAGCTCTTTATCCCTGTATGGGCTTGCTCTGCCGGAATTTGTGCGCGCAATGTCTCTTTTTATTTGCTGTAAAAAATACATAAGTTACCCTTTACATTTTCCATGTTAATTTAAGGCGGTCGCCTAACTTGCCGCCCTCTTTTTTAATCACGCTTTCAACCGTGCTTTCAAATACATCAGGCATAGCGTGGTTATTAGTGGCGCTGTAGCCATTACTTAACAGCGTGGCTTGCATGGTTACTTCAATATCACCAAACGCCTGTTTTTGTATTTCTAGCAACCTTATTAATTCACTTATTTTCATTTTATAACCTTAAGAATGAGGCCGCATGACTTATAAAACGCCACTAACTCTTTGCGGGTATTGCATTTAAAACGGGGTATAAACCCCTGCTCGTATTTTTTACGCGAGCCAAACACCCAGTATTGGCCCTTAATCATTTTATGATACATGGCTATCTCATTTGTATTTCAAACTTGGTTACACCGTGCTTATTTAAAAACGCGGCCATATTATCTAAACGCCAGGTGCGCAAATCATCGGTGCGACCATGACGCACGGTGTACGCAATGGCTTGCCCTGCAATAACGCCTATAACATGGTATTTATTAGTGCCTGCTTGTTGCTGGGCAATTAACTTGTTAAACACTTTGGTTTGCAGCAAGCGTAAAAACTCGCCCTCTTTAACGCGATTAAATTTAATCTCCATGCTACATGCCGCCATTTTGTAGTGTTTGTTTTGGCGTTTTGTTTATACAAAGCACATCAAATATTAAATATTCACTGGGCGGGGTGTAACGGCCAATCGTGACAAACTCGCCATTATGGTTAATTTGATACGCAATATCGTGCTCTTGGCGGTGTATCGATGGGCAATCATGCACCGGTGTTTTTAAACGAACCGCGCTTAAGTAATCATTAAATTGCAATTCGTTAACGAGTAAAGCCAAGCACCACCCCCGTTTTTATTAGCTCAACACTTTCGCAGCGCACCCACTGCCAAAGCTCCGGCGGGGTATCTGTTTTACTGTCGATTAGTGCAAATAATCCTTCATTTAAATTAGACGCAATCACGTAGTGCTTTGCGCCCTTATACATTACGTACATGTGCGCGTGGTGCCCCATAGTGTTAAAAATGGCTCTATTCATGCGGCAACCTGTTTTTTAGACCGTGTTAAGTTAGCTGTAACAAGGGCCGCCGCTGCAGGTGGACACACTGCGTTACCACAGCGGGCCACTTGGTTTTGCTTGGTGTTTTTTTTGCCCTCACTGTTAAAGGCTATTTTGTAGGACGCAGGAAACCCCATGGCCGCGTACAGTTCGTGCGGGTAAAGCATACGCATGCCAATATCAACTATTTGATATTTTGACCCCCTGATCATCACCACACCGTAACGGTCTTTTGTAGTTATGGTTCCCAGTGGCTCAAGGGCGCTTTGGGCGTTTGATGTGCCAAAGTATTTAATTAAAAATGTTTGCACTTCGCCAAGGTGATTCCCACCGGCTGAAATAGTATGTAAAGGCTCGTTGGTTTTATGGCCGGTATTATCACCGCGAAACTTTATTATATGACTGGTAACTAATGCAAAGTGACCGCCTTTAACTTGCGCGCACAATGTACGTAATGGCTCGTTTAATGCCATGTTACGTTGATTCGAGCTGTTAGCGTGTTCGGTAATAAAAGGGGCTACATGTTCGCGAGGAACAACAAACGGATCGGGGTTGTTTATTATTTCTTTTTCAATCCCTTTAGCAATACGTATTAAGGTTTTCTCGGCTATTGGTCTCGGGCGATTAAAAATAGATTTAACCGGTATAGACCAATCTATAATGTCAGCGGCATTAAGGTAAGGTTTTAAGCCCGAATCTTTTTTCCCATGCGTAGGTAATGGCCATTTAATATTTAATTCATCATTTCTAGCCACAAGAAATAAGCGTTTTCGACTTGTTGGCGCACCAAAGTCGCAAGCAGTTAAAACTTTGTAATCAAGCGTGTAACCTAGCCCTTTTTCGAGCTTATGATAAGGAAAATCATTACCCAAACTTTCTCTTATTTCACCCCATGCGGGGTGGTTCTTTTCTAAGCCTGTTGTTAGACATTTTATAAATGCAGCAAATGTTTCTCCTTTTTTTTCTTTGTCGGGTTTAAATACGTTAGGTGAAACCTCTTTTAATGGCCCCCAATCTTTAAATTCTTCAACATTCTCTAACATAAAGATACGTACAGGAACTAGAGCCGCCCACCTAACAGCGACCCATGCAAGCCCGCGTATTTCTTTATTTACAGGCTTACCACCTTTTGCTTTGCTAAAATACTTACAGTCGGGGCTAAACCATGCCAAACCAACGGGGCGGCCTGCACATGCGGCCACCGGATCAACGTCCCACACTGATTCGCAATAATGGGTTGTGCTTGGGTGGTTAACCTTGTGCATATCAATAGCGGCGGGGTCGTGGTTAATCGCTATATCAACACTACGGCCTAACGCCATTTCAAGGCCCGTACTTGCCCCGCCGCCCCCTGCAAAATTATCAACTACTATTTCATTTTGGTGTAACATACTTGCGCCTAAATAATTACCGTGTAAAAAACATTATTACTGTTATTTATTACCGTGTAAACATGATTCGTGTTAATTTACGTGATAAGCAAATATAAGTAGGATAATTAAAAATTGAATAGCGAAAAAAGCACAATGACCACTACACCCAACGACAGAAAAAAAGCCGTTGCCCTTGCGCGCAAAACGCATCATAAAAAACAGCTAAATGAAAACAAACGGGTTGATACATATATAAAGCCCGAAACAAAAGCAGGGCTACTACGCATTAAAGCGAGCTTTAGTGATGTTAAAAACGAGGGGCAAGCCATAGATAAAGCACTGGGGCTTGCGCTTGAAAGCCTTGATAAAACACAGCAAAACACCGAATAAATATTAAAAACATATTTATTAAATATTATTTAAATATCCCTGCATTTATGCGGGGTTTTTAATGCCTAAAATTCGGGTATTATATTTTTGCTATTTATTTAAAACAAAAAAGGAACAGGTATGTTTAAAACACTATTAACGGTAGCCGTTATTGCACTTGGTTTAAGCGGGTGTGCTAAGTCGAGTTATACAGTAGGGAATAACTTTGCCACTGAAAATATAAAACAAATTACCAAAGGCGAAACAACAGCCGAGCAATTAACGGCCTTATTTGGGCAGCCTTATTCAAAATATGTATTAAGCGCTACCCAAACAAAATGGATGTATATTTATAACGAGGGCACAGCTAAAGCGCAGTCTTATTTATTTACCGCTAAAATAGAATCAAGCGGCACTCAAAAAGTATTAGATGTATTGCTAACTGACGATGTTGTTACAAATTACACCTTTACCGAGGGCGCTATGCCAGGCATGAATATTAATTAATGTAATCTAAACAAAAACCCCGCATTTAAGCGGGGTTTTTTATTGCCTTAAATATGGCGGGTAGGTTCGGTTAGCGCCGTTATTTGTTTAAACATCATATTGTATTGCTGTAATAAACCTAATAGGCCGTCTAGGTCTTTAGCGGCTGTGCGTACATTGCTTACCAGTACCGGCTTGTTTTGTGCCTCGGCTAGCATAAGCTGGTTAAGTAATGCGGCCATTGGAGTTGGCAATAAGGTATCGCTATAATTAAACGCGCTTACTTGAGTTGCTTTTATTATGCCCGATTTAGGTAAATCAATTATTACCGCGTCATATTGCGGGCTTGCTAACTTAAACTGATCAACAATAGCTAACGCCTGATTAAATAAGTGGGCGGGTATTTGCTCATACTTACTTACGTTAAAGTGGCTTTTTAATTTATTGTATAGCGTGTTGTATAAACTTTGGTGCAGTTCGCGCGGTTGGCTGTGTACCAGTGTGCTAACTTTGGTTTGTATTTGGCGTTGTTGGGCGTGGGTTAATGTACCGTATTGTAATTCGCTTAACTTATCGGCCATGGCATTAAACGCGTTAATGTACGCCTCTTTTATTTGCGCGGCTTTTTTACCAGTAAAACCCATCACCAAAAACATAAAGCCATCTTTGCTCATTTCATAAGTATCATATACGTTTCCGCGATGATTATATTTAACCGCGCAAAAGTTCGCGGTTAAAAAGTTAGCTGAGCATTCAAGTAAATTTATTTTTTTTATGATGTCTCGGTGTCGTTTAGAAAACGCCTCAGCAACTTTGAACGTGTTAGTTACTAGCTTTGTTTCTGTTGATGTAATTGCATTGGTTGGTAGTGTTTGAATATTCATACTTTTGACCTTTTTCTTAAATACTTATTTAAGCCACACAAAAGTCTCAGTTTGGGTGGCAAGCTAAAACGAGGTTGAGACTGTCGCGATAAAGGTAAAACGACCCGCCGAAGCGGCCTCGCCCAGCTTGCCATAATATATGGGGTGCTAAACAACAGGCATTAAAAAACCAGCGTAAAAGCTGGTGACAATGCCACCTTTATCATTGCGGGGTCTCAATCCCGATACCGGATTTTGCCAGTACCTTTTTAATATATCGCTGAAAAAGGGTGATTGTCAATTTTGTTTTATTGCTCCTTATAAGTTCACTGGCTTTTTATGCAGCCTTATTGATTGTGAAACCACCCCTTCGAGTGTGAAGCTATCGTAATCAGATATATTTACCGGTGGGTAATCGTCGTTGGCTGATAATAACTGATTGTTTTTTATATCGGCCAATTTACACACAAACAACCCATTTAGCACCGCGACTATGACGTCGTTTTGCTTTGGCTTTAATGCGCGGTCAATGATCAATAAGTCGCCATCAAATATCCCAACACCTTGCATGCTGTGCCCACTTGCGCGGCCAATAAAGGTAGAGGTGTCATTTAACAGGGCACTGTCTAATGTGTGGGGCAGATCTTTTAAGTTCTCTGCGGTAATTACGTTTGACTCAAGCATAAAAATCATCAATTGCTTTTTTGTAACTGGCGGCCAGTTCTTGGGCGGCGGTGTCGTCGCTTTCGCTGATTGACTCGAACGCATCAGATATATTTTGTAAAACAAAAGGATTGTTACCCGTTGTTTCGTTAAATATCTTTACTGGGTCTAGCTGAAACGGGGGCGGTGTGCCTAGTTCAGCAAGTGCATGTTTGGCGGCGGTGCGTAAATATTTGTGCGCCGTTATTGTTTGCGTAAGTGTATTAACTGAAAAGTACATAAAAGCCTCGCGTGGGGGCCGTGGCCCCCAGTGGTTAATTATTTAATTTCTTCGGTGTGTTCAATATTAAAAACGTATAAGGCTTTTAGCACCTTTTTTGTATCTTCAACACCTGATTTAGTGGTAATTTTTTTATCACATACCATAAATATTTTACAGCCTTTTGCGCCTTTAGATACTTTGCGGCCCGCCTCGTTCCACTGCTTAAAACCTGCCCATGCGTCACTTGTTAGGCTGTAAGCCTCTTTATGTTCTTCAAGGTTAGTTTGATTGTTAACTGAGTAAACCGACTGAGTGATTGTATTGAAGTTTTGCATTTTAACACCTTACTGTATGGTTTGAGCCAATCCCAAACCGCAAAGCCAGTATATGCTTTAACTATTACCGTGTAAACACAAACCGTGTTAAAAACACAAAATAAATATTTATTAAATATTAAAAAGATATTTTATTAATACTTATTGTTGCTACTGGTTAAACTAAGTTTAATTTTAACGCTAATAAGTTATACACAGTTTAAGTGTATTTATAACCAATAAACTAACCTTTATATATCCTAATAGAGATCCTAAGAGATCCTATTAGCGCTGCAGGCTATAAGTGGCGGTGGGTCTAGCGCTTTGCGGTGTAGTGTGAACGGGAAAAAGGTGTAGTGCAAACGGGGAGCGGTGTAGTGTGAGCGGGAAAAAGGTGTAGTGCGAGCGGGCAACGTGGTGTAGTGTAAACGGGAAAAACAGTAACTTATAAACAAAGTACCTACTATGGCTGAGATAATTAAATTAACTACTCCTGAGATTGGCAGCAAGCTAAGCAATAAATTAGATGTAAACAGTTCATCCACAGTGCAGGCGCTTGCCATGCTCCGAATTGGCGTATTTATACCAATACGCCGAAACCTACCCAAAAACAATAAAGGGGAGCTTACACGCCCTGCGTTTAGAACCGATATAAGCGAGGAATTTAGAAAGCTTGAATTTGCGCGCACCGAAGGGTTTGAAAAGGTCGCCATACAAGGCCCAGCGCTTAACTTTGAAACTGATTTTAAAGTATGGTGCGGCGTGATCAGGGCATTTAATACCTATGGGTATCAAAATTGCGCCATTAAGTTTGGCTTTGGGGAGTTTGCTAAAATGTGTGGGTTTTCTTCTAAGCAACTAGATGAAAGACTCAGAACGCGCATACATGATGCCCTAGCTAGAATACGCGGCCAAGTTATTGAGTTTTCAAAGCCCCAGGTAAGTAAGTCATACATTGGTGGTTTGCTTAATACCGGCAGCTTTGACGCTGACAGCGACACCATTGAGCTTATAGCCGATCCTAAATTGTGGGAGCTTTACAGCATTGACCACCATGTTTTACTTAAGCTTAGTGTGTTATCAAAACTGAACCGAAACGAAACGGCACAATGTTTATATGCCTACTTAAGCGCCCTACCTAAAAACCCATTTCCTATTAGCTTTAAACGTCTGCGCGATAGAGTGTGTTTAACATCGAGCGTAAAAGAACAAAACAGAACAATTAAAAAAGCACTCGATAAGTTAACGGCCATTGGGTTTTTAAGTGGTGATATTGTTAAAAAGGATGGTGAATCATATTTAATATTGCATGAGCTAAGCCAGCGACTTAACTTAAAAGAGGGTATTTAATACACTTTCCCGCTCACACTACACCCAATGCAAATACGTACTATGGCTTTTAGACTAACTTAAGGTACTTAGTTAATACAAAGCAATAGTTTAACCGGCTAATGGTTTGCGGCCTGCTGACTTACTAATGATTGGTGGGCGTAAACGGGAAGGTTCCCGCGCGCACTACACCCAATAAAACACCGCACTATGGCTTTTAGGCTAACTTAGGGTAATTCCCATAGTCTAAATGGTTAATTAACGGCTCCTTACGTTTGGGGGCGTAAACGGGGAAGTTCCCGCGCACACTACACCAACAAAACACCTTGCTATGGCTTTTAGACTAACTTAAGGCATTAACTTAAGGCGATCCCCATAGTTTAACTGGCTAATGGTTTACGGCCTGCTGATTTACTCATAATTGGTGGGCGTAAACGGGAAAGTTCCCGCGCACACTACACCAATAAAACACCGCACTATGGCTTTTAGGCTAACTTAAGGCATTAACTTAAGGCATTAACTTAAGGCAATTAGCATAGTGCAGGCCGCTAATTAACGGCGCTTTACGTTTTGTGGGCGTAAACGGGAAGGTTCCCGCGCACACTACACCCAATAAAACACCGCACTATGGCTTTTAGACTAACTTAATAATTTATAGTTTGTGACCTGTCACGCTTTATTAAGTGTCGGACTTAGGCGCACACAGCGCTTAATTTAGCAGAGGGTTTAGGCGTTATGCACTCAATGCGCTTGCGCATGATAAACCCAACCCCTGTTTTTGTTGGCCGCATTGGTGGTGGGCGTACAATGTTATTTAAGGCACATATTTTGATTGCCCCTCTGATAAACCAAAAAATGCCACTGTGCTAAACGCTTTGATAATGCATGTTTGCAATGCAATGTTAAAGCGGGGCACTAAGCCCCCGTAGCGCAGCTACGAATTGGGGCGCTTCATCCATCTTTATAAATACCGCCATGGGCGCAGCCCGTCGAGGCGGATTGCCTTATACACAGCTAGCTGTGCGTATAAGTTATTTAGCTGTTATTAAAGGTAAGATAATTTTGCACTTTAAACTAAGCGTAAGGCACATGTAACAAAGTCAGGCTTGCACTTTATATGTATAACCTAGTTAAGGGGGTATAAATTGGCATGGGTGGGCACGTATTTAACAAAAGGTGTTTAGGTTTTGTGGGGCTGGCTTATCAAAGCAGCCAAGGGCAGGGCTAAAATTAAACGTAAGGCACGCAAAAAGCCACGCTTATGCATGGTGGTATTTAATTATTAAGGGGCTAGTTAGTGCGGTGGGGCGCTTGGTTCGTACTGCGCAATAGCACGTAATTGGGCCAGTTCTTGGTTTACTAAGCCTTTAAATACTTCAAGACTCATTAAGCTGGCGGTAGCACCTAAGCGGCTTAATACGCGCTGTTGTGCAACATGGCGTTGTTGTTCGGGGGTTTTAGGGTTAATAGCGCGCTTAACTTTAGTTATAGCGCGTTTTTCGGCTAGGCGTTCAAATGCACGGCGGTAATGTGCCAGGCGTTGACGTTCTTTAATTTCGGTTATGCTCATAAAGCCCAACTGATCGGCCGTTAAACCGCTGTTAATACCTTTTTTGCGTAAGTATTTTAAACGTGCATCGCGTTGGCGGGCTACGCGTTCGGGTGTAATACCCAGTGCTTTAAAAAACAGCT
>NZ_JACJEX010000015.1:0-67983 GCF_014164245.1 Pseudoalteromonas sp. SG43-8 | reverse complement strand
GAGCCCAGGGAATATCCAATACACTGGCAGCACTTACTCGATACACTGGTCTTATTTAAGCTTCCAGCTAGACGAGAGGATAGAAGATATCCCCGATGGGTTAAGCCAAAACCATCTAAGTATCCTCATAAAAAGAAAGATGCCAGTCAGCTTAACTGACTGGCATTAGCCTCAAGGCTCCTTTTTTTTGTTTTTAATTTTAACTTTTTTGCATCCAGTTTCATTTTATAGCCGTTATTGATATGAGGTTAACATGTAAATAATCGGTGCCGCTTAGTCTATGCCTTATGAGCAAGCGCGTTATTTACCTACATTTGATGGAATATTTAAAAGGTAAAAATGATGAATAAAGCTAATTTAACAACTCATTCAACACAAAAAAACACACTTAAACAAACGCTTAGTTTTTCAGCTTTAACACTTGCAGTATTAATCGGCATTACAGGCTGTAGCTCAGACGATGGTAAAAACGGCGTAGATGGTATTGCAGGCACCGATGGACAAAACGGTACCGACGGTACAAATGGCAACCCTGGTTTTGCATCAGCCACATTAATTTTGGCAAACAATGGCGAGAGCAATACAGGCACTATCGATTTAATTAACCAAAACGCCTCTAAACTAAAAACCTTTAATACAACAGCTAACGAAGGCGTTGCATTTGATAGCTTAGGTAATTTATTGCAAGCAAGCGACAGCGAAAATGGCAGTATTAAAACTATTTGCCAGCTTGCAAATCGTAGTGACGGCGCAACCTATACAGCTAATACAGATCGCGAAATAACAGGTACTAACACAACACTGGTAAACCCTAAAGGAATAGCTGTAGCACAAAAGAGTGGCCTTGTTTTTATTGCTGACTTTGGCGCTATGCAAGTAACGACTTTTGGCGCTACAGCCGCGGGCGATGCAGCGCCTTTAGGCACAACTATTACAGAAGCGGCGCCGTGGGATGTTGATTATGATGAATCTAACGACCGCCTTTATGTAGCACTAACAAATGGTGATGTAGCCGTTTATGATAATTTTGTTGGTGGTGAATTTGCCGCAATGCCAAGCCGCACAATTACTCCAAGTAATAATGATGGTACGCAAATATCTGTAAATATTCACGGCATTGTTTATGACTCAAATACTAATAAACTTGTTTTGTCTGATGTAGGCAGTGCCTCAGACGCAACCGATGGTTCGTTATTTGTAATTAATAATGCTTCAACTGCAGAGGGCTTAGTAAGCGTTGCACGAAGTATTGCCGGTCCAGCAACAATGCTTGGTAACCCAGTTGATATTAGCCTTGAAGGTAGTGACTTACGTGTAGCTGAAAAATCAAATGATGCTGTTCTTGTGTTCAGCAATATATTTTCAGGTGAGAGCGGCGATATCACTCCTGATTTAGTTACCTCAACAATTAAACCTGAGTCAATTACTAAACTGGGTATACAAAATGAGATGGCTGACATTTCAGATAGTGATACCGCTAATATGGCGCTGCTAGGTGTTGCTGTAAGTAGTAATCCGGGCACTGCAGGTGAAACAACTGGGCAAATTAGTCGATTAAGTTCACAACTTAACACAGAAATTGGCAACTATAATGCAAGTCAAACTATCGAAAGTGTAACTTTTGATAAAGCGGGTAATAGTTATACAACGTTCGATAACAGTACAACCTCAATTGGCGGTATTATTATTTCAAATAAAGTGGCAATAAACAGAGATGGGCAAACTTATAATACGAACCAAGACAGCATTATTACTGGTTCGAATACAGGCCTTATATCTCCTAAAGGTCTTGATGTGGCTTCTGATAGCGGTATGATTTTAGTTGCAGAAAATAATGCAGATACTCCAAGTATTTCAATATTTTCAACTTGCACCACAGGGGATGCAAGCCCATTAATGACGCTTACGTTTGCAAACGATGCTCGCCCTTGGGATGTTGATTACGATGCAAACACTGATCGAGCTTTTGTAGCACTAACAAATGGAACCGTTGCTGTATTTGACGAAGTTAAAAGCAAACTAATGGCTGGTAGTACTAATATTGCAGTTGAGGATAGGCTTATAATGCCAGCAAATGCAGGTACAGCAGTAGCAGCACCAAGCAACATGCACGGCATCGACTACGACTCGCTAAGTGGCTCGCTAATACTCTCTGATGTTGGTAGCGCAGCAGTTGCTGACGATGGCAAAATATACGTATTGAATAACGTAGCAACGGCATCGGGCTTGGTAAACATAAGTACCACTATTAGCGGTCCAAATACCCTACTGGGTAACCCTGTTGATATTATGTATACCGGAACAGATTTATACGTAGCTGAGAAGTCAAATAATGTGGTTATGCGATTTAATAATATTTTAAGCAGTGCAGGCGGTGATATAAGCGCCGATACCAGTACGGCATTTACAGCCCCTGAGTCGATTGCAATATTACCAGCTTGGCTTAACAAATAGAGTTAACCTCACCATGCCTGACCAATAACCTTGGTCGGGCATTATCGCATCCACACTTTTATATCTGCCAAGCCATTACTTTGTAAAATACCTAATTGCTGATCAACATTAGAGTTTTGTTCAAACTCAAATGCATCGAGCTGCTCATCAAACGTAATATTAGCCACACCATCACCACCGCGTTTTTTAACTTGATGCAATGCTATATCTGCTAAGTTAATAGAGGTTTCCCAGCTAATTACCTGCCCGCCTAATAAAGGTAATGGATAAAATGACCAACCAATTGATGCCGTGATATTAGTTGTTTTTCCATTTGGTAATTGGAACGAATTAGCCGCTATTACTTTACAAAGTTCTGAAGCATAGCTGTCTATTTTATTGCATTTAAAGTCACGTAATAATAATAAAAACTCATCACCACTCCAACGTGCCACATAGTCAGAGCCCTGCGTACGCGAATTTAACAATGCAGCCATTTGCTGTAAGCAGCTATCACCTGCAATTGGGCCATACGCATCGTTAATACGGCTGAAGTTATCAAAGTTAATAATTACCAGCACCAGTGACTTACCTTGTGCCTGCAGCGACTGTGAATTACGTTGAAAGTGCTCAATATCTTTAGGGAGTTGATCAAACAAAAAGCGGCGACTACGTAGCCCTGTTAGCTCATCTGAGTGACTCACTAATTTAAGCTGTGAATTCACTTGGCCTAATTTATCATTAGCTTGGCGAAGCTCTAAGGTACGCTCAGTGATTAAGCCCTCTAATGCTTCTTGTTTTCTGCGCTCTTGTGCTCTAAACACCCAAAAAATGAGATAAAAAAGCAAAATAAAACCACTGGTAATTAAAAGCCTAAAGTAAATTGTTTCGTCAAAGCGCTCAGGCACTACAAAACCGTATTCTACATCTTGCGCTTTAGCCCAGTCTTCACCTTGGCGCTTAGCTTCTAATTGAAACAAAAACGAGCCAGGAGGCAAGTTAGTATAAATAGCTTCACGTCGCGTATTTGCATAGCGCCAGTCACTATCTAAGCCACTTAGTTTATATCTAAATTCAATGCTGTTTGGTGCATAGTAATCAATAGCTGTGTAAGTTAGCGTTATATCACGCTCGTCTGTTTCTAATGATGGTTTTTTACCAAGCGCAGCGGTAGTTAAATGACGAAGTGGCGTTGTTATTGTCTCTATTGTTGGCTTTAATGCAAGCACACCAAATAGCTCTACATTTTTAGGTATTTCAACAACACCTTGTAAGCTTGGGTACCAAATAGAATTTCCGGTGTCTGCTACCGCATCATGCCCAAGCCCACTACAACATTGATTCGCTTTACCATCAAGTTGACGGTCAAAAGATGAAATTACTTCTTCAACTTTTAAGCTTTTTATTTCTGTTTTAAATTGCTCTACAGGCATTCTGTAAACACCTTTCATTGTGCTTACCCAAACATGCTTTAACTTTTCATCATATTCTAGGCTAAATATAGAACCATACGGTAAACCATTAGCTGCATCGAGCTGACGCCATTGCCCTTGCGTACTTCTGTAAAAAAGCCCGTCGTTAAGAGAGCCGATTAAAATACCCACGCCATCTATATGTAGCACGCTAGTTACGTATGCGCTTTCAAGTGTTGTTTGGTCGCCAATTTTTTCAATGCCACGGTCTGTAAAGTAATATGCGCCTTTACTAGTACCAATCACACCAAAGTTTGTTTTATCTAATACGTAGGTAATAAACTTACTACCTAAAAAAGCGTTATAGGCAAAAGGCGTTAAACCAGCATAATTTAATCGATATAAACCGCGTCCGGTACCAATCCAAAAGCCGCCTTTACTAGAGCGACTTATTGCAAATACCGGATTATCGCGAAGTGCTCGACCTGGGACGGTGTAAAGTGTCTTGTTTTCAAAAACAAATAAGCCGCGCCCTGTGGCTATATATAATCGCTCACCATCAAATTGTAGATCGTGTACTGATGCGTATCCATATTTACTACTTGGGACTAAATTAATAAAACTTTTATCTAAATCGAAATAACCAATGCCGCTTTTATTCGCAACCCACAGTTTACCATCAGGTGCTTGGCTAATAGCCATAACAGATTCGGTCATGTTTGAAACTGCTGAATGCCTTTCGACTCGTCCTTCATGAGCAAGCCACAAGCCTTCACTAAAGCTTGCTAACCAAACGTTATTTTTATCATCTCTAAAAATATCAGCAAACCATATACTTTGATCGAGTTGGCTAGGCTCTACCCATTGCCACTCACCGGTTTTATCTCTGAATAATAAGCGTCCATAGGTCGAAACCCACAAGCCACCATCGGTATCACTCATAAACTTATAAACGGCTGAGTTATTTGCATTAGGTAGAGGAAAAGGTCTTAGCTCGTCATCTAAATCTAAAAAGTATGCACCTAGCTCAGAAGCTATATACAAATTACCATTTAAAAATGATAAATCGTGCACTATGGTTTGCGCTAAGCGCTCTGGTAAAGATATTTTTGCGGTAAGCTCTAAACGTAGTTTAGAAAAATCTGATGAGTTTTTTGTAAGGCGTAATAAATGACGATCATTAACCAGCCAAATGCCTTCAGGAGAGAGTGCCATTTGGCTAACAGAGCCAACTATTTGTGTGATCACAGTAGCATTAACAATAGGTAGAGGACCATTTACTTCAGTGCGTAAATCAACTTGCCCTCTATCTACATAGTATAAGCCGTTGGCCGCAATCCATATGCTACCTTTAGAGTCCTCAAGAATATCCCTTACTGGACCTTTAATATTAAATTCTTGTGCTGCAAATGTGGCTGGGTTAATAACTACCAAGCCACTTTTAGTGCCTACCCATAACAAACCACTAGAATCGACTAAAAGCTTATTAACACCATTACTAGGCAAGAATGGACTATTTTGCGTGTTGTAATTTGTAAATGTTGTACCATCAAAACGGCTTAAACCAAATTGCGTACCAAGCCACATATAGCCTTGCTGATCTTGCACAACACTTTTAAGTGATTGCGACGGTAGGCCATCTTTTATATTCCATTGCTTAACTACGTAATCAGTAATTGAAGCCCAACTTGGCGTCGCGCACAACATAAGTACACAAACCAGTAAAAATCGCATCATATTGCTGCCACCTAGTTAAACAAATCAAATATAAAAATTAAAAGGGCAGTAAACCCACTTTTATTAACGCTTGTAAACATATAAGCGAAAAAATACCCGCAAGTATATCGTCGGCCATTATACCTAAACCGCCATGTACTCGTTTGTCTAGCATACGGATTGGGCCGGGTTTTGCTATATCAAAAAAGCGAAATAACAAAAAACCTACGAGTAATGTTTGCCAGTTAAGTGCTGCGCCAATCATAGTGATGTAATAACCCGCCACTTCATCCCATACAATAGCAGGATGATCGTGCACGCCTAAATCATCAGCCGTTTTACCGCACGCCCATATACCAAATATACTGATCACAACGGCAAATACAATTTGCAGCCATAACGGATAATACATGGTCATAAAAATGAATGGCAAGGCAGCAAATGTACCAAATGTACCGGGCGCTTTAGGGGCAAGCCCAGTCCCAAAGCCCAGACCAAAAAACTGATGTGGACGCTTTAAATTAAACTTGCGGTTATTGTTCAAACCAGCTCCTTTGCAAAGTGCTCAAAACCCTGCGGTTCAAAATCAAACTTTTCACCGTTGTGTAAAAGCTCAATTTGGCCATCGCCACTTTTAACTTGGCCAATGCATGTTGCATCTACACCATACTGGCGTAGCTTTATTTCTAACATACTTTTATTGCTATCAGGGACCGTAAAAATTAATTCGTAATCATCACCGTAACTGAGAATAAATGGCAGCTGCTGATTAAAATCAAGGCTTGCTTGCATCGCATCTGAAGTTGGAATACTTTCAATATTCACCACTGCACTTACTTGTGACATATCCAGTATATGACTTAAATCAGCGATTAAGCCGTCCGACACATCGATAGCCGATGATGCAAGGCCTCGTAATACCTGCCCTGCAGCAACACGTGGGGTTGGAAAGTCAAAGCGTTTATTTACGTACTTTAAATGCTCTGGCTCAATACTTATACCTTGTTTGCGAGACTCAATTGCAAGTCCAGCGTCACCTAGCGGACCCGTAACATAAATCCAATCCCCCACTTTTGCGCCACTACGACGAAGTGCAGTACCTTCGGGTACAGTCCCTTTCGCACAAATAGTGATGGTTAATGGGCCCTGAGTTGTATCGCCACCTATAATCTGCACATTAAAATATTCAGCAATTTCATGCATGCCATCAGTAAACTCTTCAATCCACTGTGGATCAATACTTGGCAAAGTTAACGCAACTGAAACCCAAGTCGGCTCAGCGCCCATGGCCGCTAAATCACTTAAATTAACAGCAAGCGCTCTGTGACCTAATGCACGAGGGGAAATATCATCAAAAAAGTGTACGCCAGCAACAAGAGTGTCTGTTGTAACGGCAAGTTGGCAGTTTTGTGGAACGGTTACTAAAGCGCAATCATCCCCTATACCTAGGTTTACATCACGACGGGTGATACCGCGACCTTTAAAGTAGCGGTTAATTAATTCAAATTCCTTCATACACAAAAAAGCCGGCCTATGCCGGCTCCCCTCTTTAACGGTTTACTTACTTGCGTAAATGCTTAACAGCTTTATCAAGTACACCGTTTACAAATTTATGGCTGTCTTCAGCGCCAAAAATTTTGGCCAGCTCAATACCTTCGTTAATAGCAACTTTATAAGGTACGTCTTCACGGAACTTAAGCTCATAGCTGCTTAAACGTAAAATTGCACGCTCAACCATATCTAAGTCATCAAACGGACGTGTTAAATGTGGTGATACAGCTTCGTCTAGTTGCTTGTAATTTACAGCAACACCCGTCGCTAGATCTTTAAAGTATTCAACATCAATTTTAGTAACGTCTGTTTCGATCAACATTTGTTGTTCGATATCGGCAATTAAATTGCCACTTATTTGCCAAGAATAAACGGCTTGGAGTGCTAAGATACGTGCTTTACGTCTTGCTGCTGGTTTCACAAAAATTCCTTAAACTTAAATTTTATCTAACACATTAACCATTTCAAGCGCGCCTAAAGCAGCTTCGCCGCCTTTATTGCCCATTTTGGTGCCAGCACGCTCAATTGCTTGTTCAATGCTTTCTGTGGTTAATACGCCAAATGCAACCGGGATATCATACTCAAGTGATACTTGCGCAAGACCTTTGTTTGATTCGCCAGCAACTAGGTCAAAGTGTGGTGTACCACCTCTGATCACTACGCCTAATGCGATGATTGCATCATACTCTTTTTTTGCCGCAACGCGTTTAGCCGCTAAAGGTAATTCTACCGCGCCTGGCACATAAATAACGGTAATGTCGTCATCTGATACGCCACCTGTGCGTTTTAGCTCATCAACAGCACCTGCAAGGAGGCTGCTACCAATAAAGTCATTAAAACGAGAAATGACAATGGCAAATTTTTTGCCTGGAGCGTACTTATTACCTTCAATAATTTTCATTTGATAACCCTAAAAATAAGTTCAAGCGGTTGCGATTGCGCAAAAATTGCTGCGCATCATACCATAAAAATAAAATAATAGCCTAGTTTAAGCGTGATGCTTATTGTGGCTCAACGTAATCAACTACTTCTAAATGAAAGCCCGAAAGTGCATGGTACTTTTTAGGGCGACTCATTAATCGCATTTGTTTAATTCCAAGATCGGCAAGTATTTGCGAACCTACGCCAACAGTACGAGATGTACCTTTGAATTTACGTGGCGTAACGCTTTCGCCAGCATCAGCTGCTGCAAATGCTTTCACAGTTGCCTCTAGCTCTTCAGTGCTTTCTTGCTTACCTAAAATAACTAAAGCACCTTCATTTTTAGCGATATAAGCCATTGCTTCTGAAAGGCCCCAGCTACGGTCAGCACTTCTGTCTGAAAGTAGAATATCGTTAAAGGTACTTTGCAAATGTACACGTACATTTGTCGGCTCTTGATCTTTTATATCGCCTTTGAGCAATACGTAATGTAATTGACCGTCAATTGTGTCTTTGTAAGTAACTAAATCAAATTCACCATGAACAGTTGGTAACTTACATTTTGCCACTTGCTCAATTGTTGTTTCGTTTAAGTTGCGGTATTCGATTAAATCAGCAATGGTGCCAATTTTAATATCGTGCTCTTTCGCAAAAACTTCTAAATCAGGGCGACGTGCCATAGTGCCGTCAGCATTAAGTATTTCAACAATAACAGATGATGCTTCAAGTCCAGCTAAACGCGCTAAATCACAGCCAGCTTCAGTGTGTCCTGCGCGAGTTAATACGCCACCAGGTTGCGCCATAATAGGAAAAATATGTCCAGGCTGAACAATATCACTTGGGACTGCGCCTTTAGCTATAGCCGCTTGCACTGTACGCGCTCTATCTGCTGCTGAAATACCGGTTGTAACACCTTTTGATGCTTCTATCGACATTGTAAAGTTAGTCGAAAATGCTGCACCATTGTTTTTAACCATTAACGGTAAATCAAGTTGCTCGCAACGCTCTTGCGTCATGGTTAAACAAATTAAACCACGGCCATGGGTAGCCATGAAATTAATCGCTTCTGCGCTAATATGCTCAGCTGCAATTATTAAATCGCCTTCATTTTCTCTATCTTCATCATCCATTAAAATAACCATTTTACCGGCTTTAATATCGTCGATGATTTCTTGCGCGCTGTGTAAATTCATAAATTTGCTCGTGTAAGTTGTCAGTTTCGTTATTTAATAAAACCCGCTTTAGCGAGTAAGCTCATCGAAATATCAGAGCCCGTTGGTTGCTCTGCACCCTTTATAAGGCGCTCTAAATAACGTGCAATTTGATCTACCTCTAAATTAACTTGGGTACCTACTTTAAAATGAGCAATTGTGGTTTGCTCACTCGTGTGCGGGACAATTGTTAATTTGAATTTATTGCCCTCTACAGCGTTTACTGTCAGGCTTATACCATCAATACATACCGAACCTTTGTACGGAATGTATTTCATTAAATTTTCGTCTGTTGTAAGCCAATATTCTGTTGCTCTGGCGTTTGCTGTAATACTTGTAATTGTTGCGATACCATCAACATGGCCAGACACTAAATGACCGCCTAAACGAGAAACAGGTTGCATGGCTTTTTCAAGATTCACCGTTTGTCCTAAAGCATAGTGAGCAAAACCGGTCAAACTAATCGTCTCATTAGATAAATCCGCACTAAAACCATCAATATGTTTATCAACTACAGTTAAGCAAACACCATTAGTTGCAATGCTGTCACCTAACTTTACGTCTGTCATATCAAGATCAGCACTTTGGATACGAATGGCTAAGTCGCCTTGTTTTTTTTGTAATAAAGCAATTTTGCCTGTGGCTTCTATTATCCCAGTAAACATAGCACTACTCTTTTTATTAAGTGATTTTAATGAGTTTTGACGCGGTGATACGTAAATCGTCACCAATGCGCGCACATTCATTAAATGTTAAATCAACGGTGTTTTGCATACTCGTCAATTCAGGAAAATTAACTAAACTTTTTGCATCATGGCCCATTAGTTTAGGCGCTAAATAAAAAACAAACTCGTCAACTAAATTAAGCTCTGTCATTTTACCAGCAAGTGTTGCGCCAGCTTCAAGCCAAACATTATTAAACTGCAGTTGCCCAAGTTTTTCTAAAACGGCTTGTAAATCAACTTTACCGTTACTTTCACTGACTTCAATATGCTTTACAAAATGCGGCCATTGCAATGATTTATCAACCTTAGTCGTAAATATTATTACATCACTTTGGATTTCAAATAAAGCAAGGTCAGGTGTTAAACGGTTTTGAGAGTCAATTATAACACGCACGGGCTGGCGAAGCGGCAAATCAGTAGGCAGTGTGCAAGGCAGCTCACTTAGTCGCACATTAAGTTTAGCATCATCGACTAACACTGTATCGGCACCGGTTAAAATAGCGCAGCTTTTCGCTCGGTATAATTGTACGTCTTGTCGAGCAGCAGGACTTGTGATCCACTTACTTTGCCCATTTTTAAGCGCTGTTTTACCATCAATACTCGCTGCCATTTTGCAAATCACATAAGGTAAGCCTTGCTCCATACGCTTAAAAAAGCCAACGTTAAGTGCGCGAGCTTGTGATTCGAGTAACCCGTAAGCAACGTCAATACCCGCGTCGCTCAGTATTTTAAGGCCTTTGCCAGCAACTTGTGGATTTGTATCAACCATAGCAGCAATTACTTTTACCACACCGGCAGCTTTTAAGCCTTCGGCGCACGGTGGCGTACGGCCATAATGACTACACGGTTCAAGCGTTACATAAGCCGTTGCACCTTGTGCATTTTTTCCAGCGACAGCCAGTGCATTTACTTCTGCATGACCTTGACCTGCTAATTGATGAAAACCCTCACCAATTATTTGATTATTTTTAACTAATACACAGCCAACATTAGGGTTAGGTGTGGTAGTAAATCGCCCTTTTTTGGCAAGTTCTATGGCGCGTGCCATATACATTTCATCATGTTCGGTAAAAGTAGTTTGGCTTTGCATTGTTACTCCCCTAAACGGGCAATTTCTTCGCCAAATTCGCGTATATCTTCAAACGAGCGATAAACAGAGGCAAATCTTACGTACGCTACTTTATCGAGCTTCTTGAGGGCTTCCATAATGCATTCACCAACCAAATGGCTTGAAATTTCTCGCTCGCCTGTAGCACGCAACTGCGATTTTATTATATTCACTACTTCGTCTACTTGCTCTGTGCTCACTGGGCGTTTTTCGAGTGCGCGATTTAAGCCATTTAATAATTTATCTTCGTTAAATGGTTCGCGGCTGCCGTCTTGTTTAATAACACGAGGCATAACCAGTTCAGCGCCTTCAAATGTAGTAAAGCGCTCGTGGCAGTCGTTGCACTCACGGCGCCTGCGAACTTGGTGGCCTCCGCCGACTAGGCGAGAATCAATAACTTTAGTATCTTTTGCGGTACAAAATGGGCAATGCATAGCTCGGTACTTCCGTTTTAAAACAAAAAAGACCGCTAAATAGCGGCCTTTTATCTTAGCAAAAAACTAAACAGTTGTGATCTAAATTACTGTTGCTTATAAAATTAAGCGTAAACAGGTAATTTTGCACAAATTGCTTTAACTTTTTCTTTAACTTGCGCCTGTACAGATTCATCAGTGATGTTATCTAGTACGTCACAAATCCAGCCAGCAAGCTCTTTTGATTCTTCTTCTTTGAAACCACGACGAGTGATTGCAGGAGAACCAATACGCAAACCAGATGTTACAAATGGTGAGCGTGGATCGTTTGGCACTGAGTTTTTATTAACTGTGATGTTAGCGTTACCAAGGGCTGCGTCTGCATCTTTACCAGTAATATCTTTATCGATTAGATCGAGTAGGAATAAGTGGTTTTCAGTTTTGTCAGATACGATTTTGTAGCCGCGCTCTTGCATTACAGCAACCATTGCTTTTGCGTTTTTAACAACTTGTGTTTGGTATACTTTAAATTCTGGTTGAAGCGCTTCTTTAAATGCCACTGCTTTTGCTGCAATAACATGACATAAAGGACCACCTTGGCCACCAGGGAAAACTGCGCTGTTAAGCTTTTTGTAGATAGCTTCGTCGCCACATGCAGAGATAATTAAACCACCACGAGGACCAGCAAGTGTTTTATGAGTAGTTGTAGTTACAACATGTGCATGAGGAACTGGGCTTGGGTAAACGCCTGCCGCAATTAAACCTGCAACGTGAGCCATATCAACAAACAGGTAAGCACCTACTTTGTCAGCAATTTCACGGAATTTAGCCCAATCAACAATACCTGAGTACGCTGAGAAACCACCAATAATCATTTTTGGTTTATGCTCAAGTGCTAGTGCTTCAACCTGTGCGTAATCAATTTCGCCCGTTGTTTCATCTAGTCCGTATTGAATTGCATTGTAAAGCTTACCAGAGAAGCTTACGTGTGATCCGTGAGTTAAGTGACCACCATGAGCTAAGCTCATACCAAGTACAGTGTCGCCTGCTTCTAATAGCGCTAGAAAAACAGCAGCATTAGCTTGCGAACCAGCATGTGGTTGTACGTTTGCGTAGTCAGAACCAAATAACTCGTTAGCACGGTCAATTGCTAATTGCTCAACAACATCAACGTGCTCACAACCGCCATAATAACGTTTGCCAGGGTAACCTTCTGCGTATTTATTTGTAAGCTGTGAACCCTGCGCTTCTAGTACGCGTGGGCTACAGTAGTTTTCTGAAGCGATTAGTTCAATGTGCTCTTCTTGGCGAGCAGTTTCTTTGTTTATCGCGTCAAATAACTCTGGATCAAAATCCGAAATATTCATGCTACGTTCTAACATTGGGGTCTCCTAGGGCAACGTGTATGGTGTTTTTTAGAGGCTTTATTGTACGCTTTAAACGACTCTTTGCCTACGCTCTTAAGTTGAGGATATTTAAACAGGGATTGAAACTATTTCACAGACTTTTTAAGATGATATTTTCTTATAAAACCATAACGATTTTAAATGAATGCTATTTCCTACATTTAATTAGTAAATGCAATTCACTAGCTTTAATAGCCTAAAGTTATAAAAAAAGGCGGCTTAACCACCTTTTTTTCAATTAATTAACTTAGCCAAGTTTAGCAAGTATTTCTCTACGTAATGCGTCGTAATCGGCCTTTATATCGCTTGCTAGGCATGGTTTTGCTAGTGCGTCGCTAAGTGGTTTTGGCATACCTAATTCAATATTTAAAATACCCTCTACGCTTTCTTTAAACTTAGCAGGGTGAGCGGTGGCTAAAAAGATACCCGCGGCCCCTGGCGCTCGATTTTCAACAAGACCTTGGTACGCAATAGCAGTGTGAGGCTCTGCAACATAACCCGTTTGTTGAATTTTTTTCATCACCGATTGCGTGTCTTCCTCGTTTACGCTAGTTGAATAAAAGTTATCGTAGCTAAACCAGTTATTATCTAACATTGTTTGCACACGCGGCCAGTTGTTTGGCTTACTTACATCCATTGCATTTGAAAGCGACTCAAGTGTTGCGTTTGGCGTCCAGGTTTTATCAAGCATAAAGCGCGGCACAGTATCATTTTGGTTGGTTGTTGCACTTAATTTACCTACAGGTAAGCCAATAACCGCACCAATCATTGCAGCACATACATTACCAAAGTTGCCACTTGGCACTGATATATGCGCTGTTGCGCGTTTTTCTTTTGGTAGTTGTGCAATGGCCTCAAAGTAATAACAAACCTGAGCAACTAAACGGCTAATATTAATTGAATTAGCAGAATTAAGCCCAAGTGTTGATTTAACTTCTTCATCTAAAAAGGCATTTTTAACCAACTCTTGGCAATCATCAAAACTGCCATCAACTGCGTAACAATGAATATTGTTACCTAACGTAGTAAATAGCTTTTGCTGAGCAAGTGAAATTTTGCCTTTAGGATATAAGATGACAACATCGATATTCGGCTTGTTATAAAAAGCATGCGCAACGGCTGCACCAGTATCGCCCGATGTTGCAGTTAAAATAGTTACTTTTTCATCTTTATTAAATTGCGCTAAACACTCAGCCATAAAGCGACCACCAAAGTCTTTAAACGCAAGCGTAGGACCATGAAACAACTCTAAGCAGTATGTATTCTCTTCAACTTCCACCAGCTTAACTGGAAAGTTAAATGCATTTTTAACCATTTGTGCCACAGTGTCGCTTGGCAGCTCATCACCAATTAGGTGAGATAATATTTTGCCACTGCGTGTAACAAAGTCCATATCAAGCAATGCATCAACATCGGACAGTGGGGCAAGGGATTCTGGGAAAAACACACCTTGATTACGACCCAAACCTGTTTTTACGGCTTCAACGAACGACACTTTTTGTGAGCTATCTTTTAAATTATGTAATTGCATGACTACCTATCCTATAAAACTGTTAATTGACGCGTGCCGTCGTTATCTAATTTACAAATGTGGCAAAAGCCTTGCTCGTTAATGTAATTTGCCTCTAACCACTGCGCGCATTGCTGTGCAGCTTCAAGTGTTTTACATACACTAAACAAGGTAGGTCCTGCGCCCGAAATACTCACTATTTCAGCGCCCAGCGCTGGTAAGCTTGCTTTGGCTTCACTAAAACCTTTAATAAGCGGTGCGCGGTAAGGTTCTGCTATTTCATCTTTCATTATGCTAAGCGCATCGTCAAAACGATTAGTTAACAGTAAGCTACTAAATGCCGATAAACGCTGTGCAAACTCAACACTTGCATGCATGCTCAACTCTTTTGGTAAAACCGAGCGCGCTTTAGCAGTGTTGAGTGAAAAACCAGGGAACGCAGCAACGTAGTACCAATTATCATCAACAGGCAGTGCAATCGATTTATCAGGGATCAAATCACCTGTTAATTGCAAACCACCTAAATAACATGGCGTGATGTTGTCGTAATGACGACCACCGCTCACTACTGCTTCAAAGTCAGCCATAAGCTCAATAAGCTCAACCTGACTTAAGTTAGTTTGTGCAAACTTATCAAGAGCTGCAAAGGTAGCCACGACCGAGCATGCACTAGAACCAAGTCCAGATCCAATTGGTAAATTCTTTTTAAGCTCGAGCTTTACGCTTGGCATATCAGGCGCTACATGCGCTCTAAAATGTACTAAACACTGGTACGCTAAGTTTTCATTCGCATCACTTGGTAACTTGTGAGCGTAGTTGCCAGTGCAAATAAATTCGTCACTTGGTGCTGCACTTACAACGGCTACATCGCCTAATAAACTACCATCAATTGGCGCAAGCGCTGCGCCAAGTGCATCAAAACCCACTGCAAAATTACCAATAGACGCCGGAGCATATACTTCAATCATAACGAGCTCCTAGCGCGATAGTGTTTTTAAAATATCAGCAAATACACCCGCTGCTGTTACTTCAGAGCCGGCACCATAACCACGAATTACAAACGGACGTGGCTGGTAGTATTGGCTTAAAATAGCAAGCGCGTTTTCGCCATCGCGAATTACATTAAGCGCATGTTTTTCATCAACAGCCTCAATACCTACTTTACAGTGACCTTCTTTAATTGTACCTACATAACGAAGTACCTTTCCTTCGCTCGCAGCACTTTGAATGCGGTCATTAAAATCAGCATCTAGGCTTGGTAGTTTTGCCATAAACTCATCAACGCTATCACCTTGTGCAAAACCTTGTGGTAATACTGACTCAACTTCAATATCACTTAGCTCCAACTTCATACCGGCTTCGCGAGCAATGATCAGTAACTTACGTGCTACATCGGTACCCGATAAATCATCACGAGGATCTGGCTCAGTAAAACCGCTTTCTTTGGCTTTAATAGTTGCCTCAGAAAGTGATAAACCATCTTGAAGTGCGCCAAACATATACGAAAGTGAGCCAGATAAAATACCGCTAAACTCTAGTAACTCATCACCGGCACCAAATAATGACTGCAAGTTATCGATTACTGGTAAACCTGCACCAACGTTAGTTTCGTATAAAAATTTACGATTATTCTTTTGCGTAGCAGCTATTAAATCTTGGTAATACGTGTATGAGCTTGTTGTCGCTTTTTTATTAGCTGCAACCACATGAAAACCTGCATTTAAAAAGTCTACGTACTGCGCAGCAAGTGCATCTGAAGATGTACAATCTACTAATACCGGATTCACTAAGTGGTTTTGCTTAACAAATTGCTCTACTAATTTTAAATCAAATGCTTGCTCAGATGAGGCCAATTTTTGCTGCCAATCACTAAAAGCGATGCCTTCGTTATCAAGGTGTAATTGACGAGAGTTAGCAACACCATACAAGTTAAGTTTAATATTACGCTTTTCAAGCCAAGCTTGCTGGCGCTCAAGCTGATTAATAAGCTCTTGCCCTACTAAGCCACAACCTAGTAAAAACACATCAATTGACGGCACATGCGTGAAAAAGTTTTCATGGCATATTTTTACAGCGTCATTACATAACTCACCATCAATTACCGCAGAAATTGCACTTTCTGTAGAATCCTGTGCAATTGCCACAATATTTACTTGCGCTTGTGCAAGCGATGCAAAAAACTTAGCCGCTAAGCCACGGTGTGCGCGCATGTTGTCGCCCACTAAAGTAACAATGGCTAAATTACGCTGTACTTGTACAGGCTCAATAAGCCCTGCTTGTAATTCAAGCTCAAATGCAGTTTGTAACGCATCCAGTGCAAGTGCTAGGTCTGTTTCGTGCACACAAAAACTAATGCTAAATTCACATGATGATTGCGTGATCAATACAATTGATACGTTATCGTGAGCAAGCGCATTAAATACCTTAGACGCCATGCCTACTTTACCTTTCATGCCTGGGCCTGAAACAGTTAGCATTGCAAGGTCTTGTAAGCTCGAAAGCGCTTTTACTGGCTCATCAGATGAATAATCGTTACCAATTAATGAGCCTTGTGCGTCTGGGTTATGCGTATTTTTAATTTCGCATGGCACGCCTGCTTTAGCACACGGTAAAATTGTTTTAGGGTGAAGTACTTTTGCACCAAAGTAAGAAAGCTCCATCGCTTCTTTATAAGATAAAAAATCTACTTTAGTGGCTTTTTTAATATAACGAGGATCAGCACTGTATACACCATCAACGTCTGTCCAAATTTGGCAAATTTCAGCTTCTAAACATGCTGCTGCAATTGCTGCTGAGTAGTCTGAGCCATTACGGCCAAGCGTTGTAAGCTCGCCCTTGTCATTACTCGCAGTAAAACCAGGCATGATATAAATAGTTGCAGGATTTTCTTTAAGCACAGCTTGAAAGCGCGCTTTACTTATTACTAAATCAGCCTCGGCGTCGATATAACCACCCGTTGAGGCGATACAGCTTGTTGCTTCTAAGTATCTTGCATCGTGCGAGTTCAATAAAGCCTGCATTAAAGAAACGCTAACGCGCTCTCCAAAGCTAATTACAAATGCGCGAACTTGATCAGGGCAACACTGTATAAGCGACACGCCATCTAATTTATTTTTAAGTTCCATTAGATCTGGCCAGCTTGTAACTACTACGCCACTTTTTTCAACGTCAGCTTTTAAGCCTTCACAACGGCTAGCTAAGGCTTGCCATTGCTGCGAAAAATCTAAGCCTTGCTCTGCGGCACTTGCAAGTGCAACTAGCGAATCGGTCATTCCACCTGGAGCAGAAAGCACCAATAACATTTCATCTTTTAACTGTGCTTTAACTAACTGAGCTACCTGTTGTAAGCATGCATAATCGGCAAGTGAAGACCCACCAAATTTTAAAACTCGCATTGTTTATGTTCCTCATCCCATAAAACGAAAAAAGGCCTGTGTTCTAAGTGAACACAGGCCTTTAAATTTGTTGCACCGACCTATGCCACTATCCAGTAAGAATGATGGTTGTAATAATAATGGTCAGTACGCGATTAATTGTTTTCATATGTTAAGACTGCCTTAACAAAGGCTATGCTGTCAACCCTAAATTAAAAGATAAAACAGCCTTTTTTAACATGAAAAAACCTAATGAATGCCAAATTTATGCAATATTTCATTCAAGCTTGATTTATTAATAGGTTTATCAATAAAATCAATTGCGCCAAGCTGGGCGACTCGTTGCTTCATTTTTTCCTGTATATCAGCAGAAATAACCAACACAAAGCACTCTATTTTTTCTGTTTTTATAGTTTCAAGTACTTGTATACCATCAACCTCTGGCATGGTGAGGTCTAGGCACAGTAAATCAAAGTTTTGTGCTCTTAAAAGATCGAGGGCGTTTGCTCCATTTATAGCTTGTTGTATATCTGCGTCTATACACTCATTTAAACACCGCACGACTTGTTTACGAGCAACAGCAGAATCATCACAGACTAATATCGAAAATTTCATCATGTTTACTACTACACAACCATCAAAGTTATTAAAAGACCATCTTCCTTTGCACTAAGGACACTTTAACACGCATCTAAATACTTAGCGCATTAATAATTCAATGCAATAATAAATATAGAATTAATTCATTTAAATGTGATTAACGAAACTAAATTCTAATCAAACTTACAAAACTTAACGTCTAACGAATTTACTAATTCATAGCTGAGTTTAATTACATTAATACTACATACCTACTTAATTAGATTTATCTTATTAAATTTTAACTTTTTTATTTATTTTTAGAGGTTTATTGACTAACTTTTAAATTACAATAGTAACGTTACAAAAATAACAAAGGATGAACAAGTCACTCATGTTACAAAAAAGCCTTTCTAAGAAGCTACTAACAAGCGTTTTATCCGTTTATTTTTTGCTTACCTTCGTAGTGACTTGCGGACAGGTGCTTGCTGAATATCTCAATACTAAAGACTATATACGTGATGAATTAAGTACATTACAAAAAACCTTTAGTCGTAGCTTAACACGTGCAATTTGGGAGCTTAATACCAAGCAAACAATTACAACAGCAGAAGGTTTACTCGCCATTCCCATGATTGAAGGGATTATTGTTCGAGATGACAGCGGCGAAATTATTTCACAGTTAGGGCGCTCGCTCGACATACATAAGCTATATAACCAACAGTTAGTACAAGAAGAAGCTATTTTAGAAGACGCGAAATCCGGTCTGTTTGGTTATACCTTTCCACTTATTTTTGAATTTTCTGGCCGTGCTACCCAAGTGGGTGACGTTACCTTATTTTCTAGCCGAGAAGTTGTTTTAAGCCGAATTATGGTATCAATCTACTTTTTGATTGGTAATGCGATGATTAAAACCACCTTTTTAATCATTTTATTTTTAATGGCATTTAGAAAGCTTCTTACAGATCCCTTAGCTGAGCTCACTGAGCAACTAGAAAACCTAGAATTAGATGAGCTAGAAGGACAACACATTGAAATAGAAACAGAGGAGCATAACGAACTAAAAGTAATGGAGCAGTCGTTTAACAAACTAATAGATAAAGTGGTTCAGTATAGGAAAGAGCTTGAGCACACCCAAAAAGAACTCATTATTAGTAACGAAAAACTCGATCATCACAACATACAACTTGAGCAAGACGTAGCCCGTAAAACATCAAACTTAAGCCAAGCAATGATGGAATTACAACAGCAAAAATACGAACTTGAAAAGCAAAAAATTGTGCTCACTGAAGAAATAGACTTGCGCCGCAGCACAGAGCAAGAGCTAATTACAAAACAAACTGAATCCCAACGTTATATAGAAGAATTAAGCCTTGCACAGGAACGTTTATTAGGCACAGAAAAAATGGCCGCACTAGGCGGACTTGTGGCGGGTATTACACATGATATAAACACCCCTATTGGGATAGGTGTAACGGCAATATCGTTTTTGCAAGAACGCTTAAATAAACTCGAAAGTGCTTATAGTGAAAAAACACTTTCACCAAAAGCACTAGAAGAATTTATTAACGAAGCAAAACAAAGTACAAGCTTGTTAACCACTAACTTAGATAGAGCCTCAGAGCTTATTGCTAGCTTTAAGCAAATAGCGGTCGATCAGGCCAGTGAAGCAGTAAGAACTATTAACTTTAAAGATTACACTAACGAAGTAATACGATCACTGCATCCAAAACTAAAAAAGACATCTCACACAATAAAATTAGAATGCCCTGATGATTTAGTTTTAAATTTACCTGCAGGTGCCATCAGCCAAATTTTTACTAACTTAATTATGAATTCACTGATTCATGGCTTTGAAGGTAAAAGCAACGGTGTGATGGATATCAAAATAAGTGCAGATGACACTAACTTGACGATTGATTACAAAGATGACGGTAACGGTGTTACCAGTGAGCAATTGAAAAAGTTGTTTGACCCATTCTTTACGACTAAGCGCGATGAAGGCGGAAGCGGATTAGGTACCCATATAATGTTTAATTTAGTTAAACAAACTCTTAGCGGATCTATTGATGCAACGAGTGAACCTGGCAAAGGCCTACGTTACTATATTCAATTTCCAAAGAACATGGCTAAGCCAATGCCTATTTTTGAAAAATATGAATAAAAAAAGTTCATATATTAAATTTATTAGTAACAAATCAGTCATTTCGAGATGCTGTTTTTATTGCTATGATTGGACAAATTTTTCAAATGGATCAATTCCCCTATGTGGTTTAGTAACCTTATTTGTTACCGCTTTAAGCAAGACGTTTCATACACCCAAGAAGATTTTGATAAAGCATTAGAGCAAGATTTATTTCGCCCATGTACTGGTCAAGAGCTTGCAACATTTGGTTGGACGAAAGCGTTTGGAAAGCATGGCGAAACACTATCGCATTTTTCTCAAAAAAGTATTTTAGTTTGCGCAAAACGTGAAGAAAAAGTACTCCCAGCTTCTGTTATCAACGAACTAGTTGCTGAGAAAATTGATCAGATAGAAGCCGAAGAAAACCGCCCTGTTAAAAAGAAAGAAAAAGACGAATTAAAAGAAAACATTCTTCATACTCTTCTACCCCAGGCATTTAAAAAGTCGAGCTTACAATTTGCCTTTATTGACCAAGAAAATGGCTGGGTGGTTGTAAATAGTGGCAGCTTTAATAAAGCTGAAGAGCTACTGGCACTACTTCGTAAATCGTTAGGAACGCTCCCAGTTGTACCTGCGTTTGCTAACTACGACCTAGATGTATTCTTAACTGATTGGTTAACTAACTTTAGTACACCAGAAGGCTTTGCTATTGGCTCTGACGCTGAGCTTGAAGAAGCTGACGATAGCGGCGCACAAGTAAAACTAAAAGGCCATGATCTGGCATGTGATGAGGTTAAATCGCACTTAGAAAGTGGTAAACGCGTAACTAAACTGGCACTTGATTGGCAAGAACGCCTTAAGTTTATGCTGCAAAACGATGGCTCTATCAAGCGTTTAAGCTACTCTGAAACTCTAAAAGAAGAGAACGCAGATATTCCTAAAGAAGATATGGCTTTAAAACTTGATGCTGACTTTATTTTAGCTTCTGAGGAAATAAAGCAATTACTTGAAGAACTAACGGCTGGCTTAGGTGACGTTGAAGATTTAGAAAAAGCGTAAATACCACCACAACCTACATAAATATTTAAACGCTTTGAAGCATTAAATAGAGCCATATATAAGCAGGTTGGTATAACAGATAAAAATCCGATAGCAGTTTACTGCTATCGGATTTTTTAATGGAATTTTAGAAGCACTTATTTATATATTTGTTATCCGCGAACAGAATTTAGCTAACGTTCGGCGTATTAAAACCTAAGGTAATCATCTTTCAGTAAGAGGTTACAGCATGGTTCAAAGGTAAGTTATGTAGAGTGATATGAGATTATCTGTACTCACTTCAAGCCGGACGGTACAAAATAAGTTTTGATTTTAATTAAAATCATTAACTTATTTCGTGCAGATAGCTCATTTTAGCTTTTAACGTCTTCAGCTTTAGGTTGGCGATATATTTTTATAATGTGGTATAAATTTACAAGCGACAATAAGCCGTTGGTAAAAATAACAGGTACTGCGCCAATGGCAACACCGTATGCAGTAAATACAATACAACCAAACATGTTGTACCAACGCAGTTTTACTACATCTGTCATTGTTAACGATGCAACCAATAAAGCTGATGCAATATAACCTAAATATTCCCAACTCAATTGTTCTCTCCTAGCCTTTAGGTTAGCATTACATGCACTGCTAACTTATGGCACTTATAAGTATTGCAAAGTTACAACAAAATAAAAAAGCTAACTTGCTTAAAAACCTGAAAAAGTTTGCCGGAAAATACCAGCAAATTCTTAAATCATTACACGGGAAATGAAGGTAAAATAATACTATTAGCAAAGCTAATAATATTAGTAGCAAGTTAGCGTAAATTCTTAGTGTCTTAATGCTAACGTCATTAAGATGTAATAAATAGGACAAATGTCCGAAGAGCACATTGATGTTTCAATACCATTTTTCTAGTTACCTTGTTGATCAGCTTTTAACCTTTGCCGGTAGTAGCTATCAACAATCAAAAAAAGAAGTTCTGATCCATCAAGATCAGCCTTTAAGCAAGCTTGTGCTTGTACGCAGTGGCACTGTGTCGTTTAGTTACGACGTAGGTAATGGACGACGCCTGCTGTTAGGACAATTGGATTGTAACAACACCCTTATTGGTGAAATAGAAGCGCTAAATAATAATCCGTGTATTTATACGGTAACGTGCTTTAGCGATGTAACTTATAATCTTATTGAATTAAGACATTGGCGTGCTCTGCTGCTTGAAAAACCAGAACTGAGTTTATACACCGCACAAACTATTGCGGCTAAATTTCAGGAAAACCAAAAAATCAATTTAGATAAGCTACTACTACCATTGAGCTACAACATAGCCAAAGATTGCTTACTAAGAGCCGAGAACAACAACCCTACGCTACTTAGAGCCTATCCAACTGTAAATGCTGAAGCCGAACGCTTTGCTACCACTGAGCGAGCTTACAGACGTGTTGTTACAGAACTTGTCGAAAAAGGCTTGGTACTTAGAAGTAACGATGGCTTACAAGCAGTCGATATACCAAAGCTAAGTGAATACGTAGATAGCTTTGCTCAACTTTAAGTTATTTAAAATTTACCCATAAAAAAAGGCCTTAACGGCCTTTTTCTATTTATACAAATTACTGATTACTTCTCTAGCAAAATGTCATGAATTTTCACAAGATCAGATTTGCCTGCAATAATTTCATCCGGTGTTAAACCCGATAGTTCATGCGGGAACACTAACCACTCTTCAGACTCATGAATATAATAATCTGGAACAGTGTCTACTTTTGAGTTTTTTGGCTTGTAGTACGGACATGCAATACGAATATCACGTGGCAAGTTTAAGCGCATAAGCTCTGAAAGCTTTTCTTTTAATGCAACAATACTACGACCAGAGTCAAATACATCATCAACAATTAATAATGAGTCGCCTGCATTTGCGTTCTCAACAATGTAATGCAAACCGTGGACTTTAATTTCTTTAGATTGTTTACCAATACCGTAATAAGACGATGTACGTACTGCAATGTGGTCAGTCTCAATGCCTTTATAATCGTAATATTCTTGAACAGCAATACCGATCGGTGCACCACCTCGCCAAATACCAATAATAAAATCAGGACGAAAGCCATCTTGGTATACTTGTGCCGCTACGCGGAACGAATCTTCAAGCAGCTGTTGAGCTGTGATGTAGCACTTATCTGACATAATTAGAAACCCCAGTGGTGGATATAAGATTTGAGCGCAGCTTAGAGTTAAGCAAAAATTAAACTCAAACAGGTATTGGCGACGGATTTTACCGCAAATGAAATAAAATTGCTTGCCTGTAAATTAAAAAATAGGCACCCAAAGGTGCCTATTTTTAGTGTAAAAAGCATAATTTAGTAAATATTATGCTTTTTCTTGTAGGGTACGAGCAACCGTACGCATACCTTGAGTTGTTGCGCCCGCTGCCCATTGGCTTGTACTGCCCATGTTAAAAGCAGCAGCTAAATCTATGTGCACCCAGCCTTTGCCATCGTTTGGCACAAAGCGTGATAAAAAGCCTGCAGCATTCGATGCACCGCCGTAACCGCCACCCTTTTGTGCACGGCTATTTGCCGTATCAGCATAAGGAGATGGGCAGTTTTGTTGATGCCATTTTTCAAGAGGAAGTGGCCAAGCAGCTTCCATTTCTTGAGATGCAAAACTTTCAACTTCACGTGCAAGTTCTTTATCAAGTGCAAATAATGCATTGTACTCTTGGCCAACAGCAACAAGCGCTGCTCCAGTTAGTGTTGCTGCATCAATGATAAGTGGAGCGCCAGTCTCTCCTGCTGCCATTAAGCCATCAGCAAGTACTAAGCGACCTTCAGCATCCGTGTTTACAATTTCAACTGTTGTGCCATTTTTGTAAGTAAGAATGTCACCTAGTTTGTATGCATGACCCGAAATTAAGTTCTCAGCACAACATAAAAACAGCTTAATACGTTTTTCAATACCACGGTTAATAGCCAATGCTAAACCTGCTGTTACTGTTGCAGCGCCGCCCATGTCGCACTTCATACCAAGCATACCTTCGCTTGATTTGATTGAGTAACCACCTGAGTCAAACGTAATACCTTTACCTACAAGCGCAGCACTTACTGGTGCATTTTCGTCGCCTGTTGGGTTGTAATCAAGCTCAAGCAATACTGGTGGGCGAACACTACCGCGACCAACTGCATGAATACCAATCCACTGTTGTTCTAGTAACGCATCACCTTTAATAATTTGGTAACTTACGTGTTCAGGCGCTAATGATTGAATAAACTCAGCTGCTTTTTCAGCTAGGCTTTCTGGGTAAATGTCATCGGCAGTACCGTTAACCATTTCACGTGCCCAAATTGCTGACGTTTTTAAGTGAGCAAGTTCTTTAATATCTGATTGTGCGTTATCAACAAACTCAACACCGTTTAATGATTTTGGTGTTACAAAGCCTTGGTAAAAAGCCCACTGGCTTTCTGTACACCAAGTATCACCTGCTAATTCAACATTTTTAACGCCTTGGCTTGCAATAGTACGGCCTGCTTTTTGAACATTTTTTAATGTGTCTTGCTCAGATAAATGAACAGTTGCACCGCGCTCGTTAAAAGACAATGACGCATTATCGCCCCAATGACTCGCTGCTGCTTGTTCGCTTAGTTGAACAACAAATTTTTCACTCATGTTAAAATTCCCTTGCACTTAAATGTGCCACCGAGTTTACTATAGAGCGCTTAAGTTCCCAACAGCTTGAGATAAATAACATAAATCACACTGCTGAGCAGTGTTTACGCTTTGGAAGTTATTATGAAGTACACGCCAACGCTGCAACCGGCCATATTATTAAAGCGTTATAAACGCTTTTTAGCTGATTTACAATTAAGTGATGGCAGCGAATTTACCGCCCACTGTGCAAATACAGGTAAAATGACGGGATGCGCTGAGCCAGGCTTTACTGCTTTTTATTCAACAAGCGATAACGCAAAACGAAAATACCCGCATTCATTAGAGCTTACGCAAAATAACTTATCGCAGCTTATTTGTGTAAATACAGCGGTAGCTAATAAAGTAGTAGAAGAGGCAATCAACAATAATGTGATAAGCGAGCTACTCGACTACAGTCAATTGCAAAGCGAAGTTAAGTACGGCAGCGAAAACAGTCGTATCGACTTTTTACTCACAGACGAAAATAAGCCCGATTGCTATGTAGAAGTTAAATCAGTCACATTATTAAGCGAAGATGCACCACAAAGCGGGCAAGGCTACTTTCCTGATGCGCAAACACTGCGCGGGCAAAAACATATTCGCGAACTAATAGAAATGATCGAACAAGGCCACCGAGCAGTATTACTGTTCGCTGTTTTGCATGAAGGAATAAATACCGTAAGTGCAGCTGCGCATATTGATAAAAAATACGCGATGTTATTAAGCCAAGCAATAATAGCCGGTGTTGAAGTATTAGCATACAAAGCCAAAATTTCAGCTAATGAAGTCTTACTTCATAAAAAAATAGCATTTATAGAATAGTGTAATAAAACAAGGGATTGAACTAAGCGTAATTTACAAAGTACTCTAATTAAAGAAAGTGGTAAAAAGTGAATTATAAAAATTAACTTGTTTTTAAAGCTTTTGCCCATATAACAAGGCAAGTTTTAGAAAGCGAATATGTGAATTAATTAAAAGTGTAAATAAACTATTAATACACTTTTTACTCAGTAAGCATGGTTGAAGCTAATTCGATTAATTAAAAATAAATTTGCCTAGTGTATAAGATTCTGTTATCTATACCGCCGGCTAATGCTGAGGCATTAAATTAAGGATTTAGGAGAGAGTTATGCCAGACCAAAAGAAACATGGTTTATTGGCTCAAGCCGGTTTAGAACCATATCAAGAAAAACCAGGCGAAGAGTACATGAATGAAGCACAACGTGCTCATTTTAGAGCAATTTTAGAGACTTGGCGTAACGATTTACGTAACGAAGTTGATCGCACTAAATCGCACATGCAAGACGAAGCTGCTAACTTTCCTGACCCAGTTGACCGCGCTGCACAAGAAGAAGAATTCTCTTTAGAACTTCGTACTCGTGACCGCGAACGTAAATTAATCAAAAAAATTGAAAAAACAATTAATTTGATTAAAGAAGATGATTTTGGCTTTTGTGAGTCTTGTGGCATCGAAATTGGCATACGTCGCTTAGAAGCACGTCCTACTGCCGATTTATGCGTAGACTGTAAAACACTTGCAGAAATCAAAGAAAAGCAATCTGGACGCGGCTAATTAAAACTTATTAGTTAGTTATGTCTCCTACAGCCGTTACTGCGCCTATGCGTAAATATCGCGGTCGTTTTGCACCGTCTCCTTCTGGGCCATTACATTTTGGCTCACTTGTAGCGGCTGTGGGTAGCTACCTAGATGCAAAAGCTAACCAAGGAAAATGGTTAGTTCGTATAGAAGACATTGACACTACGCGCGTGGTTAAAAACGCCGACTCCGATATTCTAAATACCTTACAAGCCTACGCCCTTTACTGGGATGAACCTGTTGTATATCAAACGCAGCGTCTGTCTTTATATCAAGATATTACCCACTCACTTTTAGAGCAAAATCTTGTTTATGGTTGTACCTGTACTCGCAAGCAAATAAAGGCCATTGGCGGTATTTATCAGGGGCATTGCAAAGCACTTAATCATCATACTCAATCCGGCGCACTTCGTTTAGTTCAGCAACATCCAACGACCCAATTTAGTGATTTAATTCAAGGTGATATATCGGTAAATAGTGCATTATCCCACGAAGATTACTTAATTAAACGCAGTGACGGTTTATTTGCATATCAACTTGTTGTAGTCGTCGATGATATTGATCAAAAGATTAATCGAATCGTAAGAGGCGCAGATTTAATTGAACCAACAGCACGGCAAATTAGTTTGTTTAAACAACTCGACAGCCCTGTACCTGAATTTGCTCATTTACCTTTAGCGGTTGCCAAACCCGGTTTTAAACTATCTAAACAAAATTATGCCCCCGCCATTTGTAAGCAAAATCCAAAGCCTGCTTTAATTAGCGCTTTTGAATTTTTAGGGCTACCTGTTATAGCTGATTTAAGCGACTTAAATATAGAACAATTAATCGATTGGGGAATTAAAAACTTTAGCTTAAAACAGGTCCCCCAAGTATCCGAAATACAAATTTCTCAACATCCACATAGCCAGAAAGTCCAATTTACACATTTAAGTAAATAAAATAGCTAAAAACGGCTTAATTTCAACACATCAACTTAATTTTTAAACCCTGCTGGTATATGATAGCCGCCTAAATATATGCTAATTACGTCAAACAGCTTGTACTGGGTTATAACCGCCCTATTTGCTGTAACTTTTGATTGCGATGCAGAGTCAATCACACCTTCTAGGAGACAGACTATTATTTCCAAGCTTTTTCAATTTTGCCGACAAATAATCGGCCCGAATACAAGTGCACAAAGCGCTTCTGTAAGCAGTGAACCTATTGTTGTCACTCGTGGTGAGCATGGTATTTCTCGCAAACAATTTAGCCCAAATGCAATCAAAGTATTATACCGCTTAAAAGACGGTGGCTACGATGCCTACCTTGTTGGTGGTTGTATTCGCGATATATTGTTAGGCCAACAGCCAAAAGATTTTGACGTAGTTACTAATGCAACTCCAGATCAGGTAAAAAAACTATTTAGAAACTGTCGCCTGATAGGTCGTCGCTTTCGTCTAGCACACATTGTATTTGGTCGTGAAATTATCGAAGTGGCAACAATGCGTGGCCACCACGAAGCGCAAGAAGACAAAAATCAAATAAGCCAATCAAGCAATGAAGGTCAATTACTTCGTGACAATGTATTTGGCAGTATTGAAGAAGATGCAGAGCGCCGCGACTTTTCAATCAATGCGCTTTATTACTCAATTAAAGATTTTAGTATTCACGATTACGCTAACGGCTTAGCGGCAATTAAAGCTAAACAAATCGAACTTATTGGCGACCCTGAAACGCGTTACCGCGAAGACCCTGTTCGTATGTTACGTGCAGTACGTTTTGCCACTAAGCTTGATATGAGCATTGCGCCTAAAAGTGAAAAGCCAATTAGCGAGCTTGCAAGCTTGCTTGATAACATTCCGCCAGCTCGTTTATTTGAAGAAATTCTTAAACTGTTTTTAAACGGCAAGGCCGAAGCTAACTTTTTAATGCTGCGTAAATACGGCTTATTCCGCTCACTTTTTCCTGAACTTGATAAAATTTTAGATAAAAACCCAAGTGGCTTAGAGCACACGCTTATTCAGCAAATGTTTCAAAATACCGACAAGCGTATTAATGCCGATAAAAAAGTAACACCGGCGTTTATTTTTGCTGCCCTACTTTGGTTCCCACTGCTTGAGCGCACTAAAAAAATTCAAAGCCAAGAGCAACTATCTGAATACGATGCTTTCGCACAAGCAATGAATAAAGTACTAAGCGATAATTCACAGCATATAGCTGTTCCTAAGCGCTTTACTTTAGGTGCTCGCGATATTTGGCATATTCAGCACCGCTTAGATAAACGTGCTGGCCAACGTGCATACAGGCTAACGCAACAGCCTCGCTTTAAAGCCGCTTACGACTTTTTATTATTACGCGTAGATGCAGGCGAAACTCAGCATACAGAGCTTGCTCAGTGGTGGACACAATACTTAAGTAAAGATATAAACGGCCAAAAAGAGATGGTTAAAAGCTTAGGTCATCAAGGTGGTCCTAAGCCGCGAAAGCGCCGTCGCCCTACTAAAAAGCCAACTGAGTAATAACATGCATTGTGTTTATTTGGGTTTAGGTGCCAACCTAAACTCACCAAAAGAGCAGCTTGATAACGCGATAATTGCGCTTAAAAAGCTGCCTAATTGTGAATTTGTAAACGTATCGCATTACTATGCAAGTAAGCCTATGGGCCCACAAGATCAACCAGACTATATCAATGCCGTAGCCTGTATTAAAACGACCCTTGATCCAGAGCAATTACTTGATTTAACACAAAGTATTGAGCTTGAGCATGGTCGAGTAAGAAAAGCTGATCGTTGGGGTCCACGCACACTTGATATCGATACCCTATTATTTGATGATCAAATTATAAATACGGCGCGCTTAACCGTGCCTCATTGTGGTTTGAGTGATCGCGAGTTTGTGGTTTACCCACTATTAGAGCTTGCACCTGAACTTATTTTACCTAGCGGCATTGCATTAAAAACCATTGCAAATAACTTACCGCTCAACGACTTACAACAATTACCTCTGTAATTAACCTAGGCTTTTGCCTGCGAGGATATTATGTCTAAAATAACCGTTTCTACTTTAAATAAAATGAAAGCAGAAAATAACAAAATTACTGCATTAACAGCCTACGACGCTAGTTTTGCAAAGTTATTTCATGATAACGGCGTTGAAGTTATTTTAGTGGGCGACTCATTGGGCATGGTACTACAAGGCGGCGATGACACCCTTGGCGTAACAAATCAAGATATTGCATATCATACCCGCTGTGTACGCGCTGGTAGCCGCGAATTATTTGTAATTGCTGACTTACCTTTTATGACCTACTCAAGCGTTAGTGATACCTGTAAAAATGCAGCTGAGCTTATGCGCGCTGGCGCAAACATGATTAAACTTGAAGGCGGAGAGTGGCTTTACGAGAGCATTAAAGCACTCACTCAACAAGGTATCCCAGTTTGCGGGCATTTAGGCCTTACACCACAGTCAGTTCATGTATTTGGTGGCTTTAAAATACAAGGTCGCGAAGAAGATAAAGCACAAAAAATGATTGATGATGCGAAAGCACTTGAAGCTGCTGGCGCGCAATTATTAGTACTTGAGTGTATTCCAAGTGCCCTGGCAAAACGCATTACAGACGCTCTAAGTATCCCAACTATTGGTATTGGTGCTGGCAGCTTAACTGACGGCCAAATACTGGTAATGCATGACCTGGTTGGTATTTCGGCAGGTTACATTCCTAAATTTTCTAAAAACTTTTTGCTCGAAACAGGCAATATGCCTGCTGCCGTTCAAAAGTATTGTACAGATGTTAAAAGTGGCGCATTTCCAAGCGCTGAACATGAGTTTAAATAATGCAATCAATAACTGAAATCAGATCGTTACGTAGTCAAATTAAAGCATGGCGCCAAGCAGGTCTTAGCGTGGCGCTTGTGCCAACAATGGGCAACTTGCACCGTGGGCATTTTTCGCTAGTAGAAAAAGCAAAAAACTTGGCCGACAAAGTCGTTGTAAGTATTTTTGTAAACCCAATGCAATTTGGCGCTAACGAAGATTTAGATAACTATCCTCGTACGCTAAACGAAGACAAACAAGGCCTTGCTGAACTAGGCACTGATATTGTATTTACCCCAAGTGTAGAAACAATCTACCCTAACGGACTAGGTGCACAAAGCTTTGTAGATGTGCCTGACATTTCATTAGGCTATTGCGGCGGCTCACGTCCAGGTCACTTTAGAGGCGTTGCAACAATCGTGACTAAGTTATTTAACTTAGTGCAACCAGATTACGCCTGCTTTGGTGAAAAAGATTTTCAGCAATTACAAGTAATCAAAACTATGGCACGCGACTTATCAATTCCGGTTGAAGTTATTGGTGTACCTACAATGCGAGAAGTTTCTGGCCTTGCTATGAGCTCACGTAATGGTTACTTATCTGATGATCAAAAAGCGACTGCAACCGTATTATTTAAAGCCCTTAATACGTGCGCTGAGCAACTTAAAAGTGGCGAGAAAGACTTTGTAAAACTTGAAAGCTTAGCTAAACAAAGTTTAGAGCAAGCAGGCCTAAAACCAGACTATTTTGAGATTGCTCAACGAGATACATTAAAAACTGCTACAATCGAAGATACTCAATTTGTTATTTTAGCCGCAGCCTATTTTGGTGGTGTTAGATTGATCGACAATATCCAAGTCGAAATTTAATATTATTGCGACTCCATTTTAAGGATAAGAAGCATGCACACTTTAATAAAAACAAGCGTAGTCGCCCTTACTTTTGCACTATTGGCAGGTTGTCAAAACCAAGTTGAAAACCCTGAAATGAATCAGTGTGCTCAACAAAACTACCAGTGTGAAACTAGTTGTGAACAGCAAACAACTGCTGAAGGCTTAAAGCAACAAGTATGCTCTGGAAAATGTGTTGAGAGCTATAATCAATGTAAAGCACAAGCCGAAAAATTAGGTAATATTTAATTCCTAAAAGTTTTTAGTTTTAGGCACAAAAAAACCGCTCAATGAGCGGTTTTTTATTGCTTATAGTTTATTAATTTAAACCAAGCTTCTTAAGTTCTGTTTCTACTAGCTTTGCAGAAAGTGGTACATAACCATCTTTTTCTACAATTTGCTGACCATCTTTTGAAAGTACCATTTTTAAGAATTGCGCTTCCATTGGAGACAACGGCTTGTTTGGGTGCTTATTCACATAAAGGTATAAAAAGCGAGATAATGGATATTTGCCTTGTGCAACGTTATCAAGTGTTGCATCAACAAAGTTATCGCCTTTTTTAGCTAGCGGTACTGTACGTACGCCCGATGTTTTATAACCAATACCTGAGTAACCAATTGCATTTAATGAAGATGAAATTGACTGTACTACTGATGCAGAACCCGGTTGCTCATTTACGTTATTACGGAAATCACCTTTACAAAGTGCTTTCTTTTTAAAGTAACCATACGTACCTGATACTGAGTTGCGTCCGTAAAGTTGCACATCTTTAGCTGCCCAATCACCTGTTAGACCAACATCGCTCCAGCGGTTAACTTGCTCTGGTGCGCCACATTTTCGAGTAGATGAAAAGATAGCATCTACTTGGTCAATACGAAGACCTTCAATTGGGTTATCTTTATGTACAAATACAGCAAGTGCATCAATAGCTACGCGAACTTCAGTTGGCTTATAACCGTAACGTTTTTCGAACGCTTCGATTTCTTTAGATTTCATTTTACGGCTCATTGGACCTAGGTTAGCTGTACCTTCGGTAAGTGCCGGTGGAGCAGTAGAAGAACCTGCTGCTTGAATCTGAATATTTACATTTGGGTAAATACGTTTGTACTCTTCAGCCCAAAACGTCATCATGTTGGCTAAAGTGTCAGAACCTACTGATGAAAAGTTGCCTGAAACACCACTAATTTTTTGATACTCAGGAATATTTTGGTCTAGAGCAACTGCTTGTGCAGATACGAAAGTTGTAACAGCCACACCCATTGCGGCAACTAAGTTTTTAAATTTCATGTAGAGTTCTCCGGTTTGTTCGTTCCATTTTCTAACTGCTGCCCACTCTAAAGTGAGTACATGACAGTTACATTACTCTTAAATGACACTTTTATGACTTGACCTATTAGCTTAATTATTTAGTCAGCGAAACTATCTTATCTATTGAAAATTCAAAAGAAAAACACGATCCTTTGTTAACTTCACTGCGAATATTTAATTTACTATCATGGCGAGTTAACACATGTTTTGTTATAGCGAGCCCTAAGCCTGAGCCACCTGTTGTTCTACTGCGAGCTTTATCAACACGATAAAAACGCTCAGTTAATCGGTTAATATGCTCAGGCGCAATACCATCACCATTATCGGTAACACTAAAACACGCTTTATTGTTTTTGCGCTGCCAGCATACTTCTACTTTACCGCCTGGTTTTGTGTAATGAATCGCGTTGAATACTAAATTAGAAAACGCACTACGCAGTTCATCCTCAGAGCCTTTAATATCAAGGGTTTTATCAATATCAAAAATAAGTTCGTGGCCTTTGTCTTGATTAATTGAGTTTGCTTCAGTGTGAATATAACCAAGTAATTGCGGCACATTTATAGCTTTATCATTGTCTTGGCGACGAGCACCTTCAATACGCGAAAGCGATAGTAATTGGCTGACTAAGCTATCCATGCGCTTGCATTGTTCAAGCATAGTATTTTGCGCTTTGTTCCACATTGCTGGCGGCGGCATCATGTCGCCATCCATCATCTCAAGATACCCTGTAACCACTGTAAGCGGTGTACGTAGTTCATGCGACACATTGGCTACAAAGTCTTTACGCATCTGTTCAAGCTGTTTTAAGCGCGTTACATCACGTACCACAACCATAAGTTGCGTACTTGCATATGGCATTACCCTAAACTCCAGCACCTGCTCAATACTGTGACCGTTATCCAGCTCAAGCGCATCGTCAAATTCGCCTTTGTGCATGTATTTAGCAAACTTAGGTTCGCGAATTAAATTATCAAGGCGCTGACCATGATCGGTAGGCCACTGCAAACCAAGCACTTTAAGGGCTAATTGATTACACCACACAATACTTAAATCGTTTTGTAATACCACAACCGCATCAGGTACCGCTTCAGCCCCATCGCGAAAGCGACGAATTAAATCTGCAAGCTCATTACGTTTTTTACGATTACGATGCTGGAGATGATAAATACCTTCAAACACTTGCTCCCATGCACCCTCACCCTCTGGCGGATTAAAGCTGCGTTGATTAAGTAGCCAATCGCTCAAACGATAAAGTTGATGGTAGTGCCAAATAAGGAGGGAAAAAGATCCTAAAAATAAAAGCAAAAATGGCGCGCCAACCAGCACACCAATTAATAGTAAGGGTAAAAAATAGATAAACAGGCGCTTTACTAACGCCTGCTTATTAACAACTCGATACATACACTCACTTTACCTTAGAGTAGTAATACATGCGTATTTTACACATTAGCTAAGCTTTAAGCTGATCACAGCTTACTTGAAAAACGATACCCAGCGCCACGTACTGTTTGCACCAAACGGTCATGTCCAAGTGGGCCAATTGCTTTACGCAGGCGACGAATGTGAACATCAACAGTGCGATCTTCTACGTAAACGTTAGTTCCCCACACATGATCAAGCAGTTGTTCACGGCTATAAACACGCTCTGGGTGAGTCATAAAAAAGTGCAGTAATCTAAATTCGGTTGGCCCCATATCAAGCTCGTTACCTTCTGAGGTAACACGATGAGAAATAGGGTCTAAACGCAGGCCATGTACTTCAATAGCTTCTTCTAATGAGGTTGGCGATACACGGCGAATAACCGCTTTAATACGTGCCATAAGCTCTTTAGGAGAAAACGGCTTGGTGACGTAATCATCTGCACCTACTTCAAGGCCGCGTACTTTGTCTTCTTCTTCGCCGCGAGCTGTAAGCATAATAATTGGGATTTGGCGGGTGTGTTCGTTTTGCTTAAACTTTTTAGCAATTTGAATACCGCTTCCACCTGGTAACATCCAATCAAGTAAAACCATATCTGGGTAAGGTTCAACCATAGCTGCAATAGCAGAGTCGTAATCTTCTGCTTCAATTGCTTGAAATCCATTTTGCTCTAAAACAAAAACCAACATCTCCCTGATAGGAGCTTCGTCATCTACGACTAGTACTTTACGTGACATTCCAATTTATCTCTTACGCTATCGAATTAGTTTTCATTATTATGACTAAGTATGACATTTTTATGAAAGTGTAACGTGTAAATTAAAATGGTGGTAAAAAAAACACAAATTAGTGACAAAAAACCTCATTAACGTCATATTTTTAAAACCTTTTTAATATTTAACGTAATAAAAAGAGATTTACGATAAATTTATGTAATAGCTAACTTTTTAAAATTATCTTTTTTGTATCGCTATTTAAACCACTAAACAATATTAAACTAGCTGGGATCATTGTTTTACTAACCAAGACATTTTTACAGATCGATCGTTTAAAAGTAGCTTTAAAGCCCTTTTAAAATCAACAAACCCGCCTGTGTAACAAACAATACGCTCAAAAATAGATCTAAATTTTACTAAGCTCCAAATAAAGGATCAGATTTTTACCAAGCCGATCAACCCTCAGATCAGAGTTGTACCTAGTCAAAGCCATAAGTTGTTGATTGTTTATACAAATAAATAACGATCAAATTATCTCAGAACCTATATATAGCATTAAAGTGTATTTGGCTTAGTAAAGTAATGATCCGAAAAAGGCTGTGTTAGTAAATGCGTGATCCCAAAATTCCGCGTTGGTAATGCAGTGATCTGATCAAAAAACCGTAATCTGTAATATAAAAAGGGCTGACATTAAAAAAGCCAGTAACAAAGTTACTGGCTTAGATGATCAATTATAAATTGATCTATTATCTAATTTTAGGGTCTAGTTCGCCGCTTAAGTATTTAAGGTGCATTTCATCAAGTGAAATTGGCTTAATTTTACTAGCCTGACCAGAAGTACCAAACGAGTTATAGCGTGCAACGCAAATCTCTGTCATTGCTTTTGTAGCTTCAGCTAGGTATTTACGTGGATCAAAGTTAGATGGGTTAAGCGCCATATGACGGCGAATTGCACCGGTAGATGCTAAACGTAAATCGGTATCAATATTTACCTTGCGAACACCAAACTTAATGCCTTCAACAATCTGCTCAACTGGCACACCATAAGTTTCTGGAATTTCGCCACCGTACTGATTAATAATTTCTAACCATTCTTGAGGAACTGAAGATGAGCCATGCATCACTAAGTGCGTGTTAGGAATACGGGCATGAATCGCTTTAATACGATCAATCGCTAAAATATCATCTGTTGGTGGGCGAGTAAATTTATAAGCACCGTGTGAAGTACCGCAAGCAATTGCAAGTGCATCAACGTGTGTTTTATTTACAAAATCAGCCGCTTCTTCAGGGTCTGTTAGCATTTGATCAGTTGTTAATAACCCTTCTGCGCCAACGCCATCTTCTTCGCCAGCTTCACCTGTTTCAAGTGAACCAAGTACACCTAGCTCGCCTTCAACCGATACGCCACAGGCATGCGCCATCGCAACAGTTTCGCGCGTTACTTCTACATTGTATTCGTAGCTTGAAGGGGTTTTTCCGTCGCTCATTAACGAGCCATCCATCATTACTGATGAAAAACCAAGCTGAATTGAACGCTGACACACACCTGGCGATGTGCCGTGATCTTGATGCATTACAACTGGGATATGTGGCCATTCTTCAACGGCTGCTAAAATCATATGACGAATAAATGGAGCACCAGCATAAGCACGTGCACCAGCTGATCCCTGAACGATTACTGGGCTGTTTGTTTTGTCAGCCGCTTCCATTATTGCGCGCATTTGCTCTTGATTGTTAACATTAAAAGCAGGTACGCCGTAACCATGCTCTGCTGCATGATCTAAAAGTTGTCGCATACTGATTAAAGCCATTGGGTATTCTCCAATTTATCGACAGTAGTTCCCTACCATCTAGTTTGAACGGATGTGTTAGTTTGGCGTTATAACAACGCCACGAAAAACCACTGCTTTGCAGTAATATTCCGTCTAAATTAACGACTAAATTAGGGTGAGAGGTATTTAGTAATTAATTGTCGGTGAGGGCTATTACCCCCTCACCTTACGCCACTAAAATTACTTAGCGCGCGACTCTAGCATTTCAACTGCTGGAAGTATTTTGCCTTCTAAAAACTCTAAGAACGCACCACCACCAGTAGAAATATAAGATACTTTATCGGCAATGCCGTATTTATCGATTGCGGCTAAGGTATCACCACCACCGGCGATTGAAAACGCATTTGAGTTAGCAATTGCTTGTGCAATAGCACGAGTACCATTACCAAACTGGTCAAACTCGAACACGCCAACAGGGCCATTCCATACAACAGTGCCTGCATTTGCAATAATTTTTGCAAGCTTGCTCGCTGTATCAGGGCCAATATCAAAAATCATATCATTGCTTGTTACTTCGCTTACATCTTTAAGCGTAGCTACAGCAGATTCAGAAAACTCATTACCAACTACTACGTCAGTCGGTACCGGAATTTCACCATTATTAGCAATCGCTGCTGCACATAAACGATTCGCTTCATCCATTAAATCAGGTTCGTAAAGCGACTTACCAACTGGGCTACCTGATGCAGCAATAAAGGTATTTGCAATACCGCCGCCGGTAACTAATTGGTCAACAATTTTAGAAAGTGAATCTAAAACGGTGAGCTTAGTAGATACTTTAGAACCACCAACAATCGCCACTAATGGACGAGCTGGATTATCAAGTGCTTTGCCTAACGCTTCGAGCTCAGCCGATAACAGCGGACCTGCACATGCAACATCGGCAAATAAGCCAACGCCATGGGTAGATGCTTGTGCACGGTGAGCCGTACCAAATGCATCCATTACATATACATCACACAGTGCAGCTAGTTGCTTAGATAACGCTTCGTCGTTTTTCTTCTCGCCTTTGTTAAAGCGCACATTTTCAAAAACAACCACTTCGTTATCAGCAATATCAACACCGTTTAGGTAATCTTTTTCTAAACGTACAGTTTGCTCTAGGGCATCGTTTAAGTAATTAGCTACAGGTGCAAGCGAAAACGCTTCATCGTATTCCCCTTCCGTAGGACGGCCAAGGTGTGACATAACCATTACTTTAGCGCCTTTTTCAAGGGCTAGTTTAATAGTAGGTAGTGCTGCACGAATACGCGCATCTGACGTCACTTTACCTGCTTTAACTGGTACATTTAAATCTTCACGAATTAATACGCGTTTGCCGTTTAAATCTAAATCTGCCATTTTTATGACCGACATGAACATCTCCTTAGTTAACGATACTGAACCTGAAAAATACGTTTAAAATTATTATATTAATAAATTACTTATTCGCTGCCATCATAGCACGCGCTGTGTCGAGCATACGATTAGCAAAACCCCATTCGTTATCACACCATACTAATAACTTTATCAGTCGTTTGTGACTAACACGTGTTTGTGTGCCATCAATAATACAAGAATGTGGGTCGTGATTAAAATCAACCGATACAAGCGGCTCTTCGGTATAACTTAAAATACCTTCTAAGCGGTCTTTTGCTTGTGCTTTAAGTGCATTATTTACTGCATTTAAATCTACATCGGTATTAACCGTTACACTTAAATCCATTGCCGTGACATTTATAGTAGGTACACGTACGGCGATGGCTTCAAAACGGCCTTTAAATTTAGGTAAAATACGGTCTATACCACGAGCGAGCTTTGTATCAACTGGAATAATTGATTGGCTTGCAGCGCGAGTACGGCGTAAATCATGATGATAACCATCAATCACTTGTTGATCGTTCATCGACGCATGAATCGTTGTAATAGCGCCCGACTCAATACCAAATGCATCATCTAATACTTTAATAACCGGCACAACACAGTTAGTTGTACACGATCCGTTAGAAACAATTGTGTGCTCGCTTTTAAGCTCATCGTCGTTAATGCCATACACAATCGTAGCATCAACATCGTTATCGGCCGGATGCGAAAACAACACCTTTTTAGCACCTGCGGTAATATGTAACTGCGCATGTTCACGCGAGTGGTAAACACCCGTACATTCAAGTACAACGTCTACATCGAGCGTTTGCCAAGGTAATTCAATTGGGTTTTCTTCACAAAAAAGTGCAATGGTATCGCCTGCAACACTAATGGTGTCTTCACCAAGTTTTACAGGAAAAGAAAAACGACCGTGGGATGTGTCGTATTTTAATAAATGAGCAATAGCTTCAGGATCAGCAAGTTCGTTAATCGCAACAATTTTTATATCGTCGCTCAAACCAGACTCGTATAACGCGCGGACAATATTTCGACCAATACGACCAAAACCATTAATTGCAAGTTTGATTGCCATGAAATATAAAATCCACTCTTTTAGCGTGCAGATAAAGGCAATACGCCTTTTAGATGTCTGTATTGTAATCGACCTTGCATCTGATTATAAGAGGGAAGCATTAGAAACTTTAAATTAAGGTTAAAGAGCTTAGGCATTGCAAGCTCTTCAAGGGGTCTGACTTTTTAAATTAAGTTTTTTATACTAAATTTTTCAAAGCGTTAATTATATCTTCTGGCTCAGAACGAGTACGATAATCAACATCAACATACCGCCAAGTCACTTTACCTTGTTTATCTAAAACAAAGGTGGCAGGGATCGGTAAAACACTACTATTGCCATTGTTAACCGACTCTAAATCTAGGCCTCGGTCTACTCGCATATGCTCGAGTAAAAATGTGGGCACTTGCCATGCTACGCCGTAGCTTGCTGCTACATCGGCATTTTGATCCGACAGTACTAAAAAATCCATGTTACTTATATCGCTTTCGCTCATTGAGCCATCGGGTACTTGCGGGCTAATAGCCACCAATTGTGCGCCTAATGCGTGAACTTCAGGTAAATGTGCTTGAAGCGCTTTGAGCTGTAAATTGCAGTACGGACACCAACTTCCACGATAAAAAGTAACAACTACAGGCCCTTTAGCAAGTAACTCAGTTAACTGCACCGATTGACCATGCTGATTTTGGTAACCCAAAACTTGGTGCGATTTGGTTTAAATCAAGTGCATTAGCACCTTGTTGAAACGCTTTCGCTTGTGCAATCGTTTCATCAACACCTTTCATAAAATCAGGATTACCTTTACGCCCTGCTGCTATTTTTGCCTCAGTTTGTGCTTTTAATGTGTTATTTTTATCGCTCATAATATGGCTACCTTCAAATTAATCAAAAACTTAAAGCCAGCTTACATTATGAAAATGTATTTGAAATGAAAATTTTAACTTAATCATTTACTTCTAAATCAAACACCACGTTTATTGATGATTTAAATGTAATAGTTTCTTGCAGGTATCTACCTTGCTCGAATGGATTTCTAGTAACTTTAGAACCGCTCACAACTATTCTCTCAAAATTATCTGCGCCATAACCATAACTTGAACGGTTAGAATTTGAATTAATACTGTAAATTTTTCCAAGCTCTGCCCCAAATGCTTTGGCAAGCTCGCCCCCTTTAACTATAGCGTTATCTATTGCGCCTTGTGTTGCTTCAGCTTCTAACTGCGCAGCTTTTGAAGACACAAGCTCAATATTCGTCACTTCATTAATTTTTACACTTAGTGCAAAATCGATAAAATCATTCAATTTTTCAATATTTCTTAATGTTACTTTAAGTGTTCTTGTTGCTACATATCCTGCATTAATTGCTGTACCGCTCTCGACATTAAACATATCGTCATCATTATGAGTTAACAGGCTTGTAGCAGAAACATCCGTCTCCTTAACACCGTACTTGCTTAATCCTTTAAGTAACAAATTTACTCGATCATCAACATCACGTTTAGCATCAAGTGATTTGTCTTTAAAGCTTATTACTTCAAAAGAAATCTTAGCCATATCGGGCTTTGCTAATACCTCTGCAATACCCTGCACTGCAATATGGCGATTAGCAGGTAAGCTTGAATTAGCAAAAGTGATAAGTGGGAATAAGGTTAAGAAAATGGCAGTAATGAGTTTCATATTCGTTCCTTGAGGTAATTAGTTAAATAATGACTACGTAACTGTACCTATAGTTATACGGATAACAATAAAAGTAAACTGCTCTTTATTGTAGGCGGGAGTTTATCTCGCGCGGCATAAAGCCCCGCCTACAGCCAACCTACGCCAACTCACCTACTTTTAGCTCTTTACCACGGCTTATTTGATGGCACTGGGCTAGCAGTAACTCTGCGGTGGCTTGTGCATCGGTCAGTGCATGATGGCAATGATAGCTTGGTAACTCATAACGTGTGCGGCAAGCATTAAGGGTTAAATCATCTTGTTTTATTTCAGTTGAATGATGGAGTAAGCGCTTTTGCTCAATATGAAGTGTGTCGAGTATGAGTTTAGGGCGTATTGTTATATTGGCATTTTTAAGGGCTATTTTTAAAAAGCCCCAATCGAGCATGGCATTATGAAACACTAAAATACAGTCGCTAAAATGGCAGCTCAATTGCGTTAATATACTGCACAAGCTCTGTCCTTTTGTTATAGCATCGTCGCTAATTCCATGAAAAACAGGACTTTGCTCAAGGCTTTTTACGTCTTTATTTATAAGGTGCTGCGACTCGCTCATTTTTATACATTGGTTATCTATTATCACCCACGCTACCGATACAATTTCGTGCTGTTTTGCATCAAGGCCAGTTAGCTCTAAATCAATCACTAAGTAACGTTGTTGTAAGGCATTTTTACCTAGTAATTTACGGCGCTTTAAATACCGAGTGAGCAGCTTTTTTACCATGTTAGTAATCCATCATTATAAACTGCCACGAGCAAACTTAAACGCGGCGGCTTGCTGCGCTTGTTTAACAAGGTAAAACGCTTCTTTTAGCTGATGGCGCTCTAGTGAGTTTAATTTATTAGGATTAATACAATTACTCGGTAAGCCCTCTTCGTTTATTTGTGTACTCAAGCGCAACTGCGTTAAGAACCGCCAGCAGTCTTTTAGGTTGTATATATCTTCTTTGCTGATCAGTTTATGTTTTAGTAGTGCGTCCAACCGTTCTTGCGTGTTGGCGCGCCTAATACCCGCTTTTAAAGCGTATAACCGCACTATGTCATTTATAATTACGACACCGCGTTTTTTTAAATCTATGTATTTATTATTTTGATCTGTTTTTTCTGTTTTAAATTTATTAAATAAACCAATTGGCACGCTTTTGCTGCTTATGTCGGTTGCCATTGCGGCATAGAATAAGTCGTTACGCGATATACGAATTAGTTGCTCGCAAAAAGCCGTGTATAAAGCGTTTGAACCTTCAATAAATCGCAGGTCAAAAAATATCTTACAGTTAAGCATTGCATTGGGTGTGGGGCTTTTTATCCATTTAAAAAAGCGCTCGCTCCAGTCGTTTACGCTCATACGGCACTCATCACTGCTTGCCATAATATTACCCGGGCAACGCCTAATGCCGCACTCAACTAAATTCTCGCATACAAACTCCCCCATACTTTTAAAGTAAGCGTGTTGATCGGGGGTTAAGTCGTTAGGGAGTAATAAGCCGTTATCTTGATCTGAATGCAGGGTTTGTTCTTCGCGTGCTTGCGAGCCAAAGCAAATAAAACTAAAGCTGGTTGGCGCTGCGCCATGCTCTTCTTGAAATAAGTGAATCAGGCGCGATGTAAGCGCGTCGGTTAAACCACTGAGTAATTTACCAATTAGCGATATGTCGTCAATGTTGTACGAAAAGCTACGCAAAAGTTCGGGAATTTCTTTAGCGTAGCGTTTTAAATCAGTAACAGTGTGCGCTTTATATATGCGCCCAATAAGCTGTACGGGGTCACTTTTTTGTTGGCGCAGTAAATCGGTGCTGGTTATCATCCCTATCGGGTTATGATTTTCGTCAAGCACGGGCAAATGGTGAATATTGTATTTAAGCATTAAATGCAGCGCTGAAAACACTCGGTTATTTTCAAATATAAACTTAGGTTTGGCGGTCATAATACTGCTTACTGCGTCTTGTGGATCTACCTCGTCGGCAAGTACTCGGTTGCGTAAATCGCGGTCGGTCACCACCCCTACTAAGTGCGCGTGCTGCGTTATCATTATTGACGACACACCATGCTCTTTCATTTTTTTAGCGCTTTGCCTAATACTTGCATCAGGCGTAAGCGTAATTGCTGTGCGCGTCATCAGCTCTGATATTTTACGTTCCGACCAGCTATCGTTTTTACTTTTATAATGCGATGACAATAACCGGTTAGCATGAGCGCGTACAAAGTATTGCTCAAACGATTTATATTCTCTGCGTAAAAAATCAAAGTGCGTTTGAGAGAGCATATACACTATCCCCTCTTTGTGTACTTCTAACCTATTTTGAATTGCCTCACCGGTTAATAGCGACGGAAAACCAAAATAGTCACCTTGCGCTAAGCGCGTAACAACATCGCCCTTGCCATCAACTAGGTCGTACAAACCAGAGCGAATTAAAAATAGTTTAGGGTTTTCACTTTGTAACCACTGAGTTTGGTTTTCGCGGGTAAGGTAAATAATATCAAGATGATTTACAAAGTATTCGCATGCGCTGCTATCAAGCATAGTAAAAGGCGCTTGCAAACAAACGTATTGGGCTATTTCTTGTTGTTCTACACTCATTGTATTCGCTCTTTAAATGGTGATGTACCAATCTAATGTACTTATTTATTAAACAAATAAAAAACCCGACTAAAGTCGGGCTTTGGGTGCTTTATGTTTTTTTACTATATCTATAAATGTTGCCTAGTGATCGTGCGCTTCAGCTGACCCTTTAGGGTTACGAATACCTTCTACCATTTCTTGAATTTCAATAGGTGTAGCTTGAGTAAATTTAAGAACAACTGCAGCTACTACAAAGTTAATAATCATACCAATTAAGCCAATACCTTCAGGCGAAATACCTAAAAACCAATGTTCAGGATTGTTAAGCTCAGGGCTTACAAACTTGAAGAAGATGATATACGCAGCGGTAAAGCCAATACCCGTTACCATGCCTGCAATTGCGCCCTCTCGGTTCATTGTTTTAGAGAATATACCCATAATAATTGCTGGGAAGAAACTCGCTGCCGCCAAGCCGAAGGCAAATGCCACTACCGATGCCACAAATCCAGGCGGGTTAATACCAAAGTACGCGGAGATAACAATAGCGACCATGGCTGCCAACCTCGCTGCAAGTAACTCTTGCTTGTCGGTAATGTCGGGCTTGAGGGTTCGCTTGAGTAAATCGTGCGAAACGGAGGTCGAAATAACCAGTAGTAAACCTGCGGTTGTAGACAGTGCAGCGGCAATACCACCAGCAGCTACAAGTGCAATTACCCATGCTGGTAAGTTAGCAATTTCTGGATTTGCTAATACCATAATGTCGCGGTCTACATTTACTTCGTTAGCACTGTTCGGATCGGTGATTTTACCCGCCGTGTAGAACATTTTGCCATCGCCGTTTTTATCATCAAATGTAATTAAACCGGTGCGTTCCCAGTTTTTAATCCATCCTGGTGCTTCTGCGTAAGCTGTACCGCTACCGTCTTTACCATTAATAGTATCAACCATGTTTACGCGAGCAAAGGCTGCAACAGCAGGTGCTGTAGTATAAACAATTGCGATGAACACAAGAGTCCATGCCGCAGAAATACGTGTGTCTTTTACGCGAGGTACAGTGAAAAAGCGTACAATTACATGTGGTAAACCAGCAGTACCTACCATTAACGCACCAGTAATAGCGAATACGTCAATCATGCTCTTAGAGCCTTCGGTATATTGCGCAAAACCAAGTTCAGCGCTTAAGCCATCTAATTTATCAAGTACGTACACGCCGTCGCTGCCAATTAATGTGGCACCAAAACCGGTTTGTGGGAAGAAATGACCCGTCATCATCATCGAGATAAAAATGGCTGGTACAAGGTATGCAAATACAAGTACACAATACTGCGCTACTTGTGTGTAGGTAATGCCTTTCATGCCGCCAAGTACCGCATAAAAGAATACAATCACCATACCAATGTAAACACCGGTTTCAATTTCTACTTCTAAAAAGCGTGAAAATACCACGCCTACGCCACGCATTTGCCCTGCTATATAAGTGAAACAAATAAATATGGCACAAAAAATAGCAACTAAACGCGCGGTACGTGAATAGTAACGGTCGCCAATAAAGTCTGGCACAGTAAACTTGCCGAATTTACGTAAGTAAGGCGCTAAACACATGGCTAATAGTACATAACCACCTGTCCACCCCATTAAGTAAACACTGCCATCGTAACCTGCAAACGAAATAATACCCGCCATTGAAATAAACGACGCGGCGCTCATCCAATCGGCAGCTGTTGCCATACCATTAGCAAGAGGAGGTACGCCGCCGCCCGCTACATAAAACTCTTTGGTTGAACCCGCTCGGGCCCATATTGCTATGCCGATATAAAGCGCAAAGCTTAAACCAACAATTAAAAACGTGAGTGTTTGAACATCCATTGCTTAGCTCCTATTCGTCTACGCCGTATTTTTTATCTAACGTATTCATTTTGAAAACGTACACAAAAATCAAAGCAACAAAGGTATAAATCGCGCCTTGCTGGGCGAACCAGAAGCCAAGTTTAAACCCAAAAAAACGTACTTCATTAAGTACATCAACCAGTAATATGCCAAACCCAAAAGACACAACAAACCACACTGCTAACAGTTTAAATAACAGCGAAATGTTTTCTGCCCAATAAGCTTTTGCTTGTTCTTCATCTTTAAAAGCCATTTTTGTTTTCCCCTTTAAGCACCGCAATATCGCGATGAGTGGTTTTTTATCTTCGCTTACCAATTTAGCAACGCTGGTTACATATTGAATTGAGACCATAGTCGTAACAGCCTATTAACGTTTACGTAAACTGTATTTATCATTCAAGCGTGTTTTATATATTTTTATATTATTTCAATTGCTTAGGCTGTTTTTGTAAGCTGGCTTTATGATTAAATTGATAAGTTGGTCATTAATGCGACATTAGTCTAATGCTCAAGGGTGTTTTATTTTTACTCTTAATATTCAATAAGATATAAATAAAATAAAAGTTTTATTTTAAATTCAAGCCTCACACTTAACCTCAGTTCTGGTATTGTGTTAATCCCTCATAGGGATGAGGGACTATTTAAAATAATAAGGTTTAATAACAACATGACTGCCGTACTCATTATTGTTGCTTTAAGTTATATAGGTGTGCTGTTTTGGCTTGCCAATTGGGGCGATAAAACAACCCCTTTAGCAAAGCGTATTAGCCATCACCCATTTGTGTATTCACTCTCACTCGGGATTTACTGTACCTCTTGGACTTATTACGGTTCGGTTGGAACAGCCGCCACCAGCAGTTGGAGTTACTTGCCAATATTATTAGGCCCTGCGTTGCTGTTTTTATTCGGCCAAGGGTTTTTACGTAAGCTGGTACTGGTAAGTAAAAAACAAAATATAACGACTATTGCTGACTTTATTTCAGCTCGTTACGGCAAACGTCAAACTACAGCAATAATGGTTACTGTAATCGCATTACTGGCAACCATTCCCTACATTGCACTGCAATTAAAAGCGCTTAGTACAAGCTTTTTACTTTTGCAAAACAGTAATAAAATATCCGGCGATATGCTCGCGCTTTCTGCCACACTAATTATGGCTTTATTTGCTATATTTTTTGGTACTCGCAAAGTTGATGTAACTGAATATCGCTCTGGGTTAATGCTCGCTGTTGCATTTGAATCTATGATCAAACTTATTGCTCTTATTGCCGTTGCGGGGCTTGCAGTATTTACACTTTTTAATTTACCTGAAGCCACCACGAACAAAGTAACTGAGTCTATTTGGGGTCACTGGAGCGATTTTAACTTTTTTAGCTTTAACTTTATTGGCCAGTCTTTAATGGCTGCAGCGGCTATTATATGTTTGCCTCGCCAGTTTCATGTAACCGTGGTCGACAACCAAAACAAACGCCACTTACTTACCGCTCGCTGGGCTTTTCCGCTGTATTTACTACTAACAGCCGCAATGATTTTACCTATCGCGACGGCGGCCATTCATCCTGAAATTGGCAGCGGCTATTCACCCGACAGCTTTGTACTTGCCCTACCGCTAATTAACGACAACGCTTTTTTAACCACCTTTGTATTTATAGGTGGACTATCGGCCGCCACCGCAATGATAGTGGTAGCAACGCTTACATTAAGCACGATGATCTCAAACGATGTGGTACTGCCGTTAATGCTGCGTAGAAAGTTTAAACGTAACTTAATTACCAGCAGTTATAAGTCTCGTATATTACTTGTAAGGCGCTTTGCTATTGCAGGCATATTAATTTTGGCCTATTTCTATCAGCAATGGTTTGGCCATAGTAGCGCACTGGCCAGTATGGGCTTGGTCGCATTTTCACTTGTTACCCAATTGCTGCCCTCTATTGTGGGTGGTTTATACTGGCGAAAAGGTCATGCTTATGGGGTGTATGCGGGTTTAGTAGCAGGCTTTATTTGCTGGATACTATTTTTAATGCTGCCAATACTCGATGCCGGTACAACCCTTGATAGCGAGCTGCAACAAACGCTTATAACGCGTGGAACCTTGATAGCTTTGTTTGCCAATATTGGTTGTTATATTAGTTTTTCACTTGGGGCTGAAGAGCGCTTAATTGATAAAATTCAGGCCGCTGCTTTTGTTAACCCTAAAGATCAGGCTATTTTATCAAGGCGCTTAAATAAAGACGTAAAAGCCACCGTTTACGACTTTAAAATACTACTGCAAACATTTCTAGGTATTCAGCGCAGCCAACAAGTATTGGCCCATTACGCACTCGCCCATCATTTAAGCGATAACAACGCACACCCAGAGCCTGAATTTATAGCCTACTGCGAACGCGCGTTAACAGGCGTGCTTGGTGCATCGTCAGCGCAAGCATTAATACATACGGTATCGTCGGGTAAACGTATGGCGTTTGAAGAAGTAGTAAACTTTTTTGACGAAACCACACAAGCGCTGCAATTTAATCAAAACCTGTTATTTACCTCACTCGAAAATTTAAGCCACGGTATTTCAGTTGTTGATAAAGATTTAAAACTCGTTGCATGGAACAAACGCTACAATGAAATGTTTGGCTACCCTGAAGGCTTTTTAGAAGTAGGCCAACCCATAGAAGACATTATTAGATACAACGCTAACCGTGGTGAATGTGGCCCCGGTGAAATAGAACGCCAAGTAGAAAAACGTGTACAGCATTTAAAATATGGCAGCTCGCATCATTTTATTCGCCACCGTCGTAATGGCCAAGTATACGAAATGATTGGTAATCCGCTGCCCGATGGCGGATTTGTTACCAGCTTTTCAGATATTACAAACCACATAAGTACGCAAAATGCGCTTGAAGAAGTAAACATGGATCTTGAAAACCGCATAGAAGCACGTACTCAAGAAGTGCAAACTATTAATAAAGACTTACAAGCTCAAATAGATAGCCGTGTACAAACCGAGCAAGCACTTACTTTAGCTAAACGAGAAGCAGAGCAAGCCAACGATAGTAAAACGCGCTTTTTAGCACTGGCGAGCCACGATATTTTACAGCCATTAAATGCAGCACGTTTATACCTTGCCGCCATTGACGAAAAACAGCTCGACAGCACTAACCAAAACAGCTTTGAAAAATTAGGCGACAGTCTCGATTCAACCGTACATTTAATGTCGGCATTGCTTGAAATAGCTAAGCTTGAGCAAGGCGCTATGACCCCTACCCCTCGCCACTTTTATATTGAAGATATTTTAGCCCCACTGCAAAGTGAATACGCTATTTTATCAAGTGATAAAGGCCTTAAGCTTAGTGTGCGTTCAAAACAGCAAATTGTGCACAGCGATATAACCTATTTGCGCCGAATTATTCAAAACTTGGTCTCTAATGCAGTTAAATACACCGATAATGGCCGTGTATTAATTGCCTGCAGGAACCGAAAGCATAATTTACGAATAGAAGTATGGGATACAGGCCCTGGTATTAGCGAAGTAGAGCAAGCTAAAATATTTAACGACTTTTACCGTGTTGAGTCGGGCGATAACAAAGGCGTAGGCTTAGGCCTAGGTGTTGTAAAACGTATGGCTGACTTATTAAGTTTGCCTCTCGATGTGCATTCAGAGCCTAATAAAGGTAGCCGTTTTAGTATTGAGGTGCCTTATGGCGAAGAGCAGTTTGTGCAACAAAAACCAACCGCTAGCAGCCTAATAGAAAACCGCGCAGCAATTAATATTGTTGCCGTAGACGACGACCCTGAAAATTTAGCAGCAATGGCAAGCTTACTTAAAAAGTGGCAAGCTAATTACACCCTTTTTGATAACGTAGATAATGTACTGGCGCACGCTAAGCAAAACGGTGCACCCGATGTTATTTTAATGGACTACCAATTAGGCAATGACTGCGATGGCATAACGCTAATTAAAACCCTGCGCGAAATTTGGCAAAGCCAAGTCCCTGCTATTTTAATTACCGCAGTGCGCGACACCGAGCTTAAGCAAGAAACCAAAGCCGCTAATATTCATTATTTAAGTAAGCCAATTAAACCGGGCAAACTAAAGGCACTGCTTAATCACAGTACATAATAAGCTAGTAAAAAGTGATCTAGTTAAAAGTATTCTAGTAAAAAGCTATCAAGTAATAGCGTAAAACAAAAAGCCCAGTATCTTCACTGGGCTTTGCTTTATAAAATATTCATAAAGTTAAACTTGATTTACTCGGCTTCTAAGCTTTTGAAACAACCAACTTAACCCCACCAACGAAAGCCCTAATCCAATAAACGAAAGCGCTTTAAGTAAGCCCTCCAAGTTAGCCATATCAATTAAAAACACTTTAACAATAACTGCAGCTAGTATGCCTAGGCCTACTTTTTGTATTAATAATTGATTTTTTAAATGCCCAAAAATAACAGTACCCGCCCCCAATACTAACCAAATAACAGAGTAACTATAAAGCTCTGCATTGCTCGCCCCTTTTGATAAGTAAATGTAAGGACCTTGCCAGTACTGACGAATAAAGCTGTTTATTGCCAATAATATAAAGCCACCTGCAACGGCCAATATAAATGGCGTAGCTTTAGCATTTATTGGTTTTACAAGCTTGGCCAGCCAAAGCGTTAATCCTGCAGGTACTAACCACAATAGTAATAACCAGTTAAATATTGGCAGCTCACCTATGTAAAGTGATTCAAATAATGGGTTATCGTCAAGTAGTGTTTTAATAGCAAAAAGCCCTGCTAACCCTGTAAGTACAAAGCCCGCCACTTTATATAACTTAGCTAAAGTACCGGCAAGTTTTGCTCTGTGTAAATACACACACCCTAATGCCAGCCAGTTACAGGTAAGGAGTATTTGCTCGTAAAAGTTAAGTGAATCAAATTGCGGATAATGCCCTACTAACTGATAACTTGTTTCGGTAGTAATAAAAAGCGCTAAACAATGAAGAGCTGCACCTTCGAGCCATATTTTAAGTTTTGATGAGTCAAAGCACTTAGCTGCGGCAAAAAATAACGCAATACATAACGGATAAACCACAATACTCCAATGCAAACCAAATACCGTAAGTGCATCGTAACTTGGTGTCCAAGGCGCAAGCGTTAAGCGCAGTAATAACGCAGCAACTAAGGCTTTTATAGGCCAATGCGGCATAGGCACGTTATAGCGCTTAATAAGTACGCTTATAAGTAATACTTGTACAGCAAGTGCAATGGTTAGGCCGCTGTCACTTAGTAGCATGGTAATTGCTAACGTAATATTGGCATTAGCCCCTACCCAATAAGTAAAACGCTGAAATAGCGTTGTATTATGCTGCGCGAGCTTTATTAAAATAGCCGCCACTACAAACAATGCAACGGCCCAAAGTGGATATGCAGTACTTAACGCAGAATTAGGAATAAGCGTATATAAAGTCGCTATCATTACAAATGCACTAAATGCCCCCGTAATATGAAACGCTAAACGCTTAATCTGTTTTTTACCGTAATAGAGCCCAAAAGCGGTAAGTAACAATCCGAGTAATAAACCCAAACCGTATTCATTTTTGAATATAAAAAGGGCGTCATCAAATAGGTTTGGCGAAAGATGCGTGCGCTGAGCGCCTAATACTAATAGCGTTGAAATAACTAACGCTACGCCCTGCCAAATATCCCAACTGCTATTTTTAAGGACTAAAAACAACACCAATACAATACTTAACACGCCGATTGCTTGCCACTGCATATCAAAGTGACTGATCAACATAGTAAATATTAAGGGCGCTATAAAAGCGAGTAGTAATGCATGATCTGGAAGCACTTTAAGTAAACGTTTTAAACTGTGCGGGCGATGTTCAATAACATTCAGTTTTAGACCTAAGCGCGGTATAGCAATTAACCCTACAATACTAAGTAAAGCAAATGCCCCCATTAACCAAACGGTATTAGCTTTAAGTAGCGTAAAACCAACTAAATACCAGCCAATGTGCCCAGCCCATAGTAAATACCACAACCAAGCTCGCTGTACTTTATGTGCAACTAACGCAGCCGACAAACTTACAAAGCCAATATACATTAACAGCGCAAATAAGTTACCACTGCCAGTGCTAACCCATATTGGTACGCTGTAAGCGCCAATAATACCAAGCACGGCCAATAGCGGGCCTAACCTAAGCGCCATCGCGCTTGCACTAATTGCTATAATAGCTAACGCAAAAAATGCCACGGTAGGGCTCAGCATGTCGTAACGGCTGTAAGCTAAAAGCGTTAAAGCAAAACAGGTAATAAACCCGCCGCTTGCAAGCGCTGCGGGTATGTAATTATTAAAGCCTTCAAATACAATGCGTTTATGGTGTAAATAAGCTGCGGCTGCAATTAGGCCAAGCCCAAATAAGCCGCCTAAACTCAACCTCATTACAGGCGATAATAATCCCGCTTCTAGGCTGTATTTAGCTAAAAAGATGCCCCCAAACGCAAGCGCTATTGCGCCTATCCAGGTCATCCAGTTCTCTTCAAACCCTGCGCGCAATTTATTAAATAGTAATTCTATGGCTGATGCTTCAGCTGGTTTGGCTTTTTTAGGAGGCGCTGATAGCTGATTTACTACAGGTGGCGACGCGTTTTGGGACATTAAGCTTGGCTGTGCTTTATGAGCAATTGGCTCTGATCTTGAAAGCGCTGCCTGAGCCGTAGATGCTTCACTTTGAGGTTCACTTTGCGATATCGATTTATGTGTTTGTAGATGTGTTATTTTGGCCCTTAAAACAGCAACTTCTTGTTTTAATCCATTTAACTGCACTAGCGCTATTAAGCCGCAAATAGCACCGGCAACTACAACCAGTATTACTATGACGGCTAACCCAACTAAATCATCCATGGCACACTCTTATTAATTATTATGCCCTGAGTGTACCTAATTATTAATGAGTAGGTAAATTTTGTTCAATAAAAAAGCCTAAGCACTTAAAGTGCTTAGGCTTTATGCTACTTTATATGTTTAGGTTTATTCAACACTATCGGTAATAGTGCGCTCTAGGGTCATCTTATAACCTGAGCTTGTTGTTTCATCATGCTCTAAAATCAATATGTAGTTACCCTCTTGTGTAAAGTCCATATCGCTTTGTTGAATAAGCACAATTTGCTGGCCGTTGTCTTCGTAAACAACATAAACCGTGTAAATTTCGTTATCTACAACCTGCTCTTCTTGGTCATACTTATCTAGGCCATCGACTACGTTACTGGTGTCGTCTACCGTTTCGCCGTTAAGTGTAAAGTACACATCTACATCTGAAACCGACTGCCCTGCGTAGCTTTCAATTAGGTTTACAACCGATACCGTATGGCTATAACTGCTTGGTGTTAGATTTTCTTCAACGCTCATCATACGTAAACCGTTATCTGCGTCGTTATAAAAAATACCCACCGCACTTTGCTCGCGCTCTAGTGTCATTAAAAAGTTATCAGCTAGTTTTGTACCTTCTTCGTCGTACATCGCTACGCTGTAACTATTAGGCGAAAGTTCAACATAATCGGTATAAGAGTCACTAGCGACTGTATTTGTTGTGTTTACAGTTGTACCGCGTGTAGCAGAAAAGCTTACTGGCGAGTAGTCATCAACGGTATTTATAAAACGTAATTGCCCCAGAGCAGATTGGTGTTTAAGCTCAGTAACGTAGTTATTATCGGTTACTACATCAAGCGTAATACCACCTTCTTCTGTTGCATAACTTGGGCGGATCATTGCTACATAACTTGCTTCATCGTATAAATAAACAGATGAAGACTCGTACACAACATCACTGCTGCCCGCTTCTGTTATGTAAATAGTGTAATAACCTTCATCAACGCTTTGCAGATCTAACTCACTTAAATATTGAGCCGATGAAAAAAGTGTCGCGCTTTCAAATACGCCATCATCAGTTGCTAAGTAAATATCGTAGCTAGTATCCTCACCTGCAATATTGTAAAACCCTAAGTTAAACTCACCCGTATCGCTTGAGATAGGTACGCTAAGCTCTGTAAATGTAGGCTCATCAAAGTTACCACTCATTACTACTAACTGTGTTTTGTCACCCTTAATAGAAATTTCTTGATCGCTAATTGTTATATAGCTGTCGTTAGCATCTAGGTACTCAAAACTTACATCATAAGTGTCTGTGCTGTAGTTATGGCGAGTAGTTACATCAGCAAAATCAGCGCCTGAGCGCTCTGTTTCTTCAACAAACAAACGTGTGTATGGGCTATTGTAAGAGCCGTTATACAATTGGATGTAACCTGTAGAGCTTGAGCTATCGTCAGAGCCACAGCCCGACAAAATAGTAATTAGACTTAAGGGTAATGCAGCTTTTAAAAGGGAGTTGGTCATTAAGGTTATTCCTTATTATTAATATCCCCATTATGACCCAAACATTCTATTTTAATTTCATGATTTACAAAGCATTACCCTCACTGACACTTCCTTACGAAAACGTTAAAAAGTGTAGTAAATGTGCAAACAATAAGGACGTGTTTTTATATAATTAAAACGCTTACGGGGCAATTTCAAAACGATCTCGGCCACTTTTTTTAGCTAAATATAAAGCTTGATCAGCGCGCTTCATTACTTTATCTAAAGGCTCATTAGGCGTTTGCATTGCAACACCTATACTTACTGTTAAGTGACGAGAGTTTTGAACATTTATGGTGTGCGCAAGATCAATTAATTGCTTCGAAAAATCACACGCTTGCGTCATATTATTTGTAGGAAAGTAGCCACCAAATTCTTCACCACCGAGGCGAGAAAATTTGTTTTGGTGCGTAAAAGCATTGTCGTATTTAGTTGCTAGTTCTTTAAGCATTACATCACCAACATCATGACCAAACTCATCATTAATTGCTTTAAAGTGGTCTATATCGATAATTAAAATAACGTAAGGTGAGTGCTGAGCATCTTTAGCGTGCTGATAAAAATAACGTCTATTATGTACCTTGGTTAAATCGTCAATAATGAGCTCACGCGCTAATCGGTTATTAATACTTTGTACAAAGCGCATAGTTTTAAATAAACCATAGGAAGTTAAAAGCATGCCGCTGGTTCTGCATAAGTCCTCAAAATAAATACTTATCCAATAAGGTTGCACAACTAACTCATCAAGCACATCTGCCGTGGGGCCAATGCTCCATAGTAATAAACCAAAACTAGAAAAAATATATGCTTTTTTAGATAGCTCAGAGCATTGAACCATCCAAAACAGAAATATAATGACAATTAAATTAATAAAATCGGTAGTAAAACCGTACACATTGTTTTGAACTTGTAAGGGAGGAAAGTTAGTTAGGGAGTAGGCTGAAAAAATAGCAATATAGATCAATAAAGCTAAACTTAAAACTTTATTGATCAAAGGCATTTTATAAAAGTTAGAAAGTTTAACGGTAAGTTTTACTGTTTCAATCATATTAATTGCTAGGTTTTTCAGTACTTCATTTGAAAACTATAGCACAATAATAAAAACCACCACGAAGATGAAACCCGTAATAACTCCCAAATTTAAACTTAAACTACGGTACTAAGTCCCCACAATCCCAACACTAAAATAGTAATGCCAATCATCGCTTTAGTTTTATGTTTACTAATGATTCGCTCAGCTTCATTACCGGCATAATAAACAATAATAGCCAGGCCAAAGTAACGAATAGAACGCGCAATACCTGAGGCCAATAAAAATAGCCAAATAGAGTACTTAGTCGCGCCCGCCGCGAGCATCGCTATTTGAAATGGAATGGGCACAATGCCCAGTGTTATTACAAACCAAAAACCTTGATCTTGCATTTTTTGTTTAACGTTCTCAAATTGCTCAGGGCTCGAAAGTGTATTAATAATCCAATCGCCTACCGCATCAAATAAATAGTAACCCAATGCATAACCAAACAATGCACCCACTATGCAGCCTAAGGTCGCCATTAATGCTATCAGCCATAGCTTTTCTCGACGAGCCTGCATAAGAGGCACAAGCACTGCTTCAAGTGGAATAGGAACTATGGTTGACTCTAAAAACGACGCCACTGTAATACCGCTAAGCATATGCTTAGAGTCAATAAAATTACGTGTTTTTTCTTTTAGCTTTTTTTGAATGGCCATAGTAAATCCTTTTCACTTATCAGTAAGAACAAGAGTATTCAATAAACCAATAATTACATATTTAGGTTAATACACGCTGAAAACTGTGTACTAAATTTATCAGGTCCTAGGGTGTTAACAAATTAGTAATATCCATAAGAATATTTTATTATGTGTCAATGCAGTTAAATACCTACCAAAGCAGTTAAAAACTTATGCAAAGTGCACGTTTTATTCCCTTTAGAAAGCAAGATATTGTTGATATGTGTAGCGAAGAGCTTAAAAGCAGTACACAAAAAACATCGTTTAAACAATTTTGTGATTTACTAGCAAGCCTTATTCATTACGATTACCACTCAACACTTGAATCGCTTAAAAACAACTACGCACCGTTTGATCCCAATAGTGACACGCGATCGTTAGCGCCAGTATCGGCGGATCAAAAAGCGCAGTGCCAACGAGATTTTGCTAAAGATTTTGCTAAGGTACTTAATGCAGCTAACTTTGAAGTGATCACCAATGAAGACTTACAAGATGCATTAAACGAAGAGTCACTATTTAAAGTGCGCCTTGAAGTTGAATTTGATGACTTTGAAGAAGTGGTTTTTTATCGTCGTGGCGAGTCGCAACTCACTGAAACCATAACCAGCTTTTGGGGCCTTCGTAAAAAGCCGCTGCACTTTACTAATTACGACCGAGTAGCCGTGTTTATTCGCTTTAAAGACAGCGCTTATTTTGAAGCTAAAAATAAAATGCCTTTAGGGTTTGAGCCAAGTTCGACCATAGTTAAGCTGTTTCAAAATGTGCCAAAAGCCGATCTCGAAATGCTATTTCCTAATAGCGAAGTACGCATGCGCCCTATTGATAAAGCAATTATTGGCTCATCGGCTTTAATTGGCGGTGCGGTGGTACTTATAACTAAGCTTGGTGCATCAATTTTATTATTGCTTGCTCTGTTTGCTTTTTGGGGTGGCTTTAGAAGTGAAGCTGTCGAAATGACGCAACAACACTTTATTACCTTTGCTATTGGCATGGGGGTTTTTGGCAGCTTTATTTTTAAAGAATGGAGTAAGTTTAAAAACCGTAAAATTAAATTTATGAAAGCACTTAGCGATAACCTCTACTTTAAAAACCTTGATAACAACGCCGGTGTTTTTCACACCCTTATAGACGCCGCCGAAGAAGAAGACATAAAAGAAGCCCTGCTTGCCTATACGTTTTTACTAAAATCAGAAAGTGGCTTAACCGCCCAAACGCTTGATGAACAAATAGAGTATTGGTTTAAAAACAAATACCAGTGCGATCTTGATTTTGAAATTAGCGATGCCCTTGAAAAGTTGGTACGTATGCGCTTAGTGACGAGCACTAATGATGTGTATAGCGCAATAAATTTGGAGCACGCAAAATCTATTTTGGATGAGCGCTGGGATAACCTGTTTCAATATAATTAACCTGCAAAGTTTACTTAACAACAAAAAAGCAGCTGAAACTTCAGCTGCTTTTTACTTTACTTAACTAGGTGCAACTACTAAGCGGCTTGATGCCTATTAAATTTTGCATGTACTAGCTTATAAAGTGCGGGCAATATTAATAACGTAAGTAGGGTTGATGAAATAATCCCCCCTACTACAACCGTCGCCAGCGGCCGTTGTAGCTCAGCGCCGGTGCCTGTATTTAGCGCCATAGGAATAAACCCTAAACTTGCCACTAAAGCGGTCATAAGTACTGGGCGCAGGCGCGAAAGTGCACCTGTTTGTATTGCATCTATTAAGCTAAGCCCATCGGCTCTTAACTGTTTAATAAACGACAGCATCACCACACCATTTAATACCGCGACACCACTTAGCGCTATAAACCCCACGCCTGCCGATATTGATAACGGCATATCGCGTAATAGTAACGCAAGTACACCACCGGTCAGTGCAAGTGGTACGCCGCTAAATATAATTAACGAATCACGAAGTGAATTAAACGCACTGTAAAGCAGGCCAAATATAAGCAATAAAGTAACTGGCACCACCAGCGATAACCGCTTACTTGCCGATTCTAACTGCTCAAACGTGCCGCCGTATTCAATCCAATAACCACTTGGTAAATTAAGATCTGAATTTAAAGCGGCTTGTGCATCACTTACAAAGCTTGCTAAATCGCGCCCTTCTACATTTGTAGTTACGACTACATTACGCTTACCGCTTTCACGGTTTATTTGATTAGGTCCTTTATCAATACTAATATTTGCTACTTCGCCAAGCGGTACAAATGCAAGGTCTGGGTTGGCACTTTTTGGCACGGCCACTGGCAAATGCGCAAGCTGTGATACATCGCTTGACCAAAGTTCATCTAAACGCACTAATAACGAAAAGCGTTTATCGCCTTCATAAATAAGTCCGGTTTGCACACCACCTACCGCTGCGCTCACACTTTGCTGTATATCGGTTACGGTTAAGCCTAACAGCGCCATATGATCACGAAGCGGAGTAACCGAAAGTGTAGGCAAACCTTCCATTTGCTCAAGGCGTACATCAGTTGCGCCAGTAATGTTTTGCACCAAGGCTGTGGCTTTTTCGCCATACTGTTTTAATGTTGATAAATCATCGCCATAAATACGCACCGCAACGTCGGCTCGCACGCCTGCTATTAACTCGTTAAAACGCATTTCTATAGGTTGCGTAAACTCATAATTATTACCTGGTACTTCATTTACTAAATGGCGAATTTGCTTAACCAGTTCTTCTTTACTTAAAGCTGGATTAGGCCATTGTTCGCGCGGCTTTAACATTAAGAATGTGTCGGCAACGTTAGGTGGCATAGGATCGTTTGCGACATCAGGCGTACCAATTTTTGAAAAGACCTTTTCAACTTCAGGTATGTCTAAAATGGCTTGCTCTAACTCTTTTTGCATTTTTACCGATTGCTCAATGCCGGTGCCGGTAATGCGCAGTGCATGCATAGCTATATCGCCTTCATCAAGCTGTGGTAAAAATTCAGCCCCCATATTTTTAACTTTGTAGCCAAGTGCAATTACAAGCACAGCAGCAATGCTTAGCATTACCCACGGTAACTTAAGCGATAAGCTAAGTAGCGGTTTGTAGCCTTTTTTAATACCGCGCATAACCGCATTTTCGCTCTCACTCACTTTACCGCGTACAAATACCGCAATAGCGGCAGGTACAAAGGTAACGGCAAAAATAAGTGCGCCAACTAATGCAGCAACAACAGTAAATGCCATTGGCTGAAACATTTTGCCCTCAACCCCACTAAGTGCAAACAGCGGTAAATACACCAGCATAATAATTAAAATGCCAAACACTGCAGGGCTGAACACTTCTTTAGTGGCGGCGGTTACAACACTTAAACGCTCATTTAATGTAAGTAGCCTGCCATGTTTGTGCTGCGCAAGGCCAAGTTGCCTTAAACAATTTTCGACTACTATTACAGCGCCATCAACAATTAAACCAAAATCGATTGCGCCTAAGCTCATTAAATTCCCCGAAACACGATTGCCAACCATACCGGTAATGGCAAATAACATGCTAAGCGGGATAACCATTGCCGTAATAAGCGCACCAGTTACATTACCTAATAACAGCAGCAAAATAACAATCACTAATACCGCACCTTCGAACAGGTTAGTTTTTACGGTTTCTATGGTTTTATCTACAAGGGTTGTACGGTCATAAACTGCCTCAACTACAACCCCTTCAGGTAAGCTTAGTTGTACGTCGTTAAGTTTATCGGCCATCGCTTTTGCCACTACGCGGCTGTTTTCACCAATTAGCATCATGGCAGTGCCAAGCACAGTCTCTTTGCCGTTATAAGTGGCAGCCCCTGTTCTTAGCTCTTTACCTAAACGCACATTTGCGACATCTTTAATGCGTACAGGCGCATCATCACGTTTTGCAACCACGGTATTAGCTATATCATCTATGGTTTTTAATTGCCCTGGCGAGCGCACTAAATATTGCCCGTCAAAACGCTCTATAAACCCTGCGCCTTGGTTACTGTTGTTTAATTTAAGTGCAGTAATTACATCGCTGAGCGTAAGCTTATAAGCTAATAGCTTTTCAGGCATGGGCGCTACTTGGTACTGACGCTCAAAGCCACCTTGGCTGTTTATTTCGGTAACACCTTTTACTTTTAAAAGCTGCGGGCGAATTACCCAATCTTGCAAAGTACGTAAGTCTTCTGCATTAAATGGGGTGCCATCGTCTTTTAACGCACCGTTATTTGCATGCACAGAGTAAGTAAAAATCTCCCCTAGCCCGCTAGCAATAGGCCCTAAGTTTGGCTCAATATTGGCAGGTAAATCTGATCGAATACTTTGAATTCGCTCACTAATTTGCTGGCGAGCCCAGTAAATATCAGTGCCTTCGTTAAAAATAACGGTTACTTGCGAAAGCCCATAACGCGAAATCGAACGGGTGTAATCAAGCTTTGGTATGCCCGCCATAGCGGTTTCAATTAAATAGGTAATGCGCTGCTCGGCTTCAAGCGGGGTAAACCCGGGTGCTTTGGTGTTAATTTGCACTTGTACGTTAGTAATATCGGGTACAGCATCTACCGCTAAATTTTGTGTGTTGTATACACCAAAGCCTGCAAATAAAAGCGTGAGTGCAAGCACCATCATGCGACGTTTAACCGCAAACGAAACTATCCAGTTAATCATGCTGCCTCCTAGTGTGAGTGGCTTGCGCCGCTTTTTAATATATCGGCTTTAATTACATAACTGTTTTGCGTTACATACTCACTGTTTGGCGAAAGCCCCTCAAGTACCTCAACCCACTCGCTGTTTTTAGCACCTAGTTTTACAGGGCGTACTTCAAACACATTGCCGCTTTTAATAAACACACTCGGTTTGCCGTTAAATTCCTGCACAGCTGTAGCCTTTACTCGCACTGCAGCATCTACTTTTGCAGTACTAATGTCGCTATTAACATGCATACCAGGACGCCAATGACCATCAGGGTTTGTAAGCTCGATTCGCGCACGCGCAATATGTCCGCCGCTCATCATAGGGGCTATGTAAAACACCTCACCTTGCGCATTTAAATGATGATGTAAATCGTACACTTTTGCGCTTTGTCCTATGGCGAGCTTTTCAATATTTTCAGGAAAAGCCGAGAGCTCGACCCATACGGTTTCAAGGTTTACTATTTGCATTAATGCGCTATTGGCAAGCTCACCGCGCTTTAAATATTGCTCGGTAATAACGCCTGTAATTGGGCTTTTTATGGTGTAATTTTGTAGGGTTTCGCGGTTGGTAATGCTGGCAAGTTTATCGCCTTTTTTAACGTTTTGACCAATGCTTACAAAAATCTCGTTAACTAAACCGGTATAAGGCGCCATTACTTCCACGGTGCCGTGTGCGGTGGGTGCTATAACACCAAATAAAGTATCGGTTAGTTCAACGCTACCCGCTTTTGCAATCTCGGTTTTAATTCCTGCGCGTTCAATTGCAGCCTCGCTTAGCGCTGTACGCCCCTCTTCTTGCTCATAGTGGTAGTTAATTTTTTGCCCTTTATAACTTGCCATTACATCAAGCTTAAATGAGTGCGGTTCATTCACGCTCACGGTACTAACTAAATAATCATCTTCGGCTTTAAAGCTAATAAGCTGTGGCTTCTCACTTAAACGCTGCACGTTTATGGTTACGTCTAACTGGTTTATATCAATGGCTTTATTGTTATTAAAGCCATATATTCGCAGCTCGGTATTACCTGCAAACTGGGTTAATTTAAGCTCTAAATCGAGCGCGTTATTGGTTAGTAAAAATCCGCCGTGTGGGCCTTTTTCTTGGTGTTCATCTCCATGACCTTCTTCATGGCCTTCTTCGTGATGATTAGCCGACGCCATAGCCGTGCTACTTAATAATGGGAGTGCAAAAAATTGCGTAATTAATAATGCGATAAGTGTTTTATTCATGATTGATGAGTCTCAATTAAAGATTGGCCAGTTAAGCGCTCAAGAGTAAGTAGTACTTGATATAGTTCGCTATGGGTGTTGATAAGTGCCCGTTTAGAATCAAATAAAGCTTGCTGTGCGTCTAGCAATTGCAATACCGATATTTGCCCTTGTTGGTAGCTCTTTAAGCTTTGTTCTATCAGCGTTTTGGCTTGAGGAATAACGTGCTGCGCTAAAAGTTGTGCTTGCTCAGTTTTACCTTGGTAGTACGCATACAGCGTGCGTATTTGTTGGCGCAACTGGATACGCAATTGCCCTTGTTGCTCATTAAGTAGGGTAAGTTGATGCTGCGCCGCCTCAATATTACCGCTATTAGAATTGCTTAATTGCAGCGGCATTGAAAAAGAAAACACCAACGAGCTGGCATCAGTTTGCTGGTTATATCGCACGCCACCACCCAGGGTTAAATCGCTTTGCCCGCTTGAGTGCTGCAGCGACAAATTAGCCGTTTGCTGCATATATTGCTGCTGTAGCAGTGCAAATTCAGGCGCTGTATTTACCGCATCAAGTAGCGCTGCTTCACTTTTAATAGCAGCTATTTGTGATAAATCGCCAGCATAGTAATCACTCACTTGTGGCTCTTGCCAAAGCTCGGTTAGAGCTAAGCGCGCACGCTCAAATTCGCTATTTAGCATCAGCGTATTTAAATCTACTTGGCTTAATGCATAACGCATGCGGGTTACATCAGCACTTGAGGCTGCACCCGCTTTAGCGCGTTTTTCAATTGCGTTAAGTGCCTGCTTAACGGTGTTTTTACGCTCACTATTTAAAGCAATTAACGCCTGAAATTTAAGTATTTGGTAATAGCGCTCAGCGGTAGTTGCTAAAAGTGCTAACCGAGTATTTTTATACTCAATTGTTTGCGCTTTTATATTTGCCGTGGCGTAGTTAATGCGGTTTTGGCGTTTATCACCCAGCTCTATTAATTGGCTTAAAGCCAGCGTGTACTGCGCCCCCGAAAACGCATGGGAGCCATGGGTTCCTAAAAAGTTTTCAGCTTCAAAACTCAGCTCAGGATTAGGTGAAAGCGCAGCTTGGGTTTTAAGCGCCGTTAATATTTTTTGATGATACGGGTAGCGTTTAAGCTCAGCATTTTGCTGCTCGGTATTTTTAAGCGCCTGCTTTAGCGTTAATACGTTTTGAGGCTCATTTTTTGCCAAAACGCTCATTGCTGGTAATGCGCACAGTAGCGCCACCAGCATAAGTGGTTTTTTATTCATATAGCATGTCCGTTTTTTAACAAACAGAGTTGACTTAATCACTACGCCTATTTTAAAAACAAGTGCAATTAAGCAACCTAAATATGTACATAACTAGCCTTATAGCGCACAGGCGCAGGCAGTTATTTACAAAGTGTTTAAAATTAGAAACTAGCTATAAAAATTTGGTGGCGGAACATCTGGTGGATAGTTTAAACCGCTATAGCACGCAGGCAGTGTAGCTTGGCTTTGCTCAGGGCTTATAGAGTGATTTAGCGTACTGTAGTAACCACAGTGGCAATGCTGATGGGCATGTATTTCAGTAGGTGATTGCGCATCTTCATCGTTTGCATTTGTTTGAGAATGAACATGCGTAACGTGATCAACTTCTTCTTGCAGGTGATACGCCGCCGCATCACAGCTAATAAAGCTGTGCACAAGCACTAAAAGTATCACGACTAAAAAGTAGTTTGAGCGCATTACCTACCTAAAAACTCTAAAATGCAATTTAAGAAATCGCACAATACCTTAAATTTATTCAAATGTAGAGAGCCGCTTACGTTATTTTCTAAATTCACTTGGTGATACACCCACTGATTTTTTAAACCGTTTAGAAAAATTAAATATATTAGGATACCCCACGTAAGCAGCAATATGGGCAACAGGCCAGCGAGTATTTAGTAGTAAGCTTTTAGCTCGTTTAATGCGTAAATAAATAAGCTGCTGCATAGGGCTTTTACCAAATTGCGCTTGGCATAACCTATGTAAATGCGGTGCTGAGTAATGCACGTGCTCGCACATAACCTCTATAGTCCAATCAAACTGCAGGCGCTCTTCTACCTCTAAAAATAAGCTGGTTAATCTGTTTTGCCCGCCTATTTGTGGCTCGCTTTGAAGCGTAGTGTTTAAATAGTGGCTTAAAATAGGCATAACCCCTTCGCGCAAAGTAGCGTTACTTTCGCTATATAAAAGCTCCATAGCTAAATGTAATGGCGCTAATTGCTGATTAGTTAATACCTTAGCCTGTGCTAAATTTAAATGTTGCCAACGTTTAGTGTTTGCAAGGTTTAGCCAAATCACATCCCACTTTTCGCTTGCTATTTTAACCTCAAAACTTTGCCTTGCAGGCAATATAGCTAAGCTATTTTCAGTTAATGAGTATTGGTTATTAACTGTTTTAAGTGTGCCCTGACCAGCCAAAGTATAAAAAAGAGTATGTTCAAGCGGGTTAGTACGTGCAACACAATAGTCACCCAATAAATTAGAGCAACCTGCCAGCTCTATTTCAAGGTTTGGCATTTGCGAAAGCGTGGTTAAATCAATAAACCGCTCTGTACACTCTGGGCCAATATCGAGTACATCTACAATAGTGTTGCGCATAATTTAAAATGATAGTTTTGGACATGTAAAAGAGAGCTTTAAGCATAACCTCAACGCATTATTTTAGCTATATTTAAGCCACTATAATTGCCATACATGCAATAGGACACCAATGAACTCACTACAACACATAATTAACCGCCGTGATTGGGAAAACCCAATTTCAGTACAAGTTAATCAAGTAAAAGCGCACAGCCCACTCAATGGATTTAAAAGCGTTGACCATGCCCGTACTAACACACAATCACAAAAACAAAGTTTAAACGGCCAATGGGATTTTAAATTATTTGATAAACCCGAAGCGGTTGATGAATCACTGCTAAGTGAAACACTAAGCAAAAATTGGCAAAGTATTCCTGTGCCTTCTAACTGGCAGCTACACGGCTTTGATAAACCTATTTACTGTAATGTTAAATACCCATTTGCAGTTAACCCGCCTTTTGTACCAAGCGATAATCCTACAGGTTGCTACCGCACTGAATTTACTATTACAGCGGATCAATTAGCGCAACGAAACCATATTATTTTTGAAGGCGTAAACTCGGCGTTTCACCTTTGGTGTAACGGTCAGTGGGTGGGTTATTCGCAAGATAGCCGCTTACCGAGCGAGTTTGATTTAAGCGAGCTGTTAGTGGCGGGCACCAATCGCATAGCGGTTATGGTTATTCGCTGGAGCGATGGCAGTTACCTAGAAGATCAAGACATGTGGTGGCTAAGCGGTATATTTCGCGATGTTAACTTACTTACAAAACCACAAAACCAAATTCGCGATGTATTTATAACCCCAGATTTAGACGCCTGCTACCGCGATGCAACGCTACATATAAAAACGGCGATTAATGCACCAAATAACTTCCAAGTAGCCGTACAGGTTTTTGATGGTGAGCAAGCACTGTGTGAGCCGCAAATCCAAAGCACTAATAATAAACGTGTTGATGAAAAAGGCGGTTGGAGCGATGTAGTATTTCAAACCATTGATATACAAAACCCTAAAAAATGGACCGCCGAGACCCCTTATTTATACCGCTGTGTTGTAAGCCTGTTAGATGAACAAGGCAATACTATAGACGCAGAAGCCTACAATATTGGCTTTAGAAAAGTAGAAATGCTTAACGGGCAACTTTGTTTAAACGGCAAGCCGCTACTCATACGCGGTGTTAATCGCCACGAACACCATCCTGAAAACGGCCATACAGTAAGCACCGTCGACATGATTGAAGATATTAAGCTTATGAAGCAAAATAACTTTAATGCTGTACGTACTGCTCACTATCCTAACCACCCGCGTTTTTACGAATTATGTGACGAGCTAGGTTTATACGTAGTGGACGAAGCAAACATAGAGACCCATGGCATGTTTCCTATGGGTAGGCTTGCCAGCGATCCGCAGTGGGCTGGTGCATTTATGTCGCGTTATACACAAATGGTTGAGCGCGATAAAAACCACGCCTCAATTATTATTTGGTCACTGGGTAACGAATGCGGGCACGGTGCCAACCACGATGCAATGTATGGCTGGTCAAAAAGCTTTGACCCGTCGCGCCCAGTGCAATACGAAGGCGGCGGCGCAAATACAACAGCAACAGACATTATTTGCCCTATGTATGCTCGTGTAGATACGCATGTTGCCGATGACGCCGTACCTAAATACTCTATTAAAAAATGGTTAAGCCTACCGGGTGAAACGCGCCCTCTTATTTTATGCGAGTACGCCCATGCAATGGGTAACAGCCTAGGTAGCTTTGACGATTACTGGCAAGCATTTAGAGAATACCCACGCCTACAAGGTGGCTTTATTTGGGATTGGGTAGACCAAGGTTTATCTAAAACTGATGAAAACGGTGAGCATTACTGGGCCTACGGCGGCGATTTTGATGATGAGCTAAATGACCGCCAATTTTGTATTAACGGCTTATTATTCCCAGACCGCACGCCGCACCCCAGCCTGTTTGAAGCTAAATACAGCCAGCAGCATTTACAATTTACGCTGCGTGAGCAAACTAAAAATCAATACATCATTGATGTATTTAGTGATTATGTATTTAGACACACTGATAACGAAAAACTGGTTTGGCAATTAATGCAAAATGGCGTGTGTGTTGAACAAGGCGAGCATGTACTTAATATTGCTCCGCAAAGCACGCATACGCTAACTATTAATACAAAAACGGTGTTTAAAGCAGGTGCGCAATATCATCTTAACTTAGATGTAGCACTAATTAACGATTGCAGCTTTGCAAGTGCCAAGCATGTATTAAACACCGAGCAGTTTAAGCTTATAAATAGTAATAATTTAAACAGTGAATCATTTACATCAACTACAGAGCAAAGCGCTATAAGTGTTAGTGAAACCGACTCTCAACTAAGTATTGAAAACGATAAGTTTAAACTTGTTTTTAGTAAGCAATCAGGGCTTATAGAGCAGTGGTTACAAAACGATACTCAGGTTATTAGTAGCCCACTGGTTGATAACTTTTATCGCGCCCCGCTTGATAACGACATAGGCGTAAGCGAAGTAGATAACCTAGACCCTAATGCATGGGAGGCACGTTGGTTACGTGCAGGTATAGGGCAATGGCAGCGCACATGCAGCTCAATTCACGCAGTGCAATCAAGTGTTGATATACGTATTACATGTGTATTTAATTATGAGTTTAATGGCGTGCTACAAGCAAAAACACAGTGGCTATATACACTAAATAATACCGGCAATATTAGCTTAAATGTTGATGTGCAACTAAACGATACTCTGCCGCCAATGCCGCGTATAGGGCTAAGTACAACGCTTAACAAGCAAAGCGATACAAAAGTAAACTGGCGTGGTTTAGGGCCTTTTGAAAACTACCCAGATCGCAAAGCCGCTGCACGTTTAGGTTATTACAGCTTAAGCTTTAATGAGCTACATACCCCGTATATTTTCCCAACCGATAACGGCGTGCGTAGTGATTGCCAATTACTGAGTATTAATAATTTAACCGTAACCGGTGCGTTTTTATTTGCCGCCAGTGAGTATTCGCAAAGTATGCTAACGCAAGCGAAACACACTAACGAACTCATTGCTGATGATTGCGTACATGTACATATTGACCATCAACATATGGGGGTTGGTGGTGATGATTCATGGAGCCCAAGTACCCATAAAGAATATTTACTTGAGCAAAAGCAGTACAGTTATTCTTTAACATTATCTGCTGAATAATTTAAACAAAAATAGCGGCCAAATTGGCCGCTATTTTTTTAATTAACACACTCTATTTATTAGCGAGCTTTTTAGCTAATACGTTATCAAGAGAAAAGCTTCCCGCTCCTTGAATTGCTAAAACTACAGTTACTACTAGTAAAGTTAATGCGTATTCATAGCCATTGTTTGCCATAAATAAGCCATTACTAATATGTACGCTAAAAATAGCAATCAGCATAGTAAAGCTGGCAACTACAGCAGCTGGGCGAGTTAACAAACCAATTGCTAATGCAATGCCACCAAAAAACTCAGCGCTACCTGCCATCATTGCTAACCAATAGCCAGGCTCTAAACCAATACTCGCCATCCATTGGCCTGTACCTTCAAGCCCGTAACCGCCAAACCAAGCAAATAGCTTTTGTGCACCATGCGCCGCTAAAATAAGGCCTACTGGTACTCGTAAAATTAATGCTGCTACGCCTGCTTTTGAGCTAAGTAATGTGTTTAGTAATTTCATGAGTTTTAGTCCTGTTTAAATTTATTTAATCGTTAGGTTTTTCCTAACCGTTGAGCACAGTTTACTATCATCATTAAAAAACATTAATACGGAACTCATTGGTTAATTAGCAACGCAGTATTTATAATAATCCATAAAAAAACCGCCAACCCAAAGGTTGACGGTTTTTTATTAGCGTATTACTTAGGGCGTGTTGATCTTTGTGGATTGAAATTTGTTCAATCTAGGGGCGATTAAATCGCGGCGCGAGGTTTGTAACCTAGTGGGCTAAGTAAAAACCGAGCAACAAAGAGTTAATCGTCCCTAGA
>NZ_JACJEX010000014.1:0-75914 GCF_014164245.1 Pseudoalteromonas sp. SG43-8 | reverse complement strand
TGCTTGGTGACAATAGCGTTTTGGACCCACCTGACTCCATGCCGAACTCAGTAGTGAAACGAAACAGCGCCGATGATAGTGTAGCATTTGCTATGTGAAAGTAGGACATTACCAGGCTTCAAATTAAAGAAACCCGTTACAGCAATGTGACGGGTTTTTTGTTTTCTGAGGTTTAGAAAAAGCCTATAGGCTATATAGAACTTGCATGCCGAACTCGGTAGTCAAACAAAACAGCTCGAAGGCGAGCCCCGACCAACGATAGTGTAGCATTTGTTATGTGACTCTCCACCGCTGTGGGCACTACGACAGTACCAGACTTCAAATTGTAGAGAGCCCGACTAGAAATAGTCGGGCTTTTTTACGTCTGCAGAAAAGTGATTCAGGGATTCCTCTAGAGCGAAGGACTTCTTAGTAAATCATTTATATCAATCAGCAATAATATTTAATCCATTTGAGAGGTTAAATCTGACCCTAACTGCGTTAAAAACCTCAAATATGAAACAACTGAATAACGAATTTTTGCCCTTCTTTTATCGACTCTGATTAGTTATTGCTCTAATCTCAATTTATGATCTGTTCAATTAAGTAGTTTATAAAATGTGACAGAGCTCGTTTAGATAAAAATAGAATAATAAGGGTTTAATAATGAGTGAAATTGATAATCATCCACATGGTATTTTTTGTTGGTCAGAGCTTTGTACGCACAATTGGAAAGACGGTAAGGCGTTTTATACATCTTTATTTGATTGGGGGCATGACGATCAACCTATTGGAGAGAACATATACTACACCATGCTACAAAAGCAAGGTGATGATATCGCTGCAATGTACGAAATGCCTAAAGAGCAAATTAGTGCAGGTATCCCAAGTCATTGGTTGGCTTACATTGCCGTCGATAATGTTGATGATTGTGCGCTAAAAGCAAAAGAACTGGGTGCTGAAGTTATTGCCGGCCCTCATGATGTTATGAATGCAGGTCGCATGCTTATGCTAAAAGATCCAGTAGGCGCAACTGTTGCACTATGGCAGGGGAATGAGTATACAGGTTGTAAGCACTTAGGTGAATTAAATACGCCTTATTGGCATGAGTTAGCAACAAGAGATAGTAAAGTAAGTCGAGACTTTTACTGTGCTTTACTAGGCTGGGAAAGCGAAATAAAGCCTATGGAAGGGATGGACTACATTTTATTTTTAGTCGATGGACAACCAATTGCCGGTATGCTTGAAATGACAAGTGAATGGCCTGATGATACCCTTGCTCATTGGATGATTTATTTTGCAGTAGAGAGTTGCGATGTAATTGTTAGCAAAGCCGCTAGCTTAGGTGGACAAGTATGTGTTCCTGCAACAGATATCCCCGATGTTGGTCGTTTTAGTGTTATATGCGACCCTCAAGGTGCTGTATTTTCGGTGATCGAATCTGTTATGGATGACGTTTAAACACAGTTACATTAGCTTTAGCGTTAATTTGCTCGCTAGTTTGATATAATACTCGTCAATTAAATCGTCAGAAAGTGCAGAGAACGCAATGGAATTTGAACAAGATAGTAATTTAACCCTCCCTTTATTTCTATTAGATGAATCATTAAGTAATAGAGACTTAGAGCAGCCTGATTTTGAAATATCAATTGGACTTGATGATGAGTTACTTGCTCAAATTTGCCAGAACCCAAGTGAAGATAGCAGTGTCGCTATTACTGTTAGCGGTTATGAGTTGCTTATAACTAATCCTCTGTACCTAGCTATATTAGATCAAGAGCACGATGCGCAGATAACATTAACGCATGGCCCTCTTTTAAGTATTGTTTTGAATACTGAAGGTCAGAATACATTCGTTTCTCCTCAAATGGATATGATGCCCACCTTTGATTTAGGTGATGAGGACGACGAATGAGAAAAATACTAATAAGTACGATAGTACTCATTATTTTAAGTGGTTGTGCATATTTGGGAAATGCTCACTACGATGATCTTTTTGGACCTGAACAAACACAAGAGAGAATGGTGCCTCATACAACAGGTGCTGGTGCTGATTTTTTACAAAATGTAAAACCTGTACTCGATACCCGCTGCGTAGTTTGTCATGGTTGTTACGATGCACCATGTCAACTGAAGCTCTCATCCCCTGAAGGTATTGACCGGGGGTTGAGTAAAGAGCTTGTTTACGATGGAACTCGTTTATTGGCAACGACCCCAAGCCGTTTATTATTTGATGCAACTAATACTCAGCAATGGCGAGAAAAAAACTTTACGCCAGTGCTAAATGAGCGCATACAAAGTGAAGAAGCTAACTTAGCGGGCAGTGTGTTATTTAATAGCTTAGTGTTAAAGCAAAGCCATGAATTGCCAGTAAACGAAGTGTTAGGTGATGAGTTTGACTTTTCGTTAGCGCGTTCGCAAACCTGCGCAACAATGGGTGAGTTCGATCGATTGGCAAGTGATCAACCTCATGGCGGCATGCCTTATGGTTTACCTGGTGTTTCGCGTGAAGAGTTTAATCATTTACAGAGCTGGCTTAAAGGTGGTGGTAAAATGTCACATATTCAGCCACCGAGTAAATATGATCAGAATAAAATAGCGGGCTGGGAAGAATTTTTAAATCAAGATAGCTTAAAGTATCAGTTATCAGCACGGTATATTTATGAGCATTGGTTTTTAGCACATATTTATTTTACTTCAGAAAACCCACAAAGCTTTTTCAAACTAGTTCGCTCAAGTACGCCTCCTGGTGAGGAAATAAAGTTAATTAACACGCGTCGCCCATACGATGACCCTAAAGTTAGCCGTGTTTATTATCGTTTTATGCAAGAGCGTACAACCATACTTTCTAAAACACATTTACCTCTTGAGCTTAATGAAGCTAAATTACTGCGTTTATATGAGCAGTTTATTGCGCCAGATTATACGGTTACGAAAATGCCTAGTTATGAGGCTAAGGCAGCATCTAACCCTTTTAAAACTTTCGAAGTTATTCCAATTAATTCTAAGTATCAATTTATGCTTGATGAGGCAGAGTTAATTATTATGGGCTTTATAAAAGGGCCTGTTTGTCGTGGTCAGATTGCTTTGAATGTTATAAACGATCACTTTTGGGTGGCGTTTGCTGATCCTGATAAGGTTGCGACCCCTGCTGTAGGGGAAATGCTAATGCAACATGAAGAGGCATTAGAGCTTCCTGCCGCTGAGGAAAGTAATGCCTTACCCATTTCTAGCTGGGTTAAATATTCAGTTCGCGAGAAAAAGTATTTACAGGCGAAAGTTGAGCTGGCTAACAAAATGTTCAAAGGTGGTGAGCACCTTACAACAGACTTACTTTGGAAAGGTGATGGGCATAATAAAAATGCGGCACTAACTATTTTCCGCCATTTTGATAGTGCAACTGTAGTTAAAGGTTTTATTGGTCAAGAGCCTAAAACCACCTGGATATTAGATTATGCTTTGTTTGAGCGTATTCACTATTTGCTTGTAGCAGGCTTTGATGTGTACGGAAATATAGGCCATCAATTAGTGACACGCCTATACATGGATTTTTTACGTTTAGAGGGAGAGCAAAACTTCTTAGCATTATTACCTGAGGCTAAACGTAATCAAATCAAAAAGCAGTGGTATCGTAACTCACCACCTGACTTATCTAAGTTCTTTAAAAATAACCGAGAATTTAGTCAGCCAAGTGGTATTAACTATAAAACTGATGATCCACAGCATGAGCTATATACTTTGATGAAAGAAGCCTTAGCGCCAGTTTTAAGTGAAAGATACAACTACACTGAAGTACCAAAGCCGTTAAATGTAGTAAGTAACATGCCAGCAAAAGCGGTAAACTTGTTACCTCAGCTTTCCTTTGTACTTGTAAAGCAAAAAGATGATAGCCATAAGGGCTACACTATTATTCATCATAATGCGCACTACAATATTTCTAGTTTACTAAACGAAGATGGTCAACGTGCTTATGAAGAAGATACCGCGACTATTGTTCCTGGCTTTATCGGTGATTACCCCGCAGCTATTTGGTATTTAAATAACGAGCAGCAAGTAAATGCTTTTGCCGAGCAATTGCCTATGATGCAAATAGAAGCCGATTATGGTGCTTTGAAATCTAAGTTCGGCATTCGACGTACTCATCCACAGTTTTGGCAATATAGCGATATATTGCACGATACAGCTAAAAAGTATCGTGGGATAGAATATGGAATGTTCGATTATAATCGATTAGAGAATCGCTAATATAATTTTACTACTATGGCCCAGCTTGATGCTGGGCTTTTTTATTGGGTATTAATAATTCGCTTAATTATTTTGACTGATTCTTCGTTTTAAAAAATTAGTCTACACTTATATAAAAAAACTGGTTTATACATGTTCAATATTATTAAAAGCGTGAGAACACGTTACCGATGGGCACTAATTGCAATAGCGCTATTAATAAGTGGCTCTGCTTTATTAATGCAGCATAGTTTTTCTGTTCAAAAGTTTGATGCAAAAATTATTAACATCGCTGGTAGCCAGCGTATGCTCTCACAGAAAATTGCTTGGCACAGTAATGCTATACTTAACATCAGTAATTACTCGCCAGCTCATACTGAGTCACTTGAGAAGTCCCTCAATACATTTAAAAAGTCCCATCAAACATTATTAACTAAAAACTCTGATGACGAATACATTTACTTAAATCCAGCGTTAGTAGACTTATATTTTGGTGAAACGATAGGGTTAGATAAAGCGGTATTTGACTATATAGAACAAACAGAGCGGCTTTTGTATCAGCAAGGAGAGATAAACCACTCAGTATTTTCTATAAAGTATGTTGAAACGTTATTAACAAAGCTTGATAAGGCAGTGAGCTTATTTGAATCTCAAGCTGTTAAAAAAGTAAATTGGGTCGCCAACCTAGAGATACTATGCTGGTTATTGGCAATGACATTATTACTTATTGAGTTAAGATTTGTTTTTATACCAATGGAAAAAGAGGTTTCAGACACGCTTTTAGAGCTACAAAAACAAAAAGATTTTGTTTATCAAACAAGTCAAAATAAAGAGCATTTTATTGCCAGAGCTAGTCACGAATTTAGAACACCTTTGCAGGGACTTATTACGTCTATTGAGGAGCTAGAGGTTTCTGATAAACAGCAAAGCGTTAAAACCCAAGCTAACTATTGCGCGCTTAGGTTAATAGCCATATTAGATGAATTACAAGACTTGCAGGCTTTAAGTGCAGGTAAATGGGTACCGCATTTAAATGACGAAAACCTTTTAGAGTCGTGTAATAAAGTAGTAATAGCTTACAAGCATGCGTGTAAGCAAAAAGGCCTAAAACTAGTTAGCTCTTTAGATGAATCGTTAAATTGTGTATGTAAATTGGATCATCAACGTTTGCAGCACACACTTACAGAATTAATTAGTAATGCAATTAAGTTTACACAAAAAGGTGAAATTACTGTTTCAGCTAAGCTTTTAAATGATGAATTTCATTTAACAGTGAGTGACACTGGCAGTGGCTTTTCGAAGAAGATTACCAGTCTTGAATTTGACTCATTTAAACAAACCAATCACTTTCAAGGGTTGAGAACAGGCCTAACCCGGGTTCAATACGTTGTAAAAGCACTGCATGGTGAAATTACTTTTACAAATAATAAAACTCATGGTGCTTTGGTGTCTTTGTATTTACCAGTGACAATAAGTAAAGCCCTCCCAACACCTCTTAAAGTAAACAACAAGCTAACGTGTTTAGTCGTTGAAGATAACCCATTAAACACTATGTTATTAACCCGCATACTTAGCTTATTAGGTTTAAGCTATGATTGCGCAGAAAATGGTAAAGTCGCGTGTGAGATGGTGAGTGAAAATCAGTACGATATTGTTTTTATGGACCTAAACATGCCAGTAATGGATGGGTTTGAGGCTATTAAAAAAATACGTTCCGATCTTAATAAAGTAATGCCAATTATTGTTATAACAGCGAATACCTCACAAAATGATATAGAGCGAGTTTATGAATACGGAGCTAACCTCCATCTTCATAAGCCAATAAGCCAGCAAGCAATTAAAGACGTATTAAATAGTATTAGCGTTGTTAGGGCGTGTTGATCTTTGGTAGTTGAATTTGCAGCAGTATGTTTGGTTTTTAGGCAAGGCAGAGCCTATGTAGTGTGGTTATTCCCCATAAATAGGCGATAACGCAGCATAAATACCAAACATGCGCTGCCCATTGGGTTCTTTCTAGGGGCGATTAACTCTTTGTTGCCTACATGGATGTAGGTAAGGGGCGTGAGCAGGACGCGGAAGCTTTACTCGGTTTTGACTTAGCCCACTAGGTTACCAACCTCGCGCCGCGATTTAATCTTCCTTGGATTGAACAAATTTCAATCCACAAAGATCAATACGCCCTAGTGAAATAAATTAATTTTGCAGATAACAAGCTTGCTAAGCACTTTTAATATACGTTAACTTGCTGTTTTAAGGTTTATTAGGAAAAGTTAGTGCAGTCAATTACGCTTGAGCAATTTAATGGTTACTTACAAGGGCAAGGTAAAAGCCGTTACGATATATGCAACCTAGATTGGCAAGTAAACCTAGGAGAACATTGGTTACTTTTAGGTGCTAATGGAGCTGGTAAATCTGCACTGACAGCTGCGTTAATCGGTGAGGCTAAGTGCGAAAGTGGTAAGCGTATAAGTAGTATTAATAAGCTTATGCTCGTGTCTTCAGATTCGCATAAACAGTTACTAGCTCAAGAATTAGAGCATGAAAAGCACACCCTCGTTAAAGACCTTATTTTTACAGGGCATAGTAATAATGATGAGTTATTAGCGCAGCTAATAGAGTTATTTAAATTTAGCTCATTACTAAATAGGCATTTTAGAGACCTTTCAACGGGTGAAACTCGTAAACTCCTACTTATAAAAGCACTCAGCTCCCATAGTGAGTTAGTCGTGCTTGATGAGCCATTTCATGGACTCGACGTACAATCTTGCCAGCAGCTCAATAAAATACTCATAGAACTTAGCCAAACTATTACTTTTGTTTTTGTACTAAACCGCCTAGACGAAATCCCTTCATTCATTACTCACTATGGCTATGTAAGCCAAGGTTGCTTGTTACATACTTTAGCAAAGCCAGACAGTGAGCAATTGAGTGATTTACTAAAACTACTTCATTTAGAACATACCTCATTGGATGTGCCACCTCCTGATACCGAACAAGAGAAAAAGGCATTCACCGGTAATACCTTAGTTAAATTGAGTAATGCTAAAGTTAGTTACAGTGATGTAAGCATATTCAAAAATCTCAATTGGACTATAGAAAAGCATCAGCATTGGCAGCTCAGTGGAGCGAACGGTTCAGGCAAAACATGCTTATTAAATTTAATAACAGGTGATAACCCACAGTGTTATAACAATGACATTGAAGTGTTCGGTTTTAAACGTGGGACAGGGGAGAGTATTTGGGATATAAAACAGCATATTGGTTTTATATCTAACGCGCTACATATGGATTACCGCGTAAGTATATCGGCTTTAAATACTGTTATTTCAGGATTTTACGATAGCATAGGTTTATATCAAAAACCGAGCGACGCACAAATTAATATTGCTCAACAGTGGCTGGCATTTATTGGTTTAAGTGATAAGCAAAATACCTCATTCACCCAGCTATCGTACGGCGATCAGCGTATGTTGTTAATTGTGCGGGCTATGGTAAAACATTCAACGTTACTTATTTTAGATGAACCTTGCTTAGGCTTAGATGAAGCAAACAGGCAACGTGTACTGCTACTAATAGAGAAAATTTGTGCTGCCAATACAAGTACTGTGATTTATGTAAATCATCATGCGGCAGACAAAATTAAAGGAATAGAGAATTACTTAAAAATGGAAGACTTTCATTAAAAGCTCAGAGAAAGGTTGAGCGAAAATTCACTCAACCCATTTTTATTTTAAAGACGAGTAACGCTAAAGCCTTTATCTCGAAGTTGTTTAAGTAACCCGTGTTTTTCAGGTAAATGCAAAGCGCCTACAGCAATAAATAGCTGCTCGTTTGCTAAACGCGGTGTGAGTTGTTTAACCCAATTATTATTACGGTTAGTTAGCATTACTTGCTCGCTAATTTCACCGTAATTACTGTCATCAAAACTCATGTTGTAGTAATCGGTTAGTGTGTCCATGTCACCGCTTTTCCACGCATTAACTAACTTGATAAAGTAAGTATTAATATCGGCTAGTTGCTCAAAGGTTTCTTCAATCATTTCATTGCTTAGTAGCGCCATACCATCAAACATTTGTAGTTGTTGCTCTAGGGTTTCAAGCTCGCCAATTTTAATATTATGCTCTTTAGCATAACTAAGTACTTGCTTGTCTATACCGGTTTTATCTGAATATCCTGCATTTTGAAATTCAATTTGCATCATAGTCACCATAACAGCCCAAGGCTTTAAGCCATTAAACATAGCAATATCAATCGACTTTTTAGCAAAGTAATCTTTTAGCTTGGTATAATTTTGCTTTGAAAGCTCAGTTTGCAGTGTTTTACCGTCACTTAGCATCATAAATGGCATTGAGCGCTGTTGCATTTCAAGTGGTGTAAGTTTGCTTATATCAACTTCAACAATCACTTCTTTGCTTGCGCTAATCGCATCGGTTACATTTTTAGGTAAGCCTTTCATGCTGGCATCACCAACGTGTACGGTGCCAAATAAGTAAGAGCTGACGCCATTTTTTTCTATTTTATATAAGGCAGGAGCAGCATAGCTGTTAAAGCTAAATGTTATAAGTAATGCCACAATAAAAAAGTGGCTAATACGGGTAAGAGCATTCATGGTTTGTCCTTAAAATCTCAAAATTAGTAGTGTAAATACTAACCTAAATTTACTTCAGAGGTAACGTTAATATAAACGTTAACGTATTGTTTTCGGTATTACTGGCCGTAATAGTAAAGCCATTTAAGTTACATAAGCTCTGTACAATTGATAATCCTAAACCATGGCGCTGGTTATTAGTTCTAGATGAATCTAGCTGATAGAGCGGGTCAAAAATAGCAGTTAGCTGTTCATTACTTAGTGGTTTATTTACTTTGTTACTAACAGAGATGGTCATGTTTGTGCTGTTATTTACGGCAGTTAATTTAATTGGCGCCTCAGGAAGTCCATAAAATAGTGCGTTATCGATTAAGTTACATAAAATGGTATTTAAACTAAATTCGTCAACATTAAGCGTAAGTTCGCCACTTATTTCGTTATTTAAACGCGTTTTGATACTTGGATGCTTAAAGGTCAGCTCATCAATAATTTGATTTACTAAGTTATTTAGCATGATATTTTGTGCATTCAATTGCATAGCACTACTACTTGAGCGCTGCAATAATAAGAGGTTGCTAACAATTGTTTTCATACGCTGTGAAATATTAAGCACATCACTGGTATAGGTGTCGCTAATGCGTTTATCGTCAGGGTAGCGAATAGCCACCTCTGAGAGGCTTATTAGTTCAGCTATAGGGGTTTTAAGCTCGTGTGCAATGTCGCTTGTTAGGCGTTTTTCATTACTATAGAGTTGCTGATTAACGGTAATAAACTTATTTAGCTCGTTACGTATAGGTTCTATTTCTTCTACTTTAAAGTCGCTTTCTATTGTTTGCGCAACACCGGTAATATCGAGTAACTTAATTTGATCGTTTAAATTGTGTAGAGGGTGCAGGCCTTTATTTACAATACGTGTCACTAAATAGCGCACACCAAACACACCAAGTACACAGGTTAAAATAAAGACCACATCAATAATAATCAGTACTTTATTAAGTTCGGCTGTCGGCGCTGCAATCGCAAGCGTCATGGTATTAAAAACAGCAGAGTGAGTGGGATTTCTATCATCTTTTTGGGCTACAAAGTGACTTATAAGTGCGCGACCATCACGCCCGTTAGGAAGCTCGTAATCTATAATTTTAGATTCGTTTATCGGCATTTCTAAAAAAGGCAGGTTAGCATTTTCATAAAGCGCTAATGAGTCCGAGCGCTCAAACACATCACGGCCATGCCATAATTGGTAAAACTCCGTGGCATCGGCTGCTTCATACTCCGACATAAACTCACCAGCAAAATCAAATTCAACCACGTTGTTGTCATCTTCAACTAAGGTTTTTAAGTAGTTAGCTTTATTAGTTAAAGACTGATTAAACTGATCTTCCACCCAAGTATCAACACTTAAATCAACGGTTAAAAATATGGTGAATAAAATAACTGAGATCACGGCGCTAATATTATTAACGAGTTTACGTTTTATTGAGTGATTTTTATTTTGTTGTTGCGACATAACCAAATCCACGTTTATTTTTTATCGGGAGCTCGCCATCAAACTGTCTTACTTTTTTACGTATGGTTGAGATGTGTGCTTCAAGCGCATTTTTAGAGAGCATATCAAACTGACCTACCACCGCTTCACTTATAAGCTCAAGCCCCAATACTCGCTCTGGGGCGTTAAATAAGCATTCTATTATTTTATATTCATTACGCGTGAGCTCAATGGCATGTTGCTTGTAGTGAAGAGTTTTAAGCGAGAGATCTAATACGCAATCACCTACGGTAAGGGTATTTTGTTGATTTTGCAGTGAACCACGACGAAGTAATGCAAGGACACGAGCATGGAGTTCTTCAAACGAAAATGGCTTAGTTAAATAATCGTCAGCGCCTTTCATAAGGCCGTTAATTTTATCTTGAGGCTCACTTCGTGCCGATAAAATTAGCACACGGCTTTGGCTATTACTGCTGCGCAGTGCTTGTAAAATACTCATGCCATCAACGCTCGGTAGCATTAAATCAAGTACGAGGAGGTCGTAGTTTCCACTTAGTGCCATACTCAGCCCTTCTGAGCCATCACCAGTTTCATCTACGGTAAAACCAAGGTTGCTAAGGCCAACTTGCAAGCTGCGTCTTAATGCTTCTGAGTCTTCAATAACGAGGATTTTCATGTTTACTCGGTTTATAAAAATAGCCTTGTTACTTTAACAAGGCTTTATTATCAAGTCACTTGGTTAATGATACCAACCATTTGTGTAGGCTAAATTACCTAAGTTCGCATGGGCTAGGGCTTTTTTTACTAGTTGCTCATCGTTTTCACATGGCACAAGCTGGTTATTGCTATACGTATAGGTGGTTGCTGGTTTTTGTGGTTGTAACACCACCACTTTATTATCGTGCATGTAGGCAAAGTTTTTGTCGTATTGCATCATTGCGCGTTGTTTGTTGTCGCTAATTGGCTTTGATAAATCATGACCTATCATAGGGTGCTTACCACTTGCGCCAATTAAAGACAGTAGAGTAACAGGGATATCGAGCTGGCTGGCTAGTTGGCTATCTCGTTTATGGGTAATACCTTTTCCAAAAATAACGGCCGGAATTTTAAAGTGATCAACTGGTACTAAATTTGAACCCGATACGCGCGAGTCGTGATCGGCAATAACTATAAATACGGTATCATCCCAGTAGCTCGATTTTTTAGCTTTTTCGATAAAGGTGCCTAGTGCGTAATCGGCATACTTGGCAGCATTATTACGGGTTTGTTTTTGTTTATCGTACAGCGTTATTTTATCGTCAGGAAAGTCATACGGGCTATGATTAGAGCTTGAAAATATAAGGCTAAAAAATGGTTTGTTTTGATTTTTAAGCTTAGTAAGTTCTATATCGGCTTGGTCGTACAAGTCTTCGTCTGATGCGCCCCACGAGCCATTAAAGTCTATTTTTTTAAAGTTATTTGTATCTACGATACTTTTAAAACCGTTGCCTAAAAAGAAGCTGCGCATGTTATCAAAATGGCTTTCGCCACCATAAATAAACTGCGTGTTGTAATTTTGCTTGGCTAAAAAATCAGCAATGGTAAAAAAGTCGCGTTGTGATTTATCAAGCTTAACAACCGCACGCGAAGGCGTTGGTGTAAACCCTGTAATTACCGCCTCAATTCCACGTACTGAACGTGTGCCCGTGGCGTATAAATTATCAAACCCCCAGCCTTGTTTATAAAGGGCGTCTATATTAGGTGTAAGTGGTAAACCGCCAAGCGTGCCTACATAACGAGCACCTAAACTTTCTTGTAAAATAATGACTAGATTTTTGGGTTTACCTGTATTACTTGCGCCATGAAACGTTTTTGTAGGGGCGGTTACATCACTAAATGTGCCTTGCGTATTTTGCATGTTACTACGCACAATACTAAGCAATTCATCGGTGGGCATTTTACCGTAATAGTCTTGGCTTGATTGCTCATTAGAAAGTTGCTTAACTGCAAACGCGACGCTATAAAGTGAGTTAAGGGTTAAGTCGTTAAGTAAGTGATCTGTAGAAAACGAGACCATGGCGGGGTTAAGTGGTCTGTGTCCTAATGAGTTGCGGGCGCCAAAAATAGTTAAGCATACTAAAATAAGCGCTAAAATTGATTGATTTAAACCTGTTAGTGATGACTTGCTTTGCCATTGATTGCTAAATATTTTACTTGCAAATTTACAGCTTAAAATAAGTGCTATAACAGCAATAAATACTTCTAACTTATAGCCTGAAAAAATCATTTTTGAGACTTCTTTAGGGTAAATTAAATATTCTATAAATAAGCGGTTTGGGCGTAAGTCGTACTCGTTTATAAACGTAGGCGTAATCACTTCAAAAAAAACAAGTAAAGCAGACATCGTCACTAAATAAATTTTAATGAGGCCGCGTACTTTATTTTGCCACCCTACGCTTTGCATCAGTAAAGTAAGTAGTAATGCGGGCATAATAATGTAGCTTAGAGTGGCTATATCAACTCTTAAACCACCTATAAATATAGATAACCACGCATGCGATCCAAATACACGCTCCCCTTGCCATACACTTAATCCAAAGCGAGCAAGTGTTAAAAAGCTAAGTGCCAAAACAGCAAATACAACAAAAATCCATACAGGGCCAAGTGCATTTTGTATTTTAGGTATAAAAGTTAGCTTTATGCCCATAACACAGCCCACCAAATAAGAGCGGCAATTAGCATAGCTATAAACACGCTTGCAGAGGCTATATCTTTAGCTAGCCCCGAAAGCTCATGGTATTCACTGCCAATTCTATCAACTACAACCTCAACTGCCGTATTTACCAGCTCAGCAAACAATACAAAAAGCAGGCTAGCTATAAGCAGTAATTTATCCCTTAGTGCAATTTCTTGTAGCCACACAAACACACCGAGTAATGAAAACAGTGCTAGCTCTTGTTGAAACGCCGCTTCAAATCGACTCATCCATTTTAAGCCGTTAAAAGAATGGCTTAAGGTAAAAATAAGGCGCATTAAGCCTTGGCGTTTTATAACGGTTTTATTACTCATAGTTTTATTTCGCTTGGTGTTGTTTGGCAGTTAGCAAGTAAATCAAGTGATGCCTGATACGTTTTGCTTTTAATGCCAATTAAATTTAAAAGGGTGTGAAAAATATTGTTGTGTGAGCGTGCAGCGCGGGTGTCTAAATTAGCTAAACAGGTATTAGTAATGCGCTGATTATGCTCATCAGCCCATATATAAAGAGGAACGTGCGTTTGTGTGCTAGGTGCAAAGCTATACGGAAAACCATGTAAATAAGCACCGGCTTCGCCAAGTGATTCACCATGATCAGAGACATATAAAAACTGCTTATCTATGTTGTTTGGCAGCGCTTTTAATTGCTCAATTACCTGGGCGTTAACAAAGTCGCTGTACGCAATTGTGTTGTCGTAGGTATTAACTAATTCATCGAGTGAGCAGTTTTGAATGTCGCTTCTGTCGCACGTGGGCGTAAATTGCTTAAATTTTTCTGGGTAGCGTTTAAAGTAGGTTGGTCCGTGTGAGCCCATCATGTGTAGGACGATAACGGTATTAGCTTGGCTTAAATTAGCGAGTTTGCGCTTAAGTGGAGCAAGAAGTGCTTCATCAAAACAATATTTTCCATCGCAAAGCGCTGATGGGGTGGTTGGGATATCAATGTTAACAACACGGGTGCATACGTTTTTACAGCCGCTGTTGTTATCAACCCACAGTACGTCGCTGCCAGCTTGTTGTGCTAAGTCAACCAGGTTTTGTTGGTTGTCGGCTGCTAATCGATCAAAGTTATCTTGTGTTTGCAGTGAAAACATACACGGCACAGACACAGCAGTAGCGGTGCCACAAGACGCCACATTATTAAAATACGTCACATTATACTTTTGTGTATAAGGGTTGGTGTTGCGCTTATAACCTTGATAAGAAAAGTTTTCTGCTCGTGCGGTTTCGCCAACAACCATAACTGTTACGCTGGTGGTGCTAGGCGTAATGAGAGTGGGTGTTGCATCTATATTTTTAAATTCCATATTGGTATACAGCAGCTGATCGCGCATATATTTATAACCGCTAGAGAGATACTGAAATGGGATGAGTTCTTTTTTCAAAATGCGGTTATTGCGGCCAGTGGCTGCGTAATCGGCGTAAAAGTTTACGACCACTAAAGCAATTAGTGAGCAGCACGCTACAATAAGTTTTATACGACTAATTGCTTCTTGGTGAGGGCGGGTAAAGTGTATTTTTACTTTGCTTAATATAAAAACAGGTAGCGCACAAAACAGTAGTAGAAAGCCTATGAGCTGCGGATTTAAATAGCTCAGTGCTTCGCTTGAATCTGTTTCGAACGTGTTTTGAATCATTGAATAGTCAAACACTACGCCGTAATTTAATGAGCCGTAAAGTACGGCACTCGAAATTATCAGTAAAAGGTAGTTAATTGGTTTTAGTAACCACCTAACCGACACTATTGAAAAGAAAATAATTAAAAGGCATAACAACAGCAGTGGCACTGAAAGTAAAAATAGCCATGAAAAAGATGCAAGGGAGGTGATGGCGCTAAACGAACCTTGAATAAAAGGAATGTTTATAACTAAACAGTAATAACAGGCAATCATCACTACAAAGGCATTTGCACTACAGTGAATGTAAAACCGCTTACTACGATTTGGCTTTTTTTGTGCTGGTGTTTGGCTAGTTATGTTCATATTTAGGCTCGTTTAAAATAACAACGCCATGCTATGCAACAACACTTAAGAGTCGCTTAAGAGAACCTACGCATTACCTGAAGGTGATAAATAATTTTATTTATAAAAATATTCTCAAAAATTAATCAAACCTTAAATAAGGGATATAAGAATAGTGAATTTCTGAGATTAAAATTAGAGCATAAAAAAACCACTATCAGCTTGTATAATGAATTTTAAAACCTGATAAATTGCCTTTTAGTCTTTTTGTTAGATTAACTTTGGTGTTGACTTAAAGGGCCTAGCGCGGTACTAATATAAAAAGAGAGCGAAGGAATAACCTTCGCGATAATTGAACAAAATTTGGTATTAATTACATGCTTACAAACGCACTTAACCTAGTCCTGATTATTATCGTGGTGATTATTCCCGCGAGGGCTTCGTAGTGCTTTAAAAACTTAAGCATTAAAAAAGCCCTCCGCACTTAACCGTTCGGAGGGCTTTTTAGTTTTAAGGGTAAAATTTGTAATTGGGTTGTCACTGAGGAATGAGGGTTTATTAATGACAGGCGCAGAACTAACAATCGACTTATTGGCCAAACACGGCGTAAATGAAGTATTTGGCTACCCAGGCGGAGCTATTATGCCAATTTACGATGCGCTGTATGGCGCGCCAGTCAAACACTACCTAACTCGCCATGAGCAAGGTGCAGGGTTTGCAGCAGTTGGTTATGCTCGCAGCACACGTAAATTAGGCGTATGCTTTGCAACATCGGGCCCAGGTGCAACTAATTTAATAACCGCTCTTGCTGATGCGATGATGGACTCAGTACCATTATTGGCGATCACCGGCCAAGTGCCTACTGCAGCTATTGGTTCAGATGCGTTTCAAGAAATAGATGTACTAGGTATGTCGCTTTCGTGTACTAAGCACAGCTACATGGTAGAACGAGCTGAAGACTTAGCAGAGATATTACAAGAAGCAATTCATTTAGCGCAAAGCGGCCGCCCAGGCCCTGTACTTGTCGATATCCCAAAAGATATTCAAATGGCTCAAGTCCCTTTTAAACCTTGGCTAGCAGCTGATGAATACTTACCAGAGTTAGATTTAAAGCAAGTTGCTATTGCTAATCAATTGTTGAGTGAGGCTAAACAGCCTGTAGCGTATGTAGGTGGTGGTGTACAAGCCGCTGATGCGCAAGACGAGCTAATGCAATTTTTAAATAAAACTCAGATGCCAGCTGTATCAACACTTAAAGCGCTAGGCAGTGTATTACCAGATTACGAACATTACTTAGGTATGTTGGGTATGCATGGTGGTCAAGCTGCTAATATCGCAGTGCAAGAATGTGATGTACTTGTATGTATCGGGGCACGCTTTGATGACCGCGTAACAGGCAACTTAGCTAAATTTGCAGCTAAAGCTAAAGTAATCCATTTAGATATAGATGCTGCTGAAGTTGGTAAGCGAAAACCTGCTAAGGCTTCATTAATTGCCGATTTAAAAACGTCGTTACCCGCACTTGAGTGCTTTGTAACACCTAAAGCTTGGTGTGACACAAATAAAGAAATGAATATTAAGCATGCGTGGCGTTACGACTACCCAGGTGAGAAGGTTTTTGCACCGTACTTATTAAACCAACTAAGCCAACGCATGCCAAAAACAGGGGTTGTGTGCTGCGATGTTGGTCAGCACCAAATGTGGGTAGCACAGCACATGAAGTTTACTCATCCGAGTAATCATTTAAGCAGTGGTGGTGCAGGCACAATGGGCTTTGGTCTACCTGCGGCTATTGGCGCGCAAGTAGCACGCCCTGATGACTTTGTTATCACTGTATCGGGCGATGGTTCTATAATGATGAATATTCAAGAGCTGGCCACTATTCGTCGTAACAATTTACCTGTAAAAATATTAATTTTAGATAACCAGCGTTTAGGGATGGTTCGCCAATGGCAAGAACTATTTTTTGAAGGGCGTTATTCTGAAACTAACCTGTCGGATAACCCAGACTTTGTGCAATTAGCTGCTGTATTTGGTATCCCAGGGCAAACAATTACTCACGCTAACCAAGTTGATGATGCGATAACTGCATTAGTTAACAGTAAAGGTCCGTACATAGTACATGCCTGTATTGATGATAAAGAAAATGTTTGGCCACTTGTACCACCTGGGGCTGCTAACGACGAAATGATGATGGAGAAAGCAAAATGAAACATAGCCTAACTATTGCATTAAAAAGCCAAAGTATAGCGGTAGAGCGCTTTTTACGAGTGGTGCGTCATCGTGGTTTTGACCTTACGCATTTTCAGCTCAATATGGACGATGGTTTTTATAATGTAGACATGACGGTAGATAGTGATAAACCAATTCACCTTTTAACCAGCCAGTTAAATAAGCTGGTGGATGTCAAAGAAGTCACTTTACAAAATTTACAGCAACAACAGGCTGTGTAATTACGAACTGAAAAACAATTTACGAGTAACTGAATCACTCGGTTACTCACCAATTTTAGAATGAGGAATGCCCGCTTATTTTGCGGCAAAAACTGAGGTAACTATGGCTAAATTAAGAAGTGCAACAACAACTGAAGGGCGTAAACGCGCAGGCGCTCGTGCATTATGGCGCGCAACAGGTATGACCGACACCGATTTTGGTAAGCCGATTATTGCCGTAGTTAACTCGTTTACACAATTTGTACCAGGGCATGTTCACCTTAATCAGTTAAGTGAACTTATGGCTGAAACCATTACACAAGCCGGTGGCGTCCCTAAAGAATTTAATACTATTGCGATTGATGATGGTATTGCAATGGGTCACGGCGGCATGCTTTATTCGCTGCCTTCGCGCGACTTAATTGCTGACTCGGTTGAGTATATGGTAAATGGTCATTGTGCTGATGCGATGATTTGTATTTCAAACTGCGACAAAATTACTCCAGGAATGATGCTTGCAGCACTACGCTTAAATATTCCGGTAATATTTGTATCAGGCGGTCCAATGGAAGCAGGTAAAACTAAGCTTGCTAACATCGATATTAAACTTGATTTAGTAGATGCCATGGTTAAAGGCGCTGATGAATCGGTAAGTGATGCAGATTCAGAGCAAGTAGAGCGCTCTGCGTGTCCAACATGTGGCTCGTGTTCAGGCATGTTTACTGCAAACTCAATGAACTGTCTGCTAGAAGCTATTGGTTTAGCATTGCCAGGTAACGGCACGACGCTTGCGACTCATAAAGACCGTAAACAACTTTATGTTGAAGCGGGGGCTCGTATTGTTGATTTATGTCGTGAGTATTATCAAAAAGATAATCAAGATGTATTGCCACGTGCTATTGCTAACAAAACAGCCTTTATGAATGCAATGGTTGTTGATATTGCAATGGGTGGCTCGTCAAATACGGTATTGCATTTACTTGCTGCAGCGCAAGAAGCGGGCGTTGATTTTGATATGTCGCACATTGATGCGCTCTCTCGTAAAACACCATTTTTATGTAAAGTTGCACCAGCGACACCTGAATATCACATTGAAGATGTGCACCGCGCAGGCGGCATGATGGCAATCGTACGTGAACTTGGCAAAGCAGGCTTAGTTGATATGTCAGTTAATCATGTTGCTGGGTCAACTATGGCTGAGCTCGTTAAAAAATGGGATGCAACAGATCCTACTAACGAAGCGGCGCGCAAATTTTACCGTGCTGGCCCTGCGGGCATTCGTACCACTAAAGCAATGAGCCAAGAGTGTCGTTGGGACGAGGGTGATAACGACCGTGTTAATGGGTGTATCCGAAGTGTCGAACACGCTTTTCGTCAAGATGGTGGCTTAGCTGTACTTTCGGGTAATTTAGCAGTTGATGGCTGTATTGTTAAAAGCGCTGGCGTTGTTGATGAAATGCTACATTTTGAAGGTACTGCAGTCGTGTACGAATCACAAGATGATTCTGTAGAAGGTATTTTAAACGATGAAGTAAAAGCCGGCGATATCGTGGTTATTCGTTACGAAGGCCCTAGAGGCGGCCCAGGTATGCAAGAAATGCTATACCCAACTAGCTACTTGAAATCAAAAGGCCTAGCTGAAAAATGTGCACTTATTACTGATGGTCGCTTTTCGGGTGGTACTTCGGGTTTATCAATTGGTCATGTGTCGCCTGAAGCGGCAAGTGGTGGTGCAATTGCTTATGTTGAAAATGGCGACAAAATCATTATTGATATCGCAACCCGTGAAATTACGTTAGCGTTAAGTGATGAAGAGCTTGAAGCACGTAAACAAAAACAATTAGCACGCGGAAAACTGGCGTACAAACCAGTTGATCGTGAGCGCTATGTATCGTCTGCTTTAAAGGCTTATGCATTACTTGCAACAAGTGCTGATAAAGGCGCAGTGCGTGACTTAGCTAAATTGGAGGCGCTTAGTTAATTATGGTCTCTCAAGAGCTCGATTATTTTCGCGCTATTATTCAAGCAAACATGGAGCCTTTGGCTAAAGTTACCGAGGTCAGCGAAATGGCTGAGCTTGGTGCTAAATTAGGTAACCATGTTTGGTTAAAGCGTGAAGACCAACAGCCCGTGTATTCATTTAAATTACGCGGTGCGTATAACAAATTAAATAAATTACCTAAAGGCTCAGTGGTTATAACTGCTTCAGCGGGTAATCATGCTCAAGGCGTTGCACTAAGTGCTTCTCACTTAGGGCATCAAGCCACAATTGTAATGCCAGTAACAACGCCTGAAATAAAAGTAAGTGCGGTACGTGCGCTTGGCGTTGAAGTTGTGCTACATGGGCATCATTTTGATGCCGCAAAAGCACATGCGCTTGAGCTTACAGAGCAACGAAACGGTATATTTGTTCCACCATTTGATGACCCAGACGTGATTGTTGGTCAAGGTACTGTAGCACGTGAGCTTATGCAGCAATTAAACGAGCTCGATGCGGTGTTTATTCCTGTTGGCGGCGGCGGTTTACTTGCTGGGATGGCGGTTTATATTAAATCGCTGCGTCCAGATATAAAAGTAATTGGTGTAGAAGCCGACGAAAGTGCATGTTTACAAGCGGCACTTAAAGCAGGCAAACCGGTAGAGCTTGAACGCGTTGGTAGTTTTGCTGATGGCGTAGCGGTTAAAATTATTGGCACTGAAACATTTCGCTTAGCGCAAAAGTTTTGTGATGAAGTTATAACCGTCACCAGCGACGAAATATGTGCTGCCATGCAGGATATTTTTGTATCTACCCGTGCAATAGCAGAACCTTCAGGTGCACTTGCAACGGCAGGGCTTAAAAAATGGAGCCAGCAGTCGGGTTTAAAAGGGTTACATTTAGCGGCTGTTTTATCCGGTGCTAATTTAAACTTTGATCGCCTGCGTTATGTTGCAGAGCGCACTGCGCTGGGTGAAAAAAACGAAGCGTTATTAGCGGTTACTATTAAAGAAGAAAAAGGCAGCTTTAAACAGTTTTGCGCTTCTTTAGGTGGCCGTGCTATTACTGAGTTTAACTACCGTTATGCAGGACCTGGTGAAGCACAAATATTTGTGGGTATTGCCCTGCGCCAAGGCGAGCAAGAGCTTAATGAGCTAAAGCAAGACCTAACAAATAATGATTACCAATTTTGCGATCTGTCGGATAACGAACTCGCTAAATTACATGTGCGCTATATGGTTGGCGGAAAAGCACCCGAGCAATTACATGAGCGCTTACTTCGCTTTGAATTTCCAGAGTATCCAGGTGCGCTTGCACGCTTTTTAGATACTTTAGGTAGTAATTGGAACATTACCTTATTTCATTATCGTAATCACGGTGGTTCGATGGGGAATGTACTGGCAGGTTTTGCTATTGAGCCGAGTCAGTATGAGATGTTTAACGAGCACTTAAACCGTTTAGGTTACAGTGTACAAGATGAAACACAAAATCCGTGCTTTAGCCAATTCTTAACATCAAAGCCCCAAGCAGAAAAAGCCGAAAAACTCGCCTCAGTATAATCCTTCTTTAAAGGCAGGCACCTAACTAGGGTGCTTGCTTTATCGCACGTTTTACATATAGTTACAGGTAATCGTCATACTTTTTGAGGGCACCTAGTTGCTATTTAAAGGATTAATCATTGGATTGTGCTTTTTTTGTAGCCATATCGCGGCGCAAGAATCAGTCACATTACAGCTAAAATGGACACATCAGTTTCAGTTTGCTGGCTACTATATGGCAAAGCAAAAAGGCTTTTATAATGAAGCGGGCCTTGATGTAACCATTAAGCAAGCTAATCCAATGAAACCTGATACCTTTGCTCCTGTCGCCAGTGGCGAAGCACAATTTGGTGTAGGGCATTCTGGTATTTTACAGCAACGTATAAATGGACAACCTCTTGTTGCTATGGCTGCCTTATTGCAATTTTCACCTTACTGCTGGATGGTTAAAGACACGTCTGATATTTTTCATCCACGTGACTTTGTTAATAAACGTATCACTGCGGTAAGCAAAAATGATGGCACTGAACTACTTATTATGCTTAAACGCAGTGGCGTTGATGTGGATAAACTCAAAGTTTACGATGGCGAAAACCCAGGCCAGGCTTGGATTGAAAACAAGCTAGATGCTATGCAAGTGTATGTTACTACAGAGCCTTATTATATGACTCAACAAGGCGTAGCTCATCGACTTGTTTGCCCACAGCGTTATGGTATGGACGTATACAGCGACATTTTATTTACCAACGAAAACATGCTTAAGAAAAATCCTCAAACGGTCGAAAAATTCTACCAAGCGAGCCTAAAAGGGTGGCGTTATGCAATGATGAACATGGATGAAGCCATTGCAGTCACCCAGCAAAACTATGCACCGGGTAAAAGCTTTTATCAGCTCGCTTTTGAGGCTGAAGTACTAAAAAGTTATATAACCCCACCCACCACCAGTTTAGGGCATATGTCGATAGCAAAGTGGCGCTTAATTGCGGACTTATATGGCATACAGCAAAACGAATTTGACGAAGTAAAATCTCACTTTATTTATAAATACCAAGAACCTGAAAAGATGCAGTTATCGTGGATGCTCATGGCAGCTATTTTGGTAAGTATTATTTCAATACCTTTGTATTTACGGCTTATTTTTAGTAAAAATTAACTGCTTAGGTAATTCACGAAACTGATATAATTAATTGTCTTTTTTATTTTTTAAGCTGTTATGACTTTAGCTGAGCAATTTTTAGCACTTGATTCACTTTTAATGCGTCATCGTCAGTATTGGCAGTGCACTGCATTTGATTTTGACACTATACCTTGGCCAGAGCTACAAGGCATACTTAGCGAACTAACTGATGATCAGGTAAGCGTTCTTGATAACGATCAAAACCAGCTATACCAATTTTTTAGCCAACATATAAGCCAACTTGATGAACTTGCAAAGTTATGCGAGTTACCTAGCTCAGCTCACTCTCAAGCTGATTATCCATTTTGGATAAGTAACGGCATTAAAGGTCGTAAGTTTGCACAGTTACAAGATTTTGTATCTGCACTACCTAATACCAAGCAACCTGTTTTAGAGTGGTGCGCGGGTAAAGGGCACTTAGGTCGAATGCTTGCGTTTAATGGCGCAAGTAATGTACATAGTATTGAACTGCAACAAAGCTTATGCGAGCAAGGACAAAAAAGTGCACAGCAACAAGGCTTAGCAATGCACTTTAGCCAAGCAGATGTATTAAAAGACGATATCACTCAATTTTTTAATACAGATATGCATGCTGTAGCACTTCACGCATGCGGTGGCTTACACCAAGCATTTATGCGCCAAGCAAGTTTAGCGAAAGTACAGCAAATTAGCTTTTCACCTTGTTGCTACCATTTATTTACGGCTAATGAGTACCGTGCAATGAGTGAGGTTGCTAATAAAAGTGAGCTTAATCTAACGCATCGTGATTTAAAGCTCGCATTACAAGAAACTGTCACAGCGCCTTCTCGCCTGGAAAAAGTACGTAAAACAGAACTTGAGTGGCGACTTGGTTTTGATGCACTAAGAAAGTCGATCACTGGCGAGCAATATTACGTAAGCGTACCTTCGGTCAACAAAGCTATATTCTCAGATTCGTTTAAATCGTTTTGTGCATGGGCTGCAGATGAAAAGGCAATAAAATTAACCCAAGATATTGATTATATTAAATATTTAGAGGTTGGGGTTGCTCGAAAAAAAATAACTGACCGAGTTGAACTGGTTCGACATGTGTTCAGAAGAGCAATTGAAGTTTGGCTTGTGCTCGATCGTGCTTTATATTTGCAACAGCAAGGTTATCAAGTAAGCGTTAAAACGTTTTGTGAAAAGCAGTTAACGCCTCGTAATATTTTGATTCTTGCTAATGTCCATTAAATTTCCGTCCTCGACTTAATAAGAGATGCAATGAGAAAGTTAAAAAATTTATTCGATAACAACAAACGTTGGGCTGCTCGTACAAGTGAAGCAGACCCTGAGTTTTTTAAAATTTTATCTATGCAACAAAATCCAGAGTATTTATGGATTGGTTGTTCAGACTCTCGTGTACCTGCAAATCAAATAGTTGATTTATTACCAGGCGAATTATTTGTACATCGTAACGTTGCTAACGTGGTTGTACACACTGACCATAACTGCTTATCGGTTATGCAGTACGCTGTAGAGGTTTTAAAAGTAAAACATATAATGGTAGTAGGTCACTATGGTTGTGGTGGCGTACAAGCCGTTTTAAACAATGCTAAATTTGGCTTTATTGATAATTGGCTACGCCATGTAGGAGATGTAAAAGAAAAGCATCTTGAACAACTTGACGCAATGCCAGAAAGCGAACGCTTAAGCCGCCTTATTGAGCTAAATGTAATTGAGCAAGTACGTAATGTGTGTCGTACTAACATTGTGCAAGATGCCTGGGAGCGCGGCCAAGAACTAAGCGTTCATGGTTGGGTTTATGGTTTAGAAAACGGCCATCTTCATGATTTAGAATCTGTAGTAACGTGCGCGAGTGAAGAAACGCAAAGCTACAAAAAAGCAGTGCAACACGTATTTAAAAAAGTGGGTGAAAATAAATAAATCCATGACTAAAACGGCGGTGTTGATAGGTGCTACAGGCTTGGTCGGTAATGAGTTGCTCCATAAGTTACTTAATAGCGATCGTTATACAAAAGTAGTTACGTTAAGCCGTCGAGTTCTGCCTGTCACACATGCAAAGCTAGTTAATCACGTTATTGATTTTGAAAAATTAACTCAATATGTTGAGCTTTTTAAAGGTGATGTATTGTTTTCGTGTTTGGGCACAACCCGTAAACGAGCGGGCTCGATACACGCTCAGCGTAAAGTAGATTTTGATTATCAGTTTATAGCGGCGCAGTTAGCGGCATGTAATGGCGTTACACATTATTGCTTAGTGTCATCAAGCGGGGCAAATACACACAGTAATAGTGCTTATTTGAAAATGAAGGGAGAGCTTGAGCAACATATTAAAGCACTCCCTTTTGATAAAATAAGTATTTTACAACCATCTTTATTATTAGGTGATCGTGAGCAATTTAGAGTGGCAGAAAAGGTAGGCAGTATTATTTTTCCTGTTATTACACGATTTGCGTTTTTAAAGCGTTACAAACCAATAACTGGCGAACAAGTTGCTCAAAAAATGCTGAGTGTGAGTTTAGCTCAGCAGGCTAAGTTGTCTTATTATGTACTTGATGAGCTATTTGAATAAACTTGGTAAAACGCAAAAGGCAGCCTAAGCTGCCTTTTTTGTACATTAAAATAATACCAATTTTATTAAAAAAATGATCATCCTAGTGTATTAAATAACTCACTAACTACGTTAAAAATTATTTATATAGAACAACTATGTACCATAATTTTAGCCTTGTTATTGAGCTATTTTCTTATCGCTATAATAAAACACTAATTTAATGCAATTGGTATAATTATTCAGCGTCAGTTTTAGCGCTAAGTTGTTGCTCAAGCAATGAAACTTTAGCTTCAAGTTCGGTTAACTTTTCGCGAGTACGAATAAGTACTTGGCTTTGCACATCAAATTCTTCACGGCTCACAAAGTCCATCTCAGCAAGCTTGTTTTGTAGAACTTGCTTTGTTTTACCTTCGAGTGTGTCTGCTAGGTTTTTTACGCCTTGTGGCATATTGCTAGTAATTTGCTTAGCAATTTCTTCAAGTTTTGCTGGGTTGATCATATTTGTCCCTTCGGCATTGCCTAAATGATAATAACTAATATTACCTTATACCCGCGGTATTTAACACATGATCATCTTTACCTTAATTAATTAAGGCAATTGCTATGCTCGCTGTAATGGTTACGTTAAAATTGCGCGTCTTTTAAATTTCTTTGGTCGTTATGAAACTCAATCCTAAACAAGATGAAGCCGTAAAATATATTAGTGGTCCCTGCTTAGTACTCGCGGGCGCAGGCTCTGGTAAAACCCGTGTTATTACGAATAAAATCGCTTATTTAGTGAAAAAATGTGAGTACAAAGCGCGAAATATAGCCGCTGTTACTTTTACCAATAAAGCAGCCAAAGAAATGCGTGAGCGAGTACTGCAAACACTCGGTAAGCAAGACGCTAAAGGTTTATGGGTATCAACGTTTCACACACTCGGTTTAGAAATAATAAAAAAAGAATTGAGTACATTAGGGTTTAAACCCGGCTTTTCGTTATTTGATGATCAAGATACCAATCAGCTTCTTAGTGAACTCACCGAAGATGAGCTCAAAAAAGACAAGGACTTACTCAAACTACTTAAAATGGAAATTGGTAGTTGGAAAAACGAATTAGTACTGCCAGAGCAAGCAATACGCGAAGCGCGTGATCCGCAAAAAGCATTGTTCGCGCAGTTATATGGGCGCTATCAAAACCAGCTGCGTGCTTATAATGCACTGGATTTTGATGATTTAATTATGATCCCTACTTTGTTACTTACTAATAACGCCACATCTCGTGAGCGCTGGCAGCAACGCTTTAAATACTTGCTGGTGGATGAGTATCAAGATACCAATACAAGCCAATATCAACTTGTTAAATTGCTAGTAGGCGAGCGTGCCCGTTTTACTGTGGTAGGTGATGACGATCAATCAATTTACTCATGGCGTGGTGCTCGCCCGCAAAACTTAGTGTTATTAGGTAAAGACTACCCAGGGCTTAGACTTATAAAGCTTGAACAAAACTATCGAAGTGCAGGGCGAATACTAAAAGCGGCTAACATTTTAATTGCCAATAACCCACATGACATAGAGAAAAAGTTATTTAGTGAACTAGGTTACGGTGAGCCGATCAAAGTAATAGGGTGCCGCGATGAAGAGCATGAATCTGAGCGTGTGGTTGCTGAAATAATTTCACATAAGTTTATGAAGCGAACCAGCTATAAAGATTACGCGATTTTATATCGTGGTAATCATCAAGCACGTGGCTTTGAAAAATCACTAATGAGTAACCGTATCCCTTATAAAATTAGTGGCGGTATGTCGTTTTTCGCTCGCTCAGAAATTAAAGATATTATGGCGTATTTACGTTTGCTAGTTAATCAAGATGATGACAATGCATTTTTACGTATCGTAAATACACCGCGACGCGAAATAGGCACGGTTACCCTTGAAAAGCTTGGTACGCTTGCTAATGAAAAGCACGCGAGCTTGTTTGCTACCTGTTTTGATAACGATTTAGGCTACAGGCTAAAAGGGCGTGGCTTTAATGCGCTTGCTGGGTTTGCACGCTGGGTTGTTGAGCTATCTGATAACGCAGTACGCGGTGATACGCTCGAAGCTGTTAAAGACTTAGTGCGTAATATTAATTACGAGGCATATTTGTACGAGTCGTCACCGAGTGCAAAAGCCGCTGAAATGCGTATGAAAAACGTATCAGAGCTGTATCGTTGGATAACAGATATGTTGACCGGTGATGCCGACAACGAACCAATGACATTAGCCGAGGTTGTAAGCAAGCTAACCCTTCGCGATATGCTTGAGCGTAACGAAGAAGAAGATGAAACCGATGCAGTGCACTTATCAACACTACATGCATCAAAGGGCTTAGAGTACCCGTATGTATTTATGGTGGGTATGGAAGAGGGTTTACTTCCGCATCAGGTAAGTATTGATGAGGACAACGTAGATGAAGAACGTCGCTTAGCTTATGTTGGTATTACTCGTGCGCAGCAGGAGTTAACACTTACTTATGCAAAAATACGTCGTCAATTCGGTGAAACCTCGCAAACTGAATTAAGCCGATTTGTACAAGAGTTACCGCAGGACGATCTTGCGTTCGAAAACAAAAAGGCGCCAAATACCCAAGCAGAGCGCATGGAAAAAGGCCAAGCAAGAGTCGCTAACCTTCGCGCCATGTTTAAAAAGCCTGAGTAATACCTCAGGCTAACTTTATAAAGACTGGGTTGCTTGCACTTCAGGTAACTCAGAGCATACTAAAGCGTGTTGTTTACCTACAAAAAATGCCAAACCGTGTTTATCTAATAAAGCTCTAAAATTAAGTATTGATGGGCCTTTAGCAATGACTTTCATTGCTTTGAGCTTTGTAATTGCAAGCACGCCCTGTAGCTGAAAATCGTAACTTTCTTGTTGTAAAACACGTTTACTAAAGGTCGAGCTAAGTAGTAAATAATCAAAATTAATATCGGTTAGTAAATTAAGTTCGCACCTGTCTTTAGCAAAATTGTTTAAACCAATTGAATAACCAAGTTGTGATAGCGTTTTGAGGTTTTTTATTTGCGTTGCGCATGCGTGGCGAATTTCTTGTTCATCAAATAATAAACAGAGTTGGCTTTGTCCTTGTTGTTTATTTAGCGTATCTGTAAATAAAACAAATTCGTGTTCCTCAAGTAGCAAACCAGAGCAAGGAACCAATGCCATAGCTACATTTGCAGTAATTGCTTGTGCATAGGCGCGTTGTAATAGTTGTAACTCTACTTGCAGATGCTGCTCTTTATCTGATGCAAACTTTTTCAAAATATCAAAGCTAGTAAAGCCAAGTATTGGGTGTTCACCAAATGCTTCAAATAAAGATTCAGACTGTTGTTGCTCATCAAGCGTAATTATTTCTGAGCTTCTAAAACTCATAGGTAATATATCAAGGTGATGTTGTGCTTTTAGAGTCTGCGCAGGTATTGATTGCGTTAATAGCGGATGAAATAACTCGTAACGATTTTTTCCTGAGTTTTTGGCGTGATACATGGCGGCATCGGCATCACGAATAATTTCATCTGTATGCGTATAGCTTTTCTTTGAGTAGGTTATCCCTATACTTGCGCCACTTTGTAAAGACTCACCTTTGAGATAAAAGGGTTTTTTCGTTAAATCTATAATACGATTTGCAACATCTTCTGCTTGTTGAGGCTCAGTTAAATGGGTTAATAAAATAACAAATTCATCCCCGCCTAAACGTGCTAGTAAATCATGCTCGCGTATACATTGGGCAAATAACTCACTCACGTTAATTAAAAATTGATCGCCTGCATGGTGGCCAAGCTGATCGTTAATATCTTTAAATTTATCTAAATCGATAAACAAAACAGCAAAGTGGTGCTCAGGAAAACGTTGATAATGTTGTAGTGTTTTTTCGAGCTGAGTTAAAAATAGACTACGATTAGGCAAGCTCGTTAGTGAATCGTGATGTGCATCATGATAAAGCTGCTGCTCTATTTTTTTTCGCTCATCTATTTGCATTTGTAAGTGCAGATTAGTTTGACGCAATTCTTTGGTTTTTTCGTTTACTCTAAATTCGAGTTCTTGATGGCTTTTTGCAATTGCTTGATTGACGAGCTTTGTTTGTAAAACAGCTGCAATTTGATGCGATACAAAGGTAATTAACTCGCAATCATCTCGGCTGAAAATATGTTTGTTATCGTAGGCTTGGCAAACAATAAGGCCGATAACACCTTGAGCTGTTTTAAGTGGAGCGCCTAACCAGCTAGTGGCCATTTGCTCTTTTGGTACAGGTGCTGAACGTTGTACCACACCGCTTTCTATTAATTCTTTTGCTCTACATGGGTGTATTAGTTGTGTTTCTTCGGTGCTTATTACCAGTTCGCTATAACCTTTAGCAAAGCGTCTTGGCTGTGTATTTTCTTTAAATTCATCTACACAATATGGAAAACTAATCCACCCTGTTTCTTTATCATAAAGTGCAATATATAAGTTTTCTGCGTAGGTAATTGTTTTTATTATTTCGTGTATTTTAAAATAAGCGTCATCAAGGTTTTTAGCTTGTGTTGCTATCTCAGATATTTTAAATAGAATTTGCTGGCGTTGAAGTGCGTGTTTACGCTGCTCTATTTCAAGGTTTAGTGCCTCGTTACTTTGAGTGAGTGCGCGGGTGCGAATTTTAACTTCTGACTCAAGGAGTTCTCGTTTTTTTACACGCTCTATTGCTGTTGCCAAATAAAGCGACATAAACTCGAGTAATTGTATTTGCTGTGAGCTATAGCCTTGTTTTGTATCGTAACTTTGAGCTGCTAATACACCGATAATATTGTGTTCTTGGTAAACAGGTACGCCTACCCAGTGTTCGGCAGGAGTGCCTAATGCTTTAAATAAACCTTCTGCTGCAGCATCTTGCATTTGCTGCTTGGTAAAACATGTGGTTTTACCCTGTTTAAATACATAACCCGTGGCGCCTTCATCAAAGCTATTTGATTGGTTAAGGGCGACGGCAATACCATCTTTTTCATCTGAAAAGTAAGAAAGTTCTAGTGATTGACTGTATTGATTTAGCAGCACCACATAAAAACTTTTACTAGGTACGTACTTTTGTAAAATGTCATGGATGGCGGGGTATAGCAGGGTTAGCTCGGCCACAGTACTTGCCTGCTCTGATAATTGGATCAGGGCATTTTGTAAGTGATGTGATTGTTTGTATTTTTCGAGAAGCGCTCTAAGGCGTTTATTTTGATACGCCAATTTACTCGATACTGATAGTTTATCTTCCAATGATCTAACCGGCTATTTTTATTGTATAGTTATTAGCCTTATACTTTCACTTTTAGTGCTTATCGTCAAGTTGATATTCCTACTAAAGCAGTAGCTAGACACACTATTTTAGGCATTAAAAAAGGCTTACCGAAGTAAACCTTTTTTGTATATTTCAATCGAGCTTATTTAGATGTCATAAAGTCGATAGCAGCGCTAATTTCATCATCAGAACAATCCATACACGTGCCTTTTGGAGGCATAGCATTAAAGCCATTTAGTGCATGCTCAAGTAAAGTGTCTTTACCTTTAGCAATACGTGGAGCCCAATCGTCAGCCGATTTAGGCGCGCCTAGTGCACCAGTGCCGTGACATGCAAAACATGCACCTTGATATACTTGCTCACCAGAGCGAGGACCTGTAGGCGCCGCTGCAACTGCAGCTTTATCGCCTTCAAGGTATACAGCACCAACCGGCGCGAGACGTGCTTTAATTGCATCTTCAGTCATAGAGTTATCATATGGCTGTGCGTATGCAGTGGTTGCTAGCAATAATAATGCTGCAGCTGTTAATTTTTTCATTTTGCCTTGCTCACTTCGATTTGAACGTGATCAATCACGATTAAAGATGACGGAAATTAAACCGATTATAACTCTCTGAGCCAATTTATAAAATGCTAAGAGCCGTTTTTATTAATAAAACTGACTACTTTTTGCGTTAACGCAATAAAATTTAATTATTTACTGTTTTTTGTTAAGCAATTTAATAAGCGTAATCAGTCATACAATTAACTTTTTAGATCCTAAGATCAAAATCAATTTATTGATAATACGCTACTAACTAGTTTTGCGATCCCTGCGTCGGCTTCAAGAATCGATTCTGCCAACATGTAAGCAGGGGTGGTAACTAACTTATTTGGCTCATCGATAACTACACCGTCAACCGCACAATCTATATGTTTAGCGCCTAATGTGCTTAGCGCTTGTGCTGTCTCTACATCGTTACCAATAGTAAGTGCGGCGTTATCGTAAATAAATGGGATCAATGCGGGTGCAATACACATATAACCTGCAGGCTTATTTGCTTTTGCAAATGATTTACAAGCATTAAGGACGTCCTGATTGATATTTGCTTTTGCGCCTTTAATTGCAAAATCGCATAAGTTTTTTGCAGCACCGAAACCGCCAGGTACAATTAATGCGTCAAACTGAGTCACGTCTAGTTCAATCAGTGATTTAATGTCACCTCGTGCAATGCGAGCAGCTTCTGTTAATACATTGCGTTTATCAGACATTACTTCACCTGTTAAATGGTTAATGGTATGAAGTTGCTCAATATCTGGTGCAAAACACTGATACGTTGCGCCATTTTTGGCTATATGTAATAAAGTTAAAATTGCTTCATTAATTTCACTACCATCGTACACACCAGACCCTGCTAATATTACTGCTACGTTTTTCATGCTTTTGTGCCCCTAAAGTCTTTTTTATAAGTCGATCGGATGAAGTTTAACATGCTCAAAATTTCTCGCGAAAATAAATTTTTAGTACAAAAATCATTCGCAGTGCAAGTCGTTTTGCGGTTTATGCCATTTGCGATCACTTTGCCTTTAAAAAAATTATAAAGGATCGCTATGATCTTCGATCCATTGTGCTAGAATACTCCTCCGGTTATTTAAATGGACGCGAATAATCAAAGTGAATAACAACAGAAGTAGTCGTTAGAAAACCTTTTTCCACATTGGTTTAAAATAATAAAAAAAGAACCTCGTATTATCTTTTTTAAATTAAAACATACAGTTAAAGTATTTTCTAGGCATTTTATAATGCTTTGGAAGAATAGCTCGTGGCTGTTATCTACACACTTATCCACAGCTTGCTCTAGTTTTAATAACACGATAAACAGTAATTCACAGTCGTTTTATTTACTACCTTATGGCATGCTTATAATTACCTTAATTTTTTGCATTTAGGATCCAAATTCACCATGGCTCAGATCCCCGAAAACCCACTTATTTTAGTTGATGGCTCGTCATACTTATTTCGTGCTTATCATTCTCCGCCGCATTTAACTAATTCTAAAGGTGAGGCTACGGGCGCTATTTATGGCGTGATCAACATGCTTAAAAGCTTGATCAGACAATATGATCCTTCACACATGGTGGTTATATTTGATGCTAAAGGCAAAACGTTCCGTAACGATATGTATAGCGAATATAAGGCAAATCGCCCGCCGATGCCGGATGACTTACGTACGCAAATAGCACCAATACATAGCATTATCAAAGCGATGGGTTTTCCGCTAATTAGTATCGAAGGCGTTGAAGCTGATGATGTTATTGGCACATTTGCACGCATTGCAACTGAGCAAAAACGGCATGTCCTTGTCTCCACTGGTGATAAAGATATGGCGCAACTTGTAAATGAACACGTTACATTAATAAACACGATGACCGACAGTATTTCAGACCCTGTTACCGTAGTTGAAAAGTTTGGTGTAGGCCCCGAACTTATTATCGATTACTTGGCACTAATGGGCGATAAGGTCGATAATATCCCAGGTGTTGAAGGCTGTGGTCCAAAAACGGCCGTTAAGTGGTTAGAGAAATATGGCTCGTTGCAAGGTGTAATGGATCACGCAAGTGAGATTAAGGGTAAAATAGGTGAAAAGTTAGCTGCAGCTCTCGATCATCTGCCTTTAAGCTACGAGCTTGCAACAATTAAGTGCGATGTTGAAGTTGAATCTGATCTTGATACGTTCAAATTACAAGAGCCAAATAAAGACGAATTAATTGCACTATATGGTGAGTGCGAATTTCGTCGTTGGTTAGCTGAGTTACTAGATAACCCTAAAGATGCAGAAACACATCTAGCTGTACCTACCGAAGCCACTGAATTACCAAAAGTAGAAGATGCTCATTACGAAACTATTTTAACGCAAGCGCAATTTGATACGTTAATAGAGCAATTAAATAGTGCCGAGTTATTTGCATTTGATACAGAAACTACCAGCCTTGATTATATGAAAGCGCAATTAGTGGGTATGAGTTTTGCCGTAAAAGCGGGTGAAGCTGTGTATTTACCTCTAGCGCATGACTACCCGGGTGCGCCTGAGCAACTAAGTCTTGAATTTGTAATGCAAAAGCTAGGTCCAATTTTGGCCGATGAAAACAAAGCTAAAGTAGGGCAAAACCTTAAATACGACAAAAGTGTATTAGCGAATGCAGGTTTTGCGCTAAACGGTATTAAGTTTGACACCATGCTTGAGTCATACGTATTTAATAGTGTGGGTACACGCCACGATATGGACTCACTAGCACTTAAATACCTAGGTCATAAAAATATTAGCTTTGAAGATATTGCTGGCAAAGGTAAAAAGCAACTTACCTTTAACCAAATTGAACTTGAAAAAGCTGCGCCTTACGCTGCAGAAGATGCCGATATTACTTTGCGCCTACATGAAGTGCTTTGGCCAAAAATAGCGGCTGATGAAAAGCTAAAATCGGTATTTGAAGATATAGAAATGCCACTTGTTAGTGTGATTTCTGATATTGAACGAACCGGCGTTGCAATAGATAGTAATATGCTTGCAGCACACAGTATGCGTTTAGGCGAGCGTTTAATTGAGCTTGAAAAAGAAGCATTTGAAATAGCAGGCGAACCATTTAATTTAAGCTCTCCTAAGCAACTACAAGTACTGTTGTTTGAAAAGCTTGGCTTGCCTATTATCAAAAAAACACCTAAAGGTGCACCTTCTACCGCAGAAGAAGTATTGCAAGAGCTTGCTCATGATTATCCACTACCTAAAGTAATTATAGAGCATCGTGGTTTATCAAAGCTTAAATCAACTTATACCGATAAATTACCATTAATGGTGAATGAGAAAACCCAGCGTGTACATACGTCTTATCATCAGGCAATTACAGCAACGGGGCGCTTGAGTTCAACCGATCCTAATTTACAAAATATTCCTATTCGTTCAGAAGAAGGGCGTCGAATTCGTGAAGCGTTTATAGCTGCAGATGGTTATAAAATTGTCGCTGCCGATTACAGCCAAATTGAGCTGCGTATTATGGCGCACCTTTCACAAGACAAAGGTCTATTAAATGCATTTGCTAACGGCTTAGATGTACACAGTGCAACTGCCGCTGAAGTATTTGGTGTAGAGCTTGATGATGTAACTACCGATATGCGCCGCAAGGCGAAAGCAGTAAACTTTGGCTTAATTTACGGTATGTCGGCATTTGGTTTAGCACGTCAACTAGATGTGCCACGCCATGAAGCGCAGCATTACATAGATAAGTACTTTGAGCGTTTTCCGGGTGTATTAGAGTACATGGAAACAACACGTGAAAAAGCGGCTGAAAATGGCTATGTTGAAACAATATTTGGTCGCCGCCTACATTTGCCGGAAATAAACGCACGTAATGGCGCGCGCAGAAAAGGAGCCGAACGTGCTGCTATTAATGCGCCAATGCAAGGTACTGCTGCTGATATTATTAAAAAGGCAATGCTGAGCGTTAACCGCTGGGTACACGAACAAGCGCCAAATACGATTAAGTTACTTATGCAAGTACACGATGAATTGGTATTTGAAATTAAAACAGACTGCGCACCTGAATATACAAAACATATTTGTGAGCTGATGTCGCAAGCTGCAGCGCTTGATGTGCCGCTTATTGTTGAAGCCGACGAAGGTGACAACTGGGAACAAGCCCATTAATGCAATTTGAGCATTTTAATTAAAGCGCCTTTTGGCGCTTTTTTTATGTTTAATAAAAAGGGCGAATAACAGCTATTTAATTAGCTATATGCAAGCTTTAGTTAAAATAAGGTTAATTTAAGCAACTATTTGTATTAAATAGTTATATGTTCGTCAATTCGAGCTGTTTTACAGGAATATGATTGTATTTTAATGCGTGCTTTTGTTAAAGTCCCGCCTGTCCTATCCTGTAGGACATCCTGTTGATGATGCATCTGAAAGGGTGCAACAAATTGATAGCTTCTCCCCAGTTTGCTATACCGGCCTACCAACTTGTTTGGTGGGCCGTTTTTTGTTTTATGCCTAAAAATCCTATCTAATTAATTCTTTTTTGCGCTATACCAATTGTATTGTTCATTCGTCACTTCGAGGTGGTTTGGGTACATCGCAGGTGATACCATCGAAGTGCTATCATTTTTATTCTTTTCATTTTATTACTAAGGAGTGCGTTATGTTTAAAGCATTAGCTATTGCAGGTTTTTCTTTATCAAGTTTAGTTATTTCTAATGTTGCTCAGGCCAATTGGCAGCTAGTGAATGATAAAAGCCAACTAAGCTTTGTTTCAATTAAAAAAGATTCGATTGCTGAAGCTCACCATTTTACTAACCTTGAAGGTATGCTTTCTGATAAAGGAGAGTTTAGCGTTAATGTTGATTTAACATCAGCCGAAACTCTAATCCCTATTCGTAATGAGCGTTTAGCTACATTTTTATTCGAAGCGGCTAAATTCCCCAATGCTGTTTTAACTGCAAATTTAACTAAAGAGCTAAGTAATATCAAAAAGCCTGGTCAATATGTATTGAAGGGTATTAAAGCTGAGCTTGATTTTCATGGTAATAAAAAACCATTGGCAATTGATGTACTCGTTAACAGCACGCAAAGTGGTGATTTAACGGTATCATCATTAACACCTATTATTATTAATAGTGATGATTTTGGTGTAACCGAAGGCGTTAAAAAGCTGCAAGAGTTAGCGGGCTTGCCTTCAATTGCCACAGCTGTGCCTGTTACATTTGCAATAACACTTAAAAAGCAGTGATTTCTTTAAGTGAGCTTAGCAAGCGATTAAGCAAGCCAAACAAACCTTTTGATAGTTGGCAGCCTAACCATTGTGGGGAGCTGCCAATTGTTATTAATAATGAAGGGAAATGGTTTTACGATGGCAGCGAAATAACACGCCCAGCCATGGTGAAGCTGTTTGCTTCTGTATTGTGTAAAGAAGATGAGCAATTTTATTTAAAAACCCCTGTCGAAAAAATAACAATAACGGTTGAAGATGCGCCGTTTATTATTGTTGATTGGCTTTTTGAAAATACAGCGCAAGGGCAAGTGTTGTGTTGTATTGATAATTTAGCTAGGCAGTGGCTAGTGAGCGCTCAGCAGCCCTTGCATATAAAAGACTACAATGGTTCAAAGGTGCCTTATTTAAAGCTACCGTATGGTTGTAGTGCGCGAGTTTCACGCAGTGTATTTTATCAGTGGGCTGAAAAAGCCGAGTTTGATAAGCTCGGCTATTTTATTAAATCTGCAGGAAAGCAGTTTTATTTATCGTAACGCCAGCGTTTAAGTCTCTGGGTTTGTTTCGTCTGTGATTGTTTCATCGGTAGGTGGTACAGCAATAATAGGACCTAAAAACCATTCATCTAGCTTTTTAGCTACTTCTGGTAAACCGGTGCCTTTTAATGATGAAAACGCATGAACTGTAATATCGCCATCAAGCGTGCTTAATTCACGACGAACTTGCAGTACTTGTGATTTACGAGGGCCTTGCTTTAGTTTGTCGGCTTTAGTTAATAGTGCCAATACTGGAATTTCACTACCAATTGCCCAGTTAATCAAATCACGGTCTAAATCTTTTAATGGATGACGAATATCCATTAAAATAACAATACCTTTTAAGCTTTGACGCTTTTGCAGATATTCACCTAACGACTTTTGCCATTTCTTTTTCATTTCGATTGGTACTTTAGCAAAGCCATAGCCTGGTAAATCGATAAGGCGCATATCGTCAACATCCGCTAAATCGAATGTATTGATTAGCTGAGTACGTCCAGGTGTTTTACTTGTACGTGCTAGCTTCTGATCGGTTAATGCATTTAATGCACTCGACTTACCTGCATTGGAGCGACCGGCAAACGCAACTTCAATTCCCGTATCAGCAGGTAATTTAGTAATGTCGGGAGCGCTTGTTACGAAAGACGCAGTATTATATTTGATACGAGATTTGAGCACAGGCTCTCCTAAAACTTAAAAAAATAACATTGAGTAAACCAAATTCACTCAGGGCGCGTATTTTATACTATAAAGGATGTATTAAAAAGCGTATTTAACCACCTAAAAACAGCACCTATGGTACATTTAAAACATGTTAAAGCTTAATCTAAGTCAAAACCCTGTAAATTATAAGCTTAATATGTGTAGAAAACGTGCCAGAGAATTTATTATCGTGTAGAATATATGTATTACAACATCACGATTGTAGATGATACAGGGTCGGAAACAGAGAATTCACCATGAAAAAAATAGCACTATCTTTAACAATATTGCTTGGTGCGTTGTCAGCAAGCAACGCAACAGCATTTGATGGCGATGTAAACGCAGGTAAAGAAAAATCAGCAACGTGTGCGGCTTGTCACGGCCCAGACGGTAATGCGCCGGTTAATATTTACCCTAAAATTGCAGGTCAACATCCAGATTATATCCTTAAGCAACTTCAGGATTTAAAATTAGGTATGACGTCAGGCGGCAAAGAAGGGCGTATGGATCCAGTAATGAGCGCTATGGCTATGCCACTTAGCGAGCAAGACATGAAGGATCTAGCTGCTTATTTTTCTTCAATCAACATGACTGAAGGTGCTACACCTAAAGATGTTGTTGAAGTTGGCGAAATGCTCTTTAAAGCAGGCGATGCGGAGCGTGGGATTCCATCATGTGCAGCATGTCATGGTCCACGTGGTAACGGTTCATCACTTGCTAAGTTTCCAAAAATTTCTTTTCAGCATCCTGGATATATCAAGTCTCAACTTGAAAAATTCCGTGATGGAACTCGTCACAATGACTTAAATGGCATGATGGGCGATATAGCGAAGAAATTAACAGATAAAGATATTGAAGTACTTTCTCAGTACTTAGGTGGTTTACACTAAAGTCGTATTTATTTAGCAATTAATAATAAATACACTACAATGTTTTACAAAAAGCAGCCTAGGCTGCTTTTTTTGTGTGCAAAATTAACGATATCACCCGTTTAAATGTAAGACATTGACCATGCGTTAGTGTGAGAAAAGTCTTCTTTTTATTTTTTATTCATCATTAACCTATTGTATTTTATTGTTTATTTTGTTTTAAAATGTAATAAGTATAATAAAAGTTATATAAACCAGTTGTAACAAAATCATTAACGAGTAAATTAACCACTGTCGCAAAAGAACAATAACAAAACGGAAACAAGCTATAAGGAAAGTGGCGCGGCATGACTACATAGCACAAGATTGGTGCTACTAAAGGAAATAATAAAAAAGTGTCAGGATGACCGAAAATAATAAATACTCATGGAAGTTTAATAACAAAAACAAAATGGAATGTAACAAGGAACGTAAAAATAATAACAATACGGACTGATAATAATAAAAATAATAAAGACTAAAAAAAGTCGAAGGGAGAAGTGTCCAGATAATGGCGCTCAGATTAGCAGGCGGTAGAGATGTTTTCTCTACCGCCTTTTTATTTGTCCTGTTACAATACCCACCGTTTAAAATTAGCGATTAATTAGCTAAGGCGCTTTTAAATGAGAAACCCAACCTCTATAGCGCAAACTGAATTCTTCTGGCTAGGCCAGCACTGCGATGCCCATTAATTTGCGCTTCGCTCAAAACCTCTTAAGTGAGATGATCAAGATATGAGTAGAACTAAAAAGTCACGCAAAAGCCCAGCAAACGGACCTGTTCGTTTAAGCCAAGATAAGCTTAAAGAAATGCGCGCATTAAAAGAGCAGCGAGTTAAAAAAACCAAAGGCGCAAAGCCCGGTTCTCGTAATGCGCCAGATTTACTAGATAGCGAAAGCCAAAATAGTAATCACGCGCCTAAAGATAAGCGTGTAGGCAGTAAAAAGCCTGTGCCGTTAATCGCAACCGCGCCGGAGCCTAAAGTTGAAATGAAACGCAACTTAAAGCCAACTATTGAGCTGAAAAAAGTAATCGAGCCTGAATTTACACCTGAACAAGAGCTAGAAGCACTTGAGAATGATGAACGTTTACTTAAATTAGTAGAGCGTCATGAAAAAGGTGAAATGCTAACAGGTAAAGATGCTAAGTACTTTAATAGTCGCATTGCCCGTCATCAGGCGTTATGTGAAATTCTTGGTATTGAAGATGAGGACGAAGACGAGTTTGAAGATGACCTTGAAAGCCAAGGCAATTCTGATTTCGATCAATACTTATCTGATGATTTAGCCAACGAATGGTTAGATGAAGACGATAAATAGTAAGGATAAATAATGAGTACCTCGGTAATTTTAGCCTTACTTTTAGGCGCTGCTATCATAGCTGGTTTGGCATTTTATGCGGGTCAGTTGCTGTATAAGTTAAATGCGCAAAAAAAGTTAATTGCTAAAACGCAGGCTGAACAAAAGCAAAAGCTTGAAAAGTCGCGTTTAAAGCGAAACGCAAAACTAGCCGATAGTATTCATTTAATCGCACGTGCAATGAATGAAGAGCAGTGTGAGTTTTCTGAAGGCTGTTTACGTATTTGGGTACTTATGTCTCAGTATGCCTTTGAAAGCGAGCGTGATTTAACGACGCAGTATCCTGGTATTTATAAAATGTATCAGGTAGTTAAAGAAATGCCGACGCACGATGCACGTAAAAAATACTCTAAAAAAGAGATTTTTAAGCTAGATAAGGCTCGCTGGCAAGCTGAAAAAACACTTAAAGATGAAGTTAAAGCGGATTGCGCTAAAATTATCATCGAGTTTAAAGCCGCTCCAGGTAGCGATAAAGTCGTTTTTAATTAAAGCTACAACTTAAATACAAAAAGCAGACCTAGGTCTGCTTTTTTTGTGTCGATGTATTTATTATCCAGAGTTCAGGCTAAATCACTCTTGAAAAGCGCGTTGCGTTAATTTGTTTTTGTAAGTGAGCATCGAAGCACATACAAATAATACGAATGAATAAGTTACCGCGTGGTGTTACGCTAATTTTATTATCAATTATAGTTACTAGTTCATCTTTTATAAGTGGCGCCAGCGCTACTAATGCATCCTCAAAGTAGTCATTAAATATAAGCGCGTGTTTTTCACTAAAGCCTTGTATATCTAATTCAAATTGGCAAATGAGCTGTTTAATTGCATCAGCACGAGTTACATCATCATGTGTTAAGTGCATTCCTTTATTAAGAGCACTGCCGCTTTGTGTTTCTAAGCTGTGGTAATAATGTTTTAATTCTTTTTGATTTTGTAAAATGGCGGTGCCAATTTGTGAAATTGATGACACGCCTAAACCTAATAAATCACAATTTCCATGGGTTGTATAACCTTGAAAGTTACGATGTAACTTGCCTTCATTTTGCGCAACAGCTAGTTCATTATCAGTTTTTGCAAAATGGTCCATACCAATAAATTGATAGCCTGCTTGCGTCATCTGCTCCAGCGTATTTTTAAACATGGTGAGCTTATTATGAGCACTGGGTAAATCTGCATCTTTAATCTTACGCTGTGCAGCAAAGCGCTCTGGTAAATGCGCGTAGTTAAACACTGATACTCTGTCAGGGCTTAGCTCAATGAGTTGCTCTATAGTTTGTTTAAAGCTTTGTGGTGTTTGCAGAGGAAGCCCGTAAATCATATCTGCATTAATAGATTGAAATCCCAGCTCGCGAGCTTGTGTAATTAATTGCTTAACGGTATCTGCATTTTGCGGGCGATTAACAGCAAGTTGCACGTCATCGTTAAAGTCTTGAATCCCAAACGAGACGCGGTTAAAGCCAAGCATCCTTAAATCAACAAGCATATTATCGGCAAGTGAGCGTGGGTCTATTTCAATGCCGCGCTCTGTCGTGCGTGTAAAATTAAAGTGCTGCTCTAAAAGCTTAATTAAACGGGTCATTTGTTTTGCGGTTAAAAAGGTGGGAGTACCGCCACCTAAATGTAATTGCTCAACCGTGTAGCTTTTAAATAAAGGCGCTTGGGCAGTAATTTCTTTTGCTAAAAAGTCGAGATACGTATCTGCCTTAGATTGATGACGGGTAATTATTTTATTACAGCCACAGTAGTAGCAAAGCTGACTACAAAACGGGATGTGAATATATAAAGAAAGAGAGCGACTTGTTGACGATTCTATAGCGCTTAGTAGGTCTTGTTGCTGATATCCGTCACGCAGTGATAAAGCCGTGGGATAAGAGGTATAACGCGGACCAGACACATTATATTTGTTTATTAGGGTTTCATCCCATTGTGGAAGTTTAATCATCACGCGCACCTAAGTATTTATTTAGGAGGGATTATAAAAAAGTACTCAGGAAGGCGGTTTGATCTATAACAAAAAAGGTGCCGAAGCACCTTTTTTAATAAAATATAACTTAATACGACCTAATTAATACGTAATAGTATGAGCATCTTTAAGGTATTGAAATAATTCTTTATAACCTTTACCTGGCTTTTCAGCTTTCGCTTCTTTTGCTGCATTACGAACTAATTGGCGCATCTGTTGACGATCAAGAGATGGAAACTGCTCAATAGTCTCATTGATAAGGTCATCACCTTGCTCAATTAAATCTGAACGTAATTGCTCAATTTTTTTGACCAATACTTCAGCTTGGTTATTTTTATTAAGCATCACATCGATAATCGCTTTAATATCATCAATGTTTTCTACAGTACGCAGTGTTTTAGCGATGTAATTTAAGTGGCGGCGGTACGCGTCGCTTTTGTTACTTATTTTATCAGCAACAACCATCGCTTCTTTTAAATCGTCATTTAATGGCAGGCGTTCGCGCTGTTTTTTACCCATTTTGGCAATTTCAGTACCTAACTGATGAAACTCTTGCGCTTCGCGTTTAAGCTCCGTTCTTGATACATATTCAATTTCTTCTTCAATTTCAGCAGGCTTGCCTTTTTTCTTTGCCATGGGGTGCTCTTAAATAAAAATAACTTTTGCCATTATACATGAATATGATACTTAGGAATATTAGCTGATGTGATGCATTGAGTGTGTTAGCATTTAAATATAAGAAATGCGTGCATTATGCCTCTAAGGCTCAGGACTTAATTTATGAAAAGCCAACAAAACGATCCAATTTATTCTCAAATATCGCAAGTTAAAGATGCGGTAGCAGAAGTACTCGAACATGCTAAAAAATTAGGCGCTACAGCTGCAGAAGCTGCGATGTCTAGCACGTCTGGTTTATCGGTTAGTACACGAATGGGTGAAGTAGAAACCATTGAGTTCAACCAAGACGGCGGCTTAGGCATTAGTGTATATGTTGGTAATAATAAAGGCTCGGCGTCAACTGCTGATTTAAATCCAAAAACATTGCGCACGGTAGTCGAAAAAGCGATTGATATAGCCAAATTTACATCTGATGACCCATTTAACGGCGTTGCTGATAAAGAGTTACTTGAATTTAATCCTAAAGATTTAGATTTATATCATCCTTGGGATGTAAGTCCTGAGGAAGGCATTGAGCTTTGTCATGCTGCTGAGCAAGCTGCATTAAATGCAGATGAGCGCATTGTTAACTCTGATGGTGCGAGTTTTTCATCGCATCAGGGATTACGTGTTTATGGTAACAGCCACGGTTTAATTGCAGGCTTTCCACGTACGCGCCATAGTATTAGTACTATGGTAATAGGTAAAGATGGCGAACACATGCAGCGCGACTCTGCTTATACAGTTGCTCGCGATCAGGCTGGTTTAAATGATGCGGCGGCAGTGGGTCTTGAAGCGGCAGCTGAAACCTTAGCTAAATTAAACAGCCAAAAGTTAGGCACAATGAAAGTGCCTGTTATTTTTAGAGCAGATATTGCAAATTCATTGTTTGGTCACTTGGTGTCGGCAATTGGTGGTGGCGCGCTTTATCGTAAATCAAGTTTTTTACTTGATAGCTTAGGCACTCAGGTATTTAGTAATTGTGTGAATATTGCTGAGCGCCCACATATTTTAAAAGGGTTGGCATCGTCACCGTTTGATAGCGAAGGTGTTAAAACATTCGATAGAGAAATAATTCAAGGCGGCGAGTTACAAACTTATTTATTAGCAAGTTATGCTGCGCGTAAAATGAACATGACCCCAACAGGGCATGCGGGCGGTATACATAACTGGCTCGTTGAGCAAACTCATAACGATTTAACTGCACTATTAAAAACCATGGGTACTGGCTTATTAGTTACAGAGCTAATGGGGCAGGGCGTAAATACCGTAACGGGTGACTACTCTCGTGGTGCTGCAGGTTTTTGGGTTAAGAATGGTGAAATTCAATATCCGGTAAGTGAAATTACTATTGCTGGTAATTTAAAAGACATGTTTAAAGGTATTTCTGCCATTGGTGGTGATATAGAACGCCGTGGTGGTATTCAAACAGGCTCAGTACTAATAGAGCAAATGCAAATAGCCGGCGCGTAGTATTAATACGCAGTGTATACTTAGACCCAGAGTATTATCTCTGGGTCTAAGTGAGTTTTTACGAGGTGTAAAATGGCTAAAGATAGATATGCACCAAAACCGCTAACCGATATTATGGCGGGGTTAAATAATCGTTTATCGGCTTATGCAGGCAAAAGCCAAGCACTTGATACACAGCAAACACTATTAAAAGATTTTTTAGGCCCTAAATTGGGTGATAAATGCAGAGTTAGTAATTACCGAGACGGCACGCTAATGATAGAGGCGGTATCTGCGCCTATCGCACTTAGGCTTAATTATTTAAAAATGGATATGCTTTCACACTTTAGAGCTGCTGGAATGGCAGAGCTCGGGCAAATAAAAATAACTGCAAATCCTCAAGCAACTCAGCGATTAAGTACCGCGAATAAATCGGGCAGCCCTACAGTTACCAACTCACGGAAAATGAGTGAGCAAACCGCTAATTACTTAAATGCGATAGCGGCTTCTGCCCCCCCTTCATTAAAAGAAAAACTAGAGCGTTTAGCGCTCCACGGAAAGAATAAAAGTTAGCCTTAGCCACCCACTATATTGTTATTGGTAGGGCTATTTTTGCAGCTCACCGCATTCAAAATACTTTGTTACATATTCCATTTTATTGTTGGTCTAATGAGGTTTATGATACTGCGTGGTGTGCTTTATTATTTAAAGCTCCCTTGATACCCATTCCATTAAGTAAAAGCGTACAGGCAGTGCTATTTTTACTCCTGCTATATTCAAGAATTTAATGGAGTTGGTATGTGATACCAACCTGCATAAATCTTTGATCAATTTAACGAATTAAATTGCACTATAACGTCGTTAAAAATTTTTTATTTAGAACAACTAGATACAAAAACTTTTGCCTAGTTCTAGCGTAATTTTCTTAACGTTAAATAGACCCCATGCATAAGCAGATTGGTATGATTTAATTCTAACTAACAAACGGAATCATTATGAACAAAGTAACAATGGCCGCTGCGAGCATAGCGCTTGCACTTGGTCTAGTAGGTTGTGGTGAAAAACAACAAGAAGCTAAAGTAACCGATACTCCTGTAGTAACAGCACCCGCTGAAAAGCCACTAGAGCTTGGTATTGAACTAGCGAATATGGATAGTTCAGTACGCGCACAAGACGATTTTTATTATCATGTAAATGGACAGTGGTTAGCAAAAACTGAAATACCAGGTGATAAGTCTAACTACGGTTCTTTTTCGCAGCTATATGATGAGTCACAAAAAGCGATGAAAATTGCCCTTGAAAACGCAGCCGCGAATAAGGCCGCTAAAAAAGGCAGTGATGAGTATAAAATTGGCGCATTTTATAAAAGCTACATGAATCAATCTGCGCGTAATGAGCTAGGTATTACGCCATTACAACCGTCATTAGATACGATTGATAGCGTTAAATCTAAAGCTGACTTAGTGGGTTTAATGGCTAAAATTCAAAAACAAGGCGGCACTTTACCGTTTGGTTGGTTTGTAAATAACGATGCTAAAAACTCGAGCGAGTATGCATTGTATTTATCTCAGTCGGGTCTTGGTTTACCAGATCGTGATTATTACTTAAATGATGACGAAAAATTCACTAAAATTCGTGCTTCTTACGAGCAATACATCACAGATGTTTTAGCAAAATCAGGCGTTAAAAATGCAGCAGAAGCTGCCAAGAGCGTACTTGCATTTGAAAAAACACTAGCTGATGCTCAGTGGAGCCGTGTGCAAAGCCGTGATGCAACTAAATCTTATAACAAGATGACAGTAGCTGACGCAAGCAAGTTGATGGGCGACCTTGATTTAGCTGCATTCTTTAAAGATGCAGGTGTGAGTGCAAGTGATATTATTGTACGTCAACCAAGCTACTTAGAAGCACTTGCTACTATTTACAAAGACACTGATTTAGCGACGTGGAAAAACTACTTAAAATTTCATTTTGTAAGTGGTTATGCAGAGCTACTTAGCGAAGATTTAGTTAACCTTAACTTTGACTTTTACAGCACAACACTTCGTGGCGTAGAGGAACAAGCACCTCTTTGGAAGCAAGCGGTTGATGCATCTAACAGTGTACTTGGTGAGATTTTAGGTAAGGTATACGTTAAAGATAACTTCCCCCCAGAAGCGAAAGCACGCATGGAAGAGTTAGTTGATAACGTAATTAAAGGTTATGGCGTTGCTATCGAAAATCTTGAGTGGATGAGCCCTGAAACAAAGCTTGCAGCGAAAGAAAAATTAGACAAATTTACGCCTAAGATTGGTTACCCAGACACGTGGAAAGATTACTCAGAGCTAGAGATTAACTCAGACGAGCTAGTAGGTAATTACATCCGTTATAGCGAATGGGCATACGCAGACATGATTGCTAAATTGGGTAAACCAGTTGATCGCTCTGAATGGCACATGACTCCGCAAACAGTAAATGCGTATTACAACCCAGTAAACAATGAAATTGTATTTCCAGCCGCTATATTACAACCACCATTCTTTAATTTAGAAGCGGATGATGCTGTAAACTACGGCGCAATTGGCGCGGTAATTGGGCATGAGCTGGGTCACGGTTTTGACGACCAAGGTGCTAAATACGACGGTGACGGTAACTTACGTAACTGGTGGAGTGAGACTGACCTTAAGCAATTTGAAGAGCGTACAGCGGCTTTAGTTGCACAGTATAACGAATATAAACCGTTTGAAGATGCAAGTGTTAATGGTGAGCTAACGCTTGGCGAAAACATTGGTGACTTAGGTGGTTTAACCGTTGCGCATAAAGCGTATATGCTATCTTTAGGTGATAAAAAAGCACCCGTGATAGATGGTTACACAGGCGATCAACGCTTCTTTATGGGTTGGTCACAAATCTGGCGTCGTAACTACCGCGATGAAGAGTTACGTAATCGTTTATTAACAGACCCTCATTCACCAAGTCACTACCGTGTAATCGGTATCTTGTCGAACATGCCTGAGTTTTACGAAGCGTTTGACGTAAAAGAAGGTGATAAAATGTATATCAAACCAGAAGATCGCGTAAAAATCTGGTAATTGCATTGCTATAAATAACAAAAAACCAGTAAGTTTTTAGCTTACTGGTTTTTTTGTATCTTGAATTTGTTTATCGACTAAGCACGCGTGCATCCATTCTTCGTTACTCAGTATGTTTTTATAAAGCGCGAGTTGGTTTTGTGCTCGCTTTAAATTATGCTCTGCATGAGCTACTTTAAAGTACACATCGTTATTTAAGTAATCAGTTAAAAAGCGCACACTTAACATGAGTGGCATTATTTTAGCGCCTAATAATAAGCTTTCTTGCTCTAGTATACTCATGCTGCTTTTTAATGGCGTTACATAGCCTTTAACAATGGCTGAAAATATATCTTTTCGAATAACAACGTTGTGTAAGTTTGTTGAATCCTCGGCTTCGGGGGAGCAAAATGTACGTACCATGTCGCCAAAGTCATAAAGCCAAAGTCCTGCCATGCAGGTGTCTAAATCAATAACTGCTTTTGCTTTGTGAGTTGTATTACAAAACAGCATATTATTTATTTTTGTATCGTTATGACACACCCTAAGGGGTATGTGTTTAGCTACCTGACTAAGCTCAGTAATTAAATGCTGCTGCGTTAAGCAATACTCTATTTCACCATTGCAGTGCTTTACTCTATTAACTACGTTGTTAGTGATTGCGGTATCTAATTGCTCAAAGCGCATCGCTAAGTTATGAAAATCAGGAATTACAGTGTGTAGCTGTTGCGCATCAAAATCTTGTAATGCATGAGTAAATACGCCAAAGGCGTAAGCCGCTTGCTCGCTCTGCTGGGTATTTTTAACAACGTCTTCGCTGTAGCTACCGCTAATATAGTTAAGGACGCGATAATACGCATTATCAATTTTTATTAAGTGTTCGTCGCTTTGTGTCGCTATATGTTTGATTATTTCAAGCGGGTAATTATTTTGCAGTTGTTTAGCATTTAAATGCTGCTCAATTAGTTTTGCGTTACTCACTAACTGAGCAGGGTTTTTAAATACCTCAGTATTTAGTTTTTGCACAATAAACTGTTTATCAATACTTGTAAGTAGCCATGTACTATTTATATGACCGCTACCAATCGCACTAACTTGAGTTAACTCAGTGGGCAGTGCTAACAGTTCGCTTAGCTTATTTTGTATTGAGATATTCATTGTGCTCACTTATGCCCTTTTTTTATGCGTATCGGGCAACTATTTTTTCGATAATTTCAGCATTCGCTTCAGGAAAATCATAATTTTCTAATTCACTAATTGCTACCCATTCGCTAGGTTGCCCTTCAGCGCCATGTGCCTCACCGCTAAAGTTACTTACTACGTGTACATCTAATTTAACGCATTTATCGCCGTAGTCATGTTCAATCACCATCAATTGGCTAGAGCTGTGAATGGTTAGTCCAACTTCTTCAATAAGCTCGCGTTTAAGTGCAACAAACACACTTTCTCCAGCTTCGACTTTACCACCAGGAAATTCCCATAAACCGCCTTGATGTTGTTCATCTGCACGTTTACAAATGAATATAGCGTTATTTTTCTTAATAACACCAACAGCTACATGTACAATTTCTATAGTCATTACTTTAAAACTCCATAAAAAAAAGCGACGCTAGCGCCGCTTTTTAATAAGCTACTGACAATATTGGGTTATTTTAATTTACCGCAACACTGTTTGAATTTTTGACCTGATTTACAAGGGCAAGGGTCATTACGACCTACTTTTGGTTCTGTACGAGCCATTACTGTCGCTGTTTCTGGCGCTTCGCCACCTACGTGCTCAGCTTCTTCATGTTGGTATTCGCGAGGAGCATTTTCACTTTTACGGTGTTGCTCTTCTACTTTTTCAACATCTTCTTCTGCGCGTACTTGTACTTTACTTAGAATGCTTACAACATCTACTTTCAAGTTTTCAAGCATTTCGGAGAACAGCTCAAACGATTCACGCTTGTACTCTTGCTTAGGATTCTTTTGCGCGTAACCACGTAAATGAATACCTTGGCGTAAATGATCCATTGCAGCAAGATGATCTTTCCAATGCTGATCAAGGCTCTGTAGCATAATCGCTTTTTCGAATTGACGTAAAACAGAATCGCCAACTTGCTCTTCTTTTTGCTTGTATGACTGCTCAACCGCCTGCTCAATACGCTCACGAAGTTTTTCTTCGTATAGTTTATTGTCATCTGCTAACCACTGAGTAATAGGTAACTCAATTAAGAAGTCTTGTTTTAAACGCTCTTCAAGGCCAGGAATGTCCCACATTTCAGCAAGGCTTTGCGGTGCAATGTACTGATCAATTGTATTGCTAAGTACGTCACCACGAATTGCAGTAATAGTTTCTGAAATATCGCCTTCTTCAAGTAGTTCGTTACGCTGAGAGTAAACAACACGACGTTGATCGTTTGCTACATCATCGTACTCAAGTAGTTGCTTACGTACATCAAAGTTACGTGCTTCTACTTTACGCTGTGCATTTTCAATCGCACGGTTTACCCATGGATGTTCAATTGCTTCACCGCGTTGCATACCGAGTTTACGCATCATGTTAGTCATGCGCTCACCGGCAAATATACGCATTAACGCATCGTCCATCGATAAGTAAAAACGGCTTGAACCAGCATCACCTTGACGACCAGAGCGACCACGTAATTGGTTATCTATACGACGAGATTCGTGACGTTCAGTACCTATGATATGTAAACCGCCGGCATCAATTACTGCATCATGGCGAATTTTCCAAGCTGCTTTAATTTCAGCAATTTGCTCATCAGTTGGGTTTTCAAGTTTTTCAACTTCACTGTTCCAGTTACCACCAAGCACGATATCGGTACCACGACCGGCCATGTTTGTTGCAATTGTTACTGTCCCTGGTAGGCCAGCATCTGAAACGATGTCAGCTTCTTGCGCATGAAATTTAGCATTAAGTACGTTGTGCTTAATTTTTTCTTTGCGTAAAAACTGCGATAAATACTCAGAACTTTCAATTGAAATAGTACCAACAAGCACCGGTTGTCCACGGTCTTGGCAGTCTTTAATATCAATTAAAATAGCTTCGTATTTTTCTTCTTGCGTTAGGTAAACTAAATCGGCGCGATCATCACGAATCATCGGCTTATTAGTTGGCATAACAACAGTATCAAGGCCATAAATAGACTGAAATTCAAATGCTTCAGTATCGGCTGTACCTGTCATACCTGCTAACGTTTCGTATAAACGGAAGTAGTTTTGGAACGTAATAGAGGCAAGTGTTTGGTTCTCGTTTTGAATTTTTACACCTTCTTTTGCTTCAACAGCTTGGTGTAAACCTTCTGACCAACGACGACCTTCCATTGAACGACCAGTATGCTCATCGATAATAATTACTTCGTTTTCTTTTACAACGTAATCAACATCTTTTTGGTATAGCTTATGAGCACGAAGGGCGGCATAAACATGGCTTAGTAGCGTAATGCTTGCTGCTGAATAAAGCGAATCGCCTTCTTCAATTAAGCCGCGCTCAGTAAGTAGCTCTTCTACTTTAATTTGACCACGTTCTGTTAAATGAACTTGCTTAGACTTTTCATCAATCGTGTAATCGCCATCGCCTTCAATACCTTCTTCGTCTTCTTTTTCTTGAAGCTCAAGTAAAGGAACGATGGTGTTTATTTCAGTGTATAGCTCAGAGCTATCCTCAGCTGGGCCTGAAATAATCAGCGGGGTACGTGCTTCATCTATTAAGATTGAATCCACTTCATCGACTACAGCATAGAATAATGGACGTTGAACTCGTTCATCAATGCTAAAAGCCATGTTGTCACGAAGGTAGTCAAAACCAAATTCGTTATTAGTACCGTATGTAATGTCGGCAGTATAAGCGAGCTTCTTTTGCTGCGGCATCATACCTGGTACGTTACAGCCTACTGTAAGGCCTAAAAATTCAAATAACGCACGGTTGGTTTCAGCATCACGTTTAGCAAGGTAGTCATTCACGGTAATTACGTGAACACCTTTGCCTGTTAAGCCGTTTAGATAAGCTGGTAGAGTAGCTGTAAGTGTTTTACCTTCACCGGTACGCATTTCTGCAATGCGACCTTGATGTAAAACCATACCACCTAATAACTGCACGTCGAAATGACGCATGCCATTTACACGCTTTGACGCTTCACGTACCACAGCAAAAGCCTCTGGTAGAATGTCGTCAAGGCTTTGTCCGTTATCGTAACGTTCTCTAAACTCAGCTGTTTTAGCTCTTAAATCTTCATCAGAAAGCGCTTCAAGTTGCGTTTCTAGCGCATTGATTAGCGCGACCGTCTTTCTTAAGTTTTTAATAGTGCGGTCATTGCGACTACCAAAAAGCTTGGTAAATAAATTAGATATCATGATAAAACCGTTACAATGTATTCTTTGTCAGCCGAGTATCGGCTAACCCATTTTTAACAATTGGTAATTAATATGTGCTTTTAAGTAACACTTAGAACATATTAATTAGCAATTTTGTATTAAACCGTTCAAAAAGCACTGTTTATTACGTGCGCTACTATACCAGACTCTGCCAAACAACAAACTATCTCAATAAAAAGATCGGTGTATAAAATCGAAAAATTTGATCTGGTTCGTAAAAATCACTTTGTATTACTCAATTACAGTAAAAATAGCAGCGAACTGTAAAGATATGGTGCTAAATAAATTAAAAACAAGGGTTATAGTTGCGCTTAAGTTTTACGCTTAAACACAACTATTAAATACAAGTTTTATAATTTAAATTGATTAACCGTTTTGTTAAGCGCCGCAGCTAAATCACTTAAGTCACGAGCTTCGTCAGCGAGGGTGTGCGCATGGTCAGCGGTACTGTTCACTAAGTTATTAATTGCCGAAAGGCTCGTATTAATATCCTCAGCAACAACAGTTTGCTCCTCGGTAGATGTGGCTATTTGATGACTTTGGTCTTGTACTTTAGTAACCGACTGCGCAATATTGTGAAGTGAGCTAAGCACTTCTTTAGTTTGAAGCACTGAGCCCTCGGTTTGATCTTGTCCTTGTTGCATCATTACTGAGGCTTGTTGAGCTATTTGCTGCAAGCGCGAAATCATATTTCGAATATCGTCTGTTGATTCTTGTGTGCGACTTGCTAGTGAACGTACTTCATCAGCAACAACAGCAAAGCCTCTACCGTGTTCACCGGCACGAGCAGCCTCTATAGCCGCATTAAGTGCAAGTAAGTTGGTTTGATCAGCAATGGAATTAATTACATCGACTAATGCACCAATGTTATTACTTTCTTGCTCAAGACCTGCAACCACTTTAGATGCTTCGCCAATATGTAATGCCAGTTCAGTCATTACTGTTTGCGCCTGTGTAGAACGGCTAGCTCCTTCAGCTGTAATTGCTTGTACTTCTTCAGCTGCGTTATTTGTGTGTTGTGCGTTACGTGATATTTCAAGCACAGTAGTCGCCATTTCAGTTACCGCTGCGCTCACGCTATCAACTTGCTGCTTCTCTTGCTGAATTTCAGAATTTGTTTTCTCAGAAACACTTCTTAGCTGGGCCGCTGCATTACTTAGTTGTTCTGCTTGCGCTGCGGTATCAAGCATCATGGCGTGCAACTTATCAATAAAAGTGTTCATGTGGTTGGCCAGCTGTCCCACTTCATCTTGACTATTAATATAAATTTTTTGAGTAAGATCGCCTTCGCCCGATGCTATATCACGCATAATGTGCGTAAGCGTTGTAATGGGTTTTGAAATCATGTGGGTAGCCCATAAAATCATGGCTAATATAATGATTAAGATAATAATTACCGCCGTTGTTGTAGCGGTTACTGCAGCATTTACGGGCTCTTCAATCATAGTAGTTGGGATAAGTAGACCTACATACCAATCTATATAAGGCTGCTCTAGCTGCAGACGATGGTAAACCACATAAAACTGCTCACCTTTAAAAGTAACCATTTGGCTGCCTTCAAGGTTATTTCGCATTTGTGTATTTAACTCTTTAAAGCCTGCTGTATTTGTAAATTGTTGCTCAAGCGCATCGAGCCCTTCTTTACCGTTTGCACCTTCATCTGTAATTGAAAGTTTATGCCCAGTGGCCTTTGAAAAATGAACTACTTTTTGATTACCATCGAGTAAAAATCCATAACCTTGGCCGTTAAAGCGAATATTTTCGACCATGTCGTTAATTTTGTTTAATTGTAAATCAACACCGCCCATACCAATGAGTTTTCGCTGAGCGTTATAAACAGGTTGTTGTACTACTGCGGATGCTACGCCTGTGGTTAAATCAACAGAGATTGGACCTACGTAAAGCTTGTTAACTTGCATGGCTTCTTGCCACCACCCACGCTTGTAAGCGTAATAAGGCTGGCCGTTGTAGTGACTTGTACGCTCGTTTTCTTTAAAGTATTCACCGGTGGTTGCTGAGGCAAAAAAGGCCGATAAAATGTTTTCGTCATTTGAGCTTAAACGCACAAAGTCTTGGTTTACTTCGTTGTAACCTGGCGCGCTTTCGAGTGCTTGATCGCGTGTATCCCAATTTTCAAAAAAGTTGATTAAATGTGGGTTATTAACAAAGGTTGATACCATTTTACCGTACATCGCGAAGTAACTTTGCATTGAAAGTTGCTCGGTCTGTAGATAACTTTGTGCTTCGTTTTCTATGTTTTCTCTAGAGAGATTGGCAATGTGTTTAACAAAAAATGTTGAGGCGATAATTAGTAAAACGGTAATTGTTCCACCAATCAATAATAATATTTTCTTCCGTAATGATAAATTATTTAGCATGAGTACACATATTTTTATTATTTATGAAATTATATCTAATCATATCTTACTTAAAATCTCTATAAAGTTAGATAGAAAGAACTAATTATGCGTTTAAAATAAAGGCTTATACAAAAATGACAAATAAAAGTAATAAATTAGTAGTATTAGGTGCAGGCTGGTTAGGACATGCTTTATGCGTAAGTGCACAAAAAGCTGACTGGCAAGTACAAGGAACGCATAGAACAGATATACACGAGTTTGACTTTGAGCGTCAGTTTACACTTGAAGATGGACAATTAAGGCATCAAGTTGATTTACAAGGTGCTTATTGGGTATGTGCTATTCCACCACGTAGCAGGCACAGTGAAAGTAATTATCCTGAAACACTCACCGCAGCGCTTAAGCTTTCAAAGGAGCTAAACGCAAAGGGCTTTTTATTGTGCTCATCAACCGGGGTGTACGATCAAGAGCCTGGTGTATATAGTGAAAGTAGCGATATTTCATGCACAAACGAGCGCCAAATAAAGCTTTACGAAGCTGAAGAGCAAGTGCTTGAGCAAGATGGCAAAATACTTCGTTTAGCTGGCTTACTAGGGCCTAATAGAGAACCGGGGCGTTTTGTGGCAGGTAAAGAGCTCAATACATCAAGTGAGCAAGTGGTAAATATGGTGCATCAACAAGATGTAATTAATGCTATTTTTGCGGTGATAGAGCACTGGCAAGTAGGGCAAAATATTTATAATGTGGTTAATCCTGCGCACCCCACAAAAGCTGAATACTACGCTATGAAGTGTCAGCAACATGGTGGTGAAATGCCAACGTTTACAGGAACTGATTCGGCTGAGCGAAAAATATTAGGCTCAGCCATTGAAGCCTTAGGGTTTAGCTATCAGCACGGTATTTAATATGCTGAAGGCAGGGGACTGCTCTCTATAAAGTCGCATAGCTTACCTTCACTTAGTAATGTATTAGCAGCTTCGATATCGGGAGCAAAGTAGCGGTCTTTATCATAATAACTTACATGCTCGCGTAACAATGCTTTAGCGCTTTGCACTTTATCTGATGGTTCAAGCGGCTTTCTAAATTCTAGCCCTTGAACCGATGCTAACCATTCTATTGCCAAAACACCTTGGGTATTATTGGCCATTTCATCTAAGCGCCTTGCTGCAAAGGTTGCCATAGAAACATGATCTTCTTGATTTGCAGATGTAGGCAAGCTATCAACCGAAGCCGGATGCGCTAATGATTTGTTTTCTGATGCAAGCGCTGCTGCGGTAACTTGGGCAATCATAAATCCAGAATTTACCCCGCCGTTTTCAACTAGAAATGGCGGCAATTTGGATAGGTTTGAATCGATAAGTAATGCAATTCGCCTTTCTGCTAATGCGCCAATTTCGGCAATTGCGATTGCTAAGTTGTCAGCGGCCATTGCAACGGGCTCTGCATGAAAGTTTCCTCCCGATATTATGTCGCCTACATCGGCAAAAACTAGCGGATTATCGGTTACACCGTTCGACTCGCATAGCAATACTTCTGCGGCTTGGCGTATCTGAGTTAGGCAAGCACCTAGCACTTGAGGCTGGCAGCGAAGGCAGTATGGATCTTGTACTTTTTCACAATTGACGTGGGAGTTACTAATTTGAGAGTGCGTATCGAGTAGCTCTCTAAATACTTGAGCGGTGTCTATTTGTCCGCGCTGTCCGCGAATTTCATGAATACGTGCATCAAATGGCGCGCGACTGCCCATTGCAGCTTCTATGCTTATTGATCCGATAACGCAGCTTTGTGCATATAGGTTCTCGCTTCTAAATAGGCCTTGTAGTGCAAACGCAGTCGACGCTTGTGTGCCATTTAATAATGCTAAGCCTTCTTTGGCTGCAAGGGTAAGGGGTTCAAGTCCCGCTATTTTTAACCCTTGTGCTGCGCTAATTATTTCTCCTTTATGTCGCATTTGACCTTCAGCTAATAAAGGTAGACACATATGCGCAAGAGGGGCTAAATCTCCCGATGCCCCCACGGAGCCTTTTTTAGGCACGCATGGATATACTTCGCTACTAAGCAGCTGCATAAAAAATTGGATTACTTGCAGGCGAATGCCCGAATAGCCACGTGAAAGCGAGTTTACTTTTAAGGTGATCATTAACCTTACTGTGCTGTCATCCATGTATTCGCCAATACCCGCAGCGTGTGAAAGCACAATGGAGCGCTGTAATAATTCAAGTTGGTCGTCGGCAATTTTAGTATTGGCTAATAATCCAAAGCCGGTGTTAATTCCATATACAGTGCGGTGTTCATTAATAACATTTTGAACGGTTTGCGCGCTGGCTGCTATTTGCGACTCGGCATGCTTTGCAAGGCTTAACTTTACCGGTGAATTATTAATTTTTCTTAGTGTGTTTAAATCAAGTGATCCGGGTGTGAGAGTAAGTTCGAACATGATCATTCCTCGTTTAACATAGGTAGGTCTAAATTTTGTTCTTTAGCGCAGTTTTTTGCTATGTCGTATCCGGCATCAGCATGGCGCATTACACCTGTTGCAGGGTCGTTCCACAGTACGCGAGCAATACGCTCTTTAGCTTCATCAGTACCATCGGCAACAATAACTACACCAGAGTGCTGACTAAATCCCATGCCTACACCGCCACCATGATGAAGCGACACCCAAGTAGCGCCACTTGCGGTATTAAGCAGTGCGTTGAGTAATGGCCAATCTGATACTGCATCTGAGCCATCTTTCATGCTTTCTGTTTCGCGGTTAGGGCTGGCAACTGAGCCAGAGTCGAGGTGATCGCGACCAATAACTATAGGGGCTTTAAGTTCGCCATTTTTAACCATTTCGTTAAAGGCCAGTGCAAGGCGTGCTCTATCTTTTAGGCCAACCCAGCAAATGCGTGCAGGTAAACCTTGGAATTGTATGCGTTCCCGCGCCATATCAAGCCAGTTATGTAAATGTGCATCATCAGGAATAAGCTCTTTTACTTTAGCGTCGGTTTTATATATATCTTCAGGGTCGCCTGATAATGCTACCCATCTAAATGGTCCAATCCCTTCACAAAATAAAGGGCGAATATATGCAGGCACAAATCCAGGAAAATCAAACGCGTTGGTAACACCCTCATCAAACGCCATTTGACGAATATTATTACCGTAATCAGTAGTGGCGGCACCGGCTTTTTGTAGTGCTAGCATAGCTTTAACTTGGACTGCCATTGATTGTTTAGCGGCTTTTACTACGGCTTTTGGATCTTGCTCACGCATTTTTGCTGCGTACTCCATTGTCCAGCCTTGTGGTAAGTAACCATTTAATGGATCGTGAGCAGATGTTTGATCTGTGACTACATCAGGGGTAATGCCTGTTTTAACCAGTGTACTAAATACATCGGCAGCGTTACCTAGTAAACCCACTGAGAGGGCTTTACCTTTAACACATGCATCGGTTATTAATTGCAGTGCGTGTTCAAGACTTGTTGCTTTTACATCAACGTAGCCTGTTTTTATACGAAAATCGATACGGCTTTCATCACATTCAACAACCAGTGCACTAAACCCAGCCATTGTAGCTGCAAGTGGTTGCGCACCGCCCATACCACCAAGACCACCTGTTAATACCCATTTACCACTAGCGCTACCTGCAAAATGTTGCTTTGCCATAGCTACAAAGGTTTCGTAAGTTCCTTGTACTATGCCTTGCGAGCCAATATAGATCCAAGAACCCGCCGTCATTTGCCCGTACATCATCAAGCCTTTTTTATCGAGCTCGTTAAAGTGCTCCCAATTTGCCCAGTGTGGAACAAGATTTGAGTTAGCAATAAGCACGCGAGGAGCATTACTGTGGGTTTTAAATACACCAACGGGTTTTCCTGATTGTACAAGCAGGGTTTCGTCGCTTTCGAGTCTATCGAGGGTTTCTATAATTTTGTCATAACTTGGCCAATCACGAGCTGCTCGGCCAATACCACCATATACAACAAGTGCATGAGGATGCTCTGCAACGTCAGGGTCTAAGTTATTCATTAGCATGCGCTTAGCAGCTTCTGTTTGCCAGCTTTTAGCACTTATTTTATCTCCATGAGGTGCACGTATTACGCGACTTGTGTCGAGTCGGTTGTTCATGTTTTGCTCCTGTTGTATATACAAGGTGATTTGTTATAAAAAAAGCGCAGTAAGCGCTATTGTTTGTTATTTTTTAAATGTTAAGTGGCCGCCTAAGCGATATTTACTGCCAGGTGATACAAGGCGCGCAAAGCTTACAATGCCTTTAACAGACCAGGTGCGTCGGATCACTTGTAAGCATGGCTCTTCATTATATAAATTTAACCATTGGCACATTTCGCTGTTTGGCATAATGGCCTCTACTGTATGCCTTGCTTGGGTAAGTGGGGCAACACTAGATAGATATTCATGTGGTGTAAGCGTGCTGAAGTCTTGTTGTAAGTAGCCAGTCGCAAGGGCAGGATTTACAAAACGCTCTTCTAGCTGCAAAGGGCTGTCATTTTCGTTATGCACAAGTACACTTCGATATACAACACTGTCAACCTCAACACCAAGTGCAATGGCAATAGGTGCTACTGCATTTATTGATTCGAGTATGAGTACACTACAGGTGTAGTTGCCGTTACGCTCTTTTACTTCATCAGCAATATTTTTTATTTCAAGTAACGATGACTGCGATTTAAATGTAGCTACAAATGTACCTAACCCTTGGCTGCGGGTTAAAATACCTGCCTCAGTTAATTCGCTTAGTGCTCTGCGGGCTGTCATCCTGCTTACACTAAATTGACTACTTAGTTCGTTTTCAGAGGGAACACGTTGGTTTTCTTGCCACGTACCGCTGCGTATTTTATCAACAATGAATTGTTTTATTTGCGCAAATTTAGGTGTCATCATTAAATTTATGGTTACATTAAAAATAAACTATATAAATAAGATGACACAATTACCTTGTATATACAAGATGGGTTGTTAGACTATATTTTCATCACTCGCGGCGTAAAAAGGGCTAAAAAATGCAAAGCACAACACAAAATTATGAGTTAGAAGAAATCGACTTACTTTTAACTGATGCCAATATTGCCACTATGGATAGCAATATAAATGCCCCTTATGGCGCAATCGAAAATGCTGCTATAGCCATTAAAAATGGTAAAATTGCGTGGATTGGAGAGCAATCAACATTGCCTAGTTTTGATGTGTTTGCAACGCCGACATTGAGTGTAAAAGGACAGTGGTTAACGCCGGGCTTAGTAGATTGCCATACTCACTTAGTATTTGCAGGTTCAAGATCGCAAGAGTTTGAACAGCGTTTGCAAGGCGTAAGCTATGAGCAAATCGCAGCACAAGGCGGTGGCATAGCAAGTACGGTTAAAGCCACAAGAGCAGCCGACCGTGAACAATTGTTTGTAGATGCAAAAGATCGCTTAAATACGTTGTTAAAAGAAGGTGTAACCACCGTTGAAATAAAGTCTGGTTATGGGCTAGATACTGAAAACGAGATAAAAATATTAGAAGTCGCTCGTTTATTAGGTGAACATCACCCTATTGATATTAAAACTACTTTTTTAGGGGCGCATGCTCTACCGCCTGAATACAAAGGCCGTGCTGATGAATATATTGATTTAGTGTGTACTGACATGCTTGATCAGGTAGTAGCTAATAATCTTGCTGATGCAGTCGATGTATTTTGTGAAAATGTTGGGTTTAGTTATTCGCAAACCAAACGTGTTTTCCAGGCGGCTAAAAAGCATAACCTCCCAGTAAAATGCCATGCTGAGCAGTTATCTAATCAACAGGGTGCTAAGCTGGTGGCGCAGTTTAATGGCCTTTCGGCTGATCATATTGAGCATCTAGATGAAGAGGGTGTAAAAGCCATGGCAGACGCTGGGACGGTAGCGGTGTTATTGCCAGGCGCATTTTATTTTTTAAGAGAAACTAAATTCCCACCTATTGAATTACTTAATCAATATAAAGTACCGATAGCTATTGCGAGTGACTTTAATCCAGGTACTTCACCGCTGTGCTCAGTGCACTTGATGATGAACATGGCATGCACATTGTTTAGATTAACACCTGAGCAAGCATTAGCTGGTGTTACTCGAAATGCAGCTAAAGCACTAGGTTTAGACGACCGTGGTATTTTAAAGGTTGGCGCAAGAGCTGATATTGCGCATTGGCAAATAAGTCATCCATCACAATTAAGTTACCAATTTGGCGTAAATAAACTGTTAAATTTATGGATTTTGGGTAGAATTAATTAGTTTGTATTATTTTTACCCACATATAACTTGGTTTAAACTTTTTTAGCGAATACGGATGCCGTTAATTTGAACATACTAACCGACAGTAATTTCCCAATATTTTTTAGTGGTGCACTATTAATGGCGATGATCGCCACTTTATTTGCTGTTAAAAATACCAGTATTAAATTTAGTTATTTATGCACAGCTGCTGTTGGTTTAGCTATCTTAAGCAGCGGTGCGGCTTGGCTTGCTATTTTACTAGCCTTTGGGTTTTGTTTTCACTTATGGCAAGCATTTGAGCGAAATAATTGGAGCATGATAATTACCAGCTCAATGGCTGGTCTTTTATTTGTTGTTCTATTTTCAGCTCATTTATTATTGGAAGTTCCGCTATTTTGGGTTGTGTTAGCAATATTATTATTAGCTATTGTAGGTTTTTTAAATGATGAAAGTGCTGAAATAGAAGTCGTTATAGAGCCAGAACCTGAAGGTGATGCATTTGTTGAAGAGTCTCCGCTTTCAGTTTTTGCAGATAGAAAACAGTTACGTCAAGGTTACTATACATGGTGCGACAACAAACAAATAAGCGCAGCGTTAATCGTTATTCGCCTTGAAGGCTTTGAGCAAGTTAACCAGCATATTGGACGCGACTTTGGCGATATACTGTTAGCGCAATCGGCTAATCGAATAAAAGAGCTACTTTCAAGTGACGAAATAGTGACTTTAACTGGACAAGAAAAGCTAGCCCACTTAGGGGGTCTTAACTTTGCATTTATTTGTAGTTTCGCGAATCAAAAACACTTACATGAATTAGTTATTGACCAAATACTGGGTGCAACGCTTAAGCCATTTAATGTTGCTAACTGCACTGTAGAAGTAAAAGCGAGAGCGAGTTATGTTGATTGTAATGAGCAAGATAACAACTTTGATAATTTAATATCGTACGCATATCTGGCACTCGATAGCCACCCAGATCGCAAGGTTGTGCCTTATCATCAACAAATGATGATTGAATTGCGAGAGCAACAAGCGCGACTAAAGGAATTAGCAAATATTGATTTTTCGAGCGAGTTAGAGCTTTATTTTCAGCCTATTATTTGTAACGAAAACGGTCAAATTGAGTTTTTAGAATTACTACTGCGTTGGCAGCACCCTAAGCAAGGGATTTTATCCGCTAACAGGTTTATCGACGACATTAGAATTGCAGGGCTTGGTTATCCACTCGCTAAATTTGTAATAGAGAGAGCTGCTGAGCTTGCAATGGCGCTTAGAATAGAAGGTATTTCTATACCGCTTAGCATTAACGTATTTGGTCCTGAAATGCTTAACGAAGAGTTTATTGAATTTGTTGATGTTGTTTTAAGTGAGCATCACTTGGAAGCTGGCGATTTAATTGTTGAATGCCCTTTGCATATTTTTGCGGGACTAGATGATAAAGGCAGAGGCATGATCGCAAGGCTTAATAACATAGGCTTAAAAGTATGTGTTGATGGACTTGGTGATAACCCGGTACTGCTTTCTAAGTTACCAAGCTTAGCGGTAGAGTATATTAAGGTTTCACCTTCACTCACTGCTGACTTTAGTAATCAAAACAATATACGCAGTTTAGTTAGCGGAATGGTTGAAATGCATAACCAACAAAAAACAAAAGTGATTTTTGAAGGGGTAGAAACACTTGAGCAACTTAAGTTTGTAAAAAGCTTAAAAGGTTATGCTGCCCAAGGTTATTACTTTGGTCACCCGCTAAGTAGTATTGGTTTAATGAGCTGGCTAAAAGAGTGGCGATTAGTTCAACAGCGCTAAGTGTTTTCTTTGGCTTGTAGATAGCTATTCACAAGTGCACTGATCACTTGTCCTACATGGGCAGCACCGGCCTCAACTCCGTTAGGGTGCTGGCTAGGCGCTGCTTCACATAAATGTAAGTACTTAGAGTCGCGATGGTTTGCTGCTAAATGCACAAAGTGCTCAGTGTCATTCACACTAAATCCGCAACATGTGTACGCACTCACCGGCATGTAAGTAATACTATCTAAATCAACTTCAATACCCAGTGGTAAATCGTTAAAATTACTTAATGCGTTTTCAATTGCCTGCGTGAGTGTAGTTTTTCGCTTAACTTGTATTGATTGATAGCTATCAAACGTAAAGTTAGCTTCACTCATTGCATCTATAATTGCTTGATTGTTTTTTATCTCATGTAAGCCAATAACGTGGTAATTACTTAGATGTTGCTCGTTATAAGCGTAGCGAAAGCCATTGCCGCTATGGCGACCTTCACATTCTCTAAAGTCGGCATGAGGGTCAAAGTTGATAGCATTAATAGGTGTATTTTTTGACTTACTCAGGGCACGGATAATTCCCAAGCAATTGTTATGACCTCCGCCAATAACGATTGGCTCAAGCCCCGCTTTAAAAATAAGGCTCAATACCGACTCTACGCGTTCATCAAGCTGTTGGCATAAATCTCGTAATTGAGTTAACTGCTGGCCTTGCTGATTATTAAGCTGGTTGCTTTGCGCCATTAAATCATCAGTATTAACTTCACCCAATAAAAGCACTTTTTGAGTGGCAATAAATTGATTGTGAGGTTGGTTTAAAAAGCGTTTTAAAAAAGCCGGCCATGCTTCGTTTGCACCGCCATTTCCTAAGTTTGCTTTTGGGCCGATATCTTCGCAAATACCCAGAAGTACATAGCGGATACCAAATTGAGCAGCGTCAACAAGTGCTTGTTGCAGGTTTACTTGGGTGTCGAGCAAGGCCATTGATTGCCATGCCTTTTTCTCATTTGCGCGGGTAGAGCAAAGTGTTCTAACCGCGCTTTCATCATATACTTTTAAATGGGAAGTCACGTTATACTTCTACAACTTCCAACTCTAATTCTTCTGCAGATAAAACAATGCCTGTGCTATCAGCATAAATAAAGTCGTCATCAAAAAATGATACCCCAGCAAAGTTAACGCCTATAGCATCTTCACCAGCACCTTCGCTGTCGGCTGCAACAGGGATTGAAGCAATTGCTTGAATGCCTAAATCAAGCTCTTCAAGCTCATCAACGTGGCGTACTGCGCCGTAAACAACAATACCATTCCAGTTGTTTTCAAGTGCTAGCTCAGCCAGTTCAATGTCGATTAGTGCGCGACGAGTTGAGCCGCCACCATCAATAAGAAGTACTAGGTCTGTACCATCTTGAGAAAGTAATTCGCGGATGAGTTCATTATTTTCAAAACATTTAACCGTTTTAATGCGGCCACCAAAGCTGTGTCGACCACCAAAGTTGATGAACATAGGCTCTAGCACGTCAACCACGTCAGCAAAGTGGTCGCATAAATCAGAAGTGCTGTAATCCATTATTTTATCCTCAAAAGGTACATTAATTTATATCTCAGTATACCCTCCTTATAAGCAATAACAACGACTTAATCGCAGTAAATTTAGGCAAAACAAGCGCTAAATCATTAATCGCAATAATAGTGTATTAAAAGCGTCACTCAATTGTTATTTACAACACATAAGCTAAATCGGTGTTCATATGTTATGCGATGAGGGATGGTGATGAATAATAATATGCTTAAAAAGGTAACTCAGATAGATGAGCAATTATTTTTAACTTTGTTTAATTGCAATTCACCGAGGTGGTTTAAAACAATGGCCTTTGGTTTGTCTAAAAGCGGTGATGGTGGGCTTTATATATTAATATGCTTAGCAGTGTGGTGGCTTAGTAATAATGAACAGCACCAATTATTGCCTGTCACTATATTAATTGGTTTTGCTATAGAAAGACCTATTTACCTACTAGCTAAAAATAGATTTGCTCGGATCCGTCCATGCGACTGCTTAGTAACAAATGCCTATATAGTACCAAGCGATAAATTTAGTTTACCATCGGGTCACAGTGCTGCTGCCTTTTTAGTGGCAATTATATTAAGCCATTTTTTCCCAGAATATGCATTACTACTATTTAGTTGGGCTACCGGCGTTGCTATGTCTCGTGTGGTATTGGGTGTGCACTTTCCTGCTGATATTATAATAGGCGCAACGATTGGTAGTTTTTGTGGTTTATTTGCGTTAGCACTCGTGGTGCCTGCATGAAAATATTGTATGGAGTACAAGGTACCGGTAATGGTCATATAACGCGCGCTCGGGTTATGGCAAGCTGCTTTAATAAGCTCGGTATTGATGTTGATTATGTGTTTTCAGGGCGCGCAAATAAAGATTACTTTGATATGCACGAATTCTCAGATTATAAAGCGTATCGTGGTTTGTCGTTTAGCACTGAAAATGGGCAAGTTAAAAATTTAAAAACACTTAAAAACATGCGAATTTGTAAGTTGGTGAGTGATATAAAATCGCTTGAGATAAAACAGTACGATTTTGTACTTAACGACTTTGAGCCTGTGACAGCATGGGCTGCAAAACGGGCAGGTATACCCGTTATTGGCATTAGTCACCAAGCAGCATTTTTGTCAGATAACGTACCTATGTTTGGTCGTGGCGTACTGAGAAAATCACTTATCAAGCATTATGCACCAGCGACTACCTACTTAGGCGTGCACTGGCAACCATTTGCAAATAATATAATACCGCCTTTTATTGCTCATCATAATCACGACAACCCTGTAGCAGTAATGAACAAGGTATTGGTATATTTACCTTTCGAAAACTTAGATAGCGTTGTTGATTATTTAAAAGACTTTCCCGAAAAAGAATTTTATTGTTATCACCCAAATGCCACCAATCAATCTTTTGGACATATACATTTACGTGCCCCTTCACGCTCTGGTTTTTTAAACGACTTAGCAAACACAAGTGGCGTTATTGGTAATGCGGGATTTGAGCTTGCCAGTGAAGCGCTTAAGTTAGGTAAAAAGTTACTATTAAAGCCTTTAGATGGTCAGTTTGAGCAAGCAGCAAATGCACAAACTTTATTTGCCATGGGCATGGCGCATGTTATGAACTATTTAAACCCACAAGCCCTTGATGATTGGAATAGCGCGCCGCAAAACAAGCAGATAAATTACCCCAGCGATCCCGCGCCTTTAATTGATTGGTTGGTTAAACAACAATGGAATAACACACAATCGTTACATAAAGGTTTGTGGGATAGTGTCGCCTTATAGCCATCACATTTAAACTGTTTAGAATTACCAATAATAAAAAGTTAAATTAATTAGTCGCTTTTGATCTATTAGCTATAATAAAAATGCATATTCAAAAAAGGCGTTAGCGATGAATTTTTTACAAAACCTAACAATTAAACGACGTTTACAACTAAACGCAGTCGTTGTTGGTTTAGCAATGGTGGTCCTTTTATGCGTGATTATTTTTGAATCACGTACAACCTTGAGCTTAAACAAGACTATTCAATTAGCAGAAGAGCTCAACGTACATGCATTAGCATTGCGTAAACATGAAAAAAACTTTTTGTTTTATAAACAAGAAGACGCGTTAACTGCATTTGAAACGGATTTTGAGCAGTTAAGTGATAAAGTAAAAAAGTTACAACAGTTAATGGCTAACCAAGGTATTGCACAGGAGCAGGTCCAGCGCTTTGAGCAACTAATAAATAGCTATAATAATGATTTTGAAACTGTTGTTAAGCTTCAAAAAGAGATTGGTTTAACCCCGACCGACGGGTTATATGGCAAGCTTAGAAGCTCGGTTCATGAAGTTGAGCAACTATTAAAAGAGCAGCAAAATTACCAACTGCTGTCGTCAATGCTGCAACTAAGACGCTCAGAAAAAGATTTCATGCTGAGATTTGATATTAAGTACCTAGGGCGTTTTAATGAGGGAATTAATACATTTAAGCAGCAGATAGCTGCAGCACAGCTGCCAAGCGACTATAAAGCACAAATTAATCCTTTGATTGATATATACCAAAGCGAATTTCAAACACTTGTGCAGGCCCAAACTAAGCTAGGGCTAGATCTTGAGTCAGGCGCACTTGGAGTAATGCGTGACAGTGTAGATAAAAGCGACGCCATTGTTTCTAAAATCGTTAAAGACACTAAGTTACAAGTAGAGCAAAGTGTAGAGCAGGCTCAATTTTTAGCTATTTTGGTATTTGTGATTGCAGGTGTGGTTGTATTAGCGCTAGTTTATTTTACAAGCCACTCCATTATTGTACCTATTGAGCGGGTTTATCACACTATTAATGATATTCGTCGTAATAATGATTTGAGCGTGATGATAGAGCAAACAGGTAAAGACGAAATTACCACCATGACTGTCGACTTTAATAGCTTAATAGGCGATTTTAAGAACTTAATTAACGAAGTTAATGGTGCTTTAAACACCCTTAATGTAGCAACCGAGCATTTATCACAAAGTACCGCAGCAACAAGCTCTGGTATGCAAGAGCAACTACATGAAGCAGACATGGTAGCGACAGCTGCAACGCAAATGCAGGCAACTATTCAAGATATCTCTCATAATACTGAAGCCGCAGCTAAAAAAGCAGAATCAACCAACTTAAGCGCACAGCAAGGGCGCAGTGAAGTTGACTCAACGGTTAAACATATTAGAGATTTGTCTAGTTCGTTAGGTAATGCATCAAGTGTTGTATCGCAATTAGAAAAAGACGGCGAAACCATTGGCTCAGTGCTTGATGTAATTCGAGGGATTGCAGATCAAACCAACTTATTAGCGCTTAATGCTGCAATTGAAGCGGCTAGAGCTGGAGAGCAAGGGCGTGGTTTTGCAGTAGTGGCAGATGAAGTTCGCTCACTTGCTCAGCGCACGCAAGAATCGACTAGTGAAATAGAGGGGATTATTAATACCCTGCAACAACGCACTCAAGAGGTGGTTAGTATTATGCACCAGTGCCGCTCGCAAGGAGATGAAAGCGCGTCTCAAGCAATTAAAGCGGGTGAGCTACTTGGTGATATAACCGAAGATGTACAAACTATCATGGAGATGAGTACTCAAATAGCAGTTGCGATTGATGAGCAAAGTCAGGTAGCGTCTGAGGTAAATAAAAACGTAGTACGTATAAGAGATATTGCACAAGATGCTTCGGGACATGCTGCTAATAATGCGCAGACAAGTGAAGAAGTCTCTGAGCAGGCTCGTGTTCTATTCACTGCAATTGATAAGTTTAAGGTGTAATAACCCCTAATAGTGCGGGTCTATAAAGTTTAAGGAACAAACTTTATAGGCACGCTATCTTTACTTTTTTCGTGTTCAGTTACCCGCACTAAATATTCACTCCACAATGTATCTTGTTGCTGTTGTAGTTTTTCAAAGTAGCGCCAGCTAAATAGTCCGCTGTTATGGCCATCGTCAAAATCTAAACGAAGTGCGTAATGCCCAACAGGTACAATACTTTTTATTCCTACAGCTTGCTTATTAAGTACTAGCTTCATTGGGCCAGAGCCATGGCCCTGCACTTCAGCTGAAGGGGAGTGTACACGTAAAAACTCACAGCTAAATACAGCTTTACTGTCATCATCAAAGTAAACATCTAGATTTTTACTTACACTGTGGTAATGCACTTTTGTTACGTGTTTCATTTAATATATCCCATTAAAAAGCCCCCAATCTGGAGGCTTTTAGTATAACGTTTATATTCGTTTTATAGAATAAAGCGGCTTAAGTCTTCATCTTCAACAAGTGCACCTAAGTGTTTTTCAACATAAGCGGCGTCGATTACTAATGACGAGCCTGCTTTTTCAGAAGCATCGTATGAAATTTCTTCCATCAATCTTTCCATTACAGTGTGTAGACGACGGGCACCGATGTTTTCGGTTTTCTCGTTAACTTGCCAAGCTGCTTTGGCAATACGTTCAATTGCATCGTCGCTAAACTCAATCGATACCTGCTCAGTTTTAAGCAGCTCTCGTTGTTGCTCGGTAAGCGATGCATGAGGCTCTGTAAGGATGCGTTTAAAGTCATCTGCAGTAAGTGCTTCAAGTTCTACTCGAATCGGTAAGCGGCCCTGTAGCTCTGGGATCATATCTGATGGCTTTGCCATCTGAAACGCACCAGAGGCAATAAACAGCATATGGTCAGTTTTAACCATTCCGTGCTTAGTATTTACAGTTGAACCTTCAATTAGCGGTAGTAAGTCGCGCTGAACACCTTCTCGGCTCACATCTGGACCTGAAGAATCGCCGCGCTTACAAATTTTGTCTATTTCATCAATAAACACAATACCGTTTTGCTCTACTGCAAAAATAGCTTGCTCTTTTAGCTCTTCAGGATTTACTAATTTAGCGGCTTCTTCTTCCGTTAATAGTTTGAAGGCTTCTTTGATTTTTAGTTTACGCTTAGTGCGCTTATCGCCGCCCATGTTTTGAAACATGCTTTGTAGCTGGTTGGTCATATCTTCCATACCAGGAGGCGCCATAATTTCTACGTTTGGTTGTGCTTGTGCTAAATCGATTTCAATTTCTTTATCATCTAGCTGACCTTCACGTAGCTTTTTACGGAACGTTTGGCGAGTTGATGAGTTATCATCACGCTGCGTTTCGCCGTATTGATCTTTCGCTGGTGGTAAAAGGGCATCTAAAATGCGCTCTTCTGCTGCTTCTTCGGCGCGATGTTTAAATTTCTTAGTCTGCTGTTCGCGAGTCATTTTAATTGATACATCGACTAAATCGCGGATGATAGTCTCAACTTCTTTACCAACATAGCCAACTTCAGTGAACTTAGTCGCTTCTACTTTAATAAAGGGTGCGTTAGCAAGTTTTGCTAATCGGCGGGCAATTTCTGTTTTACCTACACCGGTTGGACCAATCATTAAAATGTTTTTTGGTGTTACTTCGCTGCGTAAATCTTCTTTGAGTTGCATGCGGCGCCAGCGGTTACGAAGTGCGATAGCCACTGCTTTTTTTGCTTTAGCCTGACCTATAATGTGCTGATCTAGCTCGTGAACAATTTCTCTTGGGGTCATATCAGACATGATAGTTCCTATTATAATTCTTCGATTGTTTGGAAGTTATTAGTAAATACGCAGATGTTGCCTGCAATAGTTAAGCTTTTCTCTACTATTTCACGAGCGCTTAAATCTGTATTTTCTAAAAGGGCGGTTGCAGCTGATTGTGCAAAGTTACCACCACTGCCAATTGCAATTAGGTCGTTTTCAGGTTGAACCACATCGCCATTACCGGTAATAATTAAAGAGGCTGTTTCGTCTGCAACAGCGAGCAGAGCTTCGAGTTTTCGAAGTGCACGGTCGCTGCGCCAATCTTTAGCCATTTCTACTGCGGCTTTAGTTAGGTTTCCTTGGTGCATTTCTAATTTGCTTTCAAAGCGTTCGAAAAGAGTGAAGGCATCAGCAGTACCGCCGGCAAAACCAGCGATTACTTTGCCATTATAAAGACGTCGAACTTTACGGGCGTTGCCCTTCATTACGGTATTACCAAGAGACACTTGGCCATCGCCGCCAATTACAACCTTGTCGCCACGGCGTACACTTACGATAGTAGTCATGTTATTCCTCATCATCGAGCTGCAGAGGCAACTCGTAAAAAACGATTATGAAGAGGTTATATGGGTGAATGGTTTATTTTCAAGTCCAGCCCCAAATTCCGCAGCCGACTATTTTTACACGTTTAAGTTTGTTTTTATCACTTTCGGCTTGGCGTTTGGTTTTATAAGGGCCTAAGCGCACTTTATACCAAGTACCATTGCTGCCTTCAGCCTGTTTTATTTCAGAAATGAGGCCTGCAAATGCTATTTTAGCTTTTAGCGATTCCGCTTGTGCGTGGGTTTTAAACGAACCACACTGCATAACGTAAGGGCCTTTTTGCTCAAGTTCTTTCACTTCAACTTGAATCTCGTGGTTTCTAATTTCTTTAATAAACTCTGGTGTGCGTGGAATAACCACTTCTACTTTTGCGGGCGCAGTGGGGTTTGCTTGTTTTTCGACAAGTTTTGGATCTGCATTACTTTTAATAAACCATAATGTATAAGCAAAACCACTGACGAGTAAGATGGCTATGACAGCTAAAAGAATAGGAAATGGTTTTTTAGCGGGTGCGTTTTTTTTACTGTTTCTGCCTGCAGGCTTTTTGTTAATATAATCGTGCTGTGCCATGGTGTTATTTTGGCCTTAACCTAAATCATGTCTATAGGGTCTACGTCTAAGCTCCAGCGTACTTTTTGTGCAAGTTTACTTGAACTTAAATAATCAACCATTTGCGCAAGGTACTGATGTAATATGCGGCGATCTTGCGCTTGAATATGTAATTGAAAACGATACATACCTGCGACTTTTTCAAGTGGAGCAGGGATCGGACCGAGCAATTGTATACCAGATACCCCATTCACAGGAACCAAATCCGTCAAAAAATCGACGACTAGCTTAATGCTGTGTCCTTGTGCACGGACAATAGCCATATTTGTAATGGGTGGTAAGTCTGCATCATCGCGTTCACTCAGTGCAAAGCGAGCAAAGTCTTGGTAACCATTATTAACTAAGTCTTGTAAAAGCGGGTGTTCTGGAAAGTGTGTTTGTAATAATACTTGCCCAGGTTCCCCTGAACGCCCAGCTCGCCCCGCGACCTGAGTAACTAACTGTGCTAAATGCTCTGTCGCCCTAAAGTCGCATGAGTATAAACCGCTATCTACGTCTAAAATTATAACAAGGCTTACATCTGCAAAGTGATGGCCTTTGGCAAGCATTTGTGTGCCAACTAAAATGCGTGCACCGCCTAGGTTTATTTCATCTAGTGCTTTTTCAAGGCTGCCTTTACGGCGAGTTGAATCGCGGTCTATGCGAGTAACGGGTGTATCTGGAAACTCGGTCGATAAAAACTCTTCAATTTGCTCTGTACCTTTGCCATTTGGAAATATTTGCGTACTTCCACAATCAGGACATTGGTGAGGAACAGGGTATTGATCGCCACAGTGATGACAAATCATTTGCCCAATCGCTTTATGAAATGTGGCGCTGGTACTGCAGCGTTTACATTCACTTAGCCAGCCACATTCATGGCAAATAAGAGTGGGTGAGAAACCTCGACGATTTAAAAAAACCATAACCTGTTTACCGCGATTTAAGTGTTGGCGCATAGTTGCAAGGCTTGCATGTGCAATACCTGCTTGGTCGGGTTGGCCTTTCATATCGAGTAACTTAAATTGGTTATCTGTCGCAGTTTGCGCGCGCTCGGTTAAACTTAGTAGCTGATATTTGTTATTAATTGCTTTGTGAAGTGTTTCAAGTGCGGGTGTAGCACTGCCTAATATAAGTGGTATTTTATGCTGAAAAGCTCTGTATGCGGCCAAATCACGAGCATGGTAACGAAGGGTATCTTGTTGCTTAAATGATGAATCGTGCTCTTCATCGACAACGATCATACCGAGTTTTAAAAATGGCAGAAAAATACTCGAACGTGTGCCTATAACTATTGCACAACTGCCTTTTTCGCAAAAACGCCATGTTTGCAATCGCTCGTTGTCGGTAAGGGCTGAATGCCAAAGCATAATGGGTGTATCAGGAAAGCGGCGACGAAAACGGTTTACAGTTTGTGGCGTTAAGCCTATTTCTGGCACTAATACTAATGCTTGCTCGCCACGTTTGAGTACTTCTTCTAGGCACTGTAAATACACTTCTGTTTTACCACTGCCAGTTACGCCTTCTAATAAAAAGCTGCTAAATCCACTACTTTGATTTATTGCCGTACAGGCAACCGCTTGTTCTTTATTAAGTACTGGTTTACTACCGACAGTTGGAGCAACACTTTGCCATTGGTTATCGTGCTCAATAGTTTGTGTTATGAGTTCTTTATCTATTAGGCTATCGATTGTTTTTTTACTAAAGCCAAGAGCTTTTAATTCGGTTAACGATGATTTCCCCGATTGCGATAACTGCTTTAATAAATTGAGCTGTGTTTTAGCTTTTAATGACGGTACTTTTGCACCTTTTTCTGTCAGGGCAACCATATTAATACTGGTTTTATCTGGCGATTCACCTTGGCGAAGTGCACTTGGTAGCGCTATGTGAATAGTTTCGCCTAAGGGATAGCAATAATAGCGGGCAGTAAAGCTAAGGAGTTCTAAATGTTGGGCGCTTAAAATAGGGGTATCGTCTATTACCTCTATAATATTCTTAATTTTATCTAAAGGGACGTCGGTACTGTTTTTAATACCCAGAACAACAGCTACTTTTTTTTGATTACCAAAAGGTACTAAAACCCGCATACCCGGTAGTATGGGTGTTGATAAGCCACTGAGCTGCTCTTCTATTTTATAATCAAAGGTGCGTGGAAGCGGGACTTTAATAGCAACTTCAACAAAACTCATAACAACTCAACCCGTAAAATTAATGCTGTAATGTACTAAAAATACCGCTAAAAACCTACTAGCAATAGTACTTGAGAAAGAGATTGTTCACTTTTTTAGCGAAAAGATAAATAAATACTTGTGCAGGGGAAGGTTGTTGGATAAAATCCGCCACCAACAAATTTGTTTTAACGACGTATGGTGCCAGACTTCGGGTTTGGAGAGCGATGCGGCCTTAACTAGAGGTTCCTATGAAAGAAGGTATTCACCCTAAGTACGAAGTAATTTCTGCAACATGTTCATGCGGAAACAAATTCGAAACTAGCTCAACTCTTTGTAAAGATATTCACTTAGACGTATGTTCTGCGTGTCACCCGTTTTACACTGGTAAGCAAAAGATTTTAGACACTGGCGGCCGTGTTGATCGCTTCAACAAGCGCTTCGGTGCACTTAGCAGCAAGAAGTAATTATTGCTGTTTAGTTAAAAAAAGCACCTTAGGGTGCTTTTTTTGTGTCTAAAATTTACCACTTCTTATCTTATTTAGCTTGCTCGAGCTACATCACACCTTGCATAACTATTTCCTATTCTTATTCTGAGTATGCATAAACCTTTGCAGACAAATTGATAGATATTCTCTATATTTTAAATAGTACAAATTTTAACTAGGTTGATAAAAGTAGCTAACGTGGGCTTATCTGTTTTTAAAGTAGTGTAGTAGGCTGTTATTTTAAGTTTATGATGATACGTTAAACATACATTTTTTTAATATTTTAATAGACATAAACGCACCTCAAAACTTACTTTTTTGGTGAATTTTTATTTATCAAATGTTTATATAATCCTGCAAAGTTACTGAAAAACCTCTTAAAATTAAAGGATATAGCATATAACAGGATAGACCTGATATTGCTTGGAATTTAAAAATAATAAGGGTATCGTACCCCAAGACTCCACCTCTCACTTTAACTTAAATTGCAGGATACCATCGCGTTATGTCTGACTTTCGTGAACAAGCACTACATTATCACTCACATCCCGTACCTGGTAAAATTAGCATTGAGCTAACAAAACCAGCTGAAACAGTTCAAGACTTAGCCCTAGCTTATAGCCCAGGTGTCGCTGAGCCTGTACGTGAAATTGCCGCAGATCCTGCAAATGCATATAAATATACCGGTAAGGGTAACATGGTTGCGGTTATCACTAATGGTACTGCAATTTTGGGCTTGGGTAATTTAGGTCCTTTAGCGTCTAAGCCCGTAATGGAAGGCAAGGCGTTATTGTTTAAACGTTTTGCAGGGCTTGATTCTATTGATATTGAAGTAAAGCACAAAACAACAGAAGACTTTATTAACACGGTTGCCAATATTGCTGACACATTCGGTGGTATTAACCTTGAAGATATTAAAGCACCAGAGTGTTTTGAAATTGAAAAAGCATTAATAGAGCGTTGTAGCATTCCTGTTTTTCATGACGACCAACACGGCACCGCCATTGTGACGGCTGCCGGCATGTTAAATGCGCTAGAAGTACAAGGTAAATCAATTGAAGATGCAATAATTGTATGTTTAGGTGCAGGCGCTGCTGCAGTTGCGTGTATGGAACTGTTAATTAAGTGTGGTGCACTGCGTGAACACATTTATATGCTTGACCGTAAAGGTGTTATTCATACTCGTCGCGATGATTTAAATGAATATAAACAGCTTTTTGCTAACAATACCGATAAACGCACATTGCAAGATGTAATTGCAGATGCTGATGTGTTTGTTGGTGTTTCGGGTCCTAACTTGTTAGCTGCCGAAGATTTAAAACTAATGGCAGAAAAACCGGTCGTGTTTGCATGTTCAAACCCAGATCCAGAGATCGATCCTGCACTTGCTCACGGCGCACGCAACGATTTAATTATGGCAACAGGGCGCTCTGATTACCCTAACCAGGTTAACAATGTTTTATGTTTTCCGTTTATTTTCCGTGGTGCACTTGATGTACGTGCAAGCGCGATTAACGATGAAATGAAAATTGCTGCAGTTGAGGCTATTCGTAGTATTGCCAAAGAGCCTGTACCTGCAGAAGTTTTAAAAGCCGCAGGCGTAGATAAGCTAGAGTTTGGTGCGCAGTATATTATTCCAAAACCAATGGATCCGCGTTTACTACCGCGTATAGCTAAAGCTGTAGCACTTGCTGCGGTAGAGTCGGGTGTTGCGCAAATTGACTTGCCTGAAAATTATATGGCGTAATATATAACGCTTAAACAAAAAAACCTCAGCAATGCTGAGGTTTTTTGATTAAAAAGGTAACGATTTATTCTTCGTTTAAAATAGGCACTTCTAAACCCATTTCTTGCATTATCTTTTTAACTTCTTCTGGTACTTTTTCTGCGTTGTCTTTACGTAGGTCATCGTCATTTGGTAAAGGTTGGCCAGTAAATGCATGCAAAAACGCCTCACATAGCAATTCACTATTTGTTGCATGGCGAAGGTTGTTGATTTGACGACGCGTACGCTCATCCGTTAAAACTTTTAATACATTTAGCGGGATCGAAACGGTGATCTTTTTAACTTGCTCTGATTTTTTCCCGTGTTCTGCGTATGGGTGAATATACTCACCATTCCATTTAGCCATAAGATGTATCGTTGCCTCAGATTATTAATTTCTCACACGGTATAAAAAGCGTGTAAATATGCGTGAAATTCTATCGATTTAAAAAAGATAGTCAAATAATAGATACCGATCTATCTTAATAAGCCTATTTGGGATGTAAAAATAAGCTCACTTTTGTGAGCTAAAATGTGGTACTAGCAAACGCCTTTCCTAACTTTAGCCATCTAGAGCTTTAAAATACTTTGACTTATTAAAACGGATAACTTACTCTTTTAGACGTCTAAACATCCAAATTAATCAGGTGACGAATATGAGCGAAAAAAACAAAGCGACCATTGCTGTACGTAACGGCGTTGATGCTGATAAACATCATGGTGCAGTGGTGCCGCCAATTTATTTATCAACGACTTATTCGTTTGCCGACTTTGATACTAAGCGTGAGTATGATTATGGCCGCAGTGGTAACCCTAATCGTGATATTTTAGCAGAGACGCTTGCTAAGCTTGAAGGCGGCGCTCGTGGCATAATTACGGCCACTGGTATGGCTGCCGTGCATTTAGCTACTCAGCTACTTAACAGTGACGACACGTTAGTAATTCCACATGATTGTTATGGTGGTAGCTATCGTTTATTTACATCGTTACAAAAACGCGGACTATTGAAGCTTGAAGTATTAGATTTAACAAAAGAAGAAAGCCTTCAACAAATTTTAGCAATTAAACCTAAGCTTATTTGGATAGAGACTCCAAGTAACCCAGTACTTCGTTTAACCGATATTAAAGCGGTTACCGATGTTGCTAAGCAATGCGGTGCATTGGTTGCCGCAGATAACACGTTTTTGTCTCCTGCCTTACAAAACCCTATTAAGTTTGGTGTAGATATTGTGGTGCATTCAACTACTAAATATATTAACGGGCACTCAGATGTAGTGGGCGGCGCTGTTATTGCTGCAACACAAGAGCTTGGTGATGAGCTTGCTTGGTGGGCAAATAATATTGGTATTACGGGCGCCCCTTTTGATAGTTATTTAACGCTTCGTGGTCTACGTACTTTAAATGTGCGCTTAAGGCAGCACCAAGAAAATGCGCTAGCAATAGCTAAGTACCTTGAAAGCTCCAATTTTGTAAGCCAAGTTTACTATCCAGGACTTGAGTCACATCCTCAACATGAGCTTGCTAAAGCACAACAACTTGGCTTTGGTGGCATGGTTAGTTTTGATATTAAAGGCGATATAAACGACGCTGCAGCATTTTTAACTAGTCTTAAAACGTTTAGTTTAGCTGAGTCACTAGGTGGCGTAGAGAGTTTAATTTGTCACCCTGCAACTATGACGCACGCAGGCATGGAGGCAAAGGCACGTTTAGAAGCGGGTGTGGGCGACACGCTTATTCGTATTTCGGTTGGGATTGAAGATATACACGATTTAATAGCTGACTTTGAACGAGTATTTGAACTTGTAAAACCAGGGCAAAATAAAAATGTTGGCCGTGTAGGCAAAGGTGCTGGCACTTCTGGTGGAAACGTTAAATTAAGTGCAGCCCGTCCAGCGCTTTGGTAAGTAATACCAATCCGCAATAATACCTAGGGCGTGTTGATCTTTGGTGGGTGAATTTGCAGCAGTATGTTTGGTTTTTAGGCAAGGCGGAGCCTATGTAGTGTGGTTATTCCCCATGAATAGGCGATAACGCAGCATAAATACCAAACATGCGCTGCCCTTTGAGTTCTTTCTAGGGACGATTAACTCTTTGTTGCTCGGTTTTTACTTAGCCCACTAGGTTACAAACCTCGCGCCGCGATTTAATCGCCCCTAGATTGAACAAATTTCAATCCACAAAGATCAACACG
>NZ_JACJEX010000013.1:0-98713 GCF_014164245.1 Pseudoalteromonas sp. SG43-8 | reverse complement strand
GTAGCATTTCACTGCGACTTTCTACCGCTGTGGGCACTACGACATCCTACTGCGTAGCGCACCGACTTCAAATCGTAGAGAGCCCGACTAGAAATAGTCGGGCTTTTTTACATCTGCAGAAAAGTAAAATGTGCGCAGTTAACACACACTCATACCAACACCCATCATGTAGGTCGGGTGAGCTTAGCGACTCCCGACGTTAAAATCACATCTAGGAGTGTGTAATTAATATTTATAAAAGTAGGATTGTTAATGAGTGCAGAGATATTTAGTCGTTAATCATTACATAAAATTTTATCTAGTTGTCCTGTTCTCATTTTTATATAGATACTTCTAATAAAGTACTTAAGAAAACTGTACTATTACAGGTGTTTTAAAATAACTATAACGAGAAATATATGAAATTATTAACTGCAGTAACTTTATTACTTGCTTCATCGACAGTCTTTGCACGCCCTGCACCGTTAGTGTCTATTCCTACTCATGATGCCTTTTTTAATAGTATTGCAGCGCATTGCGGTAAAGCTTTTGAAGGTGAAGTAGCGGTAGATAACGCGAAAGGCCCAAGCCCATTTACAGATAAAAAACTGGTTATGCATGTACGTAAATGTAGTGAGACTGAGTTACAAGTACCGTTTCATGTAGGAGGCGATGCATCACGTACATGGATCATAACTAAAACGGGTAGCGGCTTGAGTTTAAAGCACGATCATCGTCATAAAAATGGAACAGACGACGCATCAACTATGTATGGTGGCCATACGCTTGATGCAGGGTTTGCGCAAATGCAGTCGTTTCCAGCAGACCAATACTCTAAAGAGTTATTTGTAAAACAAGGTCTTGCGCAGTCTGTAGGTAATACATGGCAAATGTATATTTACCCAGAAGTATTTACTTATCGATTAATTCGTCAAGGACGTGAGTTTAAGGTGGATTTTGATTTAACTAAACCGATTATTCCACCATCAGCACCTTGGGGTTATAAAGACTAAGATTACTTACCCTTACTTGTATCTTCTTTCGTTTCGCATTGGAGTAAAACACTTAAATCTGGTTGGTAAGCACGTGGTTTTGTTGGAAAGCGTTCGTACTCTTGCACGCCTTCAAGTACTTTCAACATAAAGGTATTGCCGCGGCATAGACGGTCAGCATGACGTAACAAAAATACACTTTGATTGGTAAAGTGTTTGTAATCGTCTGACTGGATTTCTATTTTATAGTTGTCTTCGCCAATTTGTGTTTGGTAATAATGTACTTTGTTATCAAAGTCGTAGAGCTTCTCGGTTTCGACTTTTTCAGCAAGTGCAGTATTTGCACCCGAAAGGGCCACCAGCGTAGCGCCTATAAATAAGCGTGGTGTGTTTATTCCTTTCATAAAATGTATCCTTTAATTTGCGAACTTTATACCCATTAACAAGAGTAATAAGGTCGATTTCTTTACGTATTAGTCTAACACCCAAAAAGGGAAAGTGTGATGTTCAAACAAATAAAACAACTTTTTGCTGTATTCGATGAACAGCAGCCAAGTATGCAAGAGCACGATTTAAAAACAGCGGTTGCTGCATTATTAATTGAAGTTATGCGCGCAGATACCAAGCTTGAACATGATGAACAACGAACCCTGACTGTAACCTTAAAAAAGTACTTTAATTTAACAGACACTGAGGTTAATGAGCTTACTAATAACGCGGCAAGCAGCTTAGATGATTCGATAGATTACTTTCAGTTTTCAAAACAGATTAATGAGCATTGCAGCGCGGCGCAGCGAATAGAAATAATAGAGTTATTATGGCGCTTAGCGTATGCCGATGGAGAAATAGATCCCCAAGAAGACTACGTAATACGTAAAGTAGCAGGGCTTTTATATGTAACGCATACCGATTTTATCGCCGCAAAACTCGCGGCGACAAAGTAAGTAGGCGTGCGTACAAGTTATTTTAACTTACTTGCAACGCTTACTAACTGATGAGCGAGGGCTGATACTTTTTCAGCCGTTACAGGTTCATTTATTTGCCCATTTTCATTAAACAATGTGTGCACAGCGGGTACTGCAAGTTGATCGGCAAGTACTAACGATCCAATGCCGCTTAATATATCACGCACATGATTTAAACCGCGTAAGCCGCCAAGCCCACCAGGCGATGCTGCAAACAAAGCAACCACTTTATTACGAAAAGCAGGAACAGCACCTTGCTCTGTGCGCGATGCCCAATCAATCGCATTTTTTAGCGCTGCGGTAATAGAGCCGTTGTACTCTGGGCTTGCTAGTAAAATACCGTCGGCTGTACGTAGCTTGTCTTTTAAAAGCTGTACATCGCTTGGTGTACCTTGCGCTTCAATATCTTCGTTAAATAGTGGGATGTTTAATTCATTTAGTTTTATTACTTCTACTTCAGCACCTGTTTGTAGAGCAAAACGTGCTGCCTCATTAATAATTTTTTGATTAAAGCTTTCTTGGCGAAGGCTTCCAGCTAGGGCGATAATTTTTGGTGCTGACATGGTAGTGGCCTTTTAATGTTTTAAGTTACATGACTAATGTAGCAAAATTTCACTTGTAGAAAACCCTAATAAACGCAACACTTGTGTGCGTATATGCACATAAGTAAAAGGTAGGCAGCATGGCGATAAAATTTGAAGATTGGCAAGACGTTAAAGTTGCGTTTGAAGTGGCACGGTTAGGCACGCTAACAGCAGCGGCCGAGGAGCTTAATGTGCACCACAGCACAGTGCTTAGGCGAATTAATAATCTTGAAAAAAACTTAAATGCACGGCTTTTTCATCGCCATGCTCGTGGCTACAAGGTTACTGAAATTGGCACCAAGTTATTTGCAACAGCACAAACAATCCATAGCTCCTTAGAGCAGTTACATAACGATATAGTAGCGGCCGATAGCACCCTTAGAGGTAGTTTGTTGCTAACGACGGTAAGTGGCTTCATGGATGTCCTTGGTGATGTATGTGAGCAATTTCAGGCGCTACATCCACAAGTGCAGCTTGAGGTTATTTTAGAACAAAAAAGGCTAAGGCTCGATCACGGACAAGCACATATTGCAGTGCGTGCAGGCCCAAGACCTGATGAAGGCGATTATATTGCTCAGCATTTGGCGCAGCTTTCATCGGGTTTATACGCTAATAAACGTTACATTAATAAATACGGTATGCCTAAATTATTAATTGATTTACAACAACATAACTTTGTATCGGGCGTGGCAGGTTTTAATGCCCGCGTGCCTTATTTTGCATGGGCTGATGAGCACATTCCTGCATCGCAAATAAAGCTGCGAGTATCTGAAACTGCAGAAGCGACTCGTGCAATCATTAAAGGGCTAGGCATTGGCGGATTACAACATGACGTAGCGGCGCAATATTCTGATTTAGTACCTATATTACACAGTGAGTTAAGCTGGCCTACCGATGTATGGTTAGTCACGCATCACTTAGTGCATCGCACTGCTAAAGTGCAAGCTTTTGCAGGGTTGCTAAAAACACATTTTAGTAAGTTAGCTGCTAATCAATAGCTTTAGCAGCATTTTAGTTGTTTTTTAAATGATTATAGTGTTTTTTTTACTTCTATCCCTAGGCGTTTAGCCAAGCGTACTAAGTTAGCTCTATCTAATTCAAGTACTCTTGCTGCTGCTGACCAGTTGTAGTTATGCATCTTTAATTGCTCAGTAATTACATTGTATTGCAACGATTCTACAGCTTGTTTTAAAGGTTGGTTGATTAAGGCGTTGGTTGTACTTTGGCTCTCTGCTATAGGGGGTTGCAGCGCACTCGGTGTTAAATCACAGTGCTCGCTTGTAATGGTTATTATTGGATTTTGCCATTGGCTTTGTTTTGCTTTTAGGGCGCTGCGGCTAATGACATGTTCAAGCTCGCGAACGTTACCTGGCCAGTTGTACTGATTAAGCAATGCTTGCGCTTCGGGGCTTAGTTTTAATTGTTTTATCCCTAATTTACGGGCTGTTTGCTCAATAAAATAACCAGCTAAGAGTGTTATGTCGTGCTCGCGTTTACTAAGTGGTGGCACAGTAATAGGGTAGACACTGAGGCGATGGTATAAATCGGCTCTAAAGCGACCTTGAGCTACTTCTTCTTTTAAATTTCTGTTGGTTGCAGCAACGACGCGTACATCTACGTACTTTGGCGTGTCTTCTCCTACCGTTTGTATTTCGCCACTTTGTAGCACTCGTAATAGTTTACTTTGCATGGCCAGGGGCAGTTCGCCAATTTCATCTAAAAATAACGTGCCGCCATCAGCTAATTGAAATTTACCTTGGCGCGAATTTTGTGCGCCTGTAAAAGCCCCTTTCGCATGACCAAAAAATTCACTTTCAGCAAGGCTTTCGGGAAGTGAGGCGCAATTTAAGTGGATAAGCGGTTGATCTTTGCGAGCTGAATTTAAGTGAATATTACGCGCAACAAGCTCTTTCCCTACCCCTGTTTCACCTAATATAAGCACGCTAAAGTTAGATGCTGCAACGAGTTTAATGTCGCTTTTAAGTGTTTGCATTAGCGGACTTTGGCCAATAATTTCACCGCCGTCCCGTGTTAATGCTTCACGATTTAGTTCTTGTACTAATGCACTTGAGTGCTGTGCATGCTGTTTGTAATGGGCAAGTTCTAAGGCCGTTTTAAAGTGCGCGCTACACAGCGTTTGTAAGGTATTGAGTGTATCAGCGTTTATGCTGTTAAATGCATTGGCGTTAAGGCTATCAAACGTAAGTACGCCAAGTAGCGCGTTTTTATCATAAAGAGGTAAACCTAAACATGCATGTACCGGTATGTCGCCGGTTTTAGCTAATAGCAATCCGTCGTATGGATCGGGTAGTGGGCAGTCGTGCGCAAATTGCAGCGCGAGTGTGCTTTTGCAAATAGCTTCTAGGCGAGGGTGTTCTACTATTTTAAATCGTCTGCCTAAACTGTCGGGCATTAATCCTTTAATTGCCAGGGGTTTTAATTGTTCGCCCTGAAGCACTAATAACGCACTTGCATCACTAGGAATAACCCGCTCAACCGTTGCTAGTAATTGATCAAAGCTATGCTCGTGTAGTGTACTTTGAGCAAGCTCTAGAGCAACTTGTGTAAGGTTGAATTGCTGGTTCACGTCAAAATGACCTATTTATGTTTTTATGAGTTAATTTATAGTAGGTCATAAAGACTCATACTGTAAAGTGATTTAATTTAACTTATTGAATTTAATTAATTAAATTTGTTGGCACAGTATGTGTAATAGCTAAGTAACGTAGTTAGTTACAGAGATCGCTATGAACACACTAATGCTGAATAATCTAAATAATCAAACACAGTTTAGTTCACTGTACAAAACCGTATTATTTGCTGCCAATACTGCATTGGCTGTGAGTTTAGTGTGTATTACGGCAAGTATTTTAATTAGCTACCCGTTTGCTGAGTACTTTTCCATGGCGGTGCAAGTATCAGCTCATATTGGGACTATTGTTATTGCTGCTATTTTAAAAGTAAGTTACGTACTGCGCTGTGTTGCACAACATGGTTTAGGGCAGGAGGTACGATAATGCGCCCTATTAACTTAACTGAGCCAATGCCAGCACGCGTTGCTATTCATCAAGTATCTCAATGGCCGTTATGGATGCTAGCTTTTAGGCCTTTCTTTTTAGGCGGTGGCTTATTGGCATTTTTGTCAGTGGGGTATTGGCTACTTATTTTAACAGGCCATACAAGTTGGCACTTATCGATACCTGCGACATTATGGCACGCGCACGAAATGCTGTTTGGCTTTGCAGGAGTTATAGCTGTTGGCTTTTTACTTACCGCAGCACAAACGTGGACAGGCGTGCCGAGCATAAGTGGCAAAGCCCTTATGTGGCTTACGTTTATATGGCTTGCAGCGCGCTTAGCATTTTTTGTAGCACTGCCAGATATTACTCATTTTAATTTATATGCTGCACTTACATTACAAGTTATTTGGTGGCTAGGCGCCATAACCGCGTTGGCTAATATGTTATTAAAAGCCAATAGCAAAAGTAACTATCCGTTTTTAGCTATTTTAGCTGTGCTTTGTGGGCTCAATGTATTGTATTTAATACTTGTTTTACAACAAAACATGCAGCTTGCACTTGGTGTGGTTGATACCGCAGTACTGGTAATTACTTTACTAGTTGGCATTGTTGCGGGCCGCGTTTTACCATTTTTTACCGCTAAAGGTCTAGGTTTAGCCGCACAGGTTCGCACTCCTAAAATAGATAAAGCGGTGATGTATTTATCTATTGTGGCTATCACTTTATTTTTCATCAACAAGTTGTTTTTGAACACGATTAATCCTGCGTTAGTTGTTGCAACTGTTGCTGCGCTTCACCTGCTTAGGGCTGGTTGTTGGTGGGATAGCAAGGTATTGAGAGTGCCGTTGTTATGGTCTTTACATTTTTCCTACTTAGCGTTAGGCGTAGGGTTAATGATGGTTGCATTTAGCTTTTATAGCAGTGCAATGCAATTTAAAGATGCGCTGCACTTAATCACTATTGGCACAATAGGTATGATGATTTTAGCAATGATGACGCGTGTATCGCATGGTCATACAGGGCGTACACTCGCTATTCCTCATTACATGGCTGTTGCTTTTGCACTTGTGTTAGTAGCCGCTATTACTCGCTCATTACTCCCTTTTGTTATTAGGCCTCACCTTGCTTGGCAAATAAGTGCTTTGCTGTGGTTAGTGGCTTTTTCATTATTTTTAATTCACTGCACACCTATATTAACGCGGCGTCGTGTTGATGGGCGCCGTGGTTAGTTTACCTATAGGAAAACACATATGTTATCTGATAAAACCATTGAGATCGTAAAAAGTACTGTTCCGTTATTAGCGCAGGCGGGTACGGTTGTTACCAATCATTTTTATAAGCGTTTATTTAGTCATAATCCTGAGCTTAAAAATATTTTTAATATGGCGAACCAAGATACAGGTCGTCAGCAATTTGCACTTTTTAATGCATTGGCTGCGTATGCACAAAATATTGATAATTTAGTTGTATTAAAAGAAGCGCTAACACGTATTAATCATAAGCATACAAGCTTGAATATTTTACCTGAGCATTACCCTATTGTAGGTGCACACTTAATTGGTACGCTTAAAGAGCTTCTTCCTGAGCAATTTACTCCCGATGTTGAATACGCTTGGCGCGAAGCTTACGGCGTACTTGCTGATATCTGTATAACCGAAGAAGCTGCTTTGTATGAGCACAGTAAAAATAAACACGGTGGTTGGGCGGGAACTCGCCAATTTAAAATAACCAACAAACAGGCTGAATCAGAACTAGTAACAAGCTTTACACTTACGCCAGTTGATGGCGAAGCTGTTATTACACATAAACCAGGACAGTATTTAGGTATTAAAGTTAAGCCAGAGGGCGCTGAATATGAAGAAATTCGCCAGTATTCTATTTCGCAAAAAAGTAACGCTAAAAGCTACCGTATTAGTGTTAAAAAAGAGCTACAGCCAAAGCCTGGTATGGTGTCTAATTATTTACACTCATTAGAGCAAGGCACTATTGTTGAGTTATACCCGCCGGCAGGAGACTTCTTTTTACGCAATAACACAAACCCAGCGGTACTCATTTCAGCAGGTGTTGGGCAAACACCAATGCTGGCTATGCTTGAAACGTTATTAAGTGACAACTCTAATCAAGAGATTATGTATTTACATGCCTGCGAAAATAATCAGCAGCACTCGTTTTCAAAATATTTATATGATCTAACAGCACAGAATAACCGCTTGAAAACAATAACGTGGTTTAACCAAGCGGCAGAGGGCGCTGACTTTACTGGGTTAATGAACCTAAATGCAGTACAAGCACAGCTACCATTAAGTAATGGCGACTTTTACTTATGTGGTCCTGCCGGTTTTATGGCATTTATAAAAAACCAGTTACTTGAACTAGGTGTTAAAAACGAGCAGATTCATTATGAAGTGTTTGGTCCGCATGAAGACTTGTAATAACGCTTTAAAATAGAAAAAGGCGTGCAGCGATATGCTGCACGCCTTTTTTATAAACTTTAAAGTGCCTTATAACTCTTTACAGGTCACACCTTCAAGTACTGTAGTAAGCTCTTTTTTAGGATAGTAAAGCTCGCATTGGTTATTACGTAGTTGCAAAATAAACTTCTCAGATTTTATATTATGCGCGCCCATAATTACTCTGCCATCAGACCCTTTACTCATTGCATGATCAATTAGCAGTTCGCTACGTTTAGTAAATACGGAATCGGCAAGTGTTACTAATGCGCCTCCCTTAGCTTGTTGAATTGCCTGTTGTAGTGTTGCAATAACGCTGGGATTAACGCTCGTTAATATAGCGGGTTTAGCGGGCTCACTATTTACACTTTGGCATCCTCCCAAAGCGAATAAGGTAGCTAATGGGAGTAATAATTTAGCCATTACCTTTCCTCACTCAGTGTTGGCCAAGTTAAGTCCATATTACGCTGGGTAAATTGCTCAGGCATATTTAAAGGAATGAGAGATTCACGAGAGCTTGAAAAATTAGCTGGCTCTGCTTTTGCAGCAGCCGTTCTAATTGGGCAACTGCCATTTTCAACATGAAACAATGCGGTGGCTAAAACGGCCTCGTCACTGTCGCCTAACTGATGATCAAAGTCGTCCTCAATTTCACAACCTTGAACATCAGCATCAAATTGTGGCGTAGGGGTTGGTGTAAAACCCGCAGCGTATTCGCCAAATCCTTTGCTATTTACCCCACTAAATTGAATAGTGTAATAGGTTGTTGCGCAGTTATGAGTTGGGGTAAAGCCATAGGGCTTACCGCAGGTTGTATCGCCAATTAAAATAACTTCTGCGTCTATACCTTTTAAACCATTAATAAAAGCTTCTGATGCCGAACAGGTGCCTGATGTGCTTAATACATAAACCTTCGATAAGTTTAAATCAGGTAGGTTTTCACCTGTGCTAAAAAAAGTAGAGTAATCTATTTCTTCATCAATAAATGGAAAAGGCGAATCAACGGGTTGTTTATCGTTTTGTTGAGTTTGATAATAAAAGCGGTTGTTAACGTTGGCATTACCGGCAACCATATAAGCCAATTGTGCCGACAGTGCTAATAAACCACCACCGTTATATCTAAAGTCGATTACAAGCTCATCAATACCATCGGTTTTAAACTTATTTACTGCATCAATAAGCCCTTCTTGGGCAATGCTTATATGACTATTAAATTGCATGTAACCCACGCTTGAACCATTTGCGGTTGTAATCGTTTTAACATTTTGAACCGGTGTTTGTTCAATATTGCCAGCGGTTACATTAAATGTTTTTTCGGCGCCATCGTTACTGCGTACAACAATAGTATGTGAGTCGCCGTTAGTAGGACTAAATAAGCCTTCGTTAAGCGTATCTACACCCGACTGTGTATTGGTATTAATGCTAACACCGTCAACTGAAAGTACAGTATCACCACGTTGAAAGCCTATTTGGCTTGCAGGTGAATCATCTTCAAGATAAGCGACGCGTAAAATACGGTCGGCTGTATCGCCAATAAACGCCCAATTTATACCGTAACCAGAAGTAACGCCCGATTGCGCTTCTTGAAAGTAATCTTCAGTAGGTTCTGAAAAATGAAAGTTATCTTTTTTTGCCCCTGAGTCGGTAAGCTGCTCTGTTTTTAATTGGGCAAAATAATCGGCTACTGTGGCAAAGCTTTCAGGATCGTTATCGGCAATCTCATCATACCAAAGGTAGGTTTCGTCGCTCCAAGAGCGAAGCCAGAGTTTTTCGTAAAGGGCAGAACCGGCTTGATCTGGGTAAGGCTCGTTGTTATTAAAGGGATCGTTACCCGTACGCGGGGTTTCGCAAAAGTTTTTTAAATCGTTAGAGGGTTCAAATACACCCGCAGTCCATGTTGGACTGCTACTAACAGGTGTTGTAACTACAGGGGCTGAGTCGATGCCGCTACCACCGCCGCCACAACCGGTCAAAGCAAAGCCCGCAAATGCAGTGAAAATGGCAAGCGAGGTTTTATTATTTTTAAACATAGGTAAGGGCTTTTTTGTAAATAAGTTGTTTAAAATATTACAACACTCGCTCGTTTATTCAACATTTATAACTTTGATTTATGTAAATGAGTGTTAAAGCTTAGAGCTTACTCGCACTACTTGTATCTGCGAATGCTTGCTTTTGCCATGCATTAAATAACTTTTGCTGTTTATCAGAGATTTTTAAACCGTATGTTTTTTGCATGTAAGCGTAGGTGTCAGCTATACGTTTTCGTGCATAAACAGGCGGTTCAACTACACGTTGCTTAAAGTTTACTTTTACTTCGCAACGACCATATTGTGTGGCGTTTTCGCTAAGCATACCAAAACGATAATTAGAGCGATCGGCATTAATTTCGCCAATAGCTGGCGCTAAGTTATTTATATCAGCTTCCATTTTTCTAAATTTAGCACTTACTTTACGGCAGTTTTTACGCCCGCCATCTTGCCAGCATTGTAGCTGGTGACCAAATTCCCACGCCGGAACAATGTGCTCCCACTCAATGCGTAGTGCTCGCACATTTACTTTGCCTGAGCGTGTAAGGGTATTTCGAGGAATGTAACCACAGTTAGACGGATCAGGAACGAGTTTTTTGCCTTCTTTTTTAATGTCGCAACCGCAGTAAATGCTTTTGGCGTTGTCAGGTAGGGTTTTAATTAAATGTCTTTTAGCCGTTGAAAAACGGGTAAATTGTTCGGCTGATACCGAAGCGCACACACAACAAGCCAATAAGGCCAGAATAAATCGAGTCATATCCATCACAAATGTGAACTACAGGAATAGGCAGTTTAAAGCCTTGAAGATAAAAGATAAAGTTAACTTAAGGCCTACGCTTATATTACTAAAAAGTGCCTGATTAATTTTTTACTCAAAGTTATTTTCACTATTCATTTATTTCTCACTATTTATCGTATTTTAACCACACAAGGTTACCCGTTAAGGAGTATGCTTAAAGCTTACTCAATATGAGGATTTGGATTGCAAATGAAATTTGTTGATTATTATGCAGTGCTTGGAATATCGCCTGATGCAGATGATAAAGCGGTTAAAGTAGCTTATAAAAAGTTAGCCAGAAAATATCACCCAGATGTAAGCAAAGAGTCTCAAGCAGAAGATAAGTTTAAAGAAATAGCAGAAGCTTACGAAGTCATTCATAACAAAGAAGAACGTGTAAAATACGACGAGTTACGTCGTCACCAACAAAATCGTGCTCGTCAACAGCAAGGCCATTATGGTGGTAACAATGCCTCTTCGCAAAGTAATTACCAGCAAAGCGATCCTCAAACCGACCAAGAGTTTTCTGACTTTATTAATTCAATGTTTGGCGGGGCTGGTGGATTCGATCGTTCTGGGCAAAGCAGAAGTAACGCCGCTCGCGCGCAAAAAGGACAAGATGTGGAAATAGAGTTCCTAATTTTTCTTGAAGAGACTTTAGTTGATACCGTGAAGCCTGTTGAGTTTATGTTACCGCAGCGAGACAGCAGTGGCCGTGTTACTGAAATTAAAAAATCACTTAAAGTGAAAATTCCTGCAGGCTCAGTAAATGGCGAGCGAATTCGACTAAAAGGGCAAGGCGGGTTAGGGTCAGCGAATGGGCAAAATGGCGACTTGTATTTACAAATTAGTTTAGTGCCTCACCCATTATTTGATGTTGAGGGTCATAACCTAAATATAGTTGTCCCTCTTGCACCATGGGAAGCGGCTCTTGGTACAAAGCTAAATTTACCTACGTTGACAGGTAATATCCAATTAACTATTCCTTCTAATAGTCAGTCTGGTCAACGCTTGCGTATTAAAGGTAAGGGATTAATGAGTAAAAAAGCTAAAGGTGACTTATTTGCTGTGCTTAAAATTGTTAATCCAACATCTGTTGATGATACCAGTAAAAAACTGTGGGAAGAATTAGCCGAAAAAGCTCACTTTGATCCCCGTAATAACTGGAGCAAGCCATAATGCAAATTATCGTGACACAAAAAGACGATTTACTTACTAGCAAAGAGCTATGTTTGAGCAGTGATATTAGCGAAGCAATTTTATATGAGCTAGTTGAGCATAATATTGCGGTTCCAATTGAGGGGGAGCATGTTACGCAGTGGCAATTTACGGTATCTGCAGTGACCTTAGTTAAAAAAGCGGCCCGTATCCAGCATGACTTTTCGTTAGATTGGTCGGCAATAGCTTTAGTTTTACAATTGCTGGATGAGCGTGATGAGTTGATTTTCGAAAACGAAATGTTAAAGCGACATTTGAGTCGATTTAAGCACTTGGAATAAAATAAGCCCTAGGCTTATTTACTCTTTGATAAGTGGGCGCTAGCTCTCAAAAACCAATATGACTACTTTGATTTATTCTTATTTTTAATTCGGATAAATCGTTTTAGTCGTATATTTTGTATAAGTAATAATATTCCACTTAAACAAAAAAGTACGCTGGTTGCTGCAAAACTAATAAGCAGCGGATTATTAAAATCCTCTCGCTCATCGTAATCCATAATATGTAACATCCAAAAAAAGTCGAATATTCGCCATAGCGTGCTGCGAACGGTGACAACTTTGCCGTTATTTTCTGACAAGTACAGTGTTGTGTTAAATGTGTCGTCAAATTGTACCTGCCAAACATTGGTTTTATATCCAACTTCTCGCGTACCTTGCTTTAGTAGTACAGCGCTTGTTACTTGAGCATCAATAAGTAAGTGTGCTTTAGCATTTGCGGTAATTTGTATTTTAGTTGGCGGTTCAAATGGTCGGCCTGTTATGCCATTGAAGCTTTGCTGCTCGTTATTACTAAAGACAGTAATAAGTGGTGTAGTTAAGAAGTTCTCAAAAATTATTTGTGTTGGATTAACCACCTGAGAGGCAATATCGTCAAGGGAAGCAATATAATCAGCCTGCGTAAATGGATTATTGAGAGTACGTGTAGCAAGATGCTCCCCATGAACTTTATCAAGAGGGATTGCACTCATAATTAAACCACCTAGTAACCATGCTAAAATTTGTAGTGCTAATAAATAACCTAACCATTTATGTAACTTGCGAGCATGCTTAAATATTTTTTTATTCATGTTTTAGTCTTATTATTTTTAGAGGCTAGTTTATTACATTAATAGGATAAGTTACTGCGACATTTTGTCGCAGTTTAAACTATAGCTTACTGTAATCATTTAAAAATAAAAAAGATTACACTTAAATTCCTAACATGACTTATCTGTTTAATTGAGCTGAATATTTGATATCCAGCTAGCTTTAAATGCTAAAAAATACTTAAAAGCTGCGAAATATCCATATAAAGTGGTTAATAGAGCATAGTTGATTTGGTATAACGGTAAAACTGCGTTAAAGTTTGCAATGAAATTATTAGAGGATAAATACGAAACGATGTCGGAAATTCAATTTTTAAATGTAGATCTTGAGCTTGAATCAAAGCAAGATATTAGTTTGCTAGTGGCGGACTTGAAAAAAGTCGCGACGATTTTACATTATGACAAAGACGAATACCGTCAACTAGCGCGTATTGAAGCTACAGGTGAGGTGAGCACACCTGATAAAGCCATAAACCATATATGTGAGCTTATTGAATCGTGTTCGCGTAATGCGCTAAAGCAATGGTTAAGCTGTTCACGTAGAACGTTTGATATTGGTTTTGAATCAGGGACTTCTCCTAAGTGCTTTAATCAAGCCTTAGATGCAGATACATTATTGCGTATATCTGCGATTGGTGCGGGTATGGAAATTACCATTTACCCAATCGAAAAGTAACTATCTTCGCTCTACGACTGCTGCGGTCATTTTTGATACGCAGCACAGCTCATTGCGGCTATTTGTAATTTTTATTTCCCATACTGAACTACGTTTGCCAATATGAAACGCTCTTGCCGTTGCTGTTAAAGTGCCGTTGCGAGATGCTTTTAAATGACTTGCGCTAATTTCCTGCCCTACACAGTAAAATTTAGTAAAATCGACAACAAAGTTAGCGGCATAGCTGGCAACTGTTTCGGCAAGTACAACGTTAGCACCGCCGTGAACCATGCCCATTGGGTTATGATGCTCAGGAATTGCCGGCATTGTGGCAACCAAATAATCATCGCCAATTTCTGTGACTTCTATCCCCATAGTTTTCATTAATGTTCCTTGGCCATTAATGCCTTGTTCTAACTGCTTGCACAGCTCTAAGGTGATGGGCTGGTACCAAATACTCATAATGTCTCCTTTGCATTTTTAATCATTTATAAACTTAGCTTTAGTTATATCCCTAAAATGTACACAAGTGAAATTACTTTAGCTATTTTAAGGCTTAATTTAAATTTGCGATTTTTATTTAACTGTATATACTCACAGTTAAATGTACTGTATGGAAAACCAGTTGTATGCGACCATTAACGAACCGCCAAGCTCAAATACTCGAACTAATTAAAGTTTTTATTAAAGACACTGGTATGCCTCCTACACGTGCTGAAATAGCGCAAACATTAGGTTTTAAAAGTGCCAATGCTGCTGAAGAACATTTAAAAGCACTTGCTAAAAAAGGCGTAATTAAGATGAAACCAGGTGCAAGCCGTGGTATTCAATTAATTGAAGAAGAAGAGCCAGAACAATTAGGTTTACCGCTTATAGGGCGTGTTGCTGCTGGTTCACCTATTTTGGCGCAAGAGCACGTTGAAAGTCACTGCAAAATCGATCCATTAATGTTTAAACCGGCTGCAGATTTTTTACTACGCGTTAACGGTATGAGCATGAAAGATATTGGTATTATGGATGGTGATTTACTTGCTGTACATCGTACTCAAACCGCTGAAAATGGACAAGTTGTTGTTGCTCGCCTAGACGAAGACGTAACTGTAAAACGTCTTGAGAAAGCGGGTCGTAAAGTATTACTTCATGCTGAAAACGACGATTTTGACTCTATTGAAGTAGATCTTGAGAATGAGTCTTTTAATATTGAAGGCTTAGCCGTTGGCGTTATAAGAAACGCTGATTGGATGTGACTTTAAAAATAGCTTTTAAACAAGCAGCTTTATAAATGCGTACTAATTAGTACGCATTTTTGTTTTAAAATTTGTACTAAAAAATAGGGCGTAAACAGCCCACTGACTATTTAAGCTGTAAACTTTTTTGCACTTATATTTTCCCCCTCCGAATGCGTTAAACCCCTTTGTTTTGCTCATATTTTGAACTTCCTGTTGCCCAGTTGATTACCGATTTTTTATTAATTATTCAATATCACCTGATTGTTTTTTATACTAAAACTTGCTTGTTGTTCGTTTTTTAGCTAATTGTTAATGTGCTGAGCTAATAATAACTCACAGCTTTTTAGTTTTGAGAACACACAATATACACAAACTCGTTGTTGGCGCAGCAAAACCAATCAATATTAAATAAGATTGGCTAAAAAAATAAAAATAACGAATTGGCGTTTAAGCCGTATGCCTCTTCGCTTTGCATTCGCAATAGCATCAAAGGAGCCGTCACATGGGTAAACTGACCTCTACCTTGTGGCTTATATTATGTGTTTTTTCGCACCCAGTTTTGGCTAACAGCCAATACAATATGCGCAAAGGCGTAACCGATATAAGCAATAATGTATATCAGCTGCACATGACCATATTTATAATATGTTGTGTGATTGGGGTGATAGTGTTCGCAATTATGTTTTGGGCACTTATTCATCACCGTAAATCTAAAGGGGCTGTACCTGCCCAATTTCACGAAAGCACTAAAGTAGAAATACTTTGGACTGCAATTCCGTTTGTTATTTTAATTGCTATGGCAGTACCAGCCACTAAAACCCTTATTGCAATGGAAGATGCCAGCAAAGCTGATCTCACTATTAAAATTACGGGTTCGCAATGGAAATGGCATTATGAATATATGGGCGAAGATGTAGAGTTCTACTCTATTTTATCTACCCCGCAAGATGAAATAGCGAATCTTGCAGATAAAAACCCTAACTACTTACTTGAGGTTGATAAGCCTCTTGTACTGCCAATAAATCAAAAAGTACGATTTTTAATGACTTCTGATGATGTTATTCACTCTTGGTGGGTACCTGATTTTGCAGTTAAAAAAGATGCGAACCCCGGCTTTATAAATGAAACATGGACGAACATAAACGAAGAAGGTACTTACCGAGGCCAATGTGCTGAGTTGTGTGGTAAAGACCATGGCTTTATGCCCGTTGTGGTGGTCGCTAAATCTGAAGCTGATTTTAAAACATGGCTTGCAGATGCAAAGCAGGCTAAACAAAAAGCAGCATTAGCAGATGCCGCATTACTTGATAAAACCCTCCCAAAAGAAGAGTTAATGACTTTAGGCGAACAAGTATATATGGCTAATTGTGCAGCGTGCCATCAGCCTACGGGCATGGGGTTACCGGGTGTATTTCCTGCACTTAAAGGCAGCCCGATAGTGCTTGGCGATATAAAAGATCACATTGATGTAGTTATCCATGGACGACCCGGTACGGCAATGCAAGCATTTGCCAAACAGTTATCTATAAAGCAATTAGCTGCGGTTATTACTTATAAACGTAATGCGTGGGGTAATGATACGGGTGATGTTATTCAACCGAGTCAAATACAGGCAGCTCTTGATGCCAAAGTGGAGGCGAACTAATGAGTAGCATAGTAGAACAACCTAACGCCAATGAAGCTCATCATGCTCATCACCCAGCTAAAGGTTTTAAACGCTGGCTTTACACAACTAATCATAAAGATATAGGTAGTTTATATTTAATTTTTTCGCTGACCATGTTCTTAATTGGTGGTGGAATGGCCATGGTGATCAGAGCTGAATTATTTCAACCAGGTTTACAGTTGGTCGACCCTCACTTTTTTAATCAAATGACCACAGTGCATGGTTTAATTATGGTGTTTGGTGCGGTTATGCCAGCCTTTACAGGCCTTGCTAACTGGATGATACCACTCATGATTGGCGCGCCAGATATGGCATTGCCAAGAATGAATAACTGGAGCTTTTGGATTTTACCGTTTGCGTTTTTAATCCTATTGGCATCGTTATTTATGCCTGGTGGGGGTCCTGCATTTGGTTGGACTTTTTATGCACCACTGTCCACAACATACAGTAATGACAATACTGCATTGTTTGTATTTGCCGTACATATTATGGGGATTAGCTCAATAATGGGCGCAATCAATGTGATTGTGACCATAGTGAACTTACGTGCCCCCGGCATGACATGGATGAAGTTGCCCTTATTTGTATGGACGTGGTTAATTACTGCCTTTTTATTAATAGCGGTAATGCCTGTACTTGCAGGAGCGGTAACTATGGTGCTTACCGATAAGTACTTTGCTACCAGCTTTTTTGATGCTGCAGGCGGTGGCGACCCGGTGATGTTCCAACACATTTTTTGGTTTTTTGGTCACCCTGAAGTATACATAATGATTCTTCCTGCCTTTGGCATTATATCTACAATAGTACCTACCTTTTCTCGTAAAAAACTTTTTGGCTATGCCTCAATGGTATACGCCACATCCTCTATAGCACTATTGAGCTTTATTGTTTGGGCTCATCATATGTTTACCACTGGGATGCCGGTCGCTGGCGAGTTGTTTTTTATGTACGCGACCATGCTTATATCGGTACCTACTGGAGTAAAAGTATTTAATTGGGTTGCCACAATGTGGAAAGGCTCAATAACTTTTGAGGTGCCAATGCTTTTTAGTATTGCGTTTATTGTGCTGTTTACCTTGGGTGGTTTTTCGGGATTGATGCTGGCAATTACACCTGCTGATTTTCAATATCACGATACTTATTTTGTAGTGGCGCATTTTCATTATGTATTAGTAACAGGGGCTGTATTTTCGATAATGGCAGGGGCTTATTACTGGCTGCCCAAATGGACAGGCAACATGTTTAATATCACGTTAGCTAAATGGCATTTTTGGCTATCGCTGGTGAGTGTGAACGTACTGTTTTTTCCTATGCATTTTGTGGGGCTTGCCGGTATGCCGCGTCGAATTCCCGATTACGCTCTTCAATTTGCCGACTTTAACGCAATCATAAGTATTGGTGGGTTTGCCTTTGGCTTATCGCAATTGTTGTTTGTAGCTGTGGTAATTAAATGCGCGCGTGGCGGTGATAAAGTGCCTGCAAAAGTATGGGAAGGGGCAGAAGGCCTTGAGTGGGAAGTTGACTCTCCAGCGCCATATCATACTTTTTCTACGCCGCCGGTTATTAAGTAATGACACACGCACCGCTACTCAAACGTTTGGTACTTATTTGCATAGGCATGTTTGCCTTTGCCTTTGCTTTAGTACCATTATATGACGTGTTTTGTGATGTAACAGGGCTTAATGGGAAGCCTTCGCTTGAGCAAGCAGAGCAAAGTACACAAATAGTACAAAACCGAGAAGTTGGCGTTAGCTTTACTACTCACGCACAAAGTGGTGCACCGTTTGAAGTTAAATCAAAAGAATACAGTGTAGTGGTAAAACCCGGTGCAATGCGTGAAGTAATGTTTAGTGCTAAAAATAATAGCAATCTGGATAAAGTAATGCAGGCTGTACCATCAGTCTCGCCAGGTAAAGCGGCAAAGTATTTACATAAAATAGCTTGTTTTTGCTTTGATCAGCAACCTCTAAAAGCAGGGGAAGAGCTTGAATTTAAATTGCTTTTTTATGTTGATACCGCACTGCCAAGCGACATTGAAGAATTAACTTTATCTTATACCGTATTTGATATTAGTGAACAGCTGGTGGCAAGTAATAACTAGCTTTTTAAACTAGTGTGAAACTAGGAGTAAATAAAATGAATCAAGAATCTGAGCATTATTACGTACCAGAGCAAAGCCCGTGGCCTATTGTAGGTGCTGTTGCATTGTTTTTTATTGCAGTAGGGGCAGGCTTGACTGTTATGAGTGTAGGTAAAGAAGGTGGTAGCGGGGTTTATCTGCTTTATGCCGGTATTGCTGTGCTTGTGTATATGCTGTTTAGCTGGTTTAAAAATGTAATTAGTGAATCGGACCAAGGTTTGTACTCAGCACAAATGGATCGCTCTTTTAGACAAGGTATGAGCTGGTTTATTTTTTCTGAAGTTATGTTTTTTATGGCCTTTTTTGGTGCGCTTTTTTATGCACGCGTATTGTCGGTACCTTGGCTTGGAGGTGCAGGCAATAATGCAATGACTAACGAGGTATTATGGCCTACTTTTGAAGCCGTTTGGCCGCTTGTTTCAACACCTGCTGGCGAAACTACTCAAGCTATGGGCTGGCAAGGCTTACCACTTATAAATACCTTAATACTGCTTACCTCCTCAGTTACTTTACATTTTGCCCACGTAGCGATGGAAAACAATAAACGCACTCCACTTAAGGTTTTTTTAGGCGCTACTATTTTATTGGGCGTTTGCTTTTTAGGGCTGCAAGTTGAGGAGTACATGCATGCATATAATGACCTTAATCTAACGCTAGATGCGGGTATTTACGGTAATACGTTCTTTTTATTGACTGGTTTTCATGGCATGCATGTAACGCTAGGAACCGTACTTTTATTTGTAATATTTTTACGGATATTAAAAGGGCACTTTACTAAAGATAAGCACTTTGCTTTTCAAGCAGCTGCTTGGTATTGGCACTTTGTTGATGTGGTGTGGCTGTGTTTGTTTGTATTTGTATATGTGCTGTAGCGTTTATTGGCGAATTATTTGCTTTAATAAAACCAAGTTTAAGCGCTGCAATAACAACAACTAAAACAACGATCGAAAACAATACGCGACGACCTAAAAAGTGAGACATAGGTCGTCCCCCTGTTTTCCCTGACACCATAATAAACAATGCTCTAAATAAGTTAAAAAGTATAAATATTAACAACAGTACGATAATAATTTTAATAATCACTGAGTTGACCCTTTATGCAGTTAGTTTTATGGCACAAACAAAAGCTTAGCTCACTAATCACACTTTGTATGGTTGTGGTTGTTGTACTTGTGTGTGTGCGATTAGGGTTTTGGCAGTTGGAGCGAGGTGAGCAAAAGCAGCAACAGCTAACCGCCATAGCTAAGCAACAGACTCGTGGTGTGATGAGCTGGTCTCAATTACTTAACTTGCCTGATAGCTGGAACAAAACTGGTGTATTGGTTGAGTTAAAAGGGCGGTTTGTACAAAACCAATATTGGCTTTTAGATAATCAAGTTTATAACGGACAAGTAGGGTACGACCTACTTGCTTTACTAAAGCCAGATAGCGAAGAAAAAGTGATTTTAGTTAATTTAGGATGGGTAAAAGCGCCTATATCTAGAGATACACTGCCAAAGGTTACTCTGCCTACAGGTGTTTTTATTCTTAAAGCGCAAATAAAAGAAAATAACCTAAGTAGCTTTACGCTTGAAGATAAAACTACAAATAACGACTTACCTACAAGAATCCAATCTATCGAATTGAATATGCTGAGCACCCAAAGCCAGCAATCATTAATTAATTTTATGGCTTACAGACAAGGTACTGGTGATGAGATTGCAATACCTCATTATGAGGCCGTTGTTATGAGCCCTCAAAAGCATAATGCCTACGCCTTGCAATGGTTTTTAATTGCTGTTGCATGTGCTGTTGTGGCTATTTTTGCGAGTAAAAAAAGGACACATAATGAAAAATAATCCCCTTTTATTGTTTGTGGGTTGCTGCGCTATCCCATTAATTTTGGCATATGGCGCATTAAAGTTTGATTGGTTGCCTACTGCAATTACTAATAATGGCGAGTTTTTAAGCCAAGAAATAAAACTTAAAAATTGGCCGCAAAATAATCCCAAACAATGGACTATCGCACTTAATTATTCAAACGAATGTAACACCCCATGCAGCGAACAACTCAATGCACTTAATAACTTATATGTGGCACTTGGTAAAAACCAAGGCAAGGTTGATATGGCTGTAATGGGAAGCCCCGACAATAAAAATCTACCATGGAAAATTATTACCGAACAACAGAGTTTAAATCCTGCAAGTTTATATTTAATTGATCATATGGGGTTAGTGGTACTTGAATATCCCTTTAAGGTCGAGCCACAAGAAAACCGTTTAGTACAAAAAGGGTTATTAAAAGATCTAAAAAAATTACTTAACTATTCTCGTTCTAGCTAACTAAGTTGAGCTTAAGTTGGAGTATCTGATGTATAAAAATTATAAAAACTTAGTATTAATAACAGGATTACTCGCTTTGATTGTAGTTGCTTTAGGTGCGTACACCCGCTTAAGTGATGCAGGATTAGGGTGCCCCGATTGGCCTGGTTGTTATGGCTTTTTAACGGTACCTAAGCATGAGGCTGACATAGCCTTAGCAACTCAAAGCTACCCCGATATGATGTTCGAAACCGCAAAAGCGTGGAAAGAAATGATTCATCGCTACTTTGCAGGTGCTTTAGGCTTACTTATTTTAGGTTTATTTGTGTTGGCTTTTTTAAAACGCCAATATCCAACTACGCCAGTTAAATTGCCTTTGGCTTTACTTCTACTCGTGGTATTTCAGGCTGCCCTTGGTATGTGGACAGTAACCATGAACCTTCAGCCGCTTATTGTAATGGGCCACTTATTAGGTGGCTTTAGTATTTTGTCACTTATAACGCTTTTATATTTACGGCTAACCGCAAAACCTATTATGGGTGGCGATAGCGGCGCAAAACGCTATTTTGCTTTAAGTTTAGTAGCGCTCAGTGTATTAATTATCCAAATTGCACTAGGTGGTTGGCTGGCTGCAAATTACGCCGCTCCTCATTGTAGTGGTTTGCCATTGTGTAATTACGCACAACCGTTTTCATTGAGTAGCGTATTTCAATTACCACTTGAGCACAGTAATTATGAGTTTGGTGTGTTATCGCAGCAAGCGCGTATGTCTATTCATTTATTACACCGCATTTGGGCACTGGTTACTTGCATCGTTCTGGCGCTAATTATGTGGAAAATATACAGCCAAGCGTACTCTAAAAAAATTAAAAATTGCGTGGTGAGTGTATTACTTGTTCTGCTTTGCCAAATTAGCTTAGGGCTTATTTTAGTACATTGGCATATTCCGTTGGGAGTTGCATTGGCGCATAACTTGATGGCTGCCATACTATTATTAAGCATGGTTAGGTTGTGTTATTACCTAAAATCACGCACATAAAGGGGAAATATAATGGCACTTATAATTGATAAAAAAATACTGCTACCCGTTAATGCTCAATCGCTAATTTCGCGTACTCATAATTTGCTACAAGACTACTTAGCAATTAGTAAATTTAAAGTGGTAGCCATGCTGGTACTAACAGCTTGGGTTGGTTTAGCGCTGGCTCCTGATGTAGGGCGAGGTATGGCTGTACAGTTTATTAGCTTGTTAGGTATAGGGCTACTTTCTGCTGCTGCAGCGGTTATTAATCATGTGGTTGATAGTGAGATAGACTCAAAAATGGCAAGGACTCGTCATCGCCCTGTGGCTAAAGGGCGTTTAAGTAAAACACATGCGCTTTGTTTTGCAGCTGTTATTGGGGTTGCGGGTTTTATTATGCTGATGGTGTGCGCTAATACCTTAACCGCTATATTAACGTTATTTGCATTGGTAGGTTATGCATTTGTTTATACATCATTTTTAAAGCGTGCAACGCCGCAAAATATTGTTATAGGTGGGTTGGCTGGCGCAATGCCTCCATTATTAGGTTGGGTGTCAGAAACAAACCAAATGGCAGCAGCCCCTTGGTTACTCGTAATGATAATATTTACCTGGACTCCGCCACACTTTTGGGCGCTGGCTATAGCACGAAAAAGTGATTATGAACGCGCTAAAATTCCTATGTTACCAGTAACCCATGGAATCGACTTTTGTAAAACGTGCGTCGTTGCCTACTCCGTTTTACTCGCTGTAGTTTGCGTATTACCTTATTTAATTGGTATGTCTGGATTAATATATTTAATAGGTGCGTGTGTATTAAATGCAGTGTTTATATATAAAGCCGTCAAATTAAAAATTGCTGGAAATGATGAGACTGCAATGGACTTATTCCGTTTTTCGATTATTCATTTAATGGTACTCTTTGTAATCTTATTTATAGATAAATGGCTCCCTTTATGAAGCAGTTATGGCTTGGATTAATTGTTGTTTTAGTTTTGTTTTTATCAGCATGCTCAAATGAAAATAGTCCGCCAGATGTAGATGCATTAGTTTACGAAAATGCAAAGCCACTGTCTGATTTTACGTTAAATGATCAGCGTGGTGAATTAGTGACTAAGCAACAATTTGTAGGACAGTGGAATTTAGTATTTTTAGGCTACACAAGCTGTCCAGATATTTGTCCATTAACACTTGCTAAGTTAAATGCTGTTTATAAAAACTTACAGGCAGATTATCCGCTACAAATTTGGTTTTTATCGGTTGATCCAAAACGCGATACACCAGCTAAACGAAAGCAATATATAGATTACTTTAATCCTGACTTTTTAGCTGTATCAGGGGAACATAAACACCTTTTTCCTGTTGTTAGAGAGCTTGGTTTAATTTACGCGATTAGCGATAGTAGTGAATCAGAATATGCAGTTGATCATAGTGCTTCGGTCGCTATGGTTGATCAAAATGGAGCCGTTAGAGCTATTTTTAAACCAGAATTTAAACAAGGTAGTGTGCCATTAATTAACGCGACGATTTTAACGCAAGAGTTTAAAAAAATAGCCGATTACTACAAAAACTAGTTTTTACTTTTTACCAATTTGAAAGGAGCTTTAGGCTCCTTTTTTTGTTTTTTAACGACGATTTAAATTTAATTAAGCATTTTATGGCAATTTTAATAACTAGGGCTAAGCTTTTGTTATGAATTGAATTGACAGGGAATGCACCTACAAAATGCTAAAACTTCCGAGCGAACTTGTTATTACGCAAGTTGAAACACTACATCAAGATTTACTGCACGAACTCAATAGCAACGATGATATCTGTCTTGATATTAACGATGTAATTTCTGCTGATACTGCCTCAATTCAACTTTTATGCGCCTTACAAAAACACCTACTTACCATACAGCACAAAATCATTTGGGTAGGCAGTAGCGAGGCCTTAACACATACAATCAATAAACTTGGCTTAAGCCAATACTTAACAACCGAAAGTAAAAGTTAGGGGTATATATGAAAAGAATTTTAGCGGTTGATGACTCAGCATCGATGCGTCAAATGGTGAGCTTTACATTAAAAACCGCAGGGTTTGATGTAACCGAAGCTAAAGATGGCAGTGAAGCTCTCGCTATTGCCAAGCAGCAAGACTTTGATGCCGTGATCTCAGATGTAAACATGCCAATAATGGATGGAATTACATTAATACGAGAGCTGCGTACTTTGCCTAGTTATAAATTTACACCATTACTGATGCTTACAACTGAGTCGGGTTTAGAAAAAAAAGTAGAAGGTAAAGCTGCTGGGGCAACAGGCTGGATTGTTAAACCATTTAATCCCGATCAGCTACTAGCGGTAATTAAAAAAGTTATTCGCTAAGGAGCGCAGTGTGAGTATAGATTTAAGTCAATTTTTTGAAGTTTTCTTTGAAGAGAGTTTTGAAGGCCTAGATACCATGGAGGCTGAGCTATTAAACTTAGTGCCAGGTGAGGAAGATTTAGAAACTATCAACACTATTTTTAGAGCTGCTCACTCAATAAAAGGAGGCAGTGGGACATTTGGTTTTAGCTCCGTTGCTGACTTTACTCATGTACTTGAAACATTACTCGATCAAATTCGCCAAGGTGAACGAGAGCTTAGTACCGAGCATGTTAATTTGTTACTCAAAGCTGTGGATTGCTTACGCGCTTTACTTGCTGCACTTCAAGGTGAACAAGAGCCAGATTTAACCGAAGCAGATTTGTTAAAAGTACAATTTGAACATGTACTTGGAATGAAAAATGAAACACATGAGAATAAACCTCAAAGCTGTGAAGAGCAAACAAGTAGTAATACCTATCAAATAGACTTTAAACCTCATCATCATTTATTTAAAACAGGAAACGAGCCACTGTATATGATCAGTGAGCTTGAAGAGCTAGGTGAGTTAGAAACCACAGTATTTTACGATGAAGTTCCAGAAATCACCGATTTAAGTAGTGATGAATGTTTTTTACATTGGCGCTTTTTTTTAAGCACTAGCCATGATGAAAAAGCCATAAAAGAAGTGTTTGAATGGGTTGAAGACGATGCCGATATAAAAGTTGAATTATGTGGCGGCTTATTTGGTAATGATGAGCCAATTCCACCTAATCAAGATGAGATACCTAAAGCTGTTGAGCTTGAAGAACCCGATTCAATAAAAGTAGCTGAGTTACCAAGTAAGCCACAGCAACCCGTTGCTAATAAAGATAAAAAACCTGCAAGTACACCAGAGTCTACCTCTATACGTGTTGGCATTGATAAAGTTGATTCGTTAATAAATATGGTAGGTGAACTTGTTATTACACAAGCCATGCTAAATCAACTCAGCGAACAAGAAATCACACCAGCCACAATCACTTTACTACAAGAAGGCTTAGCACAACTTGCACATAATACGCGTGATTTACAAGAAAATGTGATGCGTATTCGTATGCTCCCAATTAATTTTGTATTTAGTCGTTTTCCTCGATTGGTGCGAGATATAGCGCAAAAGCTAAATAAGCAGGTTGAGCTAAAGCTGATCGGAGAGCAAACCGAGCTTGATAAAACAGTAATGGAAAAAATATCTGACCCTATGGTGCATTTAGTAAGGAACTCACTTGATCATGGGTTAGAGACTGTTGAGCAAAGACTGGCGGCAGGTAAAGATCCCGTTGGCACAGTAACCTTAAATGCATTTCATCAGGGTGGAAACATCGTTATTGAAATAATGGATGATGGACAAGGGTTAAATACAAAAAAAATAAAAGAAAAAGCCATCGCTAACGAATTAATCTCAGCTGATAACCATCTCAGTGACGATGAAATAAATGAGCTTATTTTTATGCCGGGCTTTTCGACAATGGATGAGGTAAGTGACTTATCTGGACGTGGAGTTGGGATGGATGTTGTTAAGCGAAATATCCAATCATTAAATGGCTCAGTGGAAGTAACCTCAGCGCCCGGTGTTGGTTCTACGTTTACTATTAGATTACCCCTTACTCTCGCTATTTTAGATGGGCAATTAGTTAAGGTGGCTCAGCATACTTATATTATTCCGCTCATTTCTATTGTGGAGTCACTGCAAATTGATATTGCAAAAGTGAGTCGAGTGGGTAAAAGCCTTGATGTATTGAGGCTTCGAGACGAATACATTCCTATTTTAAGGCTTTACGATATTTTTAATCATAAAAATGCTATTGAATCACTCGATAAAACGCTGCTTGTTGTTGTAGAAACAGATAACCAAAAGGTGGGTTTATTAGTTGATGATTTACTGTCTCAACAGCAGGTTGTTATTAAAAGTTTAGAGGCAAACTACCATAAAGTGGATGGCGTATCGGGAGCCACTATTTTAGGAGATGGGCGTGTATCGCTGATTGTGGACATTAGCGGCTTGATAAAGCTCTCAGGCTTAAAAAAGCCAGGTAGCCAAGAACTAACTATTGAAACGCAAGCCACTTTGGAGGCGTTATGAGCTCAGATCAAAGCCAGTTAAGTAACCAATTAAATCTTCAGCAACAGCAAGGTGTAAAACAGTTTTTAACTTTTATTATGGCTGATGAAGAATATGGCGTTGATATTTTAACAGTACAAGAAATTCGCAGTTGGGAAGAAATTACAGTACTGCCCAATGCACCTGAATTTGTAAAAGGCGTTATTAATTTACGCGGAACAATAGTGCCAATTATTGATTTACGGTTACGCTTTGGATTACCAAGTGTCGACTATGGACCATTAACGGTGGTTATCGTTGTCAAAATAGAATTTGAACTAGGTAGTAAAATTATAGGTGTTGCTGTTGATGCCGTCTCTGATGTTTACAGTATTGCGGAGCAAGATGCTAAAGCAGTTCCTAGTTTGTCTGAATCGAGTAATTGTGAATATGTAGCTGGGTTGGTGAATGTTGGTGAAAAAATGGTAGCGCTAATTGACCTGCAAAAAACAATGAATATTTAGCAAATAGAAACTAAATGAATAATAAACTTAAAGGTGGTGATGAGCATGGGATGGTTTAGTAATCCAAAGCAGTCAAAATCAAGTAATGATTTAATTGTAGACGCATTGAATAAATCATTAGCGGTGATTGAATTTGAACCTAACGGAAAAATAATTACTGCAAATATGAATTTTCTAAACGCGATGGGCTATCGTCTTGAGGAGGTTCAAGGCCAGCATCACTCGATGTTTGTTGACCCAGATGAAGCTCAGGGCAACGATTATAAAAACTTTTGGCAACGCCTGCGTAATGGCGAGTTTATCTCAGATGAGTTTAAGCGTAATGCAAAAGGTGGAGCTGAGGTATGGATCCAAGCAACTTATAACCCAATTGTTGATGAGCAAGGGCAAGTATTAAAAGTAGTTAAGTTTGCCACCGACGTGACTGAGCAAAAGTTAATAACAGCAGAAGCTTCAGGGCAAATTAGTGCTATAAGTAAATCTCAAGCGGTTATCGAATTTAATTTAGATGGCACTATTATTGATGCCAATGATAACTTTTTAAATGCGCTTGGCTATCAACTTAGCGAGATTAAAGGCCAGCACCATAGGCTTTTTATTGATCCCGAACATGCAAATAGTATCGAATATAAAGAATTTTGGGCCAAACTAGGTCGCGGTGAATTTGATTCTGGGGAATATTTAAGAATAGGAAAGCAGGGTCAGGAGGTTTGGATTCAAGCATCTTATAACCCAATTTATGATATGAACGGCAAGCCGTTTAAAGTGATTAAATATGCATCTGATATTACTGAACAAAAAGAGCTTGAAAAAGCATCTCGCAAAGCAGCCGATTTAGCAAATGCGCTTAAAGTTTGCCAAGCAAACGTAATGATTGCTGATGAAAACCTTAAAATAGTATTTGTGAACGACCGTGTTCAGCAAATGCTAAAAGTCCGCGAAAAAGAATTACAAACCGTATTGCCAAGCTTTTCTGTTGATAATTTAATTGGCACCTGTGTTGATGATTTTCATAAGCACCCTAATCATCAACGTGATTTATTAAAAAACCTAGATAAGCCCTATAAAGCCGAGCTACTGTTAGCAGGTGTCACTTTTACCTTGATTGCTTCACCTTGGATCAGTCAAGACGGAAAGCATTTAGGCACCATTGTTGAGTGGGAAGATAGAACCAATGAAGTTGCGCTTGAAAAAGAAATCGCTGAGCTTATTGGCGCTGCAGGTAATGGCGAATTAGATACAAGAGTAGCGGAAGATGGGAAGGAAGGGTTCTTTTTACGTTTGACCCAAGGGTTAAATAGCTTAGTTAAAATAGTTGATGATGCCGTTGCCGACACTGGCAATATGCTCGATGCGATGGCAAGTGGTGATTTATCAAAACGTATTGAAAAAGAATACAAAGGTTCTTTTGATAAGCTTAAACGCGACGCAAATGCAACGGCAGATAAATTAACAGAAGTGATTAATCGCATTAATTCATCGGCAACGTTAGTAGCCAGTGGTGCAGAGGAAATCTCTCAAGGTAATGCTGATTTAAGCCAACGTACAGAAGAGCAAGCCTCGTCACTTGAAGAAACCGCTTCAAGTATGGAGGAAATGACCAGTACCGTTCGTCAAAATGCTGATAACGCAAAAGTAGCAAACGACTTAGCAGAAGAAACCTGTGAAAAAGCGATTCAAGGTGGTGAAGTTGTTAATAGAGCAGTTACGAGCATGTCGGCAATTAATGAGTCGAGCAAAAAAATTGCAGATATTATCGGTGTAATAGACGAAATAGCGTTTCAAACGAATTTATTAGCGCTTAATGCCGCAGTGGAGGCAGCAAGAGCCGGTGAACAAGGTCGAGGCTTTGCGGTTGTTGCAGGTGAGGTTCGTAACTTAGCGCAGCGCTCTGCGGGCGCAGCGAAAGAAATTAAAGAGTTAATACGAGATAGTGTAGGCAAAGTAGCTGATGGCTCTCAATTAGTTAATGAGTCGGGCGCTACACTTAAAGAGATTGTTGTGTCGGTGCAAAGAGTGACGCAAATGATTTCTGATATTACAGAGGCATCTGAAGAGCAAAGTGCAGGTATTGAACAAGTTAATAAAGCTATTTCTCAAATGGACGAAATGACGCAACAAAATGCCGCTCTAGTAGAGCAAGCCTCTGCTGCTGGTGAGTCTATGGCTGAGCAAGCTAATGAGATGCGCCGATTACTTAACTTTTTCTCAGTAGATCAGCAAGAGATGATAATGATGTCATCAACTATGCGAACCCCTGAACTATCTCATGAGCCGCAAAGTCGTTTTGTGAGTAATAAGCCCAGGGGCGATAACTTTGTAGACTCAGCTGATGAGTGGGAAGAGTTTTAATATTTAGCCTTTTTATGCCTCGTCTAATAAATAGTTACAGCGAGGCACTACTTGTTAGCGTTAGGTTTAATTGAGAGCGAACAATGAAAGAGTTTTTGTGTACCGACCGCGACTTTAAGGAAATTGCCAGCTTAGTTTACAGCGCATGTGGAATTGTATTAGGGGATCATAAGCGAGAGATGGTTTATTCACGCTTAGCAAGACGTATTAGGGAGCGTAAATTAACTGATTTTAAAGATTACTTAGAGTATCTGAATAGTCATAAAGATCAGGAGTTTGATGCCTTTATTAATGCGATAACAACGAACTTAACGTCTTTTTTTCGTGAAATACATCACTTTGAATTTATAAAATCTGAGCTTGTTCCTGCTCTTTTAAAGGCAAATAAAAACAGTAAGCGAGTAAGAATCTGGTCTGCAGGTTGCTCCACAGGGGAAGAGCCTTACAGTTTGGCGATGACTTTAAATAACGCATTTCCGAGCAATTGGGATGTAAAAATACTAGCAACCGATTTAGATTCTAATGTATTGGCAAAAGCACAAAAAGGTATTTACACCGCAGCGAATGTTAATGGCTTAGATGACGTGCAACTTAAGCGTTGGTTTTTAAAAAGCAAAGACGGTGAAAATTATAAAGTTAGAGATAAACTAAAAGAGTCTATTTCTTTTAAGCGTTTAAACTTATTGCAAGACTGGCCAATGAAAGGATCATTTGATCTTATTTTATGTCGTAATGTTGTTATTTACTTTGATAAAGAAACAAAAGATCAGCTTTTTAAGCGCTACGCTAATATATTAAATGAACAAGGTTATTTGTTTTTAGGTCACTCAGAAAGTATGGGTAAAGAGCATTCACAATTCAAAAACTTAGGGAAAACTATGTACCAAAAGGGACAAAATGCACGCTGAGTTTAGGCCGGTATTACCTAACTTTGAACACATTAAACGATATTGGGATTCGGGCCGAGGTAGCGTTGTAGCTAAAGTACTTCCGGGTGAGTTTTATGTTTCTAAAAATAATGAACTGATCTCTACAGTTCTGGGTTCGTGTATTGCGGCTTGTGTATACGATGAAGTACTTGGTATTGGCGGGATGAATCACTTTATGTTACCAATTCAAAAGGGAGTAGAACTTAAAAATGCGCATAGTTTAAGTTGTCGGTACGGTAATTGGGCTATGGAGTATCTTATAAACGAAGTTTTAAAAAATGGCGCGTCTCGGTGTAACCTAAAAGTAAAACTTTTTGGCGGGGGGAAAATTATTAGTGCGATGACTGATATAGGGTTGGGTAATATTAGTTTTGCAGCAGCGTATATTAAAGAAGAGGCATTAAATCTAGTTGCCCATGATATGGGGGGGCCGTGGCCGCGGAAAATATTTTTTCATCCGAATACCGGTAAAGTTCATATGAAAAAACTTAAAAACCTACATAATAATACGATTGAAAAACGCGAAGTCCGTTACTTACAAAACCTTAAAAAGCAAGAAGTAGTAACCGATATAGAGCTGTTTTAGGAGTATGCATGATTAAAGTATTAATAATTGACGACTCCCCTTTAATTAGGCGTTTACTCACTGAAATATTACAACAAGCTAAAGACATTACAGTAGTGGGGAGTGCTGAGGATCCCTATGAAGCTCGCGAAATGATAAAAAAACTCAGTCCTGATGTATTAACGCTCGACGTAGAAATGCCAAAAATGGATGGTATTAGTTTTTTAAAAAACCTAATGCGATTAAGACCAATGCCAGTAGTGATGATTTCAACACTGACACAAAAAGGCTCTCCTATCACACTAGAAGCACTCGAATTAGGGGCTGTTGATTTTATAGCTAAGCCTACTAATAACGTAAGAGAGCAATTGAGCCAATATGCATCACTTGTTCAACAAAAGGTGCGAATAGCTGCTGGAGCAAGAGTAAGAAGCTATAAAAAAACGGTCGTCACAAATGAGCCTATTAATACTCATTCTCAGTTTTTACTTAATAAAGTAATAGCGATAGGTGCTTCAACGGGAGGGACTGAGGCTATAAAAGAAGTACTTATTAAAATGCCACAAAATTGCCCGCCAATTGTAATTACTCAGCATATTCCTCCAGTGTTTAGCGCTTCATTTGCTGAGCGAATGAATCGTACATGCACGATAAATGTGAAAGAAGCTGAACATGGCGATAAGCTTAGCGCGGGCTGGGCTTATATAGCACCGGGTGGGTTTCATTTAAGTATTAAAAAACGAGGTGTTAGCTTATATTGCCAGCTTGATGATGGCGAGCCGGTGAACAGACATAAACCTGCGGTAGATGTGTTGTTTAACTCATTAGTTGAAACTGGGGCTAAAAACGTAGTTGCAGCCATACTAACAGGAATGGGGAGTGATGGCGCAAAAGGGTTACTTGCACTAAAACAAAACGGTGCACATACCTTGGCTCAAGATGAGTATTCGTCTGTGGTATGGGGTATGCCTAAAGCAGCTGCTGAGCTAAATGCAGCTGACGAGATAGTTGCGCTGGATAAAATAACCCAGCGGCTTTTACATCAGGCTGTTAAGGTTTAGGCGCTTCTATTACCCAAGGCTGCGAAAACCAAAAGTAATCACCAGGGCTTGAAATAGAAGGGGCCGTGCAATTAAAACGAGAACGCCCTTTATTAAGCACCTTTGGTGAGGTTATTTCGACAGTATTTTTAGTTATCCATTTTAAATCTGCTTGGCCTACGCTTGATACATAACAGGCAAATTGGCTCTTATGAAAATCACCCATCTTAAATTCAATTGTGAGCGTGGGTGGATTTTGCTGTGTAACGCTATCTTGATAAGTTAAATTGGTGATATTAAACGCGCGTGAGTTAAGCTTAGTAATAAGGGTTTCTAGTTTACTGTAAAAGCCTGATGCTGGAAAACGCGGTAAGCGGCTAAAATTAGAATCTTTATTTACAGCGCCTGAGTGCTGGCCAATACCTACAAAACCAAGCTCTTTCACGAGTGCTTGCAGCTCGTTATTAAACTCACCATACGGGTATGCTAAGTATTTATAGTCGTGGCCTATTTCTTCTTTTATGCGCTTTTGAGAGCTAAGAATATCTTGCTTAATACGTGATTGCCATTGTGCATCGGTTTCGTTTTCAAGCTTAAGGTGTAAGTAATCATGTTGTCCGCTATGATTGGCTATTAATGCCCCTTTTTTAGATAACTCTTTAAGCTTATCCCACCCCATTACGTAATTCATGCCTTCGTCTATTAATTTAGGATTTACGAAGATAGTGTACGGGTAGCCAAACTTTTCTAAAATAGGCGCAGCTTGTTCATAGTTATTGTTATAACCATCATCAAAGGTGATGGCGAGTGTTTTATCAGGTAAAGTTTCACCTTGTTGAAGCGCGCTAATTAACTCATTAAGAGGAATAACGTTAAAGTTGTGCTCTTTTAAATAGCTTAAATGCTCCGTAAATGTATTTGCGCTAACGCTCGTGACAGCGGGTAGGGTTTCACTAACATGATGATACTGTAAAATAACGGCTGCTTGAGCCCGTACAGATACACTAATGAGGATAAATAACACTAAATGAAACAATTTCTTATACATAATAAGGCACACCATAAAAGCTTGCTGTTGTTAGCGGGTCCGATGATACTATCAAATATCACAGTGCCGTTGTTAGGAATTGTTGATACTGCTGTAATTGGGCACTTAGGAAGCGCTCATTACTTAGCGGGTATTGCCCTTGGCTCTGCAGTTATATCTATTTTATTTTGGCTTGCTGGTTTTTTAAGAATGAGCACCACGGGACTCGTGGCACAAGCATACGGAAAAAACGATTTAACCCAACTTGCCGCTTTACTTAAACGAAGCTTATTACTTGCAAGCGCAGTGGCTGTGCTATTAATTGTGTTATCCCCATTAATAAAGCACGCTATAGCTTACCTCTCCGCCGCCAATGGCGACGTACTTGCCCAAGCTTATCAGTATTTTAGCATTCGTATTTTTAGTGCTCCAGCAGCATTATGTAATTTAGTGTTACTGGGGTGGATGCTTGGTGTGCATTATGGTCGAGGTCCATTTTATTTATTACTCGTCACTAATATTGTTAATATAGTGCTCGATATTTATTTTGTTGTTTATTTAGATTGGGCAGTTGCAGGCGCTGCATGGGCGTCACTTATTGCTGACTATACAGCACTAGTATTTGCGCTGTTTTTAGTAGTTAAACTAGCTAAAAAACAAGGCGTTGAGCTAAATGTACCGAATTGGTTGAGTATTAGCAAAATGGCTGAATTATTGAGTTTGAATAGAGATATATTTATTCGCTCTTTAACACTGCAATTATGCTTTAGTTTTATGACATTTTACGCAGCCCGTATAGGCGAAACCACATTAGCTGCTAATGCTGTTTTACTTAACTTTTTAATGTTGGTGAGCTTTGCTCTTGATGGTGTTGCTTACGCCTCTGAGGCAAAAGTAGGGCAAGCTAAAGGCCAAGGAAGTGTTAAAAATATAGAGCTGTGGGTTAAAATAAGCGTATTCTGGGGTATGCTTTTTGGTGTGTTATATAGCCTATTTTTTGCATTATTTGGCAATACCATAATCAAGCTTTTAACTAATGTGCCAGAGGTTATTCAAGAAGCAACGCATTATTTACCATGGATAATAGTATTACCAATTTTAGCCATGAGCTGCTTTTTGTTTGATGGTGTTTTTGTAGGGCTTACGCGAGCAAAGAACATGCGTAACAGTATGATACTTTCAGCTGGAGTTGGCTTTTTTGGTGTATTTTGGGTGTTTATAGACTGGCAAAATAACGGGTTATGGCTGGCTATGAGCTGTTTTATGTTAATGCGCGGGGTTACATTGATAATTAAATATCACCACTTAAAAATAAATAATCAGCTATTAGATTAAATAAATGATTTATTTCCAGAGATCGGGGTCGTGGTGTTTAGGGCCCATATCTTTTAAAACTTGTGAAAAACGATTAGCAAAAATACCGCAGTAGCCCCAACCGGCAAAAAATAGTGCTGGGAGTAAAATTATAACGCCAATTATTTGTAAGCTGTAGTGGGTGTAATACCCAATAGATATGAATATCACGGCTAGCACAAATAGTGCTAAGCCGCGAAAAAAGCGCTTTAAGCTCAGCTTAGGATTGCTCCCTAAGCGATAGATAAGCTGCTTTAGCATTTACAAGGCCTAATAGTAAGAGTGATCGCCCGCTTCGTGTTCTGTTATATCAGCAACACCGGTGATTTCTTCAAACTTAGCTATCATTTCTTTTTCAATGCCTTCTTTTAGTGTTACATCGATCATAGAGCAACCGTTACAACCACCACCAAACTGAAGTATAGCTATACCTGCAGCTGTAATCTCAACAAGGCTTACTTGACCACCGTGGTTAGCAAGTTGTGGATTTACTTCGGTTTCTAGCATGTGCTGTACACGTTCGTTTAACGATGCATCGTCACCTATTTTACGCGCCTTTGCATTTGGTGCTTTTAGCGTTAACTGAGTACCCATTTTGTCGGTAACAAAATCGATTTCAGCTTCTTCTAAAAATGGCGCACTTTCTGCATCTACAACGGCATCAAAACCGTTAAAGTTTAGGCGAATATCGCTCGCTTCTACAGCGTCTTCTGGACAATAAGACACACCACATTCCGCTTGTGATGAACCAGGGTTTACAACAAACACACGAATATTGGTTTGTTGTGATTGATCTGCTAATAGTTTAGCAAAATGCGCTTGCGCTGTTTCGGAAATAGAAATCATAAAACCATCTATACTTGACTAAATTACTCGGATACTGCGTATCATACTCCGCTCATCGTGTTGCGGCTAGTGTTGAGCGTAAAAAGTTGGCATCTATTTTAAGCAATGGTAGCGTGCAAACAACGAACATTTTTTGAGTGATTTATATGCGTTTGGTATTAACATTAATGGTGGTGTTGCTTAGCTTTTCAAGTGTAGCTAAGCCACTTTCGTATTATTTTGAACAAGATGTAAAATTTGACCCTTCAATTCCTACCCCTGAGCAAGTACTCGGTTACGAAGTAGGAGAGTGGCATGTGAGGCACGATCAGCTAGTACGTTATATGGAAATACTTGCTGATAAAAGCGACCGTATAAATTTTGAAGTGATTGGCCGCACACATGAACAACGCCCACTTGTCATGCTAACAATTACAGCAGCTGACAAGTTATCAAGCATAGAGCAGACACGCCAAGCTCACTTAGCACGCTTAAGTAACGATGGATCAGATGCTAATTCTACAAAACAGCCTGCCGTTGTATGGATGGGATACAGTGTGCATGGTAATGAGTCATCAGGTAGTAACTCATCTTTGCTGGTGGCATATTACTTAGCTGCTGCACAAGGTACTGAAATAGATGAGTTATTAAATAACACGGTTATTTTACTCGACCCTTCGCTTAATCCTGACGGACTTGCTCGTTTTGCTAATTGGGCTAACAGTAACCGAGGTATGAACTTATCAAGCGACCCTAAAACCCGTGAACATGTTGAAAACTGGCCAAGTAGCCGTACCAATCATTACTGGTTTGATTTAAATCGTGACTGGTTATTACTACAACATCCTGAATCGCGCGCGCGTATTGCTAAATTTCATCAGTGGAAACCAAATGTCTTAACAGATTTTCATGAAATGGGACCAAACAGCAGTTACTTTTTTCAGCCAGGTATCCCTAGTCGTAAGCATCCTATAACACCGGATGAAAATGTAACGTTAACTAAAGCGATTGCTAACTATCACGCAAAAACGTTAGATGAAAACAACGCACTGTACTTTACCGAAGAAAGCTTTGACGACTTCTATTACGGTAAAGGTTCAACCTATCCCGATGTAAATGGTGGTGTAGGTATTTTATTTGAGCAAGCCAGTTCTCGCGGGCATATCCAAGACACCATAAATGGACCTTTGAGCTTTCCCTTTACTATTAAAAATCAACTATTAACGAGTTTATCTACCTTTAAAGCCGCTGTTGATAACCGCCAAGCATTACTTGATTACCAAGCTAAGTTTTATAATCAAGCTACTGATTTAGCCAGTGATGAAAGCTTTGAAGGTTATGTAATTGAGGGCGCGGATGACAACACTCGTATTAAAGATTTTTTAGGGTTGTTAAAACAGCATCAAATAGATGCTTTTTCGCTTACTAAATCACTCAAGGCAAATGGCAACAACTATACAACCAATAGCTACTTTGTGCCCTTAGCCCAGCCACAGTACCGCCTAATAAAAGCTATTTTTAGCGAGCAAAAAAACTTTGCTGATAACACCTTTTATGACGTATCTGGCTGGACTTTAGCGCATGCGTTTAACTTACCTTTTGCAAAAGTAAAAAGCAGTTGGGGTTTAGAGGTTGCAAGTAAACCGTGGCAAAAAGCGGTAAAACCTTCTTTTGCTTCACTTGAGCAAGGCTATGCGTTTGGCTTTTCGTGGGATGATTACCTAGCACCTAAAATGCTAAACAGCCTGTTAAAGCAAGGTATTAAAGCGCGTGTAGCGCTAAGCCCATTAACAGCCAAATCAAACTCAAGTGAAGTAAGCTTTGATGCTGGTAGTATTATTGTGCCAGCAGGCTTACAAACGAATAATGATTGGGTGGGAATATTAAATAAAGCACAAAACGAGTTTGGAATTGCAATCAAGCCTATTAACTCAGGGCTTACAAGCAAAGGAGCCGATTTAGGGTCTCGTACAATGGCGGTTGTTAGCGAGCCAAAAGTATTATTGGTAGGTGGTAAAGGTGTAAGCCAGTACGAAGCTGGGGAAGTATGGTATTACCTCGATCGCTTTGTAGGTGTTGCGCCAACAATTGTTGAAATGGAGCGTTTAAACTCTATTGAACTCAGTAATTACAGCCATATAGTACTTGCTCATGGTAACTACAATAGCTTATCTGATACCGACAAAGTGGCTATAAAAAGCTGGGTAAGAAAAGGCGGCGTTATTTGGGGCCATAAAGGCGGTGCTAAATTTTTAGCTGATCAGCAATTACTCAAAGCAAGCTATCTATCACGACAAGATGTAGCGAGTGCATTTAAAACAAAAGGTTTAAGCTACGCCGATAAGGACCATTTAGCAGGGCGTCAACGCATTGCAGGAGCTATTTTTAATACTAATGTAGATTTAACTCACCCACTTACATTTTCACTTAAACGCAATACATTGCCCGTATTCAAAAACAGTACTTGGTTGCTAGAAGCTTCCGATGCGCCATTCGTAAATGTACTTACCTATACTAAAAAGCCATTGTTAGCGGGTTTTACCGATGCTGTTAATGTTGAGCAAGTTGCTGGTGGTGCTGGCTTAATTGCGCACTCATACGGGCGAGGTACAGTGATAGGTATGACCGACGACCCTGTATTTAGGGGTTACTGGTATGGGACTAGTCGACTACTAAGCAACGCTTTATTTTTTGGCCATACGTTTCGTGCAAATGGCGAATAATACCAATTAGCTTAATTAAGTAATCTATTTTGAGGATGGAAAAACGTGTTGATAGCTAGGCAAAAAATTCGCTAATTAGTTGTTCTCGGCAATTGCTCCTGGATTGCTCTACCTTCTGCATCCATGCAGTCGTAAATGAGAATTTTTTAACACAGGTAGCGACACGTTTAGCCCCGCAAAATGATTAAGTATTATTGCGGATTGGTTTAATACTTTTTAATAATTAAATAGGCGTTAAGCAAGTTGTAAAAGCCCACACTTGTTTAGCGCCTGCTTGTTTTAGTGCACTAGTAGCTGCGTTTAATGTTGCCCCTGTCGTCATCACATCATCAACAATAGCGACTGTTTTACCTGCCATGTCTTGTGTACAAATAAAGGCATTTTTTAAGTTTCTTATACGCTTTGCTTTGGATAGCTCCGACTGAGCTTGTGTTTTTTTATCGCGAATAAGAACATTACTTAGTGGGGCGTAATTAGCTAAACAGGGTTGCCATACTTGGCTTACCTGATTAAATCCGCGAGTAATAAAGCGGCTTTTATGAAGAGGTAAAATAATAAAGGTATCTGGCAAATTAGGGCTTTGCTCAAAAAACTGCGTTAACTGTTTTTGTATAATTTGCTGCAATGCCTTTTTATAATGAATTTGATTATTAAATTTTAGCCTTTTAAGCCAATGCTCAAAGGGAGGTTGATAAAAAGCGCATGCAAATAATTTATCAAACTCGCAATTAGGAAACATCTCAATAATATCAGGTCGATGCAATAAGCTCGTATGCTTACTAAAATCAAACAATGGTAAATCTTCAAGGCAATAATCACATAGCCCTAAAGAGGTCGTAATCGAGTTTTGACACTGCACGCAATAAGAGGGAAATAACCAATTTAAAACGGCTTGTTTCACAGACTCGCTCCTTGCATTGCAATCGCCTTTCTAAACGTTATGATGAGCCTAAGTTTGGTAAAGGTTAGGCAAATATGCAAAATGAGTTAGTGTTATTACATGGTTGGGGAATGAATCAGGGCGTATGGCAGTTAGTACAGCCAGAACTTGAGTTTTTATATTCAGGAAATGTACGTAGCCTTGACCTACCTGGGTTTGGTAATAGCGATGTGTGCCCAAGCCCTTATACTTTGCATGATGCAGCAGAAATTTTAAGTAAGCAATTAAAGCCAAAGAGCATTTTAATGGGATGGTCGTTAGGTGGATTATTTGCACTTTATATTGCGAAGCATTGGCCTGAAAAGGTATCTAAAGTTATTTTAATAGCATCGACTCCTTTTTTTGCAGAGGCAGATAATTGGCCTGGAATAAAAGCGAATGTATTGGCGCAGTTTAAAGAGCAATTAGTTAATCATCGAGAAAAAACAATAGAGCGCTTTTTAGCTATTCAAGCAATGGGTAGCGAGTCGGCGCGTGATGATATAAAGCAGCTTAAACAATTACTAAATCAGTACAGCGCACCCCAAAGCGATGCCCTGAGTGCTGGTTTAGATATTTTACAAAACGACGATTTACGTGACTTATTTACTCATTGCCCAGTCCCTATTAGAGGAGTATTTGGCCGCCTTGATGCTTTAGTACCTTATAAAGCTATTAGCAAAATGTCAGCACTAAATGCTGAGTTTGAATATGAAGTACTAGATAAAGCGTCCCATGCACCATTTATTTCTCATAAAAGTGAGTTCTTATCTGTCGTTAAATCAATGCTTTAAAATAGAGCTAAAAATAGCGCTGTTTAAAGCTTTATTTTGAGCAGAACCTGAGCGATAATTAAACAATGTTTATTTGGTGGAGGTTTTAATATGCCAATCGGATCAGTATTTAATAGTGGTATAGAAGGGTTTAACCGAGCTAGCCAAGGTATTGAAAAAGCCAGTGCTGAGATTAACCGTGCCAGTATAGAACAACAAGATGACGCGCAATTAGCGCAGCAACGTCAGCTTACGGCAGCACGCCCTGAAGAAGCGATTACTGCACCAGTAGCACAACCAGCTCGTGTTGATGAAGCGCTTGTTAACTTAAAAGTTGAAGAGTTTAATGCCAAGGCAAATACGCAATCAATTCAAACGGCCGATGATGTACTTGGCACGTTAATCGATATTAAAGTTTAGTATTATGAATATTGTCACGCCATTTCCGTCTATTAATATAAACACCGCAAATGTTTATACGGAAACCGCACGGCGTGACAACCAACTACGCGAAGTTATTCCGGCTCCCGCATCTAGTAGCGCAAGCAACACAGAAACCAAAGCGCAAAGTGATGCTGAAAAAGCAAAATTGCCAGGCAGTAGCGATGGTGCGACGTATAACGCAACGGGAAAAATAGCAGACGAAAAGTCAGTTCAGCAGCGCGATGGAAACCCAGAAAATCCAGAGGGCACTGAGCAAGAAAGTGAAGCAATCGAGAAAAAAGAATCTGAGCAAGAAGAGCTGCAATTAGAACAAGAACAACAACAAATTACAGAGCTAAAAGCACGGGATACTGAAGTACGAATACACGAACAAGCACACGCTTCTGTAGGCGGGCAATATGCTGGCTCGCCAAGCTATGAATATCAACGTGGCCCAGATGGTACTAACTACGCAGTTGGCGGAGAAGTACAAATAGATGTATCAGAAATTCCGGGTGACCCGCAAGCGACTATAGACAAAATGCAAACGGTACGCGCTGCCGCATTAGCGCCTGCAGAGCCTTCGGGAGCTGATCGCTCTATTGCTGCAGATGCTACGCAAAAGCTAGCAGCGGCTCAAGCTGAGCTTGCACAACCTGAAAAAGAAGACGACGAAGACGCAAAAAGTAAACTTGAAGCGTCATTCTCTAGCGATGAAAGCAGCGATACAAAAACAGCTAAAAGTGATGAGCAAACACGTGATGCCGATGTTGAGGCACGGGCGGGGCGTATTGCTAACTTTTATCAAATGGCTACATCGCCAGCGAGCCAAAGTAGTTTTTCAGCGTTAAGTTAATAATTTAGCAAAACATAACCACAAAAAAACCGCTTACGCGGTTTTTTTCGTTTTAGCTTAGTTGTACAAGTATTATTTTTTTACTTTAGCATTAGCGAACGCATCGGCAAATGCATTGCCCATTAACGCATTACCGTTGTCACGTTTAGGCTTTGCAGCGCGAGGTTGCGAATTATTAGCACGTGCTTGTGGCTTTTGCGTAGCTGGAGCTGCTGACTTATTACTTGTGTCAATATCGTCATCTAAGCGCATAGTAAAGCTTATGCGTTTACGTGCAGCGTCTACTTCAACAACTTTAACCTTTACAATATCACCAGCTTTAACAACTTCACGCGGATCTGATATAAATTTATTCGTGATTGCTGAAATATGCACTAAACCATCTTGGTGAACACCTACATCAACAAACGCACCAAAATTAGCAACGTTTGAAACCACACCTTCTAAAATCATACCTGGCTTTAGGTCACTAATTTTTTCAACACCGGCTTTAAACTCAGCTGTTTTAAATTCAGGGCGAGGATCTCGACCAGGTTTATCAAGCTCAGTAATAATGTCGGTAACGGTTGGTAAGCCAAACTTTTCGTCAGTGTAATCGTTAGCAGCAAGTTTAGTTAAAAAGTCGCTGTTACCAATTAGGTTACTGACATCTAAGCTATTGCGTTCACAAATGCGTTTAACAACAGGATAAGCTTCAGGGTGTACTGATGAGTTATCTAGTGGATCGCTACCATTGTTAATACGTAAAAAACCAGCCGCTTGTTCAAATGCTTTTGGCCCTAAACGCTCAACCTTTTTAAGCTCACTACGTTTAGTAAATGTGCCGTTAGCATCGCGATAATTAACGATATTTTGCGCTAATGTTTTGTTTAAACCAGATACGCGTGTAAGTAACGGTACCGAGGCCATATTTAAATCTACGCCTACTGAGTTTACACAGTCTTCAACTACTGAAATAAGGCTCTGGCCTAATTGGCTTTGCGATACATCATGTTGGTATTGGCCAACACCAATTGATTTTGGCTCAATTTTAACAAGTTCAGCAAGTGGATCTTGGAGGCGGCGCGCAATAGAGACAGCCCCTCGTATAGAAACATCTAAATCTGGAAATTCATTAGCTGCAAATTCAGAAGCTGAGTAAACCGATGCACCTGCTTCGCTAACCATAATTTTACTAAGTTTAAGTTCGCTGTTTGCTTTGATAAGCTCAGCAACCAACTTATCTGATTCGCGTGATGCAGTACCGTTACCAATCGCAATTAGCTCAACTTTATGCTGACGGCAAAGTTGCTCTAACGTACGCACTGATTTATCCCAATGATTTTGTGGTGCATGAGGGAAAATAGTTTGTGTAGCTAGTAATTTACCTGTGCTATCAACAACGGCAATCTTACAGCCAGTACGAAGGCCTGGATCAAGACCTAAAGTAGTACGAGGGCCTGCAGGTGCAGCCATTAATAAATCTTTTAAGTTTTTAGCAAATACATCGATTGCACCGGCTTCTGCTTTTTCGCGCATTGCTGCAAAAAACTCATTCTCTAGGTGTAACCCTAGCTTAACTTTCCACGCCCATTGAACAACGTTTAATAACCAAGGACTTGCCGCTTTATATTTAATATCTAAACGGTAATGCTCAGCAATCATGTTTGCACATAATTGTGCTGAATTTTCAGCACTAGGCTCTGGGTTTATATTTAACTGAAGTACACCTTCATTTCGGGCTCTAAGCATTGCAAGCGCACGGTGAGAAGGTACTTTTTTAAGAAGTTCTTGATGCTCAAAGTAATCACGGTATTTTGCACCGGCTTGCTCTTGGCCTTTAATCACAGTACTTTCAATTGCGCCATTTTGGCTAATGTGGCTTCTAAATTTAGCAAGTAATTTTGCGTCTTCAGCAAAGCGTTCCATTAAGATGAATTTAGCGCCTTCAAGTACCGCTTTTGTATCTGCAAAACCTTTTTCAGCACTTACAAACTGCTGTGCTTGTTGCTCTGGGTCAAGGTTAGCATCTTTAAATAGTGCATCTGCAAGAGGCTCTAAACCAGCTTCAATTGCTATTTGGCCTTTAGTGCGGCGCTTAGCTTTATATGGTAGGTATAAATCTTCAAGTTCTGTTTTACTTTGTGCATTAGTTATATCGGCACTTAGCTCTGGCGTTAGTTTATTTTGCGATTCGATTGTCGATAAAATAAAACTACGGCGCTCTTCTAGTTCACGTAAATACGATAAACGCTGCTCTAAAAGGCGTAATTGGGTGTCGTCTAGGCCGCCTGTAACTTCTTTTCTGTAGCGGGCAATAAAAGGAACAGTTGCGCCTTCATCAAGTAACTTTGTTGCAGCAACAACCTGTTGCTGCTGTGCGTTTAACTCACCGGCTAAACGTGCAGAGATATCGCTCATGCAAAAACCTTTTTATACAATAAAATAAGACCAGAAGCGTGTTACTGGCGCTGTTAATTGCTTGAATAATATCACAGGAGGTAGTAATGAAAAGCTCTTAAAGCAAGCTATTTTACTTGCTTTAAGATGGTTGGGTCGGGAGCAAATCAATTCAACTAAAAGAGCGCCCTAGTGAGGGTGCTCAATGTTTTCTAATACCTCACTGAAAGAGTGAGCAATAGGTGAGATATGTACAGGAATATGTAATGTTTTAGCTATTTGGCGAGCTGAAATTAAACCACAAATTTCGTTACTCGCTGTTGTAACTAATAAAAACATTGTGCCCTGATGCTCCATCGTTTGCAGCGCATCACCAATGCATGCGTAGCTTAAGCTTTGCATACTTACACCTGTAAGGCGGCTAACTGGTGTCATAATGTCACGTAAGCTTACTTCGCTTCGTTGCATATTTAAGCGCTCTGCAATAATAGTAATTTTAGAGCTTTGTAAATCGGCGCTAGAAACTAGGCCAATTAATTTTTGGTGTTCGTCTGTTACTAAAACAAAGTCAGATTGTTGTGCACTTACTTGTTTAAGCGCATCTGTAATCGTTGTTCCATGCTCTGCACGAATAGGTGTTTTTTGAGTAAAGTTATTCACCATTTTTAGCGCTGGAGAAGATAAATCGATTAATGGTTGATCATCTGCAAATGTGCTAGCAATAACGCCATGAGAAATATTTTGGGTACGTAATTCTTTAAAGTTAGACATAGTAGTCACCTTAGTAGTTATAAAATTTAATTAAGTTTTAAAATAATGAATTAAATTAAATAGCTAGGTGGTCCGCGTTGGTATGCAGTGCTAAAAGGTCTGTTTAGATTAGTGCTCTTATAAAAAGAATCTACGACATTAGGAAGTGGTTGAGGCGACCTATAGGTAATAGTGTTAACGTGAGAGTCCACGTCAAAATCGAGGTTTGCTTGGTCAGGAATATCACAAGTAATAAAGTGATTAGATAGTTTAGCGTTATCAAGGTTTACGTCAGTGTTGCTGGCATGCAGCGTCAAACTTACACTCATTAAAAGTGCAAACAATACGGCATTACTAAATATGCGCTGTACTATGTTTGACATAATCACGACCTTAATTAACTGCTTTCAAATTAAACAAATCAACTTGAATAATTCAGTTATAGCTTATTGCTTTAATTTACACAATCAAAAGTTAACATGATCTGAATCAAAACTTTTTATTTCTTTTTTTGGTAATCGATACTGTTTACATACCACTGCTTTTTTCCCTGAGGAGTGGTCACTTCAAATTCGTCGTCCACTTGTTTTTTAATCAACGCACGCGCCATAGGTGAGTCTATTGATATGTAATCTTTACGGTCGTAAATTTCATCAGGACCTACAATTCTGAACTTTTTAACTTCACCTTCTTCGTTTTCAATTTCAACCCATGCACCAAAAAATACTTTTCCATCTTGCACGGGAGAGTAGTCAATAATTTTTAAATCAGGTATGCGCTTGCGTAAGTAGCGAACACGCCGGTCAATTTGGCGCAGTAAACGCTTATTATACTGATAGTCTGCGTTCTCAGAGCGATCTCCTAGGCTGGCTGCCCAGCTTACTATTTTTGTTACTTCTGGGCGTTTTACGTTCCATAGTTGATCGTGTTCTTGTTGTAATTGCAAGTAACCTTCGCGGGTAACTAAATTTGTTTTCATGGCCAATTCTTTATTAACTCTAATGGTGTGCACGTTATTAAATTTGCCAAAATTTGTCGAGCGTAAAATGTAATAAAGTACGAGTAAGGAAGCTTTGAAATGTTCAGTAACAATCTAAGCAAGTAATTAGTTTTTGATTATTAAGTTTTTCATTTATATTAACTAGTAATTGGATATAAAAATAAGAAAGAGATTATGGGACACGAGACCACAAAAGTATTAGTTGTTGATGACGATATGCGCTTACGCAGTTTGCTTGAACGTTACTTAGTAGAGCAAGGCTTTATTGTTAGAACCGCAGGAAACTCGGAGCAAATGGATAGACTCCTAGAGCGCGAAAACTTTCACTTAATGGTTCTCGATTTAATGCTCCCAGGCGAAGATGGCTTATCTATTTGCCGCCGCCTACGCCAAAAAGAAAATGAAATTCCTATTGTTATGCTTACTGCAAAGGGCGACGAAGTAGACCGTATTATTGGTCTTGAACTTGGCGCTGATGATTACATTCCAAAACCATTTAATCCACGTGAGCTACTTGCTCGCATAAAAGCAATTTTACGCCGCCGCGCAAAAGAAGTGCCAGGTGCTCCTGCTGCTGAAGAAAACTTAATCGCTTTTGGTAAATTTACGCTTAATTTAGCAACGCGCGAAATGAGTGAAGGGGACAAAACAATATCGCTTACCAGTGGTGAGTTTGCAGTGCTTAAAGCGCTTGTTTCGCATCCGCGTGAGCCACTTAGCCGCGATAAGCTAATGAACTTAGCGCGTGGGCGTGATTACAGTGCGCTTGAGCGAAGTATTGATGTGCAAGTGTCGCGACTTCGCCGCATGATTGAAGTAGATGCTGCTAATCCTCGATATATTCAAACCGTTTGGGGTTTGGGGTATGTGTTTGTTCCCGATGGTGAAAAGTAATATTTATGGGCATGTTTCCGCGCAGTGCTTTTGGGCAAACTGTTTTTTTAGTGGCGGCTTTGTTGCTAATAAATCAAATAGTGTCTTATGTTACGGTTAGTTTTTATGTTGTAAAACCAACCATTGAGCAAGTTAACTTGATGCTTGCTAAGCAAATTAAAACGGTATTTATTGACTGGGAAGATGGCGTTGAGATAAACGACGAAGTATCTGCAAAGTTTTTTGAAATCACTGGCATTGAGGTCATGACGCAGCGCGAAGCAATGCGCCAAGGGCTTGGGCAAAGCCGCGAGTATTCTATGCTATCGCGTAGCATGACTGAGCAACTTGGTGGTTTTTCTCGTGTACGTATTAGCCAAACAGATCCATTGATTTATTGGGTTGAAGCACCGCAAGCACCAGGTTATTGGGTAAAAGTACCGCTTAAAGGCTTTAAAGAGAATAACTTAGAGTTTTTAACTTTTTACTTATCAAGTATTGGCTTTTTAAGCGTTTTGGGTGGGTGGTTGTTTGCAAGACACCTTAATAGGCCATTAAAAGCATTGCAACAAGCTGCAGTAAAAGTAGGTAAAGGCGATTTTTCTACCAAATTAGAAGAAGAAGGCTCAACAGAAGTAATAGAAGTAACGCGCGCGTTTAATCAAATGTCGCGCGGAATTGCCGCACTTGAAAACGACCGCCGCTTACTAATGGCCGGTGTATCTCATGATTTACGTACGCCGCTTACGCGTATTCGTTTAGCCACCGAAATGATGGTTGATGAAGATGACTATCTTCGTGAAGGTATTATTTACGATATAGAAGATATGAACGGGATTATCGATCAGTTTATTGAGTATTTACGCCACCATAAACGTGAAGAACTAAGTTGTGAAGATATAAATGCTTTAGTTGCCGAGGTTGTTAATTCTGAGCTTCAGCATCAACGTACTATTACGTTTAAAAGTAATCCAAATGTAGGCAATATACCCTTAAGCTCTGTGGCTATTAAACGTGTAATTACCAACATGATTGGTAATGCGCTGCGTTATTCTGAGGGCGATGTTGAAGTACTTAGTTACTTTAATTCAAACAAAAAATATGTAGTTATCGCTGTAAACGATAGTGGTCCTGGGATCCCTGAAAACGAATTAGAGTCTGTGTTTGAGCCCTTTAAGCAAGGCGATGCTGCACGTGGCAGTGAAGGTAGTGGCTTAGGCCTTGCCATTATTAAACGCATTGTTGATATGCACGACGGTAAAGTAAAACTAGAAAACCGCCCAGAAGGCGGTTTAAGTGCACAAGTATATTTGCCAATCAAGGTATTAACCCCTGCACAATAAACACAGGGGTTTTATTGTATTAAAGTGCTTTAAAGCGAATAGCGGTACCGCCACTGGTGGCCAGTTTAAGCGTTAGTTTATCGTTTGCAGTTACAATTCGTTTTTCGATAGCTATATCGTACGGATTGTTTTTCCACTCTGCGTTTTTACCATCTTTATAAATTTGCGCTTCAAACTTTTTGCCCTGCTCTAAAAAGTCGAGTTTCACCTCAATTGTTCTGGCTTTCTCGTCAGTAACAGCACCTAGGTACCAATCGTTTCCTGAGTATTTAGTGCTTTTACGTTCTTTACGAGCGAATACAATAAAGTCGCCTACTTCACCATCAATAGCAATACTTTGCTGCCAATCTGTTGGTACGTCCTGAATGAATTGAAACGCATCGGGCTTAGCCAAATAGTTTTTAGGTAAGTCGGCAGCCATTTGAATTGGGCTATACAAAACAACATAAAGTGCGAGTTGTTTGGCAAGTGTAGTTTGTGGGCGGTTTGTATCGCCTCCTAAACCATTAAAGCTCATATCAAAAATACCTGGCGTAAAGTCCATTGGTCCTGCAAGCATGCGGGTAAAAGCAAGCATTGGTACATGCTCTGGTGGATTAGGTGGTGAACCCCATGCATTATATTCTTGTCCGCGTGCGCCTTCGCGCGCAATCCAGTTTGGATAAGTACGGCGCAGGCCTGTATCTTTAATTGGCTCGTGAGTATTAATGCTAATTTTATGTTTAGCTGCAAGTTTTACGTTATAAAGGTATTCGTTAACCATAAACTGGCCGTCATGCCATTCGTGGCGAGCAATACCGTTTTTGTCTATACGTTTTATATTTCCGCCATCGGCTACATAACCTGTTTTTACTTGGCTGACGTTTGATTTTTCGTAAAGTGTAAAGGCATCTTCCATTTGGTCTCGGTAGTTGCTTACATTGCCTGATGTTTCGTGATGGCCAATGAGCTGTACGCCTTTTTCTTTGCCGTATTGAGTCAGTGCTGCTATATCAAAATCATCGTACGGTTTGGTAAAGTTAAATACATCGCCATTAAAGTACCAATCGCCATCCCAGCCAATATTCCAGCCTTCAACGAGTACGCCATCAAAACCATACTGCGCTGCAAAATCCATATAGTATTTTGTGGTTTGCGTAGTGGCGCCATGTTTTTTACCGCTACCCCAAGTTTGCGTGTTTATATGCATACCCCACCAAATACCGACGTATTTGCCAGGTTTAACCCACGACACGTCACCGAGTTTATTAGGCTCGTTTAGGTTTAGTATTATATCTGAATTAACTAAGCCAACAGCGCTGTCGGCTATTTGAATGGTGCGCCATGGTGTTTTAAAAGCGCCTTGCTTTTTAACGGCAATACCATCTGACCAAGGGGTTAAGTCGGCTGTAAATGTGCCTGGACGGCGCTGATTAAGCACCATACCCGCGTAATCAACAAGAGCGGCTTCATGAATACTAATATGAGTACCGTCACTTGTTTTAAACGTAAATGGTGTGTGGGCTAGTGGAGCTTCGTTAAGCGCGGTGGTGTTATAAACATATTCGTAGCGGTTCCAGCCACGAGCAGGTATCCACCATGCTGTTGCATCATGGCTATTGTTTATTGCAAATTCAGTTAACTCTTTAGTTATTTCTGTATGTTCGAAGCCGGTTTGTTGTGGCACTTCGTATCTAAAACCTACACCACTATCAAATGCTTTAAATCGAATAGTGTAGGTACCTTTATTTGGCTCGTTTTTTGTAAAGGTAACGGCTACTTCGTTATATTCGTCAACAACGTTTTGGCGTTCGCCCCAAGGTTGTTGCCACTGCGAGTTAACGCTTTGTTGTTCAATGCTTTTAATTTTAAAGCCATCGCTAAAAGCTGCTTGTGTTTTAAATTCAAACCCCAGTAAAGATTTGTTTATAACCGCTTTGTTTTTAAATTTTATGGCGTAGCTTGGCGTGTTGTTTTCGTCTGAGATGCTTACTGTTATTTGTGTGTCTGGCGATTTTAGCTCTACAGTTTGTCCGTAGCTATTACTAGCAAAGGCTAAAAGCACAAGTGCAGGGATTCTCATGGTGTGTCCTTAGATGAGTCGGTGGTGACATTTAAGGATAATGACTGTTGATGATTAATACGACTGCCTACATACGTATTCAATGTTTTAAAAAATAGAAAGAATTTAGTGGTTTAATCGGTCTATAATGTAAACAAATTGATAATAGCGACAAGAAAATGATAAAAAGCTTACTTTGTGTATTTTTACTAAGTGTTAGTACTGGAGTTTTTGCAGCAAATATAACAATTAAAAATGCTAATAATGGCCCATTACCTAATGCTGTTGTGTGGCTAACTGCAGGAGATTCCTCTAGCGTTATTCCTCCAGAAGCACCTTATGCGATGACCCAGCAAAATCGAGAATTTAAGCCGCGTATTTTAGTTGTCCCACAAAATGCAAAGGTAGAGTTTCCGAATGCGGACTCAATCATGCATCATGTTTATTCATTTTCTAAAGCTAAAACATTTGAATTAAAGCTATATAAGGAGCACCCAAAAGCGCCCATTACTTTTGATCAAACGGGTGTTGTTGAGCTTGGCTGTAATATTCATGATTGGATGTTAGGTTATATTGTGGTGGTAGATAGTACTATTTTTGCAATCACTGATGAAAACGGGAATGTTGATTTAAATGCCAATGCAGGCGAATACACGTTAAGTGTTTGGCATTCTGGATTTAGTGATATTAGTAAGGTTGAATCTCAAACTATTACTGTGGCTACTAACCCGATCACTTACAAAGTAAAGCAGGAAATTGCGGAGCAAATTGACTTTGCTACGGATGAATTTGATGACTATTAATCGCTTAATGAGGCTGGCATTTTTAGCCGGTGCTTTATGTTTTAGTAATGCATTGTATGCACAAGTAAAAGGCTTGATACAAATTAGAGCCGTGCAGGGGGACGATATACGTAGCTTCCAAGAGGGCGGCCTTGGGCTATATCGGCACGATACTAAAAGCGACGAACTTATTTTATCCCAAGGTATTTTAGATTTTAATGTTGATTTAGCATCTAGTTGGTCGGCTCATGGGGTGTTAAATGCGAATCAAGATCCTGACGTTGGCCTTGGTTTTACGCAAGCTTATATAAAGTATCAGCCGCTATCTAACAGCAACTATAAATGGCATGTGCGTGTAGGGGGCTTTTATCCACTTATGTCGCTTGAAAACCCTGATATAGGATGGACTTCTCCTTATAACTATACAAACTCAGCTATTAATAGCTGGATAGGCGAGGAAGTACGCACTGTTGGCGCAGAGGTAACTATTAAGCGCCCAGCAAAACGTTTTAACAGCGCTCATAGCTTTAGTTTTGTAGGTGCTACATTTAAAGGCAATGACCCTGCCGGTACTTTACTTGCTTGGCGTGGTTTTGCATTACACGATAGGCAAACTACATTTAACGAAAGTGTTAAATTTGCGCCTGTAGCGGCATTAAATACGTATGAATTACGCTGGCAAGCTAATCAGGTTTTACCGTTTGAAGAAGTAGACGGACGTTTTGGCTATTACGCTGGCGTACACTGGGATTACTTAAAAAAATCACAATTTCGAATTTATTATTACAACAATAACGGTGACCCAACCACACTTAATATTAGTACAGGGCAGTATGCTTGGGATACTCGCTTTACAAGCGCCGCTTGGCTTTATAAGTTTAATAATAAAACCCGCTTTATAGCACAGGTACTTAATGGTAAAACCGAAATGGGCGCTAATGCTTTAATAGATAATGCCTTTTACAGCCATTATTTAATGTTAAGCCATAAAGAAGGCAAGCATCGAGTTTCTGTACGCTACGATTACTTTAAAGTGACAGATAACGACACAACCGCGTTTGACCCTAATGCAAGTAATGGGGAAGGCTTAACCGCAACATGGCGCTACCAGCTCACTAATAAACTACAAATAGGGGTTGAAGGTTCTGCACTTAAAAGTGTTGCAAAAAATAGAGAGCCAATTGGATTTAATGAACGAATCTCGCAGCAGCAAATAATGCTAAACGCTCAATGGCGATTTTAGGTTTTATAAACTAGATTTATTATCAAAAAGGTAGGTATTAAATGTGAATTTTTTTGGAGTAAGTAATGAATTTGAATAGTATCCGCGTCAAAGTCTCTTTTCCTATTGTTATTTTAGGTATTGCTATCTTGTCGTTAATTATTGGGTATTCATACTTAATTAACTTACAAAAAAATGCATTAGATGTGCAATCCGATAAATTTATTAAGGCTGTGTCTCTTGCTTTGAGTGCCGACAGGGATTTGTATCAAGCAAAGGTTGCTGAGTTAAATTTAGTCGCACATAACGACAATAAAGAAGCTTATTTGCAAAAGCATAAAGAAAATGCCGAGCAAGTAACACAAAGGTTAGAGCAGTACTTAACTTTGTTATCGGACTATCCAAAAGCTATAAATGGGCTTCGCGGTTTTGATGGTGCTTATAATACTTGGTTAAACGCTTCACTGGCCTATATGAATGATAAAACAAATCTAAAAAAACAGTCTCAATCAGAAAAAGCATTTGACGAATTAAGAGCTACGCTTGATCAAGCTGGTGAATTAGCAGAGCAAACATCGGTTGAAGAAGTTCAAAAACTATCAGACACAATTGCTTCAACTAAGTTAACTATGCTTATTTTTGTCATATTAATTTTATTAGTGGCGTGTTGGTTTAGTTACCTTATTCCTAAGCAATTAACACAGCAAATTAACTATGTAACTTCTCGTATTAACGATATAGCCTCTGGTGATGGCGATTTAACTGGCAGGATCGCTATAACGTCTAAAGATGAATTTTCTGAACTTGCAACGCAGTTCAATCGATTTCTCGACAACTTACAGCAATTAATTCGCGATATTTTAGAGCAATCAAAAGAGCTAAGTGAATTAGGAGGTGAGTTAAGTCAGGTTGCAAATAAAAACAATGCTGTAAATCAAACGCTCAGCCAAGCCTCTGAGTCAATAGTAAGTGCAGTGCATGAGATGAGTGTAGCAAGTAGAGAAGTTGCAGGTGTTGCTCAGCAATCATCAACAGAAGCTGATAAATCGTTAAATTTAGCTCAGCAAGGACTAACAGCGGTTGCGCACTCTAGTTCTCGTATTATTTCTTTGTCGCAAAATATGGAGCAAGCTATGGCGCGCTCTACAGAACTACAACAAAGTTCTGATAACATTGCCAAAGTACTTGAGGTTATTCGTGCAATTGCAGAGCAAACAAATCTGCTGGCGCTTAATGCTGCTATTGAAGCCGCGCGAGCTGGTGAATATGGCAGAGGTTTTGCTGTGGTAGCAGATGAAGTAAGAACATTGGCTACACGCACGCAAGTAAGCACAAACGATATTCAAAAAATGATAGAGCAATTTGCAACGAGCGTAGAACAATCAATTAAAGCGATAGATGAAGGTAAGCAATTTGCAGATGATGCGGTTGGCTCGTTTAGTCAAACTAATGATGTGCTTAATGCAATGCAAAGCTCGTCTACTAAAGTAAATGATATGGCGATGCAAACAGCGCAAGCGACTGAAGAGCAGACAACGGTTGCAGATGAAATAAGTCAAAACCTATCATCATTAAACGATCAAACTTTAGAAGGGGGGGCGCTTGCTCGAACTACTGAAGATGTATCTAAAAACATGGAACAATTGACAGATGAGCTAAATCACTTAGTGCATCGATTTAAAGTTTAAATAAACTGATTATTTGGTTAGATAGCTCTTTAAGGTTTTGAAATATAACTGTACTTATGTTGTTTGCCAGCTCGAGTTCAGTTTGAATCGTCATTATAAAAATAAAAAGGGACTTTAAAAGTCCCTTTTTTAATGCAATTTTAACCTTGAGAAGTCAACAAAGCCTAAAGTGAATTAGTATTATTTTTTATCAAAAGCGCGTTTCATGTAGTTAGGTGTAGCGAGTGCACCATGATGAATACCGCTGTTGTAGTATTCACTTTGCTCAGCTATTTGTGCTGCGCCGTCTTCTCTAAAACCGTCAAATGCTTGTGATTTACGTGCAAGTGTTACCGACCATAAACCGCTTGGGTAAATTGGTTGTGGGAATGGCAGTGTTTGTAAATCGTTAAAGCCTACGCTTAGCATTGCTTCGCGCATTTCAACTAATAATGGCATATGCATAAGAGGTGATTCGCTTTGTTGTATTAAAATACCACCTGGGCGCAGTGCATCTAAACAGCTTGTGTAAAACGCATGATTAAATAAACCTTCACCTGGACCCACCGGATCGGTGCCATCAACAATAACCACGTCGATAGATTCGCCAGCGGCTTCGCGCATGTATTTAATACCGTCGTCAAACATAACCGTTGCACGGGCGTCGTTGTTAGATTCACAAAGCTCTGGGAAGTATTTTAACGACATTTGCGTTACTACTTCGTCTATATCTATTTGCGTTACAGTTTCTACGCCTGGGTGTTTTAATACTTCGCGTAAAGTACCGCAGTCGCCGCCGCCAATAATAACGACGTTTTTAGGGTTTGGGTGCGCTAAAAGTGCAGGGTGGCTGATCATCTCATGGTAAAAGAAGTTTTCGCGGGTTGTTACCATAGTACACCCGTCGATGATCATTAAATTACCAAAGTCTGTGGTTTCAAACATTTCTACCTTTTGAAAAGGAGACTGTTTTTCATCTAACTTTTTATTAATACGTAATGAAAATGCGCTGCCATCGCGGTCGCTAATTTCAGTAAACCACTTACTTTGATCTAAATTTGCCATAGTTACTATTACACTTTTTTAGGTTGAGTATGAAAAAGGGGCAATTCTGCCAGTGCTTGGCGTTTTGCTCAATGACATTTTAACTGATTTGACGAATAAAGTTAGTTAGGAGTGAGTGAAAGTTCAATTTTTGTTAGCCTAGTGGATAGTGACGTATTAAAATGCGCCTTTATACCTAATTGACTAAAGAAGAGTTGCCATGACCTGGGGTTTAGAAACAGCACGCGCCACTTATAACGTTGCTCATTGGAGTGATGGTTATTTTGATATTAACGCACAAGGCGAACTGGTGGCTTACCCAGATGGCGACCAAACAAAACCGGCCATTTCTTTAACGCAATTAACAGAGCAGTTTAAACAACAAGGTTTAACGTTGCCGGTTTTAGTACGCTTTACCGATATTTTAAAAAATCGTGTAGACACCCTTACTAACGCGTTTACGCAAGCGCGAGCAAATCGTGAATATAACGGTAAATACACCTGTGTTTACCCAATTAAAGTAAATCAGCAACGTTCTGTAGTAAGTAAGCTATTAGCGCATCCAAGCGGGCTTGTTGGCCTAGAAGCAGGCTCAAAGCCAGAACTTATGGCTATTTTGGGCGTAGCAAAAGAGCCAATCACTATTGTGTGTAACGGCTATAAAGACAGTGAGTTTTTACGCTTAGCATGTATTGGTCAAGCAATGGGCCACAGCGTAAAAATTGTGGTAGAGAAGCTTTCAGAACTAACCACACTACTTGAAGAAATAGACAACCTAGGCATTGAACCTGCTATTGGTATTCGTATTCGCCTAAATTCAGTAGGCAAAGGCAAGTGGCAAAACACGGGCGGCGAAAAAGGCAAGTTTGGTTTAACGGCAGGCCAAGTACTAAGTGCTGTTGAAGTGCTGAAAAAGCATAATAAGCTGCACTTAATGCAAATGGTGCATTTTCATATTGGTTCTCAAATTGCCAACATTCGTGATATTCACCGTGCTTTACGTGAATGTGCACGCCACTTTGCTGAGCTTACGCAATTAAACGTACCGTTAAATACCGTTGATGTGGGTGGCGGCTTAGGCGTTGATTACGAGGGCTCTGGCTCACGCAGTGCGTGTTCAATGAACTACACCGTAGAAGAGTACGCGCGTAATGTAGTGAATGCATTTGCAGAGGTGTGCGATCAGCATAACCTTACGCATCCGGCCATTATCACCGAATCGGGGCGTGCTTTAACCGCTCACCATGCGGTATTAATTACCGATGTAATTGACGTAGAAAAAGCGCCCAATCATTTAAATCCAGAGCCACCGCTTGAAAATAGCGCGTTAGTGCTTGATGAAATGTGGCAGTGTTTACAGCGTTTAAACCCGCGTATGGCACTTGAGATTTATCACGACGCTATGCACTTATTTAGCGAAGCGCACGATCAGTACGTGCATGGCTTAGTAAGCATGCTAGAGTGGGCGAAAATAGAGCAGCTTTACTTTACTATTTTACATCGTGTACGTGCATCGCTTAGTAATAACGCGCGCGCGCACCGTGAAGTCCTCGACGATTTAAACGAAAAGCTTGCCGATAAACTCTTTGTTAACTTTTCATTATTTCAGTCATTGCCTGATGTATGGGGTATTCAGCAGTTGTTTCCGGTTATGCCAATCGAAAACTTAACTCAACCATTGACTCAGCGCGCGATTATTCAAGATATTACCTGTGACTCTGACGGTCAAATCCGCGAATACGTTGAAGGCGCTGGTATCGAAACCAGTCTACCAATACCAGAATATAAACACGGCGAGCAATACCACATTGCTATGTTTATGGTGGGTGCATATCAAGAAATTTTAGGCGATTTACACAACTTATTCGGTGACACTGATTCAGTGCATGTAGAGCTTAACGATGAAGGTTATGTGTTAACCAATGCCATAAAAGGTGATAGCGTTAAGGATGTATTAAAGTTTGTTGACTATGATAGCGCCATTTTAGCTGACAACTTTGCGTACCAAGTTAATAAACTTGATGTATCAGCGCAGTGTAAAGAAGGTTATTTAGCTGAGCTTAATGCAGGCCTTGAAGGCTATACCTATTTTGAAGATTAATTTGTAAGCAACTGAAAGCGCAGTATTAGTGGCTGCGCAATGTTTAAAGGAATGGAAGTAATGTCAGTTATTCGCGGTGTATTTAGTATTATTTTTTACACAATAAACACACTTTTTTGGTTTGTGCCTATTTTTATTTGTGGGCTTATAAAGCTTATACCTATTAAGCCTCTACAAAAGATTATGAGCTGGGCTGCAAAGCAATTTGCAACTATTTGGGTGACCTTTAATAGTTTAAATCAAAAGTTATTTACGCCAACTAAACTTAATGTAACTGGCCTTGAAGACCTTAAGCTAAAGGATTGGTACCTAGTAATTGCAAATCACCAAAGCTGGGTCGATATTTTAGTATTGCAGCGCGTGTTTAACCGTAAAATTCCATTTTTAAACTTCTTTTTGAAAAAAGAGCTTATTTACGTGCCTATTCTAGGTTTGTGTTGGTGGGCGCTTGATTTTCCGTTTATGACCCGCACGAGTAAAAGCCAATTAAAAAAGAATCCAAAGCTGCGTGGCAAAGACTTAGAAACCACGCGTAAAGCCTGCGAAAAATTTAAAGAGATGCCAGTAAGTGTGGTTAACTTTGTAGAAGGCACTCGTTTTACTACACAAAAGCACGCGCGCCAAAATAGCCCGTTTCCACATTTATTAAAACCAAAAGCGGGCGGTATCGCTTTTGTAATGCAAGCGATGGGCGAGCAAATTACTAAAGTGGTTAACGTTACAATTCATTACCCTGATGGCATTCCTACATTCATGGATTTTGCAGGTGGTAAGGTAAAAAATATCAACGTACACGTGGATGTAAGGCCTGTAAGCGAAGAGCTTATTGGTGACTACACCGGCGATTCTGAATTTAGAGTACGCTTTCAAAGCGAGCTAAATCGTTTATGGGAAAATAAAGAGCAAACATTACAATCGCTCGAAAAACACCCCAAATAAAAGGCAAAAATATGAGCTTACAGTTATGCTAAAAAAGTGGTTACCAAATTGGCTTAACGGCTTAATTGTGGGCTGCGTATTGTTTTCTAATGTAATGCTTTTTGGCTCACTAGTATTTGTACTAGGGCTTATTAAGTTATTACTGCCTTTGTCTGTTGTTAACTCTTTATTGCACAGCGCTTATCGAGGGTGGTGCAATGGCAATCGGTTTGGCTTGTGGTTAGGTTGTCCTAGTATTATGGTTGATATAAGTGGCGATTTAAATTCAAAAAGTTGGTATTTACTTATATGTAATCACACGAGTTGGTTAGATATAACTGTGCTTAGCTCATTACATGCATTACCAGCCCCTAAGTTTTTTTTAAAAGATGAATTAAAATACGTGCCTTTTATTGGCACTGGTGCGTGGGCTATGGGTATGCCGTTTATGAAACGGGTAAGCAAAGCACAGCTTGCTAAAAACCCAAAATTGAAAGGGTTGGATGTAGAGCGCACAAAGCACAGCTGTCGCAATTTTCGTCACTATCCTACTACCATCGTTAATTTTGTTGAAGGCACACGCTTTACGCCAGCTAAGCATAATCTGCAGCAAAGTCCTTTTAAGCACTTATTAAAACCCAAAGCGGGTGGCATTGCTTTTGCGCTTGAAGTGCTAGCCAACCAATTTGATGCCATGCTAAATACAAGTTTAGTGTATAGCGGTAAAACAGATCACGTTTGTCGGAACTTACTCAAAGGCGAGCTAGATTCTATTTATGTTTCAATAGACGTAACGCCCATTAATGACAATATGCAGGGCAGCTATCAAACCGATGACGTATTTAAAGCTAATTTTCAACATTATGTGAATGAGCTATGGGTTGCGAAAGATCAGCAGCTTGCCGATATTTATGCTCAACAAGATTTACCTGAACCACAAATCAGTAAGGAAATTGAAACACTATGACCAACACCCACCTACAGGAGTTAATAGCTCCTTGGTTTGAAAAAGTACCCGATGCGGATTTTCTTAGTTCTATTACCGCAGTTTCAATAGGGATTTTTTCTTTATTAATTGTTTACTTATTTACTCGTAGGTTAATGTTACCAGGCATTCAAAAAGTGGTAACTAAGCTTTCGCCTCAACGTATTGGTTCGTTGTCGCCTATGCTTAATAAGCTTAATAGACGTATTGCAGGTATGCTTTGCTGCGTATTATTTTTGGCGACCTTTGACAGTGTTTATCCGGTTAATGAGCTGACCGCTGAAATTTTGAAAACGGTTGGCCAAGCCATACTAATTATTCATGTAGGTTTTATTTTTAGCAGTATTGTAAGCATTGCGGGTTCTATTTATAACCAATTGGAGTTTGCACGCGAAGTCCCTATTCAGGGCTTAATTCAGGTTGTTAAGCTAATCACCTTTATTGTGTGTGCTATTTTAATTGTAAGTATTTTCCTTGAGAAGTCACCCACTTATATTCTCTCTGGCTTTGGTGCTATTGCTGCTGTTACGTTATTAGTATTTAAAGACACTATTTTAGGCTTTGTAGCTAGTATTCAAATCGCAGCAAATCGCCTAGTAACCTATGGTGATTGGATTCAAGTAGAAAACTATGGCGCCGATGGCGAAGTAATTGATTTGGGTTTAAACACTGTAAAGGTACGTAACTGGGATAACACCATTACAACTATTCCAACTTATATGCTAGTTGCGGGCTCGTTTAAAAACTGGCGCGGTATGCAAGAGTCGGGCGGTAGGCGTATTAAGCGCTCACTTAATATAGATATGCACAGTATTTGTTTAGTAAGTGATGAATTTAGAAAGCAAATAGATGCGGCTATTCCGCTTCATGACTATATCAGAGTGACGACATTACCCGCTCAAGTTTCTAATTTAGGGCTGTTTCGTCGTTATGCTGAGGGCTATTTAAAGCAGCACAGTAAAATTAATACGTCGCTTACGTTAATGGTACGAGAGCTACAACCAATGAACCACGGGTTACCGATTGAGTTTTATTGCTTTAGTGAAGACAAACGCTGGATTTCGTACGAGCATCTACAAGCCGAAATAATGGACCATTTACTTGCAGTTTTGCCAGTGTTTGGGCTTAGGGCATATCAAAGTGTTAGTGGGCAATTAAGCCCTCCTAACGAGCAACAAACAGATAAGCCAACATTTAGAGTGATGGCAAATAGTGCTGCAAAAGACCCACAGCAATAAATAAAGCTAAGAGCCACCAAATAGGTGGCTTTTTAAATCGCAGCCATGCAAATGTAATTATTACTAACGCAACCTGCCAAAGGTTATGCACAGCCGATGTCCAAATTGGTGAATACAATGCGGCCGCTAAAAAACCGACTACCGCTGCATTAAGCGCCGCTATTGAACTTGCAAAACGTGGCTTACTTGCCAAATTAATCCAACTCTTCTGAAACGCCAGTATAAGTAAAAAACCAGGCATAAATATAAGCAGTGTAGCTATAAGGGCACCCACTAAAGGCTGCTCAGTAGTAAGTTGTGCGCCTAAGTAAGTAGCAATAGTAAACATTGGCCCTGGCACTGCCTGTGCACTCGCGTAAGCACTTAAAAACTGATCATCACTCAATGCTGGTACGCCAGCTTGAAGTACCGGCAGTACTACGTGTCCGCCGCCAAACACCATTGCACCCGCTTGGTAAAAAGGGGTAAACAAAGCAAACTCATACCCTAGTGGAATAAAGCTAACCCCAAGTAAGAGCGCAAATAACCCCAGTGCAATCCAATTAATATTACTGTTTTTACTGCTAACATCGTCTGCTACTGTGCCAAGTTTTAATAAAGGCCATATAGCACCTACTGTTGCAGCGGTGATTAGAATCGCTATTTGAGTTCCCATCATTGGAAATAACACCAAGGCAAGTGTACTCATTATCGCAAGTAACTTAAGCGCAGCACTCGTACAAAAGCTTTTAGCCATACTAAGTGTGGCATCCGCGACTATAACAACGGCAAATAACTTTAAGCCTGCAATAATTGCAAAGTAAACAGCGTCAAACTGATGGGCACTAACCGCAAGCAGCACCATTATTAAAAACGAAGGCAAGGTAAAGCCTACAAAAGCAGCTATACCACCCAGTACTCCTGCACGCTCAACACCAATAGCAAAACTAACTTGGCTAGAGCCTGGCCCTGGTAATGCTTGGCTTAAACTAATAAGTTGTGCGTAACGGGTGTTAGTTAGCCAATTTAACGAATCTACAAAGTGGCGCTTAAAATAGCCTAAATGCGCAGCGGGGCCACCAAAACTCATGCACCCTAGTAAAAAAAATTGTCTAAAAATAGCAATTAACATTGCGCCAATATCCTTTGTAAAATTCATTAAATTGTCACAGCGTAGTATGACATTTTTATTAAAACGGCACATTAGTTTGAGGTCTGTTTAACAATCAAGCAAGATGCGCTGCTTTTAACACTCTCTTCATAGTTTGTTCATACATGTATTTGCATACTCTTGCTAAATTCTTAATGAATAGGGTATCACCATGACTTTAACTAAATCACTTTTAAGCGTAACCGTAGTAGCTGTATTACTTTCTGGTTGTGAAATGAATAACACCGGCAAAGGTGCGGCTATTGGCGCAGCAGCGGGTGGCGTATTAGGTAAAGCAACAAGTAACCATAAAGATAAGCGTATTTTTATAGGCGCTGCTATCGGCGCACTAGCTGGCGCTGCAGTGGGTAACTACATGGATAAGCAAGAAGAAGCATTTCGTGATGAACTTGCAGGCTCTGGTGTTGAAGTTGTACGTGAAGGCGATAACTTGCGTTTAGTTATGCCATCTAATATTACGTTTGCGACCGACCAATCTTATATTTCGTCTGGCTTTAACGATACCTTAGATGCTATTGCTAAAGTGATGAACAAATACGAAAAAACGTACCTAAGTATTGAAGGCCACACAGATAGCACAGGTAAAGACAGCTACAACATGAATCTATCGCGTGAACGTGCTCAAAGCGTTAAAAACTACTTAGTGAACCAGCAGATTATGGCTGAGCGTGTAAGTACTATGGGTTATGGCGAAACACGTCCAATTGCGACTAACGATAGTGCAAATGGCCGTGCTCAAAACCGCCGTGTAGAAATTCAAATAGTGCCAAACACAGAAGAATAATTAGTCCTTATTAAACTGTAATTCACACAGTTTTTGATACAACGGGTTACTTGCTACTAATTCTTGGTGGGTACCCGTTGCTATAATCTCTCCATTTTCCATTACCACAATCACATCGGCATGTTTAACCGTTGCCAGCCTATGGGCAATAATAAGCGTGGTGCGGTTTTGCATTAAATGCTCAAGCGCTGCTTGTACATGGTGCTCACTTTGAGCATCGAGTGCGCTGGTGGCTTCATCAAGAAGGAGTATTTCAGGGTCTTTTAAAATAGCGCGTGCCAGTACAATACGCTGCTTTTGCCCACCCGATAACCGCACACCTTGCTCACCTAAAAAACTGTTATAACCTTGTGGTAATTGTTTAATAAATTCATTTGCATGGGCATGTTTGGCAGCGGCATATACTTGCTCGTCACTTGCTTTTGGGTTGCCGTAGCGAATGTTATGCATTACATCGGAGCTAAACAAGATAGGGTTTTGCGCGACCATACCCATTTTACCTCTGAGGGTATTAAGCGATAATTCTTTAATGTTTATATCTTTAAATTTAATGGCTCCGCTAGCCGGATCGTAAAAGCGCTGTAGTAATTCAAATAAGGTTGTTTTACCTGCGCCAGAAGGGCCAACAATAGCCACAGTTTGGCCTTGAAGTATATTTAAACTTATTTTATTAAGTGCGCTTACGTCTGGGCGAGAAGGGTAGTTAAAGCTTATATTCTCAAGCGTAATAGCAGGGCTGTTACTATTTTTTAGTAAGTTACTATCTTGTGGATTTAGTGGGTTTTCTATCTCACTTTTAACAGCAAGTAACTCAAGTAATCTTGCAGCTGCGCCTGCTGCGCGTTGTAGTTCGCCATATACTTCAGCAACGGTTGCCACCGACATTGCTACCATAATAGCGTAAAACACAAAGGCTCCTAGCTCACCGCCAGTCATGGTACCTGCTAATACGTCGCTGCCGCCGACCCACAGCATTGCGCTAATAGCGCTAAAAGTTAAAAATATTACCGTTGCAATTAAAAACGAACGTTGCTTAATGCGGCTTTTAGCCACATTAAAGGCTTTTTCGGTTTCAAGTGCAAAAGCGTGCTGCTCTTGCTCTTCGTGGCTATAGCTTTGCACAACTTTAATATTTTGAATGATCTCGCCGGCATAGGTGCTTATATCGGCTATGGCATCCTGGCTGGAGCTTGCAAGTTTGCGCACCTTTTTACCAAATATCATCATAGGAACAAGTACCAACGGCACACAAGCAACAACCACTAAAGTAAGTTTTAAATTAGTAAACAACAGCATAGCAAGTCCACCAACCAGCATAAGTACACTGCGAAGCGCCATAGAAAATGATGAACCAATAATTGATTGCAGTAATGTTGTGTCGGTTGTTAAACGCGACATAAGCTCGCCACTGCGGTTTTCTTCAAAGTAGCTTGGGTGCAAAGTAACAATGCGATTAAACACGGCTTTGCGAATATCGTTACTGACTCGTTCGCCAATCCACGACATTAAATAAAAGCGGCTAAAGGTGCCCGCGGCCAATAAACTAATTAAACCAATAAGCACTAATACAGCTTGTTGTAGCTGATCTTTAGAGCCAGCTATAAAGCCATGATCTATGACAAACTTAACCCCTTGACCTAATGATAAGTTAACACCAGCGGTGACTAAAAGGGCAGTAAGCGCCGCCACTACCATCCATTTATACGGTTTAATAAACGCAAAAATAGGTAATAAACTACTAAAAGCGGCTTTTTCGGGCTTAGGGCTTGTTTTTGACATAGTGGATTCTTTTTAAAGGTTAAGGTATAGATATGGCACTAAGATAATAAAAATCAATACTTTTAAACATTAGCATCAATAAGGAAACGTTATGACTACTGCAACCGTAAGTGGAGAATTTAATGTAAATTTGGCCCCAATAGAAGGCTACGCAAGCGGCCAAAACGGCGTTAATTTAGGGCGTATGTCGATAGATAAAACATTTAAAGGTAGCTTAAATGCCACCAGCCAAGGCGAAATGCTAAGCGCCATGACTCCTACGCAGGGCAGTGCTGGTTATGTTGCCATAGAGCAAGTAATAGGCGAGCTTGAAGGTAAAAAAGGCAGCTTTGTACTACAGCATTTTGGTACAATGGATAAAGGTCAAGACAGCCTAATTTTAAATGTAATTCCCGACTCAGGCACTCATGAGCTAGAAGGGTTAACGGGCAGTATGAAAATACGTATTCAGCAAGGGATTCACCACTACGATTTTGAATACACTTTATAAGATACACAAGGATTAAAATGCAAAAAGTAATCGAATTTAGAAAGACCCGTTTTTTGGGTGGGGTAGATATAGTCGCACTGAATGACCGCATACAGGAATTAAACCAAGATGGCTGGAAAGTAATAAACGCAGTGCCCTTGGCAGGCTTTTATGGGAAAGTGCATGGTTATACTTTATTTATTGAAACTGACGAGTTTTAAATGACATTTACAGTATGGTTAAGCCTAGCGGCTATTTGTATGATGGGCGCAATGTCGCCAGGGCCAAGTTTAGCGGTGGTTTTAAAGCACTCACTTAACGGCAGTATGAAAAACGGAATGCTTGCCGCGCTCAGCCATGGTACTGGTGTTGGGTTATACGCAGGTGCATCGTTATTAGGGCTAGGCGCTTTAATGATGCAGTTTCCGACTGTTTATCAAATGCTGGTGTATTTAGGCGCAGCCTATTTGGCATATTTAGGTATAAAAATATTGCTAGCAAAACCCAGCAATAACGAACTTGAAGTACAAAAAAGTGAAGTAAGTGCTGGCCAAGCTTTACAAGATGGCTTTGCTATTGCCTTTTTGAACCCCAAGCTCGCTATTTTCTTTTTAGCCTTGTTTTCGCAATTTATTGACCCTCAGCTACTTACTTTAAGCGTGGGTATAATTATGTGTTTAACCGTGTTTGTAATTGATACCGGCTGGTATTTACTGATCGCGTTACTGACAGAGGTTTCAAAAAATCGCTTTGGTTTTACCAAGCAAAGTCCGTGGCTTGATAAAATATTGGGAGTCATATTTATTGCCCTTGCGATAAAAGTGGTGCTAAGCCTTTAAATCGCGTTCCCGATGCAGGGGCGCGTGCCTCTATGCCCCCTGCAGCCTAACCCTCATGCCCTGCATACGTATTCATCACAATAAGTTCACCTTTTAGTTACAATTTATTGGTTGTGTTTTAAACAACACAGCAATACCTGACAACAATAACTCAAAGGTTCACACACATGGACAAGTTTAAACTAAGTGCACTTATGCTGGCTTTATTTGCCGCTAATAGTGCATTGGCTGCAAACGAAAATTCAACAAATCAATTACCCAGCACACAAGTTGAAGATTTAGAAATTATTGAAGTGCGAGGCTTTAGTCGCAGTTTAATCCAATCTTTAAATCAAAAGCGTTTTAGCGATACGGTGTCAGAACAAATTTCTGCCGATGATTTAGGGGCGCTGCCTGATATTTCAATGGCCGATGCACTTACACGATTACCTGGTATTTCAGCGGTACGAACGGGCGGGCAAGCAGCGCAAATTAATATACGCGGGCTGTCGGGCGGGTTTGTATTTTCAACACTTAACGGCCGTGAGCAAGTATCTACGAGTGGCAGCCGCAGTATTGAGTTTGACCAATATCCGTCAGAATTAATTAGCTCCGCGGCGGTATACAAATCGCCAAAGGCATCGCTTATTGAAGGCGGCGTGGCCGGTACGGTAGAGCTTGAAACCGCCAGCCCACTCAATAACGACCAAACACATAAATTTGTAGCTAATGTGCGCGGTATGTATAACGACCGCGCCTCAGAGGTATCTGATGCCACTGAGTTTGGCGACCGAATTAGTTTTTCGTATCAAGGCAAATACCTAGACGACACATTGGGCGTGGCGCTGGGTTATGCGCGCTTGTTTCAGCCAAGTGTAGCAACGCAGTTTATTGGCCTTGCTTACAACGACACAAAAGATGTAGATGGCGCAGCTAACGACACCAATGGCCCTTTAGCTAACCCAGAAAACGAATACATTAGCGAAGGCTTTGAGCTACAGCATTTAGGTGGCGAAGAAACCCGTAATGGCTATTTAGCAGCCATAGAGTGGGCACCGGCAGATAACTTTAAATTAAAAGGTGATGCGTTTTTATCGCGCTTTGATAAAGAGTCGTTTGCCCGTGGCCTGAGGGTTAAATTAGGCGGGCCAACAGCTGCATATGCAAACGCTCAGCTCGACGGTAATGCCGTAATAGGCGCAGCGGTTAACCGTACTTCGCAAAGCTATACCCGCGTTGAAATAGTTAACGACGACAACCAAGACTTTGACGAAGTAGATAGTTTTGGCATTAATGCCGATTGGCAGGTAACCGATAGATTAAGCGTAAATGCCGATGTGTCGCTTTCTCGCGCAAAAAGTAATTTTAGAAATGGCTTACTGTGGAGCTTAGTAGCAGAAGATGCCAATGCAGAAACGCCAGTATTTGATAACAACGTAGCAATTAACTATCAATTAAACGGCTTAAATTTACCTGACGTTGGGTTTAATCAGGCGGCCGCCTTTAGCGATATAGACCGTGTAATGGTCAGCAAATATGGTATTTACCCAGATCAAACAGAAGATGAAGTAACGGCATTTAAGCTCGATTTTAAATATGAGCTAGAAAGCGACATATTTAGCTCAGTAGAGTTTGGTGCGCGCTACTCAGATAGAGAGTACAGCCGAAAACGATCGGTATTTGAGTACGGTAACGATGGGGCGTTTTCAGCAACGCAACCCCCTTTGCGCTTAACCGACGATATGGCATCAGTGGTTGACTGGCAGGGCGAGTTTAGTTACTTCCCGTCGTATTTAGCCATTGATTTAGACAAAGCACTTAACGCATGGTTTCCAGATGGCACGCCAGAGCCAGTGCAAACATGGGGTAATGCCGATGGCGTAGACGACGCGCAAGGTTACACAACTAACTATTCGTGGTCAGTACTGCAAAGCGGCTCGGTGTTTGAAGATGTGCTAGCTGCGTACGTTATGGTAAACATTAACACGCAAATAGGGGGGCTCGACTTATCGGGCAATGTGGGTGTGCGCCGCGTTGAAACCGATCAATCAGCAACGGTGCTAGAGAACGTAGCAGGCGATGCGCGCTTAGGTGCGCAAAATATTGTTGATGAGAACGGCATTGTAAATGATTTATACGCGCCTAATGTATTAGGTACTAAATACACCGACTACTTACCATCATTAAATTTAAACCTGCAACTTAACGATAATTCACTTGTACGCTTTGCTGCGGCTAAAGTCATGTCGCGTGCGCCAATTAACCGCTTAGCGGGCGATGCCAGTGCAAACGTAAGCGATGATGGTGTTATTAATGGCTCAAGTACTAATAACCCATTTTTAAAACCCTTTTATGCCGACCAATACGACTTATCTTACGAATATTATTTTGAAGAAGGTAACGGCACTATCGCAGCAGCGTTATTTTATAAAAATATAGACTCGTTTGTTGAAACCTTATCAATCGAAAACTTCGATTTTAAAGGCAATGGCTTTAACGTACCTGATTCGATAGAAGACCCAGTTAGTGGCGAGCAAGTTGCGACAACAAACGGTATTTACACCACAGCAGTTAATAACGGTGAAGGTGGCTACATTAGAGGGCTAGAGCTTGCTTATACGCAAGTGTTTACCTTTTTACCTGAGCCATTTAATGGCTTAGGTGCTAATGCAAGTTACTCATACACCGAAAGTGAAATTGAATCGATCACCAGTTTAGGGGGCGACACGTTAGCGCAATCTTTACCTGGGCTATCTAATAACGTGTTTAATGCCACGGTTTTTTACTCAATGGATGATTTTGAAACCCGCCTTAATGTGCGTTACCGCGATGAATTTGTATCAGAGCAGGTTGCCATTAACGAGCAAGTGGTTAATTTTGATGCCGAAACCGTAGTCGACTTTCAAACATCTTATCGCTTTAGCGACTCGCTAACAATGCTTTTGCAAGTTAATAACTTAACCGATGAACCAACCCAAAGTTACTTTGGCTCAGAGCAACGAACAGGGACGACTCAGTACTTTGGTCGTCAGTTCTACCTTGGTTTTACATACAGTCATTAATTAGCAAACGGAGCGTTTAAAAATGAAAATTATAACTATGTCTAAATATTTGCTAATAACGTTAGCGTTAATGCTATTAGCAGCGTGTGGTGGAACAGGTGATGTTGAATCTGGTGAACCATTACTTACCTGTAATGTGCCACAAGTCCCTAATGAAGCGGGGTCACAATGTGTCGATCCCGAACCTATATCGTGCCCTGCACCTACAGTACCTGATGAAAATAACGAAAGTTGCGTGGTTGGCGCCGACCCAACCCTGCCAGACCCTGTTGTATTTGCAGGGGAGGGAGAGGCGGTTTTATTTTATAACCGCTTAGCCGATGATAACTACGAAGGCTACCGATTACATTCGTGGAATAACGATGTGTGTGATGCTTATGCACCACCATTTGATACCAGTGATTGGGCTAACGGCCATGAATACGATGGTATTGATCCAAACTACGGTGCGTACTGGATAATTAACCTTAAAGAGGGTTATAACGAATGTGCCAATTTTATTATTCATATTGGTACAGAAGGATCAGGTAAAGCGTTTGGTGATGTTGATTTAACCATGCCGCTGATGCAAGACGATGAAACCTTTCAGCGTATGAACTTTACTATTCATGGCGAGCCTTCGGTGTTTGAATACCCTATATTAAGTTTAGGCGAACGCGCAGTTGCTATAACAGGTGCTTCAGCGCATTGGATTGATTTAAATACTATTTTGTATAAACCAAGTAACGAGCTTACAAGCCTGATTAAGTTACATTCATCAGCTACGGCTGAGCTTGAAGTGGATATTGATACTGGTTTAAACGGCGATACTATTACGCTGCAATCAAGCAATATAACTGATGAGCAAGCGTCAAAAGTACCGCATTTAACCACCTGGAACGCATACGAAGGAAGTTGGGATACAAGCACTGCCAAAACGCTTATTAAATCGCAGCTTGTTATTGCAGGTTACGATAGTGAAGGCACGCTGCTAGAAGCAAGCTATGTGCAAACCGCTAAAGCACTCGATGCCCTTTATACGCAAGGCGAAGATGATGCTAATGAAGCTGTGCTTGGTGTAAACTATGGCAATAACGCGATTGATGTAACTGTGTGGGCACCCACCGCTAATAACATGATGCTAAACGTGTTTGATGATGCAAAAACACAAGTGCACTCTACGCCAATGACATTAAATACACAGACAGGTATTTGGCAAGCAAGTTTAGATATGCAATACGACCGCCACTACTACCGCTTTAATTTTGATGTTTACCACCCACTGACTCAGCAAATAGAGTCGCTTTGGAGCACGGATCCTTACTCACTAAATGTATCTACCAATGGTTTATACAGCCAATTGATTAATTTAGCCGATGAAGACACTAAACCCGAAGGGTGGGATACACGCCTTATTCCTACTGTAGAAAACCCAGAAGATGCGATTATTTACGAAGGCCATGTACGTGACTTTAGTGCGCGCGATAACAGCGTAACAGAGGCTAACCGCGGTAAATACCTTGCATTTACTGAGCTAAATAGTGCTCCTATGCAGCACTTACAAACTTTGGCTCAAAATGGCTTAACGCATTTTCATTTATTACCTATTACTGATATTGGCACCATAGATGAAGACGTAAGTAAGCGTGTAGATATTAGCGATACGCTAGGAGATTTATGTGAGCAAATTAATGATGAAGCCGATGCGTGTAAAACCCAAGATAAAAGCAGCACCATTATTGATTTAATGAGCGGTTATTTACCAGGCTCAGATGACGCACAAGCACTTGCTAATGCTATGCGCAGCTTAGATAGCTTTAACTGGGGTTACGATCCGCATTACTTTATAGCGCCTGAAGGCTCGTACGCCTCAAGCCCAGAGGGCATTGCCCGCGTTAAAGAAACCCGCGCTATGGTGCAATCACTGCAATCTATTGGTCTGCGCGTAGTGCTTGATGTGGTTTATAACCATACAACATCGTCGGGTATTTGGGATAAGTCGGTATTTGACAAACTAGTACCGGGTTACTATCACCGTTATAACGAAGTAAGTGGTGAAATAGAGCGCTCAACGTGTTGTGAAAATACAGCCACAGAGCATGTAATGATGGATAAGTTTGTTAGCGATTCATTAGTTATTTTGGCACGCGAATTTGGCTATGACAGCTTTAGATTTGATGTAATGGGGCATATGCCAAAATCGTCAATTCTTGCAGCACGTGATGCAGTGCAAGCTGTTGATGAAGATAACTACTTTTATGGCGAAGGTTGGGACTTTGGTGAGGTGGCAAATAACCGCTTATTTGTGCAAGCCAAACAAGCCGATATGGCCGGTAGCGAAGTAGGTACCTTTAACGACCGTATTCGTGAAGCCGTTCGCGGTGGTGCATTATTTAGTAATAGCTCAACAGATGGCAATTTAGCAGAGCAAGATACTTTACGTTTGTCGCTTGCGGGTAATTTACAAAACTACATTTTAAAAGACTTTAAAGGTAACTCAGCAAAGGGTAATAGCTTTACTTGGAATACTCAGCCAACGGCGTATGCACTAGACCCTGCCGATAGCATTCATTACGTATCTAAACACGATAACGAAACACTATGGGATCAGCTGCAATATAAACACAGCGCTAACATGAGTATTGAGCAGCGCGTTCGTGCTCATAATATGGCGTTAGCACTCCCTCTTATGAGCCAAGGTATTCCATTTATGCAAATGGGCGCCGACTTGCTACGTTCAAAATCGATGGATCGTAACAGCTACGACTCGGGCGACTGGTTTAACTTTGTTGATTTTACCCAAGATACCAATAACTGGAATATTGGCTTGCCACCCGCACAAGACAACGAAGTGAAATGGCAAGAAATTATGCCTATTTCTGCTAATACCCAAGCGGCTGCACAGCCACAAGATATTACCTTTGCACATGATGTATTTAATGAATTTTTACAAATACGTAGTAGCAGCCCACTATTTAGATTAACCACAGAGCAAGATGTTATTGAGCGAGTGGGTTTTCATAACGTAGGTAAAGCGCAGCAACATGGCTTAATTGTAATGAGCATTGATGATGGCGAAGGGCTAACAGACTTAGACCCTGCATTTGACGCGCTTGTTGTCGTGATTAACGCAACCGAGCAAACCCTTAGCCATACTATTGCCACCGCAGCGGATTTTGAATTACACAATGTATTAAAAAACAGTGTTGATGCAGGTATGGCTAGCGCCAATTTTGCCGCAGGCGATAACGAAGGCACATTTACTGTACCGCCTTACACATTAGCTGTTTTTACTAAAAACCAAGGTGAGAGCCAAGGTGCTGGTTTAAGTGCAAATGCAACCGTAGGGGCACCTGATGTAGTACCTTATGGTAGCACCGCTGTGTTTGTGCGCGGTAGTTTAAACGACTGGGGCACACGCGATGCATTTGAATATATTGGCGATGGTGAATACCGTATAGCAATTGCACTGAGCGCTGGCGATTACGAATTTAAAATTGCCTCTGAAGATTGGTCTACAGTTGATTTTGGTGCGCTTACTGACGCTGATAAAGATGTAGTTGAAAACCAAAGCGAGCCATTAACGCGATCAGGTGCAAACATGACATTTAGCGCTGCCATTGATGCAACCTATGTATTTTCGCTTGATGCTTCAAACCCTGAAAATCCAACGCTTACTTTATACAACGAAGAGCCATTTATAGGCACTGCTATTTATGTGCGCGGTACGCTTAATGACTGGGGAGTAACCGATGAGCTAAGTTATAAAGGTAAAGGCATTTACACCTTTACTAAAACACTGAGCGCTGCAAGCTATGAATTTAAAGTAGCGTCAGAAGATTGGAGCACGGTTGATTATGGATCGGCTGAGGGAGATGCCAGTGTTATGGTTGGCACTGCAGAGCAGTTGTCGGTTGCGGGCGCGAATATGACCATCGACATTGCAGAAGAAGGTGAATACCAGTTTATATTTGACGCCAGTGATTTAAATAACGTATCGCTAAAAGTGCTCAACGCTGAAATGTTTGCACAAACAACGGTATTTATTCGTGGCAGCTTAAATGACTGGAGTACTGATAACCCGCTGATGTACGAGGGTGATGCAATTTACTCTACATCAATAGAGTTAGAAGCAGGTGACTACAAATTTAAAGTAGCGTCTGAAGATTGGAGTACCGTTGATTACGGTGGAGCAGGCGATACGCCGGTAGTGGCAATTGATGAACTAACACCACTTGAAGCCGTAGGTGCCAATATAGCACTAAATATTACCGAACAAGGTACTTACACGTTTAATGTAATAGGCCCAGATAGAGAAAATGTAAGCATACTTATTAATAAGTAGTAGCAGTTTATTTTCCCAGACCTAAGCCGAGCATAGCCCTGTATGCTCGGCTTTTTTGTATGTACATAAGTGTGTGAAAGTATATTTGAATGCTAATTATAAATGTTTGGACTAAATTGCATTCAATATTAGATTGGCGTACTTTTATAAATCCCCAACCATACAAAAGAAAGCTAATGAGTAACTTAACCTTAAAAAGTGCTAATTTTGATCCTAAAGTAAAACAATACTGGATGGTTACTGCCTCGCTATTTGCAATGTTGGCTCTTGTTACTATACCGCTTATACCTATCATTTTACTTATTGTATGGCTGGTGGGCGGACGAATACTCGCAGCTATGTCGGCTGACTTATTACCACAAAAATTGGTAATTAAACGTGGCATATTATTTAAAGAAGAAAAATCTATTCCGCTTGAAAAAATAACAGATGTAGGTTTAAGCCAAGGGCCGCTCATGCGAATTTTTGGATTATATCGTTTAAGCTTTGAAACAGCAGGGCAGTCAGGAAATGGTGCTTTAGTGTCTTTGCTTGGTGTGGTTAATGCGAGTGAGTTTAGAGAGACGATACTTGAGCAAAAAGATGTATTGGCTAATCAAGGTAAAACGTCGCAGCAGGCAACAGAGCAAAGTGAAAAAGAGCTACTGAGAGCACTTACTTATAGCGTTAAAAATATTGAGCAGATGCTACTTGTTTTACTTGATGAAAGGCAGCAAAAGTAACTTGTTTGAACTTGTAATGCTTATAAGGATATTTTTATGAATACGGAAATAGAAAATATATTTAATAATTATCCTGAGATAGTAAAAAGTAAGCTTATAAAATTACGGGAGTTAATTTATACCGTAGCACAAGAGCAAAACTTAGGAGCTGTTGAAGAGTCTTTAAAGTGGGGAGAGCCAAGTTATAACACAATAAATGGCAGCCCCATTCGCGTAGGCTTTAAGGGCTCCTCGTGTTATTTGTTTTTTCATTGCCAATCAAAGCTAGTAAGCACATTTAGAGAGTTGTATTCCCACACTCTCACCCTTGAAGGTAACCGGGCAATTGTATTTAATAGTGAAAAGCCATTACCAGAGTACCCAGTTAAAGAGTGTATTAAATTAGCACTGACTTATCACAAAGTTAAACGCCTACCTTTACTAGGCGCATCATTATAAGTATTCAGTTGATGTTTAAAACACACTACATATTTGGTTTGCGTCACAGGTAATAACGGTTACGTTTTCATAACCCACACGCGTTAACGCTTCTGCTCCCAACGTTGCGCGCGCACCACTTGCGCAGTGCACGTAAATAGGGCGAGCTGCGTCTTTTTCTATTTCCATCAGTTTCATCTCGAGTAATCCACGCGGAATATTTATAGCGCCGGCAGCCGATTTTGTCGCGTGCTCTGCAGGTTCTCGCACATCAATAAGTAAACCTTTATTTTGTTCAAGCTCGAGTTTTGCTTGCGCTGCGTCAATACGGCGTTGGTTAGGTGTGATAATTTTTAGTAAGTCAGGGATTGATGTAAGCATTAGTTTGTAAATCCTCTTTTTCTTAAAAAAGACATTAATAGGTGCTACTTGGTATAAGTAGGTTGAATTGAGTTAATACTTATAAATAACGTTAAAAACTGAAAGTTACTTTATATAAAGTAACTTAATAGTGCGGATACTGCTACAGCACTTCCGCCGATTAATAAAATGGCATCGCTAGTTTCATGGTCATCTTAATATTAGTAAAACCTAATGTTAATTATATTAGAACTTACTAATGTAAAAGTCTATACTTAAAAAGGTATTAAAAAAGAGAAATAATAAAAATGAATATTGAACAACTAGCTGTCAACGCAGAGCAAGCCGAACAGTTTTTAAAATTAATGGCTAACAAAAATCGCTTAATGATTTTATGTAGTTTATTACAAGGTGAGCAAAGTGTAGGTGAGCTAAATAAAAATGTACCTTTAGCACAGTCAGCGTTATCTCAGCATTTAGCAAGTTTACGCAAGGCAGATATGGTTGCTACTCGCAGAGAAGGGCACACTATTTATTACTCGTTGACCGACCCAAAAGTTGAGTCGATCATTGCTTTGCTATATGAGTGGTTTTGCCGAGCAGAAAATACTAAATAAACGTAGCTATTTCATCGAGTGATTTTTTATCCAGTGCATGAGCAGGTATTGTTGCATCATCACTTGGGTAGCCTGTAATAAGTAGCATGTATGGGCGTTCGTTATCTTTATCGCGATTACATATGTCGGTCAAAAAACTCATTGGCTTTGGAGTATGAGTAAGGGTTGCCAAACCACTGCGGTGCAAAGCTTGAATTAAAAAGCCGGTAGCTAAGCCAACAGACTCATGCACATAATAATTCGTATTTTTATCATCGGTGCTTACGCCGCCCTTTTTTTGACTAAATACAGCTATAAGCCAAGGTGCATGCTCTAAATAAGGTTTATTGGCGTCGGTACCTAACGGTTTTAGCGCATCTAACCATTCTTCACCTGCTCTGCCTTCGTAAAAAGAACGCTCTAATTTTTCTGCGGCTTCTCTTATTTGTTTTTTTACATCGCTACTGTTTATAGCCACAAAATGCCAAGGCTGATGATTCGCTCCACTTGGTGCTGTGCCAGCTGCTTTTATACATGCTTCAATAATATTTTTTGGTACTGGGCGATCGCTAAAGCTGCGAATGCTATGGCGGCGTTGGCTGGTTTGTAAAAACTCGTTAGCACGATTTAGCATTTCTTCATGTGGATATTCTATAAAGTCATTTAACGGCTGGCTTTGGTGATCTTGCATGGCTTTTCGCTTCTTATAAAAAGTATATGTGGTTTTTATACCGAGTGAATACAGTACAGGCAAGTGTTATGAGTTTAAAATATGTTTATTTGTTGTTACAAATTTAACCAGCAAGTAACTTATGTTCCTATTTTCCTTGTGGTATAAAACATTATAAAAATAATTACTCATATTCAAGGAAGTAAAAATGCTATCAATAACAGGGTTATCTAAAACCTACGATAACGGCGTACATGCACTACAAGGTGTTGATTTATCTATCGGTAAAGGGATGTTTGGATTGCTTGGGCCAAATGGCGCAGGTAAATCATCGCTTATGCGTACCATTGCAACACTGCAGTCGGCTGATTCAGGTTCAATTACTTTTGATGGCATTGATGTATTTAAAGACCCACAGGCACTGCGCCAACGCTTAGGTTACTTACCACAAGATTTTGGTGTGTACCCGCGTGTTAGTGCTTACGACTTACTGGACCATATGGCTGTTTTAAAGGGTATTCATAATAAAGCAGAGCGTAAAGAGTCGGTTGAAGGATTACTTGCGCACACTAATTTATATCAACATCGCTCAAAAGCGGTCAGTGGCTTTTCGGGCGGTATGCGCCAGCGTTTTGGTATTGCACAGGCATTACTGGGTGACCCTGATTTACTAATAGTTGATGAGCCAACAGCGGGGCTAGACCCAGAGGAACGTAATCGTTTCCATAACTTATTAGTAAGCTTAGGCGAGCAAAAAGTAGTTATATTATCGACCCATATCGTTGAAGATGTTGCAGAGCTTTGCCCAAATATGGCGGTGTTGGCTGGCGGTAAGATTTTACTAGAAGGTAACCCAATAGCGCTTACCGATAAGCTCCAAGGCCAAATTTGGCGCAAAGCCATGAGCCAAGAAGAAGCGCTAGAGCTTGAACCGCAGCTGCCTGTTATTTCAAAACGCTTATTTGCTGGGCAAACCATATTACATGTATTAGCCAATGAAGCCCCTGAAGGTTTTGAGCTCAGCAGTGCAAACCTAGAAGATGTGTATTTTTCTACGTTGCTTAATCATCGTAACAGCCAAGTAGCATAAGGGGGCGCTATGTTTTTTAATATGCTCGCGTTTGAGCTGCGCTATTTTATGCGTCAGCCTTCGTTTTATGTGACCTCATTAATATTCTTTTTTATGGCGTTTTTTATAAGCTCCAGTAGTAAGTTTCCGTTAGGTGGGGCTAATGTTCATATGAACTCGCCTTATACCATTATGGTTTTAACGGTTACCTTTTGTACGCTTGCTATGTTTTTAGTGGTTAACTTTGTTGCAAGCTCAGCGATTCGCAACAGCGAGACCAAAATGGATGAGCTGGTGTTTAGTAAGCCCGTTAACCCGCTTGCTTATCAATCAGGGCGTTTTTTTGGTTCCTACTTAGTTGTACTTATTGTGTTTTTAAGCGTGCCACTAGGCGTATTTTTGGGATCTCACTTTGGCTTGTTGGTTGGCTGGCTCGATAGCGAGCTAGTAGGCCCCAATAAGTTTATATATTACGCAGCGCCTTTTTTATATTTAGCAGTGCCAAGCTTATTGGTCCTCAGTGCTATTTTTAATAGTGTGGCGGTCTATTTTAAAACCATGATGGCGGTATATGTAACGGCCGTGGTGGTTTATATAACCTACCAATTGGCGAGTATCTATTTTGATGATTTAGCGTTTAGAAATATTGTTGTTTACGCAGACCCATTTGGCACAGGGTCGTTAATTGACTTAACCCGTTACTGGACTGTAAGTGATAAAAATACTGAAGTGTTAACGCTTTCGGGCGATTTTTTAATTAACCGTATTTTATGGGTAGCAATAAGTTTAGCGATGTTTTTTGGCCTCGGAAAGTTAGGTAATCGCGTAGTCACTAAAAAACAGAAAAAGCAATTTGCTGTCTCTACGTTTGTAAAAAATAAACAAGCAGCACTTATTAGCAGCGCTAAAAATTACAAGTCAAAAGGGGTAAATACGAAATCGCAATTAGTAATGCGCAGCTTATTTGAACTTAAGCAAGTTATATTAAGTGCCCCTTTTATGATTTTAGCGGGTGTCAGTATTACTATGTTACTCGCACCACTTTTTGCACCTATTGGCGCATATGGCACAACGGATTGGCCGCTCACACAAAACATGGTGGGCATAATTCAAAACTCCTCCGCTTTGTTTATGTTTATCATTATTGCTTATTACAGCGCAGAGCTGGTTTGGCGAGAACGCCAAAGTGGTATGGGTGATATTGTTGACAGTTTCCCGGTGCATAACAGTGTGTTTTGGGTATCTAAAATTATTGCGTTAATCACTGCAGTTTGTGGCCTTTATTTAGTAGGCATGATGTTTACCATTGCAGTGCAACTGTTTAAGGGGCAATTTAACCTAGAGCTTGGTCAGTACTTATTTAGGTTGGGTTACCTTACATTACTGCCTTTAATTATGATGGCTATATTGGCGTTCTTTTTACAAATAATTAGCCCTAATAAATACATAGGTATGGGTTTGTTTATTCTGTATTACATTACTCAAATGGTAATGGGTGCTTACGGGTTTGAGCATCATATGTATCATTTTTCTCAAAGCAGTAGCGTACCGTATTCTGATATAAATGGTTATGGACATTTTTTACAAGGCGCGCATTGGTATACCCTATATTGGGGGGCATTGAGTGTGTTTTTAGCTATTGTAGGGTTTGCTTTATGGCATCGCGGCCCGTCGCAAACATTGCGTACTCGTTTATCTTTAGTACGTTACAACATGTCTTTAAAAGGCCAGATTGCAGCCGTTATAAGTTTATTGGTATTTGTGGGCGCGGGTTATAACATTTATTACAACACCCGTGTGAACAACGAGTTTGTAACAAGTGATGATAACGAAGCGCTACAAGTAAGGTATGAGCAAGAGTTCTCACAATACAAAGACTTGCCACTGCCTATAATAACTGATGTTGATTTAAACATTGATATTTATCCTAAAAAGCGTGCTTTAAATGCCGTGGCTAAAATTAAGTTTACCAATACCGCAAACGAGCCAATAACCCGTGTGTTAATCAACGAGCCTAGCCAATCTAAAAGCTGGGATGTAAAAATGGCGGGCGGAAAAATAGTAGAGCGTTTAACCGATTTTGGCATGGTATGGTTTGAGTTTGAACAACCGCTAATGCCCAATGAAGTGCGAGAAGGCGAGCTCTCAGTTTCTCGTGAACACGACGGTTTTGTTGATAGAAGATCTGATACTCAACTCGTGCACAACGGTACATTTGTAAATAATGGAGAATTATTACCAAATTTTGGTTATCAAAAGTATTTTCAAATTGCTGACAAGTATGAGCGCCGTAAGCACGAGTTACCTGAACTTGAGCGCGCACATAAACTAGAAGACAGCCGTTATTATACGCAAAATGAGTTTGGGCCTGCTAATGGCTTTATAAACTATAAGGCAACGGTAAGCACCGATGAGTCACAATTTGCGATTACTCCAGGTTACTTAAAAAGTGAGAGTGTAAAAGACGGGCGCCGTACTTTTGTTTATGAAATGGATGCTCCAATTATAAACTTTTACTCTGTGCTTTCGGCAGAGCTTGAAAGTAAAAAGGTTGAGCATAACGGTGTAAATATTGAGGTGTACTACCACAAAGATCATGCATGGAATGTTGACCGCATGATTGAGTCAGTTCAAGACTCAATAGATTACTACACACAAGCCTTTGGCCCGTATCAGCATAGACAGCTTCGTATTATTGAATTTCCTAAGTATCGCTCGTTTGCGCAAAGTTTTGCCAATACGGTACCTTACTCAGAAAGTATTGGTTTTATTACAGACCTAAGAGATGAGAGTAAAGTTGACCTACCTTACTATGTAACCGCACATGAAGTTGCGCACCAATGGTGGGGGCATCAAGTATCGGGGGCTAATGTAGAGGGCAGTGCTGTTATTTCTGAAACACTTTCCCAGTACAGTGCGCTTATGGTGCTAAAAAAACGCTTTGGCGCCGAGAAGCTCCGTAAATTCTTAAAGTACGAGTTAGATAAATACTTAATGGGCCGTACTGGCGAAGCCTTTGAAGAAATGCCACTATATAAAACGCAGGCTCAACAATACCTTCATTACAATAAAGGCTCAGTTGCGATGATGGCGATTTATGATCGTTTAGGTGAAGTACGCTTAAATGCAGCACTTAAAGCGTTTTTGAATGAGTTTAAATATCAATCAACGCCATATCCAACCACACTTGATTTACTTAGTTATTTAAAGCGAGATGCAACACAAGCTGAACAACGTTTTATTGATGATCAGTTTAAATATATAACGCTTTATGAGCTTGAAATGAAAGAAGTGTCGGTTACAGATGATGTTGATGGCGAAGGTTTTTATACAGTAACACTGAGCGTTGAAGCAACTAAGCAGCATGCCGATGGACAAGGTGAAGAAACTGAGCAGCCGCTCGATGAGCTAATTGATATTGCATTATTTAGCGACGACCCTGAAAACTTACTAGCAGAAGACTTTGTTATTTACTCGCAAAAGCATCAAATAGTATCTGGTAATAATACTATTGAGCTAAAAGTAAAAGAAAAACCATTATTTGCAGGGGTTGATCCTTACATTAAGCTGGTCGATAAAGACAGTAAAAACAACTTAGCTAAGTTTTAAAGTCTATTTATTTACTAAGCACTTAAACTGACTACTCTAAAGGCCGCATTTATGCGGCCTTTATGTGTAATAAACTGTATAAAACTTCATAGCGTTTCTACATATTCCCCACAGCTTTTTACGCTAATATTTTATGTTCTCTTATAAAGTTACCTTACTGATATTTAGTTTATAAGGAAGAGTATGAAGCCATTAATAATAGGGGCGATAGCATTAAGCCTCAGTGCTTGTTCTGCGGTAACCATTCAGCCACAGGCAACAGCAAAAATAACGAGCCAAGCTAATTACGAAGATAGCCGCCCATTTTATTTATGGGGATTAGTGGGTGAGCAGCGGGTAGACGTAAAACAAATATGTTCAAATACACCCGTTATTCAAATGCAGTCACAACAAACGTTTAGTGATGGAGCGCTTAGTTTAATTACGCTTGGAATATACTCGCCCCATACCATTAAAGTGTGGTGCCAAGAGCAAGTACTAGGGGAGACATTATGAGCATCAAGCTATTTGCAGCCGGTTGCACACTGATTATTTTAACGGGGTGTACAAATATTTACTTTGATAACGGTATGCAGAGCAAAGTAAGCAATAAAGCGCTAAAAAGCTCACAGTGGCATCATAATTTTGCACTTGCGTTGTACGAGGGATCAGAGCCGTTAGATTTAACAAAACATTGCCCACAAGGGGAGTGGCAAAGCGTTCATACGTATAAATCGTTTACTAATAGTTTAGCTGAGGTGGTTGTGAATCAAATTGGCCCAGCTTGGTACCCTAAAACAGTAGAAGTACAATGTAATAAGGTACCATTTAAAGCTAAATAATTATTTAAAATAGTTATTCGTAACGCAATGCATCTATAGGGTTTAGTCTTGCTGCTTTAATAGCAGGGGCTAAACCAAATATAATCCCAATCATTGATGTAAATCCGAACGATAGTATTACAGCCCATACTGGTATGTATGCATCAGGCATACTTGGGACTAAAAACGAAATAAGCCCTGCGGCGCCATATCCTATAATGAGTCCTATTAAACCACCAAAAAGTGAAAGCACAACGGCTTCAACTAAAAACTGCAGCATAATAAAACCAGGTGTTGCGCCTAGTGCTTTTAATGTACCAATAACGCGTGTGCGTTCAGTTACCGATACTAGCATTATGTTCATAACACCAATACCGCCAACAAGTAAGCTAATGCCAACAATACCAGCAGTAATAGCAGTAGCACTGCTGGTAAATTTATCTATTTGCGCACGAGATTTTTCAGCGGTTTCAAATTCAAAGTCGTTTTCATCTTTCTCTTTTAGTTTATGTAGTTGGCGCAATACACGAGTGATTTTTGCAAGCACTTGTTCTTCGTTAGTACCTTCATTTAACCTAAACATAATTTGCACATTAGTTTGTGTACTTCCGCCTTCTAAAGCACTCATGGTACTAATTGGAATATTAATGTAATCGTCTTGGTCAAAACCAAATAAGCTACCTTGTTTTTCAGCAACGCCAATAATTCTAAACCATTCACCACCTAGCTTTATATATTCACCTACTGGGTTTTCAGGAAGGTTTAGCTTTTCTATGATTGAAGGGCCGATAAATGCGACCCTTCTTCGCTTATCATCGTCCTCAGCACGAATAAAGCGACCAAGTTCAGGATAAGTACGATACGCTTTTTGATAGTCTTGCTCGGTACCGATAACACGCGATGAATGGCTTTTATTCCCATACTCAGCTCCCCCCGAAAAGCGCCAGGTAAACATTAGGGCAGTTAGCGTTTCAGCTTCTTTTATACGCGACTTTAGAGCTAAAAAATCGTCGTAGGTAAGCTTGGCATTTTTACCAACCATTTCGAGTTCAATACTAGTGTAAGGCTTTATTGTTGTTACATCTGGCGACATATCAGCAAGTTGATCGTTTATTTGCTTTGTAAAACCCTGCATTACTGCAACGACAGTAACTACGGCGGCAACACCAATAATAATGCCCAAACAGGTCAGTGCGCTGCGCATTGCATTAGCTTTAATAGCTGAAAAAGCGGCCTTAGTGCCTTCCATTATCGCAAGAGCTGATTTAAACATGCTGCTTGATTCCTTCATCTTTAGTTACATCACTTACCACTTTACCGTCCACTAAACGAATCACGCGTTGGCAATGATCGGCAATTTCTTGCTCATGTGTTACTAAAATAATAGTGTGACCTTCGTTATGCAGCTCATCAAACAAATCCATAATTTCGCGGGTCGTTTTACTATCAAGATTACCTGTGGGTTCATCTCCTAATAATATATGTGGTTTTGTGACTAAAGCGCGGGCAATCGCAACACGTTGACGTTGCCCGCCCGATAGCTGGCTAGATAAATGATTAACTTTATCACCGAGACCTACCCGCTTTAGTGCTTCTAGAGCTTGTTGCTTTCGTTGTTTACTAGGAATAAAGCGATATACTAAAGGCTGCATTACATTTTCTAGTGCGGTTGCACGTGGTATTAAGTTAAAGCTTTGAAATATAAACCCGACACTTTCATTACGCTGATGAGCAAGCTCTGTCTCGGTCATACTTTTTACTAGTTTATCTTTTAAGTAGTATTCGCCACTGCTGGGTGTATCTAAACAGCCTAATAAGTTCATTAAGGTCGACTTGCCTGAACCAGAAGGTCCTATAATCGCCACGTATTCGTTTTGCATTATATGTACGTTTACATCATCAAGTGCCTTAAATACCTCTGAGCCCATTTTGTATTGTTTATTAATATGCTCTAGCTTGATTACCGCAGACATTAGGCTTCTTCCTTGTCTGCATCTGATTTAAGTTTTACCACATCACCTTCAGTCAGAAGACTTACTGGGCGCGCAGGGCCAATAACTATTTTGTCGCCCTCATTTAAGCCGTCAGTAATTGCTTGTTCTATATCAGATGATATTCCAACAGTTACGGCAATTTTGCTAACGGTGTTATCACTATTTAGTCGCCATACAAATGTTTTATCGTCTTCTTTTTGGATTGCTTCTATTGGAAGTTTTAAACCGTTTTCGGCAATGCTTGTTGCGATCTCTGCTCTACAACTCATTCCTGCATATAGCTGGCGCTCAGTAGTATCGAGTAATACTTTTACTTTAAACGATAAACCTTGAGAGCCGGCTTGGTTTTTAGCTGAAGTACCAATATTGATTACTGTGCCGCTAAATGGTTTATTAGGGTATGCGGCCGCATAAATATTCGCTTTTTGGTTAAGCTTAATGCTCGCAATGTCGGTTTCATCCACACGTAGCTCGGCTAAGATAGCGCTAGGATCGGCTACTAGCATTAAATCAGAGCCAATAATATTAGTAGTACCGGCTATAACGGTTTCACCTTCTTTAATATTTACAGATGCAAGCAAGCCGCTCATTGGAGCTCTAAATACACTTTTACTTAAGCGATCTTGCGCAATTTGTAGTGACGCTTGTGCTTGGTTGTACGACTCTATTCGTGATTCAATATCGATTTTAGCTAGATCGCGTGCGCTTTCAATATTCTCGTAGCTCTCTTGATTACCTAAACCGACATCATATAAGTCTTTTTGTCTTTTAAGTTGGCGCTCTAGGTTAGCAAGGCGTGTTTTATTGTGTTTAATTTCAATTTCTGTGGCGCGAAGGATTGCTTTACTACGGGTAACTTCTGATTCAAAGGCAGTTGTATCAAGGCGCATTAACATATCGCCTTGTTTAACTCCTTGGCCTTCTTGAACAAATATTTTATCTACTCGGCCCGTCACTTCAGAGCGTAATTGCACTTGTGTATTAAAAACTAAATTACCTGAAGCCATTATTGAGTCAGCAATGTCGCCAAGCTCTACTTGAGCAATATTTACTTCGGCTTGTTTTTCATCGCCAGAAATTTGCTTTGACACAATTAGGGCTATAAATGCGCCTACAGCGAGTGTGATGATTATTGCTTTTTTCATTTTATCTATCCGTGAATTAAGTAATGTGGAGCTAGTATCTACCTCCACTTAAGAGTTAACTTGCTGCAATGATTGCCCAAATACCAAAAATAATAATTGAAGGAAGAGCAGAGAATAGGAGTGCTTTGTTAGTTGAAAAATTAGTCCAGCATTTTAAGCCGATCATTCCCAGCGAAATGCTCCAAAAGCTAAATAAGTTTATTGATTCTAATAAGCTATAAAAAGGATGGCCAATTTCAAGTCCTATTATTAATTGGTTAATAGATGCGTAGCTAAATACGGCTTGTTGAGATATTTGATCTGTACTTGCACTTAGTACAAGAGCAATTGTTCCTAGGCTTGAAATAACAACTGGCATCATTGTCCAGGTAGCGAATCCATACCAAGCTCCGTAGCTATGTTCTGATTCAGGATCTTGTTTAGCCACAAGCATATAATAAAGTGCCATTAATGCATTCATGATAGCCAGCGCAATTACGCCGCCAAACAAACCAAACCATATTTGGCCTTCTGCATTTTGCTCTATACTTTGGCGAATCATTTTTTGCTCGCCAATCGTCGCATCAATAGTTGATGCTGCTACTTGCTCATTAATCAAAAACTGCATATCAACAGTGGAATAAAAAATATAAATACTCGCCATTGAAACTAAAGACATGACTATAAAAGCAAGCCATGACCAACCTTTGGCGTGTTCAACACCATTGAAAGCTTTACTAGGACTTATATAAATATCGAGTAGGGCGCTAAACGCGTTAGGTGATTTCATTATTATTCCTTTATACCTATTTTATGGCTAGGCAGTTATAAATGCCCAGTGACTAGGTAATAGAATAAAGGAAAATGTATGTATTGTTTTCATTCAATTGTAACGGTTTGTTAACAGATGTGAGGGGTCTTGTGCAAAAACGAGAAAAGGGCCAAAAGGCCCTTCGTGTCGCAGCAAGTAACACATTCTTTCTTATAAATTAAAGTCTACAGAATAAGCAACGTAAGCTTTAATATCTGAATCATCCATATCTGTATCAGACAAACCAAAAGTAAAACCGTCTTTCGAGATTGATACACCGTAATCTAAGATATTATCATCGCCAATAAAGTCACCAGAGTAGTGGCCTAAGTGAAGTGCCATTTCAGTGCCGTTACTGCCAACAGCAAAACCGTAATCAGCTGTCAGGTAAAGTGAATCACCAAAGTCTGTACCATCACCACTTGCAGCTGATGTTGCAAGTACAGAAGCACCAAAGGTAAAGCCTTCAACACTGATGCTACCGTAAATTTCAGAGAAATCTGCGTCTGCTTCAGAAGCTGCGTCTGGGTAAGCGTAATAAATATAACCAACATCGTAGCTAACACTTTCGTTAATATCGCCACCAAAGCCTGCATATAAGTCAAGCTCATAGGTCATTTCATCGGCCCACGATGCGTTTGAAGCCCAAGTACCTGCATAAAAGCCCGATTCATTGGCGTAATCAATACCGCCTGAAATAGCTGCATCGCCCCCAGTTTGCTCTTGACCACGCCATAAGTAGTTTGATGTTGCCGCTGCATTAGCAGTTACTTCAGCATGTACGGCTGTTGACGTTAAAGATGTTGCGCCCATTAATGCTATAGCACTTATAGCGATGGTTTTTTTTAGTTTTAGCATGTCCATTTCCCGTTATATGATTTTTGCTCGCCAAGGTTTTTATTATGTATTCGGAACCTTTAGGCTGACGGCTTTTTATTGTTTAACTAACGGGATAATTGCACTGTATGTGCCAGCTTCATTATTTTTTATTATAAATTATTTTTATACATTAAAAACATGGGCTTGTGTTTTATAGATTGAGAAGAGAGATGGTATGTAGGAAGATGTTGCGCACACTGCTGGTGCATAAATTAACCTAGCCGCACCATAAAAGTACGGCTAAATTAGAAGTTTTTAGCCAAATATAGTGCGCATAAGGCTAATTGTTTCGTTTACACTACGACCTTTTTGAACTTCACTCACAATTGAATCGCGCTTACTGCGAATGTGCTCAGGAATATCGTCAGCAGCAAGTGCGCGGTCTACTAAAATTTCTGCAGACTCTTTACCTCTACGCTGAGTTTTACCTGTCGTAGTTGTAGTTCGTTTAGGCTTACTTAACAGTTTGATGTAGTTAGAGTTATCTGGTGTTTTTGCATCAGCATAGTGAAAGAAACATGGGATTAGTGCTTTAATAGCAACTAATTGTTCTTCTAACTCATTACTAGGTTTAGCCATTTTGTACCATGACATAGCTTGAATACCTTTTACAATATCTTGCCAGTAACGCTCAAAATCACTATTTTTTAGTTTAGAAACACCAAGGGCACCGCATAATGCATCTAATCGATTGTTTGTGATCGGAGTAAATATATCAGGGCGACGCATTGCAAGCAGTCGTGTTGCAGGCGCAAGTGTTGGTTTTTCATTATTGTCGGTGAATATTTTTGAATAAGCAGCAACAAATTGTTGATATTCGTATTGAGTAATGTCACCTTCAAGTGGAATATTTACTAGTGCATCGTCAAAGGCACCTGGTAAATCGCCAAGCATTTGATGAAAGCTCTTCGCACTTTTTGTTGATGCAAACCATTCAACGTCAAAGTTGTATGTGCTTGGATCAAGTGATGCCATGTGCTTACCGCTAAACGCAAGTAAATCTTCAGGAATCATATCTTTAAGAGATTGTTCACGAATGCTTTTAATGTAGTCTACTAATCGAAGCTGTTCATCAAGAGCAATAACGTCTTTGTGTTGTTCTACAAATACACTTACTACAGGCCACGGAGCAATACGTAAAGTTTTAACCTGTAAAAAGCTGATAGCTGAAATAAGCTGATCGTGTAGCTTCTTAAGTACTGGTAATTGCTGCGGCTCTAGTAAATCGTAGTTCATACGATCTCTGCTTGCACTTAGCAATTCGTAACACCAAGGTAAAAAATCATCAGGGTGGTTTTCTACTTTCACGGCCATAAGGTTAAGGCTTAATTCTGAAGATTGCTTCAGAATGTTCTGATAGATTTGATTTTCTTGTTCGCCTAGCGTCATTTTTGACGGTGAAATTAGCAGTTTTTTCATGCCTTGTAGAATCTCCGGTTTAGATATATATTTTTTTGCTGGTCTATTTTAGCGCAATTACGCTAATAACAACAGCGCTGTCCTCCATACGTTGTAATTGAAGTAGCTAAATCGGTATTTTTGCTAATAGAATGAGACTAACGCTTTAACATGTATCAATCATTTTTATCTAGTACAAAGAGACTTTCAACTGAGGTATTAAAATGCTTTGCTATTTTTAGAGCAATTATTACCGACGGCGTAAACCGGTTTGTTTCTACGGTACTTATTGTTTTGCGCGACACGTTAATAGCATCAGCAAGTTCTTGCTGTGAAAGCCCGGCCTCTTTTCGATACTTTGCTATGTTATTTTGCATATCCACTCCTAATCACGACTTTGCCAAAGCAATGAAGCGCCATATACCAAGAGCATGATACCTAGGTAGAATATTGCCATAGTTGCATGCGAAACATCGCTAGGTATTTCATCGCTTATATAAAAAACACCCAGAAGGCAAAACCCAAATGCAAAACTTGTATGTTTATATGCATTAGTGTCAATGGTGTTTAGAAACTCATCTTTATAAGCGTATTGAAAATACATTTTTAACGGAAAACCCCCTTTAATGAGATAAATTATCACTATAACTATATAAAAAAAAACGCCCATTCCAACAGCTAAAAGCCCTCCAATATGTTGATCTTGTTTTATTAGTGAGTAAACACAGAGAAGTAAACAAACTATCCCTGCGCTTAAACTAATCCATATGTTTTGACCCATAAATTGTTCTTCAGTTTTAATATCCTGTTGTTTCATAGTATTCATCCTGTAATAGTATTTTATTTTTTGTAACCTCTGGGTATCAATGTAACCTTGGGGTATCACCGGGTCAATATTTATTTGTAACCTAAAGGTATCAAAATGTTTCAGGAAAGATTCATATATAACAGGTAAAATGGTTTTAGTGGCTTTTTTACATCAACTACAATGATTTTAAGGCTAACACTCGCTATGATAAGAACATTATTTGCACGTTTGAAAGGACGATCATGAAAACCTTACTTAAAATTGTAGGTGTAATACTTTTACTATGTATAGCACTAATTGTTGCCGCACCGTTTTTAATCCCTACTGATACTATTTTTAACAAAGTGTCGCAGCAGGTAGAACAAACAACTGGGCGCACTCTTACCATTAAAGGTGATAAAACACTTAGCGTATTCCCTGCATTAAAGTTAGAACTTAACGACGTGCATTTTGCAAATATGGAATCAGGTTCGCGCGCCGATATGGCGAGTATGAAACAGCTTGCTGTACACATACCTTGGTTTTCATTATTTGGTGGTGAGTTTAAATTAGATAAGTTTGTTATAAACGAACCAAATATCCTATTAGAAACCGACAAAAATGGTAAAGCCAATTGGCAGTTGTTTGATGCAGTTGCAGAGCAACCAAAAGAGCAGAGCCAACCAGGTGAAGCGATAAAGCTTCCAGATAACTTTGATATTGAGTTAGGTGAGGTTGCTATTTATGGCGGCACATTCACTTATCTAGATGGTCAAACAGGTGCCAAACAACAAATTAGCGATTTAGAACTCGCTATTTTACTTCCTTCACTTCGTAAAACATTAGAAGTAAAAGGGGGTATTACTTATATGCAAGAGCGTTTTGATCTTGATATAAAATTAGATACTCCTGCTAAAGCAATTGAAGGTGCTACTTTTAATGTTAAACAAACCTTAGATTCTCGTTTAGTTGATTTAACGTTCGAAGGGAGCATAGCTAAGCAAGGTCAAGATATTAAAGGTCAGTTAGCACTAAGCGGTGAGTCTGTTAAAAGTATTGCGAAATGGCAAGGTGTAGAGCTAGACGCTAAAGACAATGCTTTTAACGGATTTAGTGTAAACGGTAAAATGCACCTACTAGGTGAGAAATTTAATTTAGAAGATTTAGTTGCGACGTTAGACGCATTAGAAATAAAAGGTAAGAGCGAGCTTAACCTAGGTAAGCGTTTAGCAGTAAATGCTGATATTGATTTAGGTATGCTTGACTTAAACCCATATCTACCTGAAGCAGTGGCAAAACAAGAAGAGCCAGAAGAGCAAGAAGATAAACCTGCAGAGCCAATAGTATGGGATGACACTAAAATTGATTTAAGTACATTAAATTCACTAGATGCAAATGTAGTGATTCGTTCAAGTGGATTAAAAGCAAATGATATTAAATTAGGCGCAAATCAATTTACTGTTGCTTTAAAAAATAGCGTTGCAAAACTAAGCCTAGATAGCTTTTCTGCTTATGAAGGGTCAGGTAAAGGCGTTATCAATGTAAACGCACAGCAAGTACCTTATAAAATATCAACTAACTTTGACTTAGCTGGAATAGATGCACAGCCTTTATTAACGGATGCGGCAGGTTTTGACAAGCTAATGGGTAAGGGGTCTTTAAATTGGAACCTAAACACAACTGGCCAAAGTCAAAAGTCGTTTATTGGTGCGCTTAATGGAAAGCTTGGATTTGAGTTTGCTGATGGAGCTGTAAAAGGTGCGAATATAGCTGAGATGGTTCGTAAAGGTAAGGAACTCATTTCAGGTAACTTTGGTGCTGCATCTGAAGGGCTTGATACCGGATTTGAAGAATCTGAGCAAACCGATTTTTCAGCATTAACTGGAAGTTTTAACTTTACTAATGGCGTTGGCAAAAATACCGACCTATCACTTATCAGCCCACTTATTAGAATATCAGGTGAAGGCGACGTTGATTTACCGCAAACAACGGTCAACTATCGTTTGGTTACAGGTATAGTTGGATCTATCGAAGGTCAGGGAACTACCGATGACAGCACTGGCTTTAAAATACCACTACGTATAAAAGGGCCTTTCCACGATGTAGGTATAAAGTTAGATGTTGGTGATGCGCTCAAAGATGAAGCTAAGCAGAAGGTCGATGAGGCAAAAGAAAAAGCCAAAGACAAAGCAAAAGATAAAATTAAAGATAAATTAAAAGGTTTATTTGGTTAATTTATTACACTTTAAACAAACAAGGCACATTACAGGTGCCTTGTTTGTTTTGTAACCACCTGTAAAATAGCTACATAGCCGTAATTACTCAGCTTTAATTTCCCAACACTCCAAATTAATTAAAAAATAACCTATCGCTACCCCCTCAATGCTGGTACAATTGCCCGCCCTTAAGAGACAACTCGTTTGTTTTTGAGTGGGATTTAATCGAAATGTCTTGATTTTAAACAAATTTAAGACACGTTGTAATTACTACACCGGAGGTCATTAACATGATCCAAATGCAAACTCAGCTGGAAGTTGCTGATAACAGCGGCGCTCGCAAAGTGCAGTGTATAAAAGTCCTTGGTGGTTCTCACCGTCGCTACGCAGCGATTGGCGACATCATTAAAGTTTCTGTAAAAGAAGCTATTCCTCGCGGTAAAGTGAAGAAAGGTGATGTTAAAAACGCGGTAGTTGTGCGTACCAGAAAAGGTGTTCGCCGTCCAGATGGTTCTCTGATCCGTTTTGACAGCAACGCTGCTGTTATCTTAAATGATAACTTACAGCCAATTGGTACACGTATTTTCGGCCCTGTGACTCGCGAACTTCGTAATGATAAGTTCATGAAAATCGTTTCACTAGCCCCAGAAGTACTGTAAGGAGCCAATCATGGCAGCAAAAATACGTCGTGATGACGAAGTAATCGTACTAGCAGGTAAAGACAAAGGTAAGCGCGGAAAAGTGCTTTCAGTTGTTACTGAATCTGGTCGAATCTTTGTCGAAGGCATAAACTTGATCAAGAAACACCAAAAGCCGGTTCCACAATTGAACCAAGCTGGCGGCATTGTTGAGAAAGAAGCATCTATGGATGCATCAAACGTTGCGATCTTCAACTCGGAAACGAGTAAAGCTGATCGTGTAGGTTTCAAGATTGAAGATGGTAAGAAATTACGTATCTTTAAATCTACTGGTAAAACTATCTAATAGTTGGAGTAGAATGATGGCGAAACTGCATGAAGTATATAAAGACAAAGTAGTTGCTGAACTTCAAGAGAAGTTTGGTTTCAGCTCTGTCATGCAAGTCCCTCAGATCGAAAAGATCACATTGAATATGGGCGTGGGCGAAGCCCTAGCTGACAAGAAGATTTTAGATAACGCAGTAGCGGATCTAGCAGCAATCTCTGGTCAGAAACCTTTAATCACTAAAGCACGCAAATCTGTTGCTGGCTTTAAAGTGCGTGAAGGCTACCCGATTGGTTGTAAAGTAACCCTACGCGGCGAGCGTATGTGGGACTTTTTTGAGCGTTTGGTATCAATCGCTATCCCACGTATTCGTGACTTCCGTGGCGTAAGTGCAAAGTCTTTTGATGGACGTGGCAACTACAGCATGGGCGTACGTGAACAAATCATCTTCCCAGAAATCGATTACGATAAAGTAGACCGTGTACGCGGTATGGATATTACTATCACTACTTCTGCGAAATCTGATGAGGAAGGCCGTGCGTTGTTAGAAGCGTTTAACTTCCCATTTAAGAAATAAGGGTAGGGTTATGGCAAAGAATTCTATGAAAGCGCGCGAAGCAAAGCGCACAAAACTAGTTGCTCAGTACGCTGAAAAGCGCGCTGCACTAAAAGCTATCATCAGTGATGTTAACACATCTGAAGATGATCGTTGGGACGCGGTACTTAAGCTACAAGCTTTACCACGTGATTCTAGCCCTGCACGTCAACGTAATCGTTGTAACATTACGGGCCGCCCACATGGTTTCCTTCGCAAATTCGGCATGAGCCGTATTAAAGTTCGCGAAGCAGCTATGCGCGGTGAAATTCCTGGCCTTAAAAAGGCTAGCTGGTAATAGAATCATGGGAGTAAGACTATGAGCTTGCAAGATCCTATCGCGGATTTGTTCACACGAATTCGTAACGGTCAATCAGCGAAGAAAGTATCTGTAACGATGCCAACTTCAAAGCTGAAAGTAGCATTAGCTAAAGTACTAAAAGACGAAGGTTATATCGTAGATTTCGCTGTTAACGGCGAAACTAAACCTGAGCTTTCTATCGAGTTGAAGTACTTCGAAGGCAAAGCTGTAATTGAAAATATCCAGCGTGTAAGTCGCCCTGGTTTACGTATCTATAAGAAACGTGACCAATTACCTAAGGTAATGGGTGGTCTTGGTATCGCTATCGTATCAACTTCTAAAGGCCTAATGACAGACCGCGCAGCACGTAGTGCTGGTGTTGGTGGTGAAATCATTGGTTTTGTAGCTTAATCGGAGGGGAACTATGTCTCGCATAGCAAAGGCACCAATTACTGTTCCTGCCGGTGTAGAAGTTACATTAAAAGGTCAGGAAATCACAGTTAAAGGCAAAAACGGTGAACTTACTCGTACAATCAACAACGCTGTTGAAGTACAAGTAAATGACAACGTTATTACTACTTTACCTCGTGATGGCGTAGCTAATGCATGGGCTCAAGCAGGTACTGCTCGCGCTCTAATCAACAACATGGTTGTTGGTACGCATGAAGGTTACGAGAAGAAACTTCAGTTAGTAGGCGTGGGTTACCGTGCTGCAGCGAAGGGTAAAACATTAGATTTAACTCTTGGCTTCTCACACCCAGTTAATTTCGCAGTTCCTGAAGGAATTACGATTGAAACTCCAAGCCAAACAGAAGTTCTAGTTAAGGGCGTAGACAAGCAGTTAGTTGGTCAAACAGCTGCTAACATTCGTGCATACCGTAAACCTGAGCCTTATAAAGGTAAGGGTGTTCGTTATTCAGATGAGAATGTACGCCGTAAAGAGGCTAAGAAGAAGTAAGGTAAGACGATGGATAAAAAAACAGCTCGTCTACGTCGTGCTAAACGCACTCGTAGAAATTATATTGAACAAGGCACAACGCGTCTTGTTATCCACCGCACGCCACGTCACATATACGCTCAAGTTGTAAATGCTGAGGGTAATGTACTGGCTGCTGCTTCTACTGTTGAAAAGGCTATTAGCGAAACAGTTAAAGGCACCGGTAACGTTGAAGCTGCGCAAGCAGTTGGCAAAGCGGTTGCTGAACGTGCGGCTGACAAAGGCATCGAAAAGATTGCTTTTGATCGCAGTGGCTTTAAATATCACGGCCGTGTGAAGGCGCTAGCTGATGCTGCGCGTGAAGCCGGTTTGCAATTCTAGGAGTAGACTATGGCTAACGTAGAAGCAAAGCAACAACAGCCTGATCTAGCTGAAAAGCTAATCGCGGTGAACCGTGTGTCTAAAGTAGTTAAAGGTGGTCGTATCTTTAGCTTTACTGCACTAACTGTAGTTGGTGACGGCGCAGGTAAAGTAGGTTTTGGTTATGGTAAAGCACGTGAAGTTCCAGCTGCTATTCAAAAAGCAATGGAAAAAGCACGTCGCAACATGATCAATGTAGACCTAAATGGCAATACATTACAGCATCCTGTTAAGGGACGTCATGCTGGCTCACTAGTGTTCATGAAACCAGCCTCTGAAGGTACTGGTATCATCGCAGGTGGTGCTATGCGTGCAGTGCTAGAAGTGACTGGTGTTCAGAACGTACTTTCTAAATGTTACGGTTCTACTAACCCAATCAACGTAGTACGTGCAACGATTTCGGCTCTTGAGAATATGAATTCTCCACAGTCAATCGCTGCAAAACGTGGCCTTCGCGTAGACGAAATACTGGGGTAACCATGGCAAATCAAACTGTAAAAGTAACACAAGTAAAAAGCTCTATCGGTCGTTTACCGAAACATAAAGCTACATTACGCGGTCTTGGTTTACGTCGTATCAACCACACTGTTGAGTTAGAAGACACAGCATGTGTACGTGGTATGATAAACAAGGTTTCTTACATGGTTAAGGTAGAGGGTTAATTCGATGCATTTGAATACACTTTCACCTGCTGCAGGTTCAAAAACTGCTCCAAAACGTGTTGGTCGTGGTATCGGTTCTGGTCTAGGTAAGACTGGTGGTCGTGGTCACAAAGGTCAAAAATCACGTTCTGGCGGCAAAGTACGCGTTGGTTTTGAAGGCGGTCAAATGCCTATGCAACGTCGTCTACCTAAATTTGGTTTTACTTCTCGCAAATCTTTAGTATCTGCAGAAATAAACCTTTTTGAAATCGCTAAAGTTGAAGGCGATGTGGTAGACCTAAGCGCGTTACAAGCAGCTGGTCTAGTTAAAAAGAACGTTCTTTTCGTTAAAGTTGTTAAATCTGGCGAAGTTTCACGCGCTGTTACCGTTAAAGGCCTTAAAGCCTCTAAAGGTGCTCGCGAAGCTATTGAAGCTGCCGGAGGCAAGGTAGAAGACTAAGGAAGTACTAATGGCTAAACCAGGTCAAGATACAAAAAGTGCACAAGGTGGACTTTCGGAATTGAAGCGCCGATTACTCTTCGTATTGGGTGCTATCATAATTTACCGTCTAGGTTCATTTGTGCCGATCCCTGGGATTGACGCCGCTGTACTTGCCGATTTCTTCGAGCAACAAAAGGGCACCATTGTTGAAATGTTCAACATGTTCAGTGGTGGTGCACTTGAGCGAGCTTCAGTGTTAGCACTGGGTATTATGCCGTATATCTCGGCTTCGATTATTACGCAACTATTAACGCATATGTATCCTCCGTTTATAGAGCTTAAGAAAGAAGGTGAGCAAGGGCGTAAAAAAATTAGCCAGTACACACGCTATGGCACGCTTGTGCTAGCTACTATTCAATCAATCGGTATTGCTACTAGCTTACCGGGCATGATGGAGGGGTTAGTTGTTAACCCTGGTATGGGTTTCTATTTCACCGCTGTGGTGAGTTTAGTTACTGGTACTATGTTCCTCATGTGGTTGGGTGAACAAATAACAGAGCGTGGTATCGGTAACGGTATCTCTGTTCTAATATTTGTTGGTATTGTAGCTAACTTGCCGTCTGCTATTGGTTCGACAGTCGAAATGGCGCGCCAAGGTGATTTGAATGTTTTTGTACTGTTGATGGTTGCGGTAATCGTATTCGCTGTTACTTATCTTGTAGTGTTTTTCGAACGTGGACAACGTCGTATTGTTGTTAACTACGCTAAACGCCAACAAGGTCGTCAAGTATTTGCTGCCCAAAGCACGCATTTACCACTAAAAGTAAATATGGCGGGTGTTATTCCACCAATCTTCGCTAGCAGTATAATTCTGTTCCCTGGTACAATTGCTAGCTGGTTCGGCCAAGGTGAAGGTCCAGTCGCTGATGTATTACAAGCTGTTGCTACTACGTTGACTCCAGGTCAACCGTTGTACTCGCTTGTTTTAGCTGCGGCTATTATCTTCTTCTGCTTTTTCTACACAGCGTTGGTTTTTAACCCACGTGAAACAGCAGATAACCTTAAGAAATCTGGCGCATTTATCCCAGGTATTCGTCCAGGTGAGCAGACATCTAAATACATTGATAAAGTGATGACACGCCTGACATTGGCAGGTGCTTTGTATATAACCTTTATCTGTCTGGTGCCTGAATTCATGACGATGGCGTGGCAAACGCCATTCTACTTCGGCGGTACATCAGTTTTGATTATCGTTGTAGTAATCATGGACTTTATGGCACAAGTACAGACTCACCTGATGTCTCATCAGTATGATTCTGTGCTGAAAAAAGCGAACCTTAAAGGCTACGGTCGATAAGGTCAGTTTACGGAGTTGAGCAATGAAAGTACGTGCTTCCGTTAAGAAAATATGCCGTAACTGTAAAGTTATTAAACGTGCTGGTGTAGTACGCGTAATTTGCAGTGAGCCTAAGCATAAGCAAAGGCAAGGCTAAGTAAACAGTCGTGCAGGCTGAGTTTTCTCGGCCTGTGTTTTTAGTAGTGATTTGGTCTTCGTTTGAGTATCCTTACGGGCTTTTCAAACTTTTGATTACCAAATTCGAATATAGGAGATGTGTTAGTGGCCCGTATTGCTGGCATTAACGTCCCTGATCATAAACATGCAGTTATTGGTTTAACAGCTATTTATGGCATAGGTAAGACTCGCTCTAAGGCTATCTTAGAAGCGACTGGTATCGCCGAAACCACAAAAATCGGTGAACTTTCAGACGAAATTCTTGACGTACTGCGTGATGCAGTTGGCAAGTACACTGTTGAAGGTGATCTTCGTCGTGAAGTTACTTTAAATATCAAGCGCCTAATGGACCTTGGTTGTTATCGTGGCCTACGTCACCGTCGCTCTTTACCACTACGTGGTCAAAGAACTAAGACTAACGCGCGCACCCGTAAGGGTCCTCGTAAGCCTATTAAGCGATAAGGGGATAGTATTATGGCTAAGACACCAATTCGTCGTAAAAAGGTTAAAAAACAAGTTGCTGATGGTATGGCTCATGTTCATGCGTCTTTCAACAACACTATTGTAACGATTACCGACCGTCAAGGTAATGCACTATCATGGGCTACTGCCGGTGGTTCAGGTTTCCGTGGTTCACGTAAATCTACACCATTTGCTGCTCAGGTTGCTGCAGAGCGTGCAGGTACTGCTGCTCAAGAATACGGTTTAAAAAATCTAGAAGTTTTCATTAAAGGTCCAGGTCCAGGTCGTGAATCTGCTGTACGTGCTTTGAATGCTGCTGGTTACCGTATTACCAACATTACTGACGTGACGCCAATACCACATAATGGTTGTCGTCCACCGAAGAAACGTCGCGTTTAACAATAGGTTAGGAGAAATAACATGGCAAGATATTTGGGCCCTAAGCTCAAGCTGAGTCGTCGTGAAGGTACTGACCTGTTCCTTAAGAGCGGCGTAAGAGCTATCGACTCTAAGTGTAAACTTGAGACTGCACCTGGTCAGCACGGCGCTCGTAAAGGTCGCTTATCTGATTACGGTTTACAATTACGTGAAAAGCAAAAAGTACGTCGTATCTACGGTGTATTAGAAAAGCAATTCCGTAACTACTACAAAGAAGCTGCTCGCCTTAAAGGCAACACAGGTGAAAACTTGTTACAGCTTTTAGAGCAACGTTTAGACAATGTTGTATATCGCATGGGTTTTGCTAGCACACGTGCAGAAGCACGTCAGTTAGTAAGCCATAAAGCGATTTTAGTTAATGGTCGTGTTGTGAACATTCCTTCATACGTAATTACTCCAGAAGATACTGTTGTAATCCGTGAGAAGTCTAAGACGCAAGCACGTATCATCGCTGCTCTAGAGTTGGCTGAGCAACGTGAAAAGCCGACTTGGGTTGAAGTTGACGGTAAGAAATTGGAAGGCAGCTTTAAGCGTCTACCTGAGCGTTCAGACCTGTCTGCGGACATTAATGAACAACTAATCGTCGAACTTTACTCTAAGTAAAGTTAAGAGTTAAGAGAGGATAAAATGCAGGGTTCTGTTACAGAATTTCTAAAACCAAGGTTAGTCGACATCGACGCTATCAACCCAACGCGTTCTAAAATAGTTTTAGAACCATTAGAGCGTGGCTTTGGCCATACTCTGGGTAATGCTTTACGCCGTATATTACTTTCATCTATGCCTGGATGTGCAGTAACTGAAGTTGAAATCGACGGTGTATTACATGAGTACAGCGCGAAAGAAGGCGTTCAAGAAGACATCATTGAAATACTATTAAACCTTAAAGGTTTAGCAGTAACGTTAGAAGGCAAAGATGAAGTTTTTCTGACCCTGACTAAATCTGGTGTAGGCCCTGTTACTGCGGCTGATATTCAGCACGATGGCGATGTAACAATTGCTAATCCAGATCACGTTATTTGTAATTTAACTACAAATAACAGCGAGATCAGCATGCGTATTCGTGTTGAACGTGGTCGTGGTTATGTGCCGGCATCTAGTCGTTTATCCTCTGATGACGATGAGCGTCCAATTGGTAGATTGTTGCTTGATGCATCATTTAGCCCAGTTGAACGTATTGCGTACTCGGTTGAATCAGCTCGAGTTGAGCAACGTACAGATTTAGACAAGTTAATCATTGATATGGAAACAAACGGCACTTTAGATCCAGAAGAAGCGATCCGCCGTGCGTCTACTATCTTAGCTGAGCAATTAGATGCATTCGTAGATTTACGTGATGTAACTGAGCCAGAAGAGAAAGAAGAGAAGCCAGAATTCGATCCTATTCTACTTCGTCCAGTTGATGATCTTGAATTAACAGTACGCTCAGCAAATTGTTTGAAAGCCGAGCAAATTCAATATATCGGTGATTTAGTTCAGCGCACTGAAGTTGAGCTTCTTAAAACGCCTAATTTAGGTAAGAAGTCTCTAACTGAAATTAAAGACGTGCTAGCTTCACGTGGACTTTCTCTAGGCATGCGCCTAGAAAATTGGCCACCTGCAAGCTTAGCTGAATAATCTAAATCACTATATTAGTTTAGTTAGAAGGATAGGGTCATGCGCCATCGTAAGAGTGGTCGTCAATTAAACCGTAACAGTAGCCATCGTAAAGCGATGTTTAGCAATATGGCAGGTTCTTTGGTGAAACATGAAATCATCAAAACTACTTTGCCAAAAGCGAAAGAGTTACGTCGTGTAATTGAACCTTTAATCACACTGGCTAAGACTGACAGTGTAGCAAATCGCCGTTTAGCGTTTGCTCGCACGCGTGATAATGAAGTTGTTGGTAAATTATTCAGTGAAATCGGTCCACGTAACGCGGATCGTCCAGGTGGTTACACTCGTATTCTTAAGTGTGGCTTCCGTACTGGTGATAATGCACCAATGGCTTATATTGAACTAGTTGGTCGCCCAGCGACTAGCGAAGCAGTTCAAGAAGACGCACAGTCTGCAGAGTAAGTCTTAAAGAAACCTAAAAGCCGAGCTTATGCTCGGCTTTTTCTTGCCTAAAATTTGTCAAACTATATGAACCTGTAATTATCTTCTATTATGTGCATCGACTCATAGATTCTGAATCGATAGGTTGTTTTTACAGTTATTTTAATAGCTCTGCCTAGTTACCCTTTACTTACCATCGATCCAAAATAGCCTATCCGGTTTTAGTTAAAGAGCATTTTTACTTTATATAGTGATTTACAGTTATTAATAATAGCACTTCGAATTTAACTGCCATTAAGCAATCCCTAACGAAGTTTTTATTGATTAGAGCTGATCAGAAGATATAAGGGTCGCTCTCTTATCTATATACCGGTACTAAGAACCTCATAGTAAAGCTAACCATTGGGGCCTTAGTAAGCTCACTTCTCAAATAAAAATATAGCCCAATGAATTTAAATCTCAGCTTTTGACTATTTCAAATGATTTTAGTAACACGACTCTTAACTTATTGGTTGGCTTTTTCAGCATTGATGATCCAAATATGTCCCTACTGATCACTAGTTACCATAACTTTGACTTTAAATAGCTCTATAAACCTCTCAATACAGGTGGTTTAGTTGTGTTTTTGAGCGTTTAGCTCAAATACTCAGCGAACAGCACATTATTTCAAGTTTTCTTCAAAAAAGGGTTGATCTGTTTTCGGATCTCCCTATAATGCGACCCCACTGAGACGGGAAACGCCAACGCATAGCGAGGCATGAACAACTCAGGGTGTTAAGTAAAACTTAGATTGAATCTTTTTAGAAAGTTTGAATTTAAGTGTTGACAAAAAAATAGGAAAGCGTAATATGCGCAGCCCTAGCGAGATAAAGTTCAACTTTATAATCGCAACGTTCTTTAACAATATAAAGCAATCATCTGTGTGGGCACTCGTACA
>NZ_JACJEX010000012.1:0-99108 GCF_014164245.1 Pseudoalteromonas sp. SG43-8 | reverse complement strand
AACGTTGCGATTATAAAGTTGAACTTTATCTCGCTAGGGCTGCGCATATTACGCTTTCCTATTTTTTTGTCAACACTTAAATTTAAACTTTCTAAAAAGATTCAATCTAAGTTTTACTTAACACCTGAGTTGTTCGTGCCTCGCTATGCGTTGCTGTTTCCCGTCTCAGTGGGGTCGCATTATAGGGAGATCCGAAAACAGATCAACCCTTTTTTGAAGAAAACTTGAAATAATGTGCTGTTCGCTGGGAATTTGAGCTAAACACGTTAAAAACACAACATAACCATCAAATTATTAACAACTAACGGGGTTCAAACCTATTTAATATTAGAAGTAGAGTTAAACGATCTTCATATATAGGCTTACACCCCAGATGATCAATACGATCGTTAAAGAAAGTGTTACGGCTGCAGATCCCATATCTTTGGCTCTACCTGACAATACATGCAGCTCTGTACTTACTCGATCTGTTAATGCTTCAATGGCGGAGTTTAGTAATTCAACTATTAATATAATAAGCAGTGAGCTAATTAGTATTGCCCAGTGTAATAGTGATGAAGCAAGCCAAAATGAAATAGGAAATAATATAAGGCTTAATAGTAGCTCTTGCCTAAATGCTGCTTCTTCTTTAAATGCTGCTTTAAAGCCAAGGTAAGAGCAATAGGTTGCTTTGAAAACACGCTTGAGGCCTAAGCCATTTGGTTTTAATACATCTTTCATTAAAAAACTCTATGAATGAAGGTCAAAATAAAGCCCCGCACTGCGAGGCTTTTTATTTATGCTACGCCGTATTGATCACGGTAAGCTTTAACTGAGGCTAAATGCTCATCCATTGTGCCTTGGCTTTCAAGGTAACTGATAAGATCAGCTAATTTTACAATTGAAATCACTTTGGTATTAAAGTCACGCTCAACTTCTTGAATAGCTGATAATTCAGCTTTACCCTTTTCTTGGCGATCTAACGCAATTAAAACACCACTAAGGTCAGCACCATTTTGTGCAATGATTTCCATCGACTCACGAATAGCAGTACCTGCAGTAATTACATCGTCAACTAGCATAATTTTGCCATTGAGTTCTGAGCCTACTAATGTACCGCCTTCACCGTGTGCTTTTTTCTCTTTACGATTAAAGCAGTAAGGTACATCTTTATCATGATGATCCGCTAAGGCAACCGCTGTTGTTGTCGCTATTGGAATACCTTTGTACGCAGGACCAAATAATACATCATACTCTATAGCAGAATCTTCGAGTGCCAATGCATAAAAGCGACCTAAACGCGCTAAGTCTCGACCAGTATTAAACAAACCAGCATTAAAAAAGTAAGGACTTGTGCGTCCAGACTTTAATGTAAACTCACCAAATTTTAACACCTGCTTCTCTAGAGCAAATTCTATAAACTCTTTTTGATAATCTTTCATATCTTGTGGCCTACCTATTTATGCTAATGCTTGCTTTTGTACGTCAATAATTTCGCGAATAGAATGTTTAGCTAAAGTAAGTAACTCATCTAGCTCATCAAACGAGAAAGGTTCGCCTTCAGCTGTACCTTGAATTTCAATAATTTTACCTGTTTCGGTTAAAATTACGTTCATATCAGTCTCTGCTGCTGAATCTTCAATGTATTCTAAATCGCTAATTGCTTGGCCTTTGTAAATACCAACTGAAATAGCTGCAATCATATGTTTAAGTGGGTTTGAATTAATCATACCTTTTGCACGCATATGTGTTAGTGCATCAACAAGTGCAACACATGCACCACTTATAGAAGCAGTACGTGTACCGCCGTCAGCTTGAATAACGTCACAGTCAATGGTAATTGTGTTTTCGCCAAGTGCTTTTAAGTCAACAGCAGCACGAAGTGCACGTGCAATTAAGCGCTGAATTTCCATAGTACGACCGCCCTGCTTACCACGTGCAGCTTCTCGAGCATTACGCGTATGCGTTGCTCGCGGTAACATACCGTATTCAGCATTGATCCAACCTTTACCCTGACCTTTCATGAAACGAGGAACGCCCGATTCAACAGTAGCTGTACAAAGTACTTTGGTGTTACCAAACTCAACAAGTACTGAGCCTTCAGCATGCAAAGTATAATTACGTGTAAATGTAACAGGTCTAATTTGGTTAGGTGTTCTTTCGCTTGGACGCATTGACGATCCCCTTAATTCAGAATTTGCGACATTATAAGTGTATGTGGGTATAGATACCATGTTGATTTAAATAAATAGCTGTATGCAAAATATTCAGTGTATTAAATTTTCCCTAGAGCTTAAGCAGTGTTACGGTATAATCATCATAATATTGTATTTATAAATTTAGGAAAATATCCATGATCCACAGTATGACAGCTTATGCGCGTCGCGAAATAAAAGGCGATTGGGGTACTGGCACTTGGGAAGTTCGCTCAGTAAACCAGCGTTACCTTGAAACATTTATACGCGCACCAGAGCAATTTCGTGGCATGGAGCCAGTTATTCGTGAGCGTTTACGCAAACACTTACAACGCGGTAAAGTTGAGGTCTTTTTAAAGTTTGTGGCAAATCCTGCCCACGTTGGCGAGCTATCAATTAACCAAGCACTTGCTGAACAACTAATAAATAGCGCTAAATGGGTTCAACAACAAAGTAATGGCGATATTAACCCTGTTGATATATTACGTTGGCCTGGCGTTATGGAAGCAGAAGAGCTTGATATGGATAGCGTTAATACAGCATTAATAGCTGGTCTTGATCAAGTAATCGAAGATTTTAAATCTGCACGTGGCGATGAAGGTGCAAACCTTGAAGAAATGATAGCAATACGCCTTGATGCAATTCTAGAGCAAGTAGAAATTGTAGAAACGCATATGCCTGAGATTGCTAAATGGCAGCGTGAAAAACTTGCTCAAAAGCTAGAAGACTTAACAGCAAACATTGATGAGTCACGCCTTGAACAAGAACTAATTTACCTTGCGCAAAAACAAGATGTGGCTGAAGAATTAGATCGCTTAAAGTCTCACGTTAAAGAAACTAAAAAAATCCTTAAAAAAGGAGGCGCATGTGGCCGCCGCTTAGATTTTATGATGCAAGAATTTAATCGTGAAGCTAACACGCTAGCGTCTAAGTCTATCAATAGTGACATCACTACTGCAGCCGTAGAGCTAAAAGTACTAATTGAACAAATGAGAGAACAAATTCAAAATATTGAATAGTTTTCAGCTAAGTATGACACATTTATAACTTATCAAAACCCGAGCTTAGCTCGGGTTTTTAGTAATACCACTAATGATACTTTGAGTATTGTTACCAAGTATCTTCACCTAAGGTTAAAACGGCATCTTAAATCGTACTTTATTTTAGACATTAAAAAACCCGAGACTAAGCTCGGGCTTTTTGGTAATAATTAGCTAGGCTAATAATTACGCTACGATAGTTGCTACAACACCAGCACCTACAGTACGACCACCTTCACGGATAGCAAAACGAAGACCTTCATCCATCGCGATTGGTGCGATTAGAGTTACTGTCATCTTGATGTTATCACCAGGCATTACCATTTCTACGCCTTCTGGTAACTGTACGTCACCAGTTACGTCAGTTGTACGGAAGTAGAACTGTGGACGGTAACCTTTAAAGAATGGAGTATGACGACCACCTTCATCTTTAGAAAGTACGTATACTTCTGAAGTGAATGTAGTATGTGGGTTGATTGAACCAGGCTTAGCTAGTACTTGACCACGTTCAACGTCTTCACGCTTAGTACCACGTAGAAGTGCGCCGATGTTTTCGCCAGCACGACCTTCGTCAAGAAGCTTACGGAACATTTCAACACCAGTACAAGTAGAACGAGTTGTATCATTGATACCAACAATTTCTACTTCGTCATTGATGCGGATGATACCAGCTTCAACACGACCAGTTACAACAGTACCACGACCTTGGATTGAGAAAACGTCTTCGATAGGCATGATGAATGGCTTATCGATGTCACGCTCTGGCTCTGGGATGTAAGAGTCAAGTGCGTTTGCAAGCTCAACAATCTTATCTTCCCACTCTTTCTCGCCTTCTAACGCTTTAAGCGCAGAACCAGCGATTAGAGGTAAGTCATCACCTGGGAAATCGTATTCAGAAAGAAGTTCACGAACTTCCATTTCTACTAGTTCAAGTAGCTCTTCGTCATCAACCATGTCACATTTGTTCATGAATACGATGATGTAAGGAACGCCAACCTGACGAGAAAGAAGGATGTGCTCACGCGTTTGTGGCATAGGGCCATCTGTCGCAGCAACTACTAAGATCGCGCCGTCCATTTGAGCAGCACCAGTGATCATGTTTTTAACATAATCGGCGTGACCAGGACAATCTACGTGTGCGTAGTGACGTGTAGGTGTATCGTATTCAACGTGAGACGTTGAAATAGTGATACCACGTTCGCGCTCTTCTGGAGCGTTATCGATTGATGCGAAATCTTTAGCAACACCGCCGTATACTTTTGCAAGTACGTTAGTGATTGCTGCAGTTAGTGTAGTTTTACCGTGGTCAACGTGGCCGATTGTACCAACGTTTACGTGCGGTTTTACGCGTTCAAACTTTTCTTTTGCCATGACGGAACCTATCAGTTTTGTGTATCTAAATTACATATGAAAATAATCCACCAAAGGTAGATTAAGTTAATCTTTTTCAAATAGTATTTTCTGACAGATAAAGGAAGTAATCAAGGAGATTCTTAGGACTGGTGCTGATAGGCAGAGTCGAACTGCCGACCTCACCCTTACCAAGGGTGCGCTCTACCAACTGAGCTATATCAGCAACACAAGAACTGGAGCGGGCAGCGGGAATCGAACCCGCATCATCAGCTTGGAAGGCTGAGGTAATAGCCATTATACGATGCCCGCATAAAAATCTGTTCTTAAACTACCTCTAACCGTCAAGAATAAAGTGGTGGAGGGAGCTGGATTCGAACCAGCGAAGGCTGAGCCGTCAGATTTACAGTCTGATCCCTTTGGCCGCTCGGGAACCCCTCCACGATAATTCTCTACTAATTCACTTCCGGTAAAAGGAAAGTGGTGCCGACTAACCGAGTCGAACGGTTGACCTACTGATTACAAGTCAGTTGCTCTACCAGCTGAGCTAAGTCGGCACTGCTTTAGTACGGGGCGAGATATTAGAGTAAGGTTTATTGGGATGCAACTATAAAATTAAAAAAAGTGTAAATTTTTAGTTCAAATGCTCAATATTCACGCGAAAACACGTTTTTTGCACTTTTTTGTGTTGTTTTGCTTAGCTGGTGCCAGTAATTTAACCCCTTCATTACGAGTAATGAATCAAAAATACTTCCCTCAAATTGCTGTTGTAAAAGCAAGCCATAGCCACCAGCAAAAATTATTTGTACTTTTTGCTCTGTTTTTTTATCCGTTAAGTGCAACTTAGCTTGCTCAATTGCTCCAATGGTTGCTACTAAAGCACCATTTTTTAAACCATTAGGCGTATTTTTACCCAGTTCATTGGTAAATGGAGTTTTACCATCATCAAAAACACGTTGAGTATTTTGTGTAAGTGATGAGGTCATTAAATCAAGCCCAGGTAAAATCCAGCCACCTAAATGCAACCCTTCACTACTAAGCACATCAATTGTTGTCGCAGTACCCGCATCAACAACAATGCATGCTGTGTTTGGATATAACGTAAATCCAGCAATAAGCGCAAGCCACCTGTCTATGCCTAAGTTAGCTACATGCTCGTAAGCGCATACAAGATCTCCAAGCGTTTTGGTTACCTTGGCTTCAAAACAAATAATATTATTGCTAGCCGCTTGCGCGAGAATATTGTTTAGTAAATCACTGCGCCCTACACATGCATAAATCACTTCGGTTATTTGTAACCAAGGCAGGTTATTTATATCTGCCGGTTGTGCTTGCTCGTTATGCCACAATACAGCTTTTAATGATGTATTTCCTACGTCGATCAATAATCTCATAATTGCGCCTTTCTAAGGGAGACTTCCCCACCGTAATAACTTTTTACCTCCCCGTCTTGGCGAATTCGTATTCCACCTTGTGGGTCAATACCTTCACATATTCCACGCCAACTTCGGTGTCCTGTATTTAGTTCAACATATTCACCAGCAAACGCATTGAGCGAATTCCATTGCTCATACATAGCTTGCAAACCCGTTTGACGATACTGCGCTAAACGCTGCTCCAAATGATGAGTAAGAGAAGCCACAAGTTGGTTTTTATCAAGCTTTTGAGTATGTTGATTTAAGTCAGTCCACGCTTGGTCTATATGCTGACTAAAGCTCTCAGGCATTTGTAAATTAATACCGATACCAATCACTAACTGACAAGGTCCTTGCGGTTGTCCATCTAATTCAACCAATACACCTGCAAGTTTTTGCTTATTTATATAAATATCGTTAGGCCACTTAAGTTCTACGTCAACTTGGTATAACGCTTTAATAGCATCATAAACAGCTAGGCCTACCGCAATTGATACGCCCATTGCAGCTTGTAAGCCGTCATCTAAACGCCAAAAGTAACTGTAATACAAATTAGCGCCAAATGGGGATTGCCAAACACGGCCGCGTCTACCACGTCCTGCTTGCTGCATTTCAGCAACAATAACAGTGCCAGACTCAAGCGTTGTTTTGGCCTGTATACGGCGCATAAGCTCGCTGTTGGTCGAATCAATAATAGGGTGTACTTCTACATCGGCAGTATTTGCACCTAGCGCTTTGTAGTGCTGATCAATTTGCGTTTTATTTAAAAGGCCCACCTGACTATTCAAACAATAGCCTTTGCCAGTCACTTTAAAAATATCCAAGCCCATTTCTTGTAACGTTTTAATATGTTTACTTACCGCAGCTCGGCTAATACCTAGCTTTTCACCCAAGGCTTGACCAGATACAAACCCTCCTTGGTTGAGTGCATTTAAAATAGCGAGTTTGTTTCCATCAGGTGCTTTCATTACTTAGGCTCCGCGTTAATATGGCATTCGCTGCGTGCATCCATTAAACGTACTTCGTGCTCTAACATAATGTTGTAACGCGTATAAACAACTTGCTGAATGTGTTTAATCATTTTTATTAGGTCGCTGCCTTCACTATTTCCGTGATTAACAAGTACTAGAGCTTGTTGTTGATGCACTTCTATACCAGCCTCGCGGTGCCCTTTTAAACCACTTTGATCGATTAGCCAACCTGCCGCGACCTTGTGATGGCTTTGTCCATATTCGTAATGAGGTAAATCGGCAAATTGCTTTAATAGCCCAGCTAACTGCTGGTTGGTTATTATTGGGTTTTTAAAAAAGCTGCCCGCATTGGCAAGTGTATATGGGTTAGGTAATTTGCTATTACGCGTTTTTATAACCTGATCGAATACTGCTTGCGGGGTGATGCTTGAGAGCTGCTGCAAAGGGCCATAACTTAATGCTGGTTGCCATTTTTTTGGGAGCGCTAAGTGTACTTGCGTGATCACCGCTTTATTTTTAAGGGTATGTTTAAATATTGAGTCTCTATAAGCAAATTCACATTGCTCGTTATTTAATGAATACATAGTGTTAGTGGTTATATCAAAGTACTCTACCAACTCAACAAATTTAGCTATCTCAACACCATAAGCACCAATATTTTGTACCGGCGATGCGCCAACAGTGCCCGGTATAAGTGCTAAATTTTCAAGCCCTGGTATATTTTTCTCTAATAAATAGCTAACTAGTTGATGCCAGTTTTCGCCTGCGGCAATACTTATTAGTGTGTCGTTCTCGCGCTCGGTAATTTTAATACCTTTTAAAGCTATTTTTATAACCGTACCCATGTAGTCATTTAAAAATACGGTATTACTGCCCTCGCCCAGCAAACAAAACGGTGCACTAAAATTTTGCGTTTTAAGTTGCTCAAGCTGAGTAATTTCAACAAAATTTTGGCATTGGCTGTTTAATGCGAATGTATGTAAGGAGTGTAATGAATGCGCCACAAAGCTCTCTAAAAATACCGGTAACTAATCGCAATAGTTTACCTCATCGTCGCAAATGTGGCACTAGATTGTAAAAATCACTCAACCCGCCGTGTCAATCGTGATATAAAACCAGCACTTTTTTATTTGTGTTCAGAGTAATGATGAAAATTAAACCTCTTTTTTTAAGCCTCGCTATGGCGGGTATGTGTTCGCAAGCAATGGCTAATGCGATTGACCAAAACTCGTATGCTAACCTTGATGATGTTGTTACTACTCACTTAAACCTTGATTTAGATGTCGATTTTGCCGACAAGCAGTTAGAAGGTTTTGTAGAGCATACTCTTCAGTGGAACAACAGCAAAAGTAGAACTCTCGTACTTGATACCCGCGACTTAGACATTGATAAAGTAATGTACAAAGATCAAAGCGGTAACTGGAAAAAAGCGACTTTTGATTTAGCTAAGCGAGATGACGTTAAAGGTTCAAAGCTTACTATTGTGTTTAAAAACCAAGCTGAAGTAGTTCGTATTTACTACAACAGTCGCCCAGAAGCTTCAGGCCTGCAATGGTTAACACCAGAGCAAACGGCAAGTAAAACGCATCCATTTATGTACAGCCAATCGCAAGCAATTCATGCACGTAGTTGGATCCCAGTGCAAGATACACCCGCAATGCGTGTAACTTACTCTGCACGAATTCATACACCAAAAGATATACGTGCTGTAATGAGTGCCGACAACAAAGATGCGCTTTATAAAGATGGCGACTACATTTTTGATATGCCACAAGCAATTTCACCTTACCTAATTGCTATTGGCGCAGGTAACTTAGAATTTAAAGCAATGTCGCATCAAACAGGCATATTTGCTGAACCGACAATTTTAGATGCCTCAGTTGCTGAATTTGACGACACCCAAGCCATGATCGATAAAACAAACGCGATGTACGGCGAATATGCATGGGGTCGCTACGACTTATTAATGCTACCACCAAGTTTTCCGTTTGGTGGCATGGAAAACCCACGCTTATCATTTATTACTCCAACGGTTGTTGCCGGTGATAAAAGCTTAGTTAACCTTATTGCTCATGAGCTTGCTCATTCTTGGTCAGGTAACTTAGTAACTAACGCAACGTGGGAAGATTTATGGTTAAACGAAGGTTTTACCTCGTACGTTGAAAACCGCATTATGGAAGAAGTATTTGGCCGTGACCGTGCGGTTATGGAACAAGCACTTGATTCAGCGTCTTTACGCGCACAACTTAAAACAATTGATGCACCAGATACACGCCTTAATTTAAAACTTAACGGCCGCGACCCAGACGATGCATTCAGTTCAGTGCCTTACACTAAAGGTCAATTATTTTTAATTTACCTAGAAAACAAATATGGTCGCGATAAGTTTGACCCGTTTGTAAAAGCGTACTTTAAAGAGTTTTCGTTTAAATCACTTACTACCGCGCAATTTGTTACTTACTTAAAAGCTAACTTAATTGAAAAGTATCCTGGTGTTGTAAGCATGGATAAAGTAAACGAATGGATTTTTGAACCTGGATTACCAAATGATGCGCCAAACCCTACTTCTGATGCATTTGATAAAGTAGATACTGCAACAGCAGCATGGCTAAAAGGCGACACAACTGCAGCTCAACTGCCAACAGCTGATTGGTCTGTACATGAGTGGCTACACTTTTTAAATAACTTACCACGTGATTTAAGCCAAGAGCACATGGTAGAGCTTGACTCAGAATTTAACCTAACACAGTCAACTAATGCTGAACGTGCATTTGCTTGGTTTATGCTAGCAGTAGGAAATGGTTATCAACCAATTTACCCTGCACTTGATAAGCACTTATCAGGCATTGGCCGTCGTAAGTTAATTGTACCGTTATATAAATCCCTTATCACTAACGGTAAAAAAGAGTGGGCACAAAGCGTGTACTTAAAAGCACGCCCTGGGTATCACCCTCTTGCACAAGGTACTATTGACGCATTATTTGAATAAATAGCGTTAATTAGAAACTAAAAAGGGCCAAATTTGGCCCTTTTGTTTTGCTATTTTTCTACTTTGTCACTTTTTCTAAAAAAGCCTTACGCTCTTCAGTTGTGGCTTGTTGCCACCAAAAATCAAGCATTTGCGGCGCACTTGGCATGCCTTTACCTGTAATGGGTGCTATCGGCTTTATTGGCTGACTAGGACGAGAAGGTCCTGCAGGCATTGTATTTTGCATTACCGGTTTATTGCTTGCTAGCTGCGTGTTAGAAATAACACTTAAAGGCTTAGCAACAGCGCTACTTTTTGCTTTTAAACTAACTTGTGGTGCTTCTGCAAATACTTTTGCAGATACTGCATTTTCAGCACGATTAAACACTAAGGTATAATCTTTACCTGCTTCAACAGTTACACTTACCCAAAATGGTTCCGACTCCACAACTTCATGCGTGTCATAATCATCTTCATATAAATCGGTATATTTTAGCCTAAGCTGGTAAGTTCCTGGCGCAAGCTCTACATCATCAATACGGCTAAACAAAGAGCTTTCTAGCATTTTATCGCCCACTTGTAGTGGTACAATTTCTTCTGGAAAGTGAATGTTTTCAGCATTAGCCGAAAAACTAAGTAGTAATGCAACTGCACTACTTATTAAAATTGGTTTAAGCATATTAACTCCTTTATTTGATTTCAGTTTGACACTGCTTTGAAAGTTTGTCATTAGTGAGCTTAAAATTCATAACACTTAATTAGGAACACACTATGAGCCAAGAGACTATTTTTACCAAAATAATTAATCGTGAAATTCCGGCCGACATTGTCTACGAAGATGAAGACACCCTCGCATTTAAAGATATAAACCCACAAGCACCATTTCACGTGTTAATTATTCCAAAAAAAGCAATTGCTACTATAAATGATATAAACCCTGAAAACTCACATTTAGTAGGCAATTTATACGTTGTTGCGGCAAAATTAGCTAAGCAACACAATTTTGCTGAGGACGGATACCGCGTAGTCATGAACTGTAACGAACATGGTGGACAAACCGTTTATCACATACATTTACATATGCTTGGCGGTAAAGAAATGGGATGGCCACCTTACCAAAATGTAAAAAAAGTAAATTAATTAAAGATTTTTATCTAACTATTCTGCTCAACCAACTAATTACAAATGTTATGATTTTTCATGGTTATAAAGAATAAATAGTTACTTATTTGCAACATTTTATGTTTAAATAATCGTAAAATCGTATTTGTTATTGAGTGCTTCAGCGACTTTCTAATACAAAAGGTGCGGAAGTCGTGATAAACTTAAACAGTCAGCTTTATAAAAGAGTATAAAAACATGAGCAGTTCAGCCTTTTTGTTATTAGATCAAGAGCCAATTAACACTATTGGTATTAACGTTTTAGAACCTTTGTTAAAAACGCAAGGCCTTGACGTAACCACGGGTACTAATATTTTAGATATACCTGAAGGGACTCGACTTTTGTTTATCGAAACATCTAGCAAGGATGCATGGGGAAAACTAAAAGAACAACTAGTAAACCTACGTATTAAATGCGATATCATATTATTTAATCTAGACGAGAACCCTGAGCTTGCTAATCGTGCATTGTTGAGCGGTATTCGTGGCGTATTTTACACAACAGATAACGCCGATGTATTAATGAAAGGTATTCGCTTACTACTTGAAGATCAGCTTTGGTACCGTCGCGATATTATGTGTAATGCATTAAATCGTATGCTGCAATTTAATAAAGATGCGCTGCATAAACTAACCGAAGGCGATATTGAGCCTGTTAAACTTACTAAGCGAGAAAAAGCAATAATCTCATTAATGAGTAAAGGTTCGAAGAATAAAGAAATCGCAGAAGATTTAAGTATCAGTCCACACACAGTTAAAACACATTTATATAGCGCATTTAGAAAAACTAAATGTCGTAACCGTATTGAGCTCCTATCTTGGGCACAACAAAATATTCCTGATGAAATTCGTTAATCATATATTTAGTTTAAAATTAAAAACAGACACTTAGGTGTCTGTTTTTGTATGTGTTACACACTTATTTAATACCAATTTGCTTGCCTAAGTGATCTGTTTTGATAATTGGTATAAGTGTATACTTTTGATAATCTTAGTTTAAAACTACTTTGCTGGAATATTAATGCTCGACTCTTTCACTCTTTATTTTGCCAGCATCGCCATCATGGTTGTAATGACCTTACTTAACTTTTTAACATGGCGAACAAATAAACAAATATCGGGCACGCTGCTATACATTTTCTATCCCATATTGCTATTAGGCTCTGTTATTGGTTTTACACTTGTTGGTGATACACATAATTTAGTGATTATTAGCGCTGCTAGTAGCATGATGTTTGCCGCATCAATAGTGCATTGTTTATCGCTCAGTCAGTTTTTAAATTATCACGGTATTGGTTTTAAATTACTTTGCTCAGTAACTGCTTTTTGCACTGTAATGCTTGGCTATTACACCTTTTTTGACCCATCTTTACACGAAAGAGTGATTGCATCCGATATACAGCACATAGCAGAAGCCGGTTTTTTACTCTTTATATTTATTAAGTACGCGCGCAAACCCTACCCTAATGGCAGCATTGTATACATAACCATTTTAACGCTTGTTGCTTTGAGCTTTATTGGCCGCTCGTTATTTATGAATAACATTGAACAAAAAAATCTTTTAGTAAACGGCTGGTTTAGCTCTTTATTATTTTTAAATGGGGTAATTGCACCCATGTTTTATGCTGCAGGTATGGCCTTATTATGTAATGAGCGCAGAGAGCAGCACCTCAATAAACTCGCCGATAAAGCACAAAAAGACTTAGAAATACGCGGGCTCTTTTTATCAACAATAAGCCACGAAATTCGCACCCCACTAAACGGTATTTTAGGCAGCGCCCAACTTGTTATGAACCAAACAAGTGATACCCGCAATAAAGCCTATTGCGAGGCAATTATAAATTCTGCCGAATCACTTAACTTGTTGGTAGATAAGGTCCTTGATTACGCGAGCCTAGATCAAAGTGACGAAGCGCTTTACGAAGAAGATGTAGAATTTAAAACATGGCTTAATAATTTATGTTTATTACTAAGCCCAATGGCCGAGCAAAAGCAGCTTAAATTTGAGCTTATCTATAATATTCCTGAGCAAGCCTGTTATTACTGCGACCAACAAAAACTTAGACAAATAATTATTAATTTAGTCGGTAACGCTATTAAATTTACAGATCACGGAACCGTTAAAATTCAGGTTGATTTAGTATTAGAAAAACAACTTGAGCACACGATAAAAATTAGTGTCAAAGATTCAGGACCAGGTATAGAAAATGATGAGATAGCCTACTTAACAGAACCTTATGTACAAAGTAGTGCAGGAAAAGAGAAAGGCGGAACCGGCCTTGGTTTAGCTATTACTAGCCGCCTGCTTGAAAAGCTCAGTAGCCGACTCGAAATAGCCAGCCAGCTTGGTACTGGTAGTGTATTTAGCTTTACCGTTACTTTTACTTTAGGTGAATTAAGCCTTGTAGAGCAGCGCCATCAAACTAAAGATTACTTAACAGGTCTTGATGTATTACTGGTTGAAGATTTAGATTTAAATCAAAAAATTGCTATAGAATTTATGGCCGACGATGAACACAAAATTAAGCTCGCAAAAGATGGAAAAAGCGCCATAGAGCTCATGCAAGCCCACCACTTCGATGTTGTTTTGCTTGATATGAACCTACCTGATTTAACAGGCCAAGAAGTACTTAAACGTCTAAAACGCATTGATCATAAAAATCAACGAACGCCAGTACTCGCGTTTACTGCAAGCCTTAGTCCTGACGAGGTAAAAGAGTATTTAGAATTAGGAATAAAAGACATTGTAGGCAAGCCTATTAAGCATGAAAAGCTTCGCCAAGCACTTAGTGACTCTCAATCTAATCAAACTGCGAGCATTGCAGTAGAGCTTATTGATACCTTGTATGACAAAACAGCGGCCGAAACACTCACCAGCTCATTTAGTGAAGATGAAGTGTCTTCAATTTATAATGAATTTGTGCTTTCAGCCCGCAACAAGCTAATTCGCTGTCAAAAGCTTATTGACCAACAACCAGAGCAATGCATTAAGCTTTTACATCGCCAAGCAAGTACCGCTCTGCAACTTGGTTTTAATCGCTATGGTATTGAGCTTAAAAAAATAGAGCGCCGTTTACTCGATAAAAAGCCACATAACGATATGCTTGATGAAGCGCTAGATCTGTGGCAACGCAGCTTAGAGCAATATTTAAAGTTTGTGCGAGGACAGTTAGAGTAATAGTGAATTAGCTTTAAAAAAAGCTAATGATTAGCCTCTTCCATATTTATCATCAAATCGCTCTATATCGCTTTCATCAAGTACAGCACCGGTTTGCACTTCAATAACTATTAACGGCTCTTTTTGATTATTAGCCAAACTATGAATTTGCTTTGCGGCGATATAACACGATTGGTCGTGCGTTAGCGTATACGCTTGCTCATTAATACACACATCTGCAATACCCGAAACCACCACCCAATGCTCAGCGCGATGCTGATGGCGCTGCGTCGAAAGCTTAGCACCGCTGGTTACAGTAATTTTTTTAACTTTAAAGCCAGTGCCTTCAACCAAAGTACGGTAATTCCCCCACGGGCGAAAAACCACTTGATGATGATTAAGTTTATCAGCCTGTGTTGTAGCAATTTTCTTAAGCAACAAAGGCAGAGAATCTAGCTCATTTTGGTTTGCAATTAACGTGGCATCATGAGTATGAATAATTGCTAAATTGCTAACTCCAAGCGTGGCAATAGTGTGTTCAGCCTCGTTAATAACTAAGTTATTAGTGCTTTTTTGAGCCATATAATTAGCATTTAAGCTATTACCGTTTTCATCTTTTTTTGTAAGCGCATCAAGGGATGAAAAACTACCTACATCACTCCATTTTAAATCAACAGGCATAACAACTACGTTATTACTGCGCTCTAAAATGGCGTAATCAATTGAATCGCTTGGGCAGTGTTCAAGCGCACTGTTGCTTGGGCGGGTAAACCCTAAATCTTTGGTAAATTGCGCCGCTGCAGCGACACTCGTTGCTATTTTTGGCGCAAACCGCTCGAGCTCTTTTAAATAGGCTGCAGGGGTAAATAAAAACATGCCGCTATTCCAGCTATAACCACCTTGAGCTAAATAACGGTTCGCTGTATCTACGTCAGGCTTTTCTTTAAATTGTGCAACATCGTAACAACCCGCTCCAGCAATAGCCGCGCCTTGTTTTATATAGCCATAGCCAGTATGCGGTTCTGTAGGAGTAATCGAAAACGTCACTAGCTTTCCTTGCTCAGCAAGTTTTACAACTTCAGGGAGCTTAGCCGTTAATACATCAAAGTTTTCAATATGATGATCGGCAGGCATCACTAATAGCGGGCCGGTAATCCCATTTTGCAGTGCATAGTGGGCGGCTAATGCGATGGCAGGCGCGGTATTTTTACCTTTGGGTTCGAGTAATAATGCAGTAGGAATTGAGCTTGCAGCTTGCTCGGCGGCAATAAATCGGTGCTGCTCATTACACACTAAGATAGCATTATCAAACAACTCATTAGAAACACGCGCCAATGTACTTTGCAGTAATGACGTGTTTTCACTAAGTAGTGGTAAAAATTGTTTAGGCATTGCTTGGCGAGAAAGCGGCCACAAGCGAGAGCCTATGCCACCTGCTAAAATTACAGGAGTGATTAAAGTGTTCATAATGTACATTAGCCGCCAACAAAAATATCAGCGACTATTTTAACACTTTATTGGCTCTGCGCTAAATTAACGTGTTTATATTAATGTAAAAGAGTCTGCATCTAAATAGGCAGGAAACGCTGCTTTAAACTCATCCAGTGGCGCTTTTTCAAGTGTTATAGTAACTAGTTGCTCAGTGTTATCTTGCGCTTTAGTTAACGCATCACCTTTGAAGTCGTATACTGCGGTACCGCCATTGTGCGCCACACCATTACCGTCTTCCCCCACGCGATTAACACCTACTACGTAGCATAGGTTTTCCATTGCACGCGCCATAAGTAACGTGTCCCAAATATGGCGGCGTACAGCAGGCCAGTTTGCTACGTTTATCATTACATCGTAGTCGTTATTATTACGTTGAAATACCGGAAAGCGCAGGTCATAGCATACTTGCGGTAATAGTTTAAAACCATTGATTTCAAAAACTTTGCGCGCTTGCCCTGCTACAACGTAATCGCCCTCGCTGCCTAAGCGAAATAAATGGCGTTTATCGTAATAACTCACCTCACCATCGGGTTTTACCCAATAAAACCGATTCGCTTTTTTATCGCCTTGTGCAACAAGTACCGAACCCGCAATAACCGCATTATGTTTATGAGCCTGCGCCTTTAACCACGTCAGTACTTTACCGTTTTCAGGCTCTGCACAATCTAAATTGATAGCAAAGCCAGTCGAGAATGTTTCGGGCAGTAAAATAAGATCGGGCTGATGCGTAATTGCTTCAAGCTGCTTATTAAACATGGCTAAATTAGCATCTTTATCAAGCCAATAAAGTGAGCTTTGCAATGCTGTAATGGTTAAAGTTGACATAATATTTGCGCAGCCTCTATGAGAGTGTTGTCGTTTTTAGCAAAGCATAAACGAATTACTTTGTCGGTTGGTGGATTTTGATAAAAAACACTTAACGGAATAGCCGCAACACCGGCTTGCTCAACTAACCAATGGCAAAATTCAACATCGTTTAAATCCGATACATCGCTGTAATCTAACAATAAAAAGTAAGTGCCTTGGCTAGGTAAAATTTTAAAACGGCTGTTACTTAAATGACTCGCTAATAAGTCGCGTTTTTGCTGATAAAACCCGCTTAGCTCATCTATATGCTCACCTTGCTGCTCGAGCATATCGGCAAGCGCATGCTGTGCGGGGGTAAAACTTGAAAACGTAACGTACTGATGAATTTTTCTAAATTCGACAGCTAAATCGGCAGGTGCAATACAGTAACCCATTTTCCAGCCCGTGCTGTGAAACGTTTTACCAAAACTCGATACAACAAAGCTTTTGGCAAATAATTCATCATCGCGTAATACGCTTAAATGCGGTTGTTCATCAAACGTAATGTGCTCATATACCTCATCGCTTATTACATACAAATTGTGAGTACAAACTAACTCTTTAAGCGCTTTTATATCTCGTGGCTGTAATATTTTACCGCTTGGGTTATGAGGCGTATTAATAATAATTGCACGGGTATTCTTAGTAATAGCTTGGCTTACTACTTGCCAATCAATAGTGTAATTTGGCGCACTTAAAGCAATGTGTACCGACTTTCCACCAGCGAGTTCAATTGCCGGTTGGTAAGAGTCATATGCAGGGTCAAATACAATCACTTCATCATTTGGGCGTACAATTGTTTGAATAGCCACAAACAATGCCTCTGTTGCACCCGAGGTAACAGTCACTTGATCAGCTGCGTTTATATCAGCTGCATATTTGAGCTTTGCTAAATCAGCAATTTGTTGCTGTAATCGTGGTACACCACTTGAAGGTGAATATTGATTAACGCCCTGCTGCACATAATAATTTAACTGCGTTTTTAAAAGATCAGGAGCATCAAACTCAGGAAAGCCTTGAGAGAGATTAATTGCCGAAAACTCATTAGCCAACCCACTCATTTGGCTAAATATACTAACGCCTAAATTTGGTAATTTACTTTCAAACACGTGATGCCCTTAATGATGGTTTTGCGCTCAAAGCGATGCTATCATTGCTTGAAACAGAAGTATAGCCGTCTAAAAACAATTAACTTTACGCTCATTAGTGAGGAATGTATGCAAAACAATACCGCTATTTCACAACTTATTGAAGCCGGAAAATGGGTTAGCCAAAAAGGCTGGGTACCCGCAACAGGCGGAAACTTTTCAGCTCGTACTAGCACTGGCTTTGTTGTTACAGCAAGTGGGCACGATAAAGGCTCACTGACGCAAGAGCATTTTTTGCAATTAGATCACCAAGGCGAGCGCCTAGCAGGAGCTGTAAAACCATCGGCAGAAACACAATTACACCTAAGTTTGTATCAGCTAATACCTGATGCGCAGTGTGTTTTGCATACTCACTCTGTAGCCGCTACCGTACTGTCGCAAATTACCCAAGGGCATCAGCTTGATTTAACAGGCTATGAAATGCAAAAAGCACTGAGCGGCTTTACTTCGCATTTAGAAACGCTGAGCATTCCTATTTTCGATAACGATCAAGATATTGATCGATTAAGCCTACTGGTCAGTGACCATCATTTACACACGCCTATAGAGCATGGCGTACTGATACGTGGTCATGGTTTATATGCAGTAGGACGTAATATTGATGAAGTTCGTCGCCACCTAGAAGCCTTAGAGTTTTTATTTAGTTGCGAACTAGAGCGCTTAAAAATAATAGGTATTCAAGCGGGAGTAACTAAATGATTAAAGCCATTTTAACCGACATCGAAGGCACAATAACCCGCATCTCGTTTGTTAAAGAGGTGTTGTTTCCTTACGCGGCAAAACAGTTACCTACCTTTGTACGTGCCAATGCTAATAAGCCCAATGTAGCCGAGCAAATTAATGCCGTAAAAGCGCTTATCGAAAAGCCAAACGCCGATATAGAAGAAGTCATTAGCACTTTACTTACCTGGATTGATGAAGATAAAAAAATCACTCCACTTAAGCAGTTACAAGGCTTAATTTGGCAAACAGGGTATGAACACGGCGATTTTAAGGGTCATTTATACCCAGATGCATTTGATTTTTTACAAGCTCAACACAACAACGATATTACTTTATATGTGTACTCGTCAGGGTCGGTAAAAGCGCAGCAGCTACTTTTTAAATACAGTGATTATGGAGACATTCGCAGCTTGTTTACTGACTTTTTTGACACCAAAGTTGGCGCAAAACAAGAGCAAACAGCCTACAACACCATTGTTGAGCTGTTACCGTTTAAAGCAGCAGAAATACTCTTTTTAAGTGATGTAGCCGGCGAGCTTGATGCCGCACAAGCTGCAGGCTTAAAAACACTACATTTAATTCGTGATGGGCAAGCAAGCACTAAAGCACACCCTTATATTAATGACTTTAGCCAATTTAAATTGGAGCAATTAGTATGAGCCAATTAACAGTGTATGCTGACAACGATGCAAACAAAGCACTTGTAAGCACATCAAATGCTGATGATATTGCAAAGCAACTAGCTAAAGTAAACGTACGCTTTGAACAGTGGCAAGCAAATGCAGATATTAATGAGCACACCACCCATGAGCAAATTATTAGTGCGTACAAAAACGATATAGATCGGTTAAAAACTGAAAATGGCTATCAAACAGTAGATGTTATATCTCTAGCTAAAGGTAACCCTGGCGCATCAGAGCTGCGCAAAAAGTTTTTATTTGAACATACTCATAGTGAAGACGAAGTACGTTTTTTTGTAAAAGGCCAAGGGTTATTTTGCCTGCATTTAGGCAATAAGGTTTATCAGGTACTTTGCCAACAAGGCGATTTAATTTCAGTGCCTGAACTTACCCCGCATTGGTTTGATATGGGAAGCGACCCTGAGTTTACTGCCATTCGCTTATTTAACAATACAGAAGGCTGGGTAGCAAAAAGCACTGACTCGTCTATTGCAGAGCAATTTCCGCTATTATCGTAAGTTATTCATTCAAAACCTTGGTCCACACTGATAAACATAACGTGGACCAAAGATATCGCGAAGTTACTTAAGCTTTATGAGATCGCCATTTTCTACCTGACTTTGGTTATACACACCTGTATCTAACACCCACCCTGTGACCAGTTTTGCCGGCGTTATATCAAATGCAGGGTTATACACATTAGCATTAGTGGGCGCCCATAAAGCCTCGCCAAAGCTACCGCTAACTCCGCGCACTTCTTGAGGATTACGTTGCTCTATTTCTATATCATCACCACACGCGGTGTTGGTATCAAGCGTGGTAATAGGCGCAACTACATAAAATGGAATGTTATGAAAATACGCAAGTACGGCTAAATTGTAGGTGCCCACTTTATTAGCAAAATCACCATTGGCGGCAATACGATCAGCTCCTACTACTATTTTATCTACCTTACCTGCAGCCATTAAACTTGCCGCCATATTATCGCAAATTAATGTGTACGGAATTTTCCAGCGCTCAAGCTCAAAGGCAGTTAAGCGACCGCCTTGTAATAATGGTCGTGTTTCATCAACCCATACATGTACGTTGCCATATTTTTGCTGCGCTTTGTAAATAACACCTAGTGCAGTACCAATACCAGCGGTTGCAAGCGCCCCTGTATTACAATGAGTTAATATGTTGTCGCCACTATTTATAAGCTCGGCACCACGGTTTGCCATTCGTTCACACAGCTCAATATCTTCAATAAACAACCGCTCAGCAGTACTAACAATACCGGCAACATAATCGCTTTGCGTTAAAGCTTTTCGCAATGCCGCCATACAATGCATTAAATTAACCGCCGTTGGACGAGTGGCTTCTAGTTCATTGATTGCTTTTTCAAGCTCACTTTTCACTACCCCTTGCTCAGCTAAATACGCCACTAACAAGCTCGCGCCTAAACCAATAAGTGGGGCTCCACGCACTTTTAAGTTAATGATCAGCTCTTTCATGGTTTCTACATCATGGCACTGATGCCATACCTGCTGGTGAGGTAGTAAATATTGGTCGAGCACACTAAGCGACCCGTTTTCATATTTTAAACTGCTTGCGATTAAGTTTTGCATAATGCTTAAGGTATTAAAAATGCGTAACGTTATTTTACACCACTTTGAATAACTCTCAAGTTAGACTTGTAGACATCTAAACATTTAAAAGTATAGAATGCTTAAAAGCTGATTTTTGAGATTTAAACCATGACTAACTATGTTGCTTTTAATGCACAGCGCGCTATCGATTACGTATCGACATTAATTGAATCTAAACAATGTAATTTTTTTGATTCCGGACAAACCTTATCGGCATATGAGTTTGGTGATGGCAATCTTAATTTAGTATTTAGAATTACTGATGAGCAAAACAATAGTGTTATTTTAAAGCAAGCTCTGCCTTACGCGCGTTGCGTGGGTGAGTCGTGGCCATTAACGCTTGATAGAGCCCGTATAGAAGCACAAGTTTTACTTAACCATGGTGCTATTTGCCCTACTTATACTGCTAATGTTTTACATTATAGTGAAATGCAAGCGCTGACTATTTTAGAAGATTTAGGTAATTTACAAATATTGCGTACTGCACAAAATAATGCAGAGCAATTCCCTAAATTAGCGCAGCACGTAGCGACCTACTTAAGCCACACCGGCTTTTATAATTCAGATTTTTACTTAACCGCGCAAACTAAAAAAGCACTCGTTAGCCAATTTACTAATCCTGAGCTTTGCCAAATCACTGAAGACTTATTTTTTAGCGATCCGTACATTGAGCACGAACGCAATAACTACCCAAAGCAACTACAAAACGAAGTTGACGCAATACAAAAAAACAACGCATTGAAGTTAGAAATAGCAAAACTAAAAGCTAATTTTTTATCTAACCCGCAAACATTACTTCATGGTGATATGCACAGCGGTAGCATTTTTGTTGATTGTAATAATACAAAGATGATTGACCCAGAGTTTGGCTTTTTTGGGCCTATTGGGTTCGATATTGGCTCTTTTATTGGTAATTTGCTATTGAATTACTGCGCACAAGCAGGGCATATTGATGACTTTGTAGCACGTCGTAATTACCAAACACATTTACTTAGCTGTATCGTAGACACCTATAGTTTATTTGAGCAGCAATGGCTTGAATTAATACGCACTAAAACAACAGATGAATCACTAGCGCCAGTAGGCTATGCGCAATACTTTATGAAAAACGTATTGCAAGATGCTGTTGGTTACTGTGGTGCTGAGTTAATTAGGCGTACTATTGGGCTTGCGCACGTAAGCGATATAGATAGTATTAGTGATGACAATGCGCGCCTTACAGTGCAAAAACAAACATTAGCACTAGGCGAGCAACTTATTTTAAATGCACAAACATGCAACAACAAAGAAGCATTCTTTAGTTTATTAATAAGCCAATTAAACTAACAAGCATTAAAAAAGGCGCTATAAGCGCCTTCTAGTTGTTAAAACTTACTTGTAGTTTTCATAAATTTTGTCAAGCGGCTCTGAAAGCCCACTTTCTTGCACTATCCGAACATGTTTACGGCCTAATTCACGTGCACTTGTTACACCACATGAGTGAGCAATTAAACCGGCTCCGTAATGAATGTATTTATTATAGTTAGCTACTCGTTGCGCTTTATCAGCTACATTTAAGCCGCGTTGCAAACGCTCGTTATGCGTAGTGATCCCGGTCGGACAGGTATCTTTATTACATTGCATTGCCTGAATACAGCCCAGTGCAAACATATGACCACGAGCCGATACAACAAAATCAGCACCAAGCGCTAATGCCCATGCAACCTTTGAAGGGACGATTAATTTACCCGATGCAATAATTTTCACGCGATCTCTAAGACCGTGCTTTTCAAGCATATTAACTACAAGCGGCAAGCTTTCGCGAAGAGGTAAACCCACCGAATCCATAAGCGGCTGCGGTGCAGCCCCCGTACCACCATCAGCACTATCAATTGTTATAAAATCGGGTGCCGACTCAATGCCACGATGATTTATTTCTGCAAATAACGTTTCTAACCACGTGTAATCACCAATAACGGCTTTAAAGCCTGTTGGTTTTCCTGTGGCATTACGTACAGTGGCTATCATATCGAGAATATCGGCTGGGTTTTTAATTTCAGGGTGTCCATTTGGGCTAATCGAATCTTGCCCTTCTGGAATACCCCTAATTTTGGCTATTTCGGCGTTAACTTTGCGCCCTGGTAACATACCGCCTTTACCTGGTTTTGCACCTTGGCTCATTTTTAGCTCGAACATTTTGACTTGTTCGTGAGCTGCTATTTCTTTAAGTTTTTCGGTGCTTAAGTTTCCATGCTCGTCTCGAGCACCATATTTAGCTGTACCAATTTGAAATACCAAATCGGCGCCACCTTCAAGGTGGTAAGGGCTTAAGCCCCCTTCACCTGTGTTCATCCAGCAACCCGCTAATTTAGCACCTTTTGATAAAGCGCGCACAGCAGGCTTTGAAAGCGCACCAAAGCTCATGCCCGACACATTAAATAACGAATTAGTGGTGTAAGGTGTTTTACAATACGGACCTAAAGTAACATTACTCGGGTCGAGTGCTTCTTCATCTAAAGTAGGAAAAGCACAGTTCATAAACATAACCGTACCCGTCACCTCTAAGCTTTGGGTTGAACCAAATGCAGCGGTGCGATCGACATCTTTTGCTGCGCGGTAAACCCAACTGCGCTCAGCGCGGTTAAATGGCATTTCTTCTCGATCGAGGGCAAAAAAGTATTGTCTGAAAAATTCACCTTGGCGTTCAAAAAAATATCGAAAGCGGCCAATTACTGGGTAGTTACGCCTAATAGCATGTTTTGTTTGTGTTATATCGCGAAAGTAAAAAATAATAACAGTAAGCACAATTAACCCAAGTGCGATAATAAAAATACTCGCAAATACGTCAATACTAAACATAATGAAATTGCTCATCTAAGGCCCCTTGATGGCTATATTTTTAAATAATATCTATTGCGTAGTATGTGGATTTTTTGACGATTGGAGTCGCTAAAATAAACTACACTACTAGCTCTGTGGTATAAAAAAGGTGTTGTGGTAAAAATGACACAACACCTTTGTTTGTTCAAGGTTTATAAGCCCTACAAAGCTAATTTTGCTGCTTACTTAGCTCATTTTTTATATATAAACGTACCTGTGTTTCTAATACTGACAAGGGCACTGAACCATGGCGAAGAACCTGATGATGAAATTCGCGAATATCAAAATTTGGTCCAAGCGCTTGCTCCGCTTCAACACGTAAACGCTTAATAGTTAACTCACCAATTTTGTATGACAGTGCTTGGGCTGGCCAAGATATATAACGATCAGTTTCTGTTTTCACATTATGCAGCGAAAGCGCGGTGTTCTCGCTCATAAAGTTCATAGCTCGCTCGCGGCTCCAGCCATACATGTGCATCCCTGTATCAACAACCAAGCGTGCTGCTCGCCACATTTCATAAGTTAAGCGACCAAAACGGCTATATGGGTCTTGATAAAAGCCTGCTTCTAAACCTAAGTATTCAGAGTAAAGCCCCCAACCTTCGCCAAATGCCGAAAGGTAAGCATCACGACGATAGCTCGGCAAATTTTCAAGCTCTGCATTAAGTGATATCTGTAAATGATGACCTGGCACTGCTTCGTGCAATGTTAATGCTTCTAAAACATACAAAGGGCGCTTATCTAAAGCGTAAGTATTTACCCAGTAGTATCCAGCTTCATCATCTCGATTAGAGCCAGAATATCGACCTGTTGTGTATTTAGGAGCAATACTTGCAGGTACCGGTGCCACGCCATAAGGTTTGCGCGGTAGGGTATGAAATAACTTAGGCAGCTGTGCATCCATTTTTTTTGCAATGTAAGCTGCTTCTTTCAAAAGTTGCTCAGGTGTTGTTGCGTAAAACTGTGGGTCAGTACGTAAAAAGTGAATAAACTCAGCAAATGAGCCTTTAAAACCAACTTCTTTTATTACAGCTTCCATTTCACCTCGAATGCGAGCAACTTCTTTTAAGCCTAGCTCGTGGATCTCTTTAGGTGTCATGTCGGTAGTGGTGTAATGCTTAGCACGGTTTTTATAAAAAGCTTTGCCATTAGGGGTTTCTGAAATACCAATACTTGTGCGGGCGCCCGGTTGGTATTGCTCAGTAAAAAACGTTAAGTAGCTTTTATATGCTGGTATTACTTTATTTTTTAAAACAACTTTAGCTCGCTGTTGAAGTGCATAAAAGTCACTCTCACTTAAACTGGCAGTGTTAGCTAAAAACGGTTTATAAAATTCTGATTGAGTTACATCATCAACAATATAAGTACTTATGGAGTCTTCGTATCCTTCTAAAACTGCTTTTGGTTGGGTGAGACCTGTTTCGAGCCCTTTTTTCATCCAATATATATTTTGCTCAAAAAAGCGGGGGATTTGTGCTAAACGTGCAAGGTATGTCTCTAAATCTTGCTCTTTTTTATATTGGGAACTGTTAACGATGTACGACAGACCGGAGTGAAAACCATACTCAGATGTAAGCGGCATGTAATGCGCATTAAACACATATTCGTCTACGCTATTTTGCACTTGAGCACGAATAATACTTAAGTTAATTTGATTTTCGTCACTAAGCTTAGTTGCATCTACAGCATCTAAGTCTGCTAATAATTGAGTATTACTTTTGTACTGCTCTGCTAAAAATTCTGGAGATAAATTGGCAAGTAAATAACCATCAACCCCTTTTGAACTGCTATAAGGGTTTATACTTTCTCTATATTGAACAATAGATTGTGCTACTTGAGTAAACTGCTCATTCGCATTGGGTGTGGTTATTTGACATGCACTTAACGAACATAAAGCAGTTATGCCAAGAAGCGTTTGGCGAAGCGTTTTTGGTAAAAAAAGATTCATTATTATTTAACTTGATGATGCAATAGATTGCATAAAACTATCGTAGGCTAAAGAAATAGCAAGTAAATGAGACAAACTAGCATATTGAAATAATGCTACATACGTTAACAGAAGTAAAAACCAGCCGAATTGATGAGAAAAACAGCGATTGGGCTGCTAAAGTAAAATTTAAGTTCCCTAACTATCGTTTTTGCTTTTAAATAGCGCGGATAATGATTACTGTATAAAAAAATAATAAAAAGCTCGGACGCATAACCGCCTCATGGAATGAGATATTTTAAAATTTGCACTTATGCGTACTTAGTTGGTATTTAAAATGATGTTCCATGATTCCATGGCTATTGCACAAGAGAAGATGACTAAAGTGTGTGTGTTTTTAGAGCGCTATGCACTTTCTCCTACGCCGCTCAATTATCAAGTTGTTTATACCTATACTAGCCAAACTAACCTTGAGCTGAACAAAGCCTTAGACCGCGCTATTGCGGTTGAAGACAATATAGACAGTGTTTTAATTGAACAGCTCCATGCTGAATTTTTAAATACCGGTCACACAGAGCAAGTCAACATGATTCAAAATGTTGATGGTGTTATAAGTTCACTTTCTCAAAATTCTCAAGCTACTGAAAAACAGATAATTCGCTTTGCGGGTCAGGTGAGCGAATGCGTACATTCACTAGATGAGAACAACATAGAACAAAGCCGTCAAGCGCTTGAAGTACTTCATAATCAAACCGCCGAGTTACTAAATCAACACAAACAATTTAAGCAAGAACTAAGTAAAACCAAACAACTACACGAAAAAACAAAAAAGCAGCTAAATCAACTTCGTAAACAACATATTATTGACAGCCAAACAGGGCTTTATAAACGCCATTATTTAACACAACAAACTCAAGTATGGACTAATCAAAAAAAGTCTATTTGCGCCATTGCGATTCAAATAGATAACCTTGATCACTTTACTGAAAATTACGGTGATATTATTGGTGAAGTTATTTTGAATAAAGTAGCTAAACAAGTGCAAAAATATGTTTTTCAAAGTGGCTTGCCTGGCCGCACAGCTAAAGATCAATTTACTGTTTTACTCGCCGATATAGACCCAGAAACAGCCAATGTTATTGCTGAAAAAGTCCGAAATGGAGTCGAAAAGCTACGCTTTGTTAGTTCAAAAACAGGGGTTAAGTTACCTAGTATTGGCTTATCTCTGGGAATTGCTCAACATCTACAAGAAGATGATTTTAATCAGTTAGCTAAAAAAGCGTCTCATGCGGCTTTTAAAGCACGGTCATTAGGGCAAAGTAGCTACACTGCAGGGTAATAAATTACCTGATAAATCATATTCAAATTGCACCTACTGCGTACAATAAAGTACACTAACCTCTATTGTCACGATAGAGATTAGTCATGAACGAAACCGAACAAAAGACCACGCATTTTGGTTATAAAACAGTAGCCGAGGGCGACAAAGCTTCTATGGTTGCTGATGTATTTCACTCAGTAGCTGCAAAATACGATGTAATGAATGATTTAATGTCTTTTGGTGTGCATCGTTTATGGAAACGTCAAACTATTGCAAGCTCAGGTGTTCGTAAAGGCCATCATGTACTCGATTTAGCCGGCGGCACTGGCGACTTAACGGCAAAATTTAGTCAATTAGTTGGCGAGACCGGTCAAGTTGTTTTGGGCGATATAAATTCATCTATGCTTAAGGTTGGTCGTGAAAAACTACACAATCTTGGCTTAGTAGGTAATATTGACTACGTACAAATGAATGCAGAAATGCTGCCATTTCCAGATAATAGCTTTGATGTGATCACTATTGCCTTTGGCTTACGTAACGTTACCGATAAAGACAAAGCATTACGCTCTATGTACCGTATTTTAAAGCCAGGTGGCAGATTACTTGTTTTAGAGTTTTCAAAACCAGAGCATGACGTACTTAGTAAAGCTTACGATTTTTACTCATTTAATTTATTGCCAACAATGGGTAAGCTAGTTGCTAACGACAGTGAATCGTACAAGTATTTAGCTGAGTCGATTCGTATGCATCCAGATCAAGACTCATTAAAAGCGATGATGGAAGATGCGGGCTTTGAACAAACAACATACCAAAACCTCACAGGCGGAATTGTTGCACTGCATCGTGGTTTTAAATATTAAGGCTAGCAGTTATGGCGCTTGAAAAAATAACAAAAAGCAATAATGGTGCAATGTCATCTGAGTTTTTTATGTTACCTAATTTTGTACTTTCGCTTATTGAGCGTGTACTAAATCAAGCGCTTAGCCTTGACCCACAATTATCTCAAAAGCTAAACGCCGTTAAACATAAGCGCTTAGTGGTTGAAATAAGAGATTGGCAACAAAGCATCCAACTCGTTTATAGTGCTGATCAATTACACTTATACAGTGCCCAAAGTAACGAAAACGCAGATTGTATGATCAGCGCAGATATAGAAACACTTTTAGCGCTCAAAAACCCTGCAATGCTTACCCAACTAATTCGCAAAGATAAGCTCGACTTACAAGGCGATTTAAACATTGCGCAAACTTATAGCAATGCATTTTCAGGTATTGATATTGATTGGCCTGAACAACTTTCTAAATACATTGGCGATGCCCCCGCTCAGCAGTTATACCTGCATTTAAAAGAACTAAAACAAAAGAGCAGCAAAACCAATACTAAAATAAGTACCATGCTTACAAGTTTATGCCAAGATGAGCTCGCAATTACTATCCATCCATTAGAACTTGAGCAATTTAAACAAAAAAATAGAGAACTCAAAGGACAAGTCGCTGCCGTTGAGCAACGCATTAACGCCCTCTTAAACTCTTTTTTACCTTCAAACACCCGCTAAGGATTTTTTGTGTCGACTGCACGTTTGTATAACATCACCAAAACGTTACTTAGCTATGGACTAGACGAGCTAATTCCAAAGCATAAAGTGCCTTGGTTTGGTAAAGTAGCCCGTGGCAGTTTATTTTGGCTGCGTAATCAGCACAAAGAAAAACCGGCAGGGCTTCGTTTACGTTTAGCATTGCAAGAGCTGGGTCCTGTTTGGATCAAATTTGGTCAAATGCTCTCTACTCGTCGTGATTTACTCCCTCATGATATCGCTTTAGAGCTTGCGTTTTTGCAAGATCAAGTTCAACCATTTGAAGGCGAACTTGCACAAAAAATAATAGAAAAAGCGCTCGAAATTAACGATATAAGTGAATTGTTTAGTGAGTTTTCACAAACTCCACTAGCTTCTGCATCTATAGCGCAAGTACATACAGCAAAACTTATTGATGAGCAGAGTATTGAGCAAGATGTCGTAATTAAGGTTATTAGACCCAATATTTATGAGCAAATTAATGCCGATTTAGCGCTAATGGAAAAGCTCGCAAAGGTACTTGCAAAAGTACACAACGAATCAAAACGCCTGCGCCCGGTTGAAGTAGTTAAAGAATATAAAAAAACACTCCTAGACGAGCTCGACTTAATGCGAGAAGGTGCCAACGGCATTCAACTAAAACGCAATTTTGAAGGCTCTGATTCATTATATATCCCTGCAGTTTACAGTGATTACAGCCGTAGCAATGTGCTGGTAATGGAGCGTATTTACGGCATACCCGTCTCTGATACCGATGCACTTATGGCGCAAAACACTAATATGAAATTACTTGCTGAGCGTGGCGTAGAAGTATTTTTTACGCAGGTGTTTAGAGACAGCTTTTTTCATGCCGACATGCATCCGGGTAATATTTTCGTCTCTCGAGAGCACCCTGAAAACCCAATGTATATCGGTATTGATTGCGGTATTGTTGGTACGTTAAGCAAAGAAGATAAACGCTATTTAGCTGAAAACTTTATCGCCTTTTTTAATCGTGATTATCGCCAAGTTGCACAACTACACGTTGATTCTGGTTGGGTACCACCAGATACTAGCATTGAAGAATTTGAATTTGCGATTCGCACAGTTTGCGAGCCTATATTTAATAAACCTTTGGCTGAAATTTCATTTGGGCACGTACTCGTAAATCTATTTAATACTGCACGTCGTTTTAACATGCAGGTACAGCCGCAATTAGTATTACTACAAAAAACTTTATTATACGTTGAAGGATTGGGGCGTCAGCTATACCCACAACTCGACTTATGGAAAACAGCTAAGCCCTTTTTAGAAGACTGGGTAAAGCAACAAGTTGGACCGCTATCAGTACTGAAGCAAATGTATGCTAACTTGCCATTTTGGGCTGAAAAAATGCCCGAGTTACCGGATCTAATTTACCAAAATTTAAAGCGTGCACCACACATTCAACCTCAAGAACAAAAGGTATCTCATAAACCTTTAATATTGAGTTTATTTGGTAGTGCTACAATGATTATGGCAACACTTTGTTATTTACAGCACGATTTAATAGCTGCAAGTCTTGCAATAAGCTTATCGGCTATTAGCTTTATAGCGGCATGGCGCAGCGCATAAACTGGGTGCTATTTGCGCTAGTGAGCGTATAATTAGTATTTAAAATAAACATTTAACCGTTTTATATATTGGAGAAAACCATGGGTTTTGGTGGTATTAGTATTTGGCAATTATTAATTGTTTTAGCGATCATAGTTTTACTTTTTGGCACAAAAAAACTACGCGGTATGGGTGGCGATATTGGGGGCGCTGTAAAGGGCTTCAAAAAAGCAATGTCAGATGATCAAATGAGCGAGAAAGAGAAATCCGAGCAAATTCAACAATCAGAAAAAAACACTGCTGACAACTCAACCGATACTGAAAAAAACAAAGATAACAATAAGGTTTAATTAGTATGGGCATGTGGGAACTTGTTGTTATTTTTATTGTTGGTTTAGTGGTGCTCGGCCCTGAGCGCTTACCTGTTGCGATTAGAACAGTGAGTAAATGGGTTAAAACCGCTAAATCACTTGCCAACTCAGTAAAAGCCGAAGTAAGTGAAGAGCTTCGCATTCATGAGCTGCACGAAAACCTTAAAAAAGCAGAACAGCAAGAATTAAAAGATTTAAGCCCTGAGTTACAAAGCTCACTAACAGAGCTACAAAAAGCGGCTGAATCAGTTACTCACAGCTACAAGAAACAACAATCTGATACATCAAATAACCAACAACTTGATGAGAAAAAGTGAAATTTATTTCTCACTTTGTGGTCAACTTACTACATGGTATAAAAAATAATGGCTGAGGAAGTAAAATCAGGGTTTGTAGCTCATTTAATTGAGTTGCGTGATCGGCTAATAAAAGCACTACTAAGCATTTTTGTTATTTTTATTGCCATAGTATATTTTGCGAATGATATTTATGCTTTTGTTGCACAGCCGTTAGTCTCGCATTTGCCAAGTACTGCAACCATGATTGCAACCGATGTAACAGCTCCCTTTTTTGCACCTTTCAAACTTACTTTATTTGTCGCTTTATTTGCGTCGATTCCATGGATATTGCATCAAGTTTGGGGGTTTATAGCGCCGGGTTTATATCAGCACGAAAAGAAAATGCTCATGCCTATTCTCGCCTCAAGTATAATATTATTTTATGGCGGCATAGCCTTTTGTTACTTTGTAGTTCTGCCAATTATTTTAGGATTTTTTACAAGTACCGGTCCCGAAATGATGACACTTGCACCTGACATAAGTAGTTATCTAGGATTTGTATTAAAGTTGTTTTTTGCATTTGGCGTCGCTTTCGAAATTCCAGTGGCTATTATGTTGCTATGCTGGAGTGGCGCAACAACAACAAAAAGCTTAAAAGAAAAGCGCCCTTATATCGTCGTGGGTGTTTTTGTAGTCGCGATGTTTTTAACACCGCCTGATGTATTATCACAAACATTGCTAGCATTTCCGATGCTTCTTCTGTTTGAACTAGGTCTAATTTTAGCAAAGTTTTATACCGCTAAACCACAAAAAGAATCTGAGGAATAAAATGAAAAAACAACTACTCTCACTATTGGTTTTATTAAGCGCACCGACTTTTGCTGCGCAAACAGAGTTTAATACTCAAGCGTTACAAGCATGTAGCTTTATTGAAAACGATTTTAACCGCTTACTTTGTTACGATAATACCATCGCGGGTAAGTCACTGGTTAAGCCATCAGTAACAAAAACGCTCACACCACCAACAGCTAATAATGTACCTCAGGCAGTAGCCACAACATCAACAGAAGTGAAAAAAACAGCTGATGAGTTTGGGTTAGAGTACAAAAAATCACAAACAGAGAAAGACGCTGAAATTAAAGCGATGGTTGCTTCAGTTGAAGAAGCTGCTTACGGCGAGTTAATTATTTCGCTAGATAACGGTCAACAATGGCGTCAAATTGGCTCTGACAGCATGCGCTTGAAAAAGAACGATACGATTGTAATTAGCCGTGGTGTTTTTAACTCATTTTTACTTAAAATTGACGGTGAAAACCGCTCTATTCGCGTTAAACGTACTAAGTAATGTCATATACGTTAATTGATGCTGGAGTTAACTTAACTAATCATCAATTTGATGAGCAGCACCTTGATGTAATTACCCGTGCCAATGAAGCGGGTGTTACAAATATGCTTATTATTGGTTGTAATATTGCAAGCAGTCAGCAATCACTTGAACTTGCAACAAAGCATCTTCAATATTCTACGGCGGGTATCCACCCACATGATGCAAAATCAGCCACTAATGAGCTAGAAGCACAACTAACTGTACTTGCAAATAATAAGCATGTTATTGCTATTGGTGAATGTGGCCTTGATTATAACCGCGACTTTTCGCCTCGCGATGTACAGCGCAGTGTTTTTAGGCGCCAATTAGCACTTGCTGAAAAATTAGATTTACCTGTTTACTTGCATGAACGTGATGCAAGTGATGACATGTTAAGTATTTTAAAAGAGTTTAATATTCGCGGTGTACTCCACTGCTTTACGGGTAACTCAGCAGCTCTAAAGCAATATTTAAATTTAGGTCTATATATTGGTATAACGGGTTGGGTATGTGATGAAAGGCGTGGAAAAGATTTACAACAGCTAGTGCCTAGCATTCCTCTAGATCGATTATTAATAGAAACTGATGCACCATTTTTAATTCCACGAACAGTTAAACCAAAACCTAAATCACGTAAAAATGAACCTGCCCTGCTTCCTTATATCTGTCAAACGGTTGCACAACTTTATCAAATAGATGAAGAAGTTGTGGCCCGTAAAACTACAGAAAACTTTCACCGTGTTTTTGGTTTAGAAGATCGTTAATGGCCTATGCAAAGGCACTTTCAAGCCTATTAGTATTCCTTTGCACTTTTTGCTGTTTCGCAAACCCAGTAATAATAAAACACGATTTTAACTCTCAAAACATTAATAACCTGTATTACTCTTTTGAACCAACGTCGCTATTAAGTGCACAACAAAGCAGCCATATACAGTGGCAAAAAAACACAGGAACCCCCCTTAATTTAGGACTAGAGCAGCGTCCTGTATGGATAAAATTTAAAATAAAAAACACACTTAGTTATAATACTGAGCAAATATTGTCACTAAACAATCCTTTGCTAAACGACGTTCAAGTATATCAATTACATAACTCGCAATTACTTTCTTATACTCAAATTGGTGATGCCTACCCCTTATATAAGCGCACAATTAAAAGTGAATCTTTATTAGTTAAACTGCTCAGCCCTGCAAATAGCGAAACGCTTATTATAATGAAAGTGGCGAATAGCTCAGGCTTGCGAGTCCCTTTAACACTGTGGCAACCAGAAGCTTATTTGGCACACAAAGGAAAACTCAATTTACTCTATGGCTTATTGATTGGTTTTATATTTTCTTTGGGTGTGAGTTGCATAGTTTTATATGGTTTTTCACGTAAAGGTTATTTTGTTTATGCTGGGGTGATATCTCTCACATTAGGTAGTGTATTAGCCTACCTTTGTGGTTTTGGCTTAAGGTACGTTCATCCTAATTTACCTGCATTACAGCAAGTTATGATCCCTATATTACTTACGCTTATCACTTTAATGTTTTTGCCTTTGCAAAAGCAAGTTTGCCATCCAAGGCCCTCACTTCTGCTAACTATTCAAAAAGTTGTAGTTAACGCTTTAGCCATTTCGTTATTATTTATTTGGCTACTTCCAAACAACATAGTTACATTATTTTGTTTAATCACTACTCCAATCGTTTTAGGCTTTTATATTGTAACTACGCTTATGTGCGTGCGTTTAACGCCTTCTAAACCAAACAAAGCACTATTACTTGTATTGGTTTTTTTCTTGGTGGTAATGCTTTATTTTATTGTTGCAGTAATGGGCCTACACGCCTTTGACAAAAGTACGCTCGCATTTGTATTTGCATGCTTTTTTGGTTGCACTTTTTGCTTATGCTACAGCGTAATGAAGTTATTTATTTTACAACGCGATGAAGAAGTAATTGCCCAACAAACCTTGATTGCTGAAAACACAGCACAAGATACACTACTTAAAGAGCGCTTAAAATTACAAGAAAAAACTCGCCAAGAACTTGAATCTCAGGTGGACGAGCGTACCTTTGAATTACAAGTGACGCTTAGAGAGCTTGAAGAAAAAAACCGCTCACTTGAGTTACTAAATACTGAAGACGCATTGACTGGAATAAAAAACAGACGCTTTTTTGATAAAAAACTGGTAATGGAGCTTCGTCGCTCTCGTCGAGAACAAACGCCGCTTAGCATTGTTATGCTTGATATAGATCGATTTAAAAATATCAACGACACGTACGGCCATATCATTGGCGATCAAGTTATTAAAGCAGTGTCTGACCTTATAAAAGACCATTTAAAACGACCACTCGATGAAGTTGCCCGTTATGGCGGTGAAGAATTTGTTGTGCTATTACCTAATACCCCTAGTGAAGGCGCACAAGACATAGCTGAAAAAATACGTGCTGATATCTCAGTAAGTACAGTAACGGTTGCCAATAATGATATTCAATTTACTATTAGCGCTGGTGTATACACCAGTATTGCTGATGATGTTAGCAACCCTCAAATTTTTACTGAGTGCGCCGACAAAGCACTTTATTACGCAAAGCAGCATGGCCGTAATCAAGTAATCACTTTTCCATTACCACAGTAGGAGCATATTAATATGGCCCAATCAGGATTAGACCTTTTCCCATATACTCGCATGCGCAGAATGCGCCGCAGCGACTTTTCTCGCCGCTTAATGGCTGAAAACCAGCTTAGCGTAAATGATTTAATTTACCCTGTATTTGTACTTGATGGTAAAAATCGCCGCGAGGTAATTGAATCAATGCCTGGTATTGAGCGCCTATCAATTGATTTACTGCTTGTTGAAGCAAAAGAACTCGTTGAACTTGGCGTACCTGCCGTTGCTATTTTTCCGGTAACGCCTGCGGATAAAAAATCATTATTTGCCGAAGAAGCATATAACGATGATGGCTTAGCGCAACGTACCGTAAGAGCGTTAAAAGAAGCTTTTCCTGAGTTGGGTGTGATTACTGATGTAGCACTTGACCCTTTCACTACGCATGGCCAAGACGGTATTATTGATGATTCAGGTTATGTTATTAATGATGTCACTACTGAAATTTTAGTTAAACAAGCACTTTCCCATGCAGAAGCTGGTGCTGATGTTGTTGCCCCTTCTGATATGATGGATGGTCGTATTGGCGCTATTCGCGAAGCACTTGAAGCTGATGGGTTTATTCATACTCAAATTATGGCCTACTCTGCTAAATACGCATCTAGCTACTATGGCCCATTTAGAGATGCTGTAGGCTCTGCTGGTAACTTAAAAGGTGCTGATAAAAAAACTTACCAAATGGATCCAGCAAACTCTGATGAAGCAATACGTGAAGTCGCATTAGACTTACAAGAAGGCGCTGATATGGTTATGGTAAAGCCCGGTATGCCTTATTTAGATATTGTACGGCGTGTTAAAGACGAATTTGGTGTACCTACTTTCGCATATCAGGTAAGTGGCGAGTATGCAATGCACAAAGCAGCAATTGATAACGGTTGGTTAAGTGAAGAGGCAACAATAATGGAATCTTTACTTGCATTTAAGCGTGCAGGTGCCGATGGAATATTAACCTACTTTGCTAAGCAAGCCGCAAAATATCTAGCTAAAAAGTAATTTTTATTAAAAGGCGGTTAAACTGCCTTTTATTTACATTCGTTTACATTTTTGTATTATTTCCGTCATATTTATTCTCTAAACTGGTGTCCCATTTTGGGATTAATACACGGGAATAATAAAAAAATGTTTAAAACAAAAATAACACCACTCGCACTTGTTATAGCAAGCCTCAGTGCACCAGCATCCGCTGATCTAATCATTTCAGAATATATAGAGGGAAGCAGTAATAATAAAGCAATTGAGCTTTATAATAATGCTGATACGGAGCTTTCTCTTGAAGGTTATACTTTAGGACTCTATTCAAATGGTAGCAGTTCGGTTGGCAACTCGATTGATTTAACCGGAACATTGGCCGCCAATACCACCTACATTATTTCAAACCCCAGTGCAGCAGCTGCAATACTTGATATTGCAGATGAAACCAGCACAGTAACCTACTATAACGGTGATGATGCCCTTGTTTTAACTAAAGACGGTGTAATTGTTGATAGTTTTGGTCAAGTTGGTTTTGATCCGGGTTCAGAGTGGTCTGAAGGGGGTGTAACTACGGTTAACAAAACGCTGCGAAGAAAAGATAGCATTACCACAGGCCGAACTGACTCGACAGCCATTTTTGATCCTAGCGAAGAGTGGGAACAGTTTGATATTGACACCTTTGATGGATTAGGTTCACACACAGGAAACGGCGGTACCGCTCCTGTGCCAGACCCTGAGCCAGAACCACTTGAACCACTAGTTTGTGGTGCAGAAAAAACACTAATAAATGCTATTCAAGGTGATGGCTCTGCTAGCCCACTTGTAGGTACATTAGTAGAATTTGAAGGTGTTGTAAGCGCCGATTTTCAAGGTGATGAACAATTAAAAGGCTTTTTTGTTAACTCACTGGCTGCTGATATAGATGCAAATCCACTTACCTCTGAAGGTGTATTTGTATATTTTGCAGATACTGACGTGAATGTAGGCGACCATGTACGTGTACAAGGTACTGTTGAAGAATATTTTGATGCAACACAAATTGGCAGTGTTAGCCAAGTTGCGGTGTGTGGCACTGGTTTAGCTGCAGCAGCTACAAAAATCACTTTACCTTTAGCTAATACAACTGATTTAGAAGCTTTTGAAGGTATGTTAGTCACATTAGAGCAACCATTAGTAGTGACTAATAACTTTGGTCTTGGTCGATATGGTGAAGTTGAATTAGCAACAGAGCGCTTGTACCAAGGTACTCAGGTTGCGTTACCTGGCGATGCTGCTAATGCAGTTGAAACTGAAAATCTACTTAAAAAGATTTTAATAGATGATGGCTCTACAGTACAAAACTTAGACCCTACAGCTTATCCAACTCCAGGCTTATCGGCAGAAAATACATTACGAACTGGCGATACTGTTAATACTGTTACAGGGGCACTTGCTTATAGCTTCGGTCTTTACCGAATTCACCCAACTTTAGCGCCTTCGTTTATTGCAACAAATGCACGTGAAGATGCGCCTGAACTTAATGCTGAAGCAGATTTACGTGTAGCTAGCTTTAACGTACTTAATTACTTCAATGGTGATGGCCAAGGCGGAGGGTTCCCTACATCTCGAGGTGCAGATACTGAAGCTGAATTTATTCGTCAAGAAGCTAAAATTGTAAGTGCTATTAGCGCTATTGAGGCCGATGTTGTTGGTTTAATGGAAATTGAGAATGATGGCTTTGGCGAATTTAGTGCAATTGCTAGCTTAGTAGATGCATTAAATGATGCAGATAGTGCTAACAACTATGCATTTGTTGATTTTAACGTAGATCAAATTGGTACCGATGCAATTACTACCGCACTTATCTATCGTGCTAACAAAGTAGAAGAAGTAGGCACTGCAGCCATTACAACTGAGGCTCCATTTGACTTTAGTAACCGTGCTCCAATTGCACAAAGCTTTAAATCAATAGAAACTGATGAAGTATTTACTGTTGCTGTGTCACATCTTAAATCTAAAAGTTGTGGTAGTGCTTCTGGAAATAATGCAGATTTAGGTGATGGCCAAGGCTGTTGGAATGAAATACGCACGCAAGGTGCTAATGCATTCGCAGATTGGCTTGATAGCAAACCAACCGGTGTTGATGACGAAGATACTATTTTAGTCGGCGATATGAATGCTTACGCAATGGAAGATCCAATACGTGCATTTGCTGATAAAGGCTACAAAAATGTAGTTGCTGAAATTGATGGTGATACACTTGGTTATTCTTATAGCTTTTCTGGTCGTGCAGGAAGTTTAGACCATGCAGTAGCTACACAATCATTACTTAGCAAAGTTGTCGCTGCAACAGATTGGCATATCAACGCAGATGAACCTATTTCACTTGATTACAATGTAGAGTTTAAAAGCGAAGGTCAACAATCTAGCTTGTACTCTGAAAGTGCATACCGCGCATCAGACCATGACCCTGTGATTATTGATATTAAATCTGAAATCACTTTAACACCTGAAGAGCAAACGCCAGTTATTAAAGCTGATCAAGTTTTTGCAGTCGATGAAAACAGCACAATTGGCACAATTATCGGCACGCTCGATTTTAGTGATCCAAATGCCGATGAATCACCTGTTGTTAAATTTATTACATCTGATAATGACAGCGTTTCTATTAACGATCAGGGACAGTTAATTGTTGCTGGAGAGATTGATTACGAATTCGAAAATCGTATTACTTTAACAGTACAAGCTCAAGATAGTGCTGGTAACTTATCAAACATTGAAAAAGTAGCCGTTAAGGTAAATAACTTACGCTCAGATGATGATAATGATGCAGGTTCATTACTATGGTTATCACTTCTTTTAGCACCACTATCAATAGTGCGTCGATTTAAAAAGAAATAATTAAGTTAAATCTAAACACATAAAAAGCCGCTTTTGCGGCTTTTTTATTTTATACAAATGTAATTCAGACAAGCTTCATTAAACTCCCCGTAATATGTTCAAACGATTAGTGAGTCTTCTAATAATTAATAAGCAACAACTACATAAGATTGAGTGAATTTTACACAGCAAAAACCTCGGTGACTTATGTATATTGGTTTTTCCTATTGAAAAATATGAACTTTTATAAGGGTTCACATTTTGCTTTAAGTAAATTAGAAGATACTTACAAAACAAAATCAATATTTACCCTAAACGTAAAAATAAGTCGTGTTTTTATAAAGGAATGAGAATGAAACAACTAACCCAAAACTTGCCTAAATGGCAAAAAAAGTCAGCACCACTACTGGGTCTACTTATTATTTTTTCGACTTGGGGCAATAGCAACCAAGCGATTGCTGCAACTGTTGATGTAGCAATTCCACAAAGTAGCTTATTTGATGTAATTAGCGCTCGCGCTAAAAAGTTAGCAAGCGAAGAATATGTGGCACCTAAAAACATCGAGCTTGAAGCGCTAAATAATATTGATTATCAAGACTACCGCTCAATTCGATTTAAAAAAGATAAAGCGGTGTGGAAAGATGAAGGCCTGTACGAGCTGCAATTATTCCACCCTGGTTTTTTATATAAAACACCTGTAACAATAAATACTGTTGATAGCGACTCTAAACGTAGCCGCTTACCTTTCAGCACCGACTTTTACCAATACGATGGCACTGCTGCACCACTACAAGAAGAAATAGCTAAAAGTGTTGCGGGCACTCAACTAGGTCATGCAGGATTTCGTGTGCATTACCCATTAAATACTAACGAGTATAAAGACGAAGTAATGGTATTTCAAGGAGCATCGTATTTTAGAGTCGTTGGCCCTCAACAAGTTTATGGCTTATCAGCAAGAGGCCTTGCCATTGATACTGCTGAGAATTCGGGTGAAGAATTTCCAATGTTCAAAGAGTTTTGGTTAGTTAAACCAAAGGCAGAGCAAACACAAATCACCATTTTTGCATTATTGGATAGTCCATCTATTTCTGGTGCGTACAAATTTAGCGTCGACCCTACAACTAATATGCTAGTTGATGTTGATATGCAGATTTTTGCGCGTAAAGATATTAAAAAACTGGGTGTAGCACCATTAACGAGTATGTTTTATCACGGCGAAAATAGCACCAAATTTTTTGATGATTATCGCCCTGAAGTTCATGACTCGGATGGCCTATTAACTCAATCTGCTGATGACAAGTGGGTATGGCGTCCTCTTAATAACCCATCACAACTCAGCGTTACTTCATTTTCGTACAATAACCCAAAAGGTTTTGGGTTAGCTCAACGAGACCGAGACTTTAATAACTATCTAGACACAGAAGCACATTACCACGACCGCCCTAGCCTATGGATTGAACCACAAGGTGAGTGGGGAAATGGTCGTGTAGAGCTTGTAGAAATACCGACTGATACAGAAACTAACGACAATATCGTAAGTTACTGGGTACCAGAAAAACCAATGAAGGCCGGAGATTCATTAAAATTAAGCTACAAAATGACCACCTTTAATTCAGTTTTAACTCAGCACGAGAAAGCACGTGTACTACGTACAAGAATTGGTAGCGCCGCATTACCAGGTGAGGACAACCCACCACCAAAAAGCCACCGCCAATTTACTGTTGATTTTACTGGTTCAGAAATAAATCAACTGTCTGAACAGCTAAAACTAGATGCAGATATTCAACTTACAACAGGCGAAGTAACCGACGTGAATGTACAAAAACTTCCGGATTCACGAGGATGGCGTGTAGCCTTTAAAATTGCACCACAGGACGATCAACCCGTTGATATGCGTTTATCGTTAAAACTACGTGACAAAGAAATTAGCGAGGTATGGAGCTATGTTTGGTACCCAAATGACATCAAGTAATAAAGGTAGGGGCACTCCAATGCCATTCAAAACACTAAGAGTATGGCTATTTGCCATTGCGGCACTTGGCACATCTGGCTACGGCATATCTATTATGTTTGAGATTTTAAGCTCAAACGGTATGACATTACTTGAGTATGCCCTTTTAGTATTATTCTCAATCACATTTGCTTGGATTGTAACGGCTTTTTGTAGTGGCACAATCGGCTTTGTACTACAGTTGTTTCGAATTGACCCGCTTACGTTAAAACGTATTAAACCAATTGAGTTCAATAACGAGGCAATTAACGCTCAGAAAACCGCCGTTGTAATGCCTATTTATAACGAAGATACCCACCGTGTTATCGCGGGCTTTGAAGTAAGTCTACAATCGTTAAAAGAAACTGGTCAGCTTGATAATTTTGATTTTTACTTATTAAGCGACACACAAGACCCTCAAATAGTTAAAAATGAGCTAAGTGCATGGCATGCATTGTGCGAACGTTTAGGGGATACAGCAAAGCATATTTTTTATCGTCGTCGCGAAGATAACAAACACCGCAAAGTAGGTAACCTAACCGACTTTTGTGAGCGCTGGGGAAGTAATTACGACCATATGATTGTGCTTGATGCAGATAGCGTAATGACCGGTAAATGTATGTTAGAACTTACTACAAGCATGCTAAACAACCCACAAGCAGGCCTGATCCAAACGATTCCAATACCTGTTCGTCAAGATACCTTTTTTGGTCGTTTTTTACAGTTTGCGTCAGTGCTATATAGCCCAATGCTCGCTACTGGCTCAGCATTTTGGCAAACAGATAAAGCCAATTACTGGGGTCATAATGCAATCATTAGAGTTGAAGCATTTATAACGTGCTGTGGCTTGCCAACACTTAAAGGTAACGCACCCTTTGGCGGTGAGATTTTAAGTCATGACTTTGTAGAAGCATCACTACTTCATAGTGCAGGTTGGGACGTACTATTACTATCAGATATTGAAGGTAGCTACGAAGAAGTACCAAGTAATATTCTAGATTATGCTGTACGCGATAGACGCTGGGTACAGGGTAATATTCAGCACTTAGGTTTACTATCGTCATCTAAATTAAAATTAATGAGTAAGCTGCACTTTCTATTAGGTGCAACCGCTTATATTTCATCACTAATTTGGCTCTCAATGCTAGCGCTAAGTACTATTGATGCAGTAACGCGCGCATTAAATAGCGATGTGTACTTTAATCGTGTTTATCAATTATTTCCTACATGGCAAATAGCTAAAACCGATCTTATTGATTCACTCTTGTATTTAACTATTGTTATTTTATTAATGCCTAAATTAATGGGCGTAATAGTCACCCTAATACATAGAAACAAACGCTTTGGTGGTTCAATTAAATTAATTCTAGGTTCAATTATTGAAACTGTATTTGCTATTATTGTTGCACCATTAATGATGGTATTTCATGCTTACTTTGTACTTTGCGTATTTTTAGGCAAAAAAGTGAAGTGGGATGCACAACCACGCGAAGGTCGTATGGTCCCGTGGAAAGAAGCGTTTGGTTATACGTTATTCTCTACTATTGTGGCTATAGCATGGGGTAGCACAGCTTACTACTTCACACCTGTATTCTTTTGGTGGCTATCACCTATATTATTAGGCTTAGTATTAGGTGCTCCAATTATCCGTTATACCAGTAGTATCAAACTCGGCGTACAGCTAAGAAAGTTAGGTATATTTATTTGCCCTAGTGAAGTTGATAACGACTCAACTCTAGAGGCGCTTAAAGTACATCTAAAAGAGATTTCCGTGCCAGAGGAAGGAACTTACCCACAAACAATTCCGGCATTGCCACAAGAGCATATGGTATCAATGCCTATACAATCTTTTAAAAAGCCACGCAGGCTAAAGATGAAAGCGCTAAAAGCTAAGGCTATAAAAAAGTTTAATTAGCGCGTTATAAAATAAAAACAAAAAAGGAGCAATTAATTGCTCCTTTTTTCTATCTAAATTAAAAAATCATGCGCTGCATTTGCCGCTAATATTTTCTATTTTTCTAGCTAACTTATTACAGTACATTTTAGAAATAGCTGATTGCGTTTCATCATCAAGTTGCCAGTTATAAAAATGAAAAACCTCACCATTCTCCAGTTCTACTTTAAAATAGTGAAAAGAAAAAACGCGCTAAATGATACAACAGTAATTTCCTCACTATTGATATAACGCTCTGTACATATACGTGTATAACAAATCCCTGCTTTGTAACAATATAAAAAAGAGTAGTTATAAAAAATAAAACCAAATTATAGGCAATAAAAAACCCGCAACATGTGCGGGTTTTTTTAAAGAGTTAAAGAGCTAATTACTTAGCAGCTTTTTTCTCTTTTTCTGCAGCGATTACTGTGTCAGCTACGTTTTGTGGACATGGTGCGTAGTGTGAGAACTCCATAGAGAACTGACCACGACCAGATGTCATTGTACGTAGTGAACCAATGTAACCGAACATTTCTGATAACGGAACGTCAGCTTTAATGCGAACGCCAGTTAAACCAGCTTCTTGGTCGCTTAGCATACCACGACGACGGTTAAGGTCACCGATTACATCACCAACGTGATCTTCTGGAGTGAACACGTCAACTTTCATGATTGGCTCAAGAAGTTGTGCGCCCGCTTTAGGGATCGATTGGCGGAAAGCACCTTTAGCAGCGATTTCGAACGCGATTGCAGATGAATCCACGGCATGGAAACCACCGTCAAAAAGTTCAACTTCAACGTCTAATACTGGGAAGCCAGCTAGAACACCTTCGCCCATCATTGACTTAAAGCCTTTCTCAACTGCAGGCCAGAATTCTTTAGGTACGTTACCACCAACAACTGATGATTTAAACGTGAAGCCTGAAGCAACTTCGCCTGGCTTGATGCGGTAGTCGATTTTACCGAACTGACCAGAACCACCAGATTGTTTCTTATGCGTGTAGCTATCTTCGATTTCACGAGTGATAGTTTCACGGTAAGCAACCTGTGGTTGACCAACGATAAGGTCTACACCGTAAGTACGCTTAAGGATATCAACTTTGATATCTAAGTGAAGCTCACCCATACCTTTAAGGATAGTTTCGCCTGAATCTTCATCAGTCTCAACTTGGAAAGATGGATCTTCTGCAACCATTTTACCGATAGCAACACCCATTTTCTCATTACCGCCTTTATCTTTAGGCTGTACAGCAATCGAGATTACTGGAGTTGGGAATACCATTGGCTCAAGTGTTACTGGGTGCTTAGGATCACATAGAGTGTGACCAGTTTGCACATTTTTCATGCCTACGATAGCAATGATGTCACCAGCTTGTGCGCTAGTTAATTCGTTACGGTCATCTGCTTGCATCTCAACCATACGGCCAACACGCTCAGTTTTACCAGTAAACGCATTAAGGATAGTGTCACCCTTATTAAGCTTACCTGAGTAGATACGTACGAAAGTTAATGCACCAAAACGGTCATCCATTATCTTAAATGCTAGCGCCTTGAAAGGTTCGTCAGCAGATACGATTGCGAATTCGCCATTTTCGTTACCTTCTTCATCCATAAGAGGTTGAGGATCAACTTCTGTTGGAGCAGGTAAGTAGTCAACAACAGCATCAAGGATTAGTTGCATGCCTTTGTTTTTGAAAGCAGAACCACAGAACGTAGGGAAGAAAGCAAGGTCACGAGTACCTTTACGGATACAACGCTTGATATCTTCGATAGAAGGTACTTCACCTTCCATGTACGCTTCCATAAGATCATCGTCTTGCTCTACAGCAGTTTCGATAAGCATTTCATGGTATTCATCAGTTTTTTCTACCATGTCTGCAGGAACGTCAGTGATTTCGTAGTTTTCTGGAAGACCAGTGTCATCCCATACGTACGCTTTTTTAGTTAAAACATCTACAACACCAACAAATTCATCTTCGATACCGATTGGTAAAGTCATGATTAGTGGAGTTGCGCCAAGTACTTTACGTACTTGCTCAGTTACACGGTAAAAATCAGCACCCATACGGTCTAATTTATTTACAAAGATAATACGTGCAACTTCTGATTCGTTAGCATAGCGCCAGTTAGTTTCTGATTGTGGTTCAACACCACCAGAACCACAGAATACACCAACACCGCCATCTAATACTTTAAGTGAACGGTATACTTCAACTGTGAAGTCAACGTGTCCAGGAGTATCGATAACGTTAAAACGGTGATCTTTCCAGAAACAGCTTACAGCCGCAGACTGGATAGTAATACCGCGCTCAGCTTCTTGTTCCATGAAGTCAGTAGTAGATTCACCATCATGAACCTCACCTGTTTTATGGATTTGACCAGTAAGCTTTAGGATACGCTCAGTAGTCGTGGTTTTACCCGCATCAACGTGCGCGAAAATACCAATGTTTCTGTACTTCGATAAATCTGCCATTAATTTTACTCTTAATAAAGTCGATAAATTATTCGGCAGGAGTATAACATCACTTAATGCGAACATCACCATACAAGCCGCTTAAAATGCAATCAATTCAACATATTTTTTTTATCGTCAGAATCTATTAAATATCAAACATAACAAAAAAATCGCAAGACATTGAAATTAATAGCGTTTAATACTTAAGTTTCAGATACACCAAGTTACTTCGCTATTTTATAGCAACGTTCAGGGCGGCCAATACTGCCATAACTTTGATCCGCTGTTAACTTACCTGATTCAAGCAAATACTCTAAGTAACGGCGTGCTGTAGAGCGACTAACACCGACCAAATCGCCCATTTGCTGAGCAGTAAATGCAGTGGTTGCGTGCTCTACAAAAGCATCATGTATTTTTTGCAGGGTAAGTTGGTCGACCCCTTTTGGCAAACGATTAGAAATATTGGTTTGCTGCTTTGAGCCAAATAACGTATCAACCATTGACTGCGTTACTTCACTTGCATCAGAAAAACATTGCTGACGTGATTCAAAACGTGCAAGTGCTTGATCTAGTCGGTTTAACATTAATGGCTTAACCAAAAAGTCGCATGCGCCTAACTGCATTGCTTTTTCAAGGGTTTCAACCTCTTTTGCAGCCGTGAGCAGCATAACTTCACTTTTAATTGTTCGTCGTCGTAAATCAGTTAACAAATCTAAGCCATTACCATCAGGAAGGTGTATATCGAGTAAAATTAAATCAGGTTCAATTGCATGCAGCAAAGCTGTTGCCGTGCTTAAATTACCTGCAATGCCCACTACCTGATACTGTGCTTGCCTTAAACTTTGCTTTGGCGTTTGATTGCCTGCAATACCATTTGGTAATAACAAGTACTGCGCTAAAAGCTGTGCTACCTCTACTTCGTCTTCAATTATTACTACTGAATACGTCATGTTTAATGCTCTTATTATTTTGGAATATAAACACTTAGTCTTGCACCAAGTAGGTCTGACTCACCAATTTCTAACGTACCGCCGCATGAGTCTAAATTTGTTTTTACCAAATACAAACCAATACCATGCTCTGCCCCAGATTTAGAACTGTACTGAGGTGTAAAAATAACATCATGGTCAGAACCTAACCCAAAGCCTGTGTCTTCTACATCAAATAAGAGAGTTTTACTGGTTTCATCAACGGTTACGCGTACTTTTGCAGAGCGAGAGCCTGATGCCCTAACAGCAGCCTCAATCGCATTATCTATAAGGTTACCTAAAATAGACACAACTCGCTCGAGCATATCTTTACGTGCAATAACACCAAGTAGGCTGTCGGGGTTAAGCTCAAGCGCAACATTTAATTCTCTTGCTTTATGATATTTACCCACCAACAAACCAGCAAGCACAGGGTCTTGTATGCGCTCTAACAAGTTATGAATTTGTGCCTGAGAGCCCTGGCTTTCTTGCCCTATTATTTCTATAGCTTGTTCGTTTTTGCCCATTTGCACTAACGCACCAATTAAGTTGAGCTTATTAGAATAGTCATGAGTTTGTACCCTTAAAAGCTCTGCAAAAGCCTGAACTTTAGTAAGTTGTTGGCTTAAATACTCAAGTTCATCAGAGGGGCGCATACTCAGTAAAATACCATCCGCCTGCCCTTGCACTTGCAAAGAAAATCTCGATAATATAAGGCGTTTATCGGCGGCAAATAATTCAAAACCCACTATTTTACGTCGCTGATTACGCAATAAAAATTCTGCATGTTCAGGTAATAAATCGTTTAAGCTGAGGTTCTGATTAAGAATTGAAGTTGGTTTATCTAATATTTCGCAGGCGCGTTGATTGAGTTTTCGTACTTTTCCGTCCGGGTCGAGTGCAATAATACCGCTGCGTACCGTATTTAAAATTGCATCTTGTTCTGAAAACAAACGTGCAATTTCATCTGGCTGCAGGCCAAAAATAGCATTTCTGACACGCTGTCCAATATAAATAGCCGCCAGTATACTTAAACCTACAAGTATTAAGCCCCATATTAAAATTTCACTACTGCGAGAGAGAATAAGCGGATCGATTGATTGTACTAAAAAACCAACCGATACAACGCCTACTATTTCATTATTACCTGCGTACACCGGCACTTTGCCACGAATTGATTCACCTAAGCTACCATGGGCCACCGAAATATAGCGTTCACCTTTTAATGCAGCTTTGCTATCGCCTCCGACCATTTTTTTGCCAATTTTATCTTCATCTGGATGCACAATACGAAGCGCATTTTCATCGCCAACAACAATAAAATCAGCACCTACAAGCTGTCGTAAATCTTCAATTTTCATGTTAATAGCGGTTAAGTCACTAGGTATTTTCAGTGCATTAATTACATCAGCACGTGTGGCAATACTGCTTGCCACAGCTAATGCTTTATCACCAATATGGTTATGTAAGCTTTGCGCTGTAAGTTGATACACCAACGCGCCAAATAATAAAGCCTGCAATACACACAATCCTGTTACCCAAATAATTAATCGTGTTTCTAATCGCTTAGGTTTTGTGACCATGTTTTGCAATGGATTTAGCTTGTTGGTGTTTTTCATTTCATTCTCAATTATGCATTTACTTTGTCTGCACGGCGTTGCATTAAATAATCTTTTAACGGAAACAACAGCACTAAAATTGAAATTACAAATATGCTCAATGTTAGCGGACGATCCCATAAAAAGCTTAATGAGCCATCAGAAATCATCATTGAACGACGGAAGTTTCGCTCAATCATATCTCCTAATATAAAACCTAATAATAGTGGTGCCATAGGAAATGACAGTAATCGCAATACTAGCGCAACCACCGCAAATCCTACCATCATAAATAAGTCGAAGGTATTGAAGGACACTAAGTAAACACCAATTAAGCTAAAGAACAATATCATCACGGTGAGTACCGACTTAGGCATTGCTAATACTTTTGCAAAGTAAGGAATAAGCGGCAAATTTAAAATAAGCAGTACAATATTACCAAAGTACATACTTACAATAACCGCCCAAAATACACTTGGGTTTTCTTGCATAAGCATTGGACCTGGTTGAATGCCGTAAGCAATCAAAGCACCTAGCATAATTGCCGTAGTACCTGAGCCCGGAATACCAAGCGTTAACAGTGGAACAAACGATCCTGTACACGCCGCATTATTTGCCGACTCTGGCGCAGCTAAACCACGTAATGAGCCTTTACCAAACTTTTCTTTCAAACCTTTTGGCGCTAAATTTCGCTCTGTTGCATAAGCCATAAAGCTTGCAATAGTTGCACCAGCACCCGGTAACACCCCCACTATAAAACCTAAAATAGACGAGCGACCAATCACTGGTGCTATCTCTTTAATCTCGGCTTTACTTAACTTGGTTGAACCTATTTGCGGTGTGTCTGAGTCATTAATGTTTTTAGCATCTTTTTTCTCTGGTTTTACAACATTTACAAGCGCCTCGGCTAATGCAAACGTTGCCATAGCAACCAGTAAAAAGCTTATTCCGTCGAGTAAATCAGGTTGCCCAAAGGTAAATCGGTCAGTCCCTGATGATGGATCAATACCAACCGTTGCTAGCATCAAGCCAAACACCGTCATCATCATTGCTTTTAAAAATTGCCCTTTATTTGAAAATGCTGCAATAGCTGTTAAGCCTAAAAACATCAACACAACATAATCAGGGGATTGAAAACTCAATGACACTTTTGCTAATAAAGGTGCAGCTACCATTAATAATATGGCGCCAATCGTTCCGCCTATAAAGGAGGAATAAGCAGCAATTGCCAATGCTTTACCTGCATGCCCTTGTTTAGCAAGCGGGTAGCCATCAAAGGAGGAAGCTACCGTACCCGCCACGCCAGGCGCATTAATTAAAATAGATGACGTAGAGCCACCAAAAATAGCGCCGTAATAAACACCCGCCATTAAAATCATACCCGAATCGGCGCCAATGCTGTAAGTAATTGGGATCATCAAGGCAATTGCGGTAATTGGCCCCAATCCTGGTAACATACCTATAAAAGTACCTACCAAGCAGCCAGCTATAACGTACATTAAATTATTAAAGTCGAGCACGGTCGACAAACCAAGCATAATTCCATCAAACATAACTTAACTCCACAAATCGCCCGGAACCAAGTAAATACCTAATACTTGAGTCATCAAAAACCAAAAAACCACCGCAACCGGTATCGATGCAAATAGCAAAATTCCCTTACGTCTTTCGCCCATCACAAAAAAGCCCGCAAGCAAAAACGCACTAGTAGAAATTAAAAAACCAATTGGCTCCAGTGCCGCGCTATAAATTACCATTAATATTAATAAACCAAAGGTGCGCAGTACGTGTGACTTTTCAAGAACATCATCAGTATTAGTTTTCTCTCTTGGTTTAAGCAATGTTGAACCAATAGAAAGTAAGCACACCACAATACCAAACCCGGCATATACTTTAGGAAGTGTCGCTGAGGTAACCGTTTCGTATTCTTCAAACGGTAGTAGCGGAATTTGCCATGCAACCACAGCGTATAAAGTAAATAGCGCCAAGAATAAACTTGGCCCTATTAATTCTCGATTCGTCATTTTAAACCTCGATTACGGCAATGTGCGGATAAAGCCAAGCTCTTCCATTACAGCTCTAAGCTGCACTTCTTGTGCTTCTAGTGACTTAATAAACTCATCTTTTTCTTGAAAAAGATTTAGCCAACCGTTACGAGCTCGTACAGCTTCCCACTCAGGTGTACTTTGCAACTCACGTAGTTTTTTTGTGTACTGTGCTAACTTTTCAGCGGGTAAATTAGGTGCAGCAAAAAGACCACGCCAATTAACAAATTCCATATCGTAACCTAGTGACTTAAGTGTGGGTATTTTTGGGTAATCAGGTAAGGGCTCACCCGATGTAACCGCTAAAATACGTGCTTGACCACCGTTAGCTACTTCAAGCGCTTCACTTAAGCCAGTAGAAAGTAAATTCACTTCGCCTGAAAGCAACCCAGCCTTAGCTTTACCGCCTGCATCGTAAGGAATATAACGTAGGCGTCGACCATCTATACCCGCAGCTTTAACTGCTTGAGCCGCCACTAAGTGATCCATACTGCCGCGAGCAGAACCGCCCGCTACTTTTACCGAACTTGGATCTTCTTTTATTGATTTAATAACATCCTCCCAAGTTTTAAATGGAGAGTCATTACGCACTACAAACGCGCCATAATCTGCAATCATACTGGCTACAGGTGTTAAATCGCGATAGCTATAAGGAATTCGGCCACTTAACGCGCGCAATACGATAGGCGTTGAGTTAACCATTAAAATATCGCCCTTTTTAGTGCCCGACTCAATTAAATACGCAATAGCACGACCGCCTCCACCACCAGACATATTTTGAAAAGATGCATTATTTTCAATGCCTGACTTAACTAAACCTTCGCCTATACCACGGGCAGTTGTATCCCAACCACCACCAGGCCCGCCAGGGATTAAAAAGTGAGTGTCGGCCATTGCCATTGGGCTGCTAAGTACTAACGATGCTGCAAGTATGGTCGTTTGTAATGATTTAAATAATTTCATTGTGTGTCCCTTTAAAATAAATACTGCATACGTGCACTAAAGCCCATACCAGAGTCTTCGTCGCCAACCAGCGCAGCGGTGCCTGGGCCCTCTACATCGCTGTAGATAAAGTTGCCCATAAATTTAATGTCACTACTAACGTAATAGCTTGTTCCTAATGTAAAGGTGGTTACTTCGCTGCCTTGGTTTTTACTCGTTGCATCCATTTGTGAAACACGCGCAACAAGCTCCCATGCATTTTTAATATTTTTAGGTTGAACAAATAGAGCTGAGCTGGCTTTGTACTGTCGTTGCTCCCCCCCTAAAAAGTAACTTGCTGAAATATGAAAACCGTCAAAACGTTCTCCATCTAAATCATCACTACTATTAAGCGCATCTAATGCACGGCTTGCGTACTCAGCCTCTAGTGTTAAAGAGTCAGCCTGAAAAGCAAATTCAAGTCCCGACTGCGATAAGCTATCCAATGATACTGTTGTACCGCCTGTAGCATAATTAACTAGGCGTACATTGGTTTCACGTACTTCACCACGCGCAAAACGATCTCCTAGTTCATTGCCGCCCATATCGCGATATGAATGCCATGCACCTAAATGAATTACATCACCAGGGGCTGCACTCGACCACGTCGCACGCCCTGTAATAGCAAGAGTAAGCTTGTCGTTTTCATCACTACCTGTTGCACCAAATGCATCATTTTTGTAAACGCCTATCGCGTAACGAAAGCCAGTATCATTAAAATATTGATAGGCAGAAGCGCCCCAACGAAAAAAGGGCGAGAAGGTATTAGCAAGCGAACTACGCTCAATAGTATTAATATGTTTTGAACTGGTTAATGCATTTAGTGAGATATCTTCGCGAATTTTACCTACTTTAACTTTAAGTCCGTTATCGAACGCATAACGTACTCGCGCCATCACTATTTCAGCGTCACCTTCGCCAAATTCTAAAAGTAATTTGTGATCCCAGTTACCATGTTCACTCTCTACATAGGTACGAATACGGCGAGGGAAAAAGTCGCTCCCGCCAGAGCCCTCGTTCTTGGCATTGTAAGCGCCATCAGAATAGTTGTAGTCGAGCTGAACCCGTCCACCAAACTCTAAATTAAAACCACTGGTTGTTTTTAGTACACTTACTTCTTTTTGTAACGCATCTAATTGCTCTTGTAGTTTTTGCGTATCGTTATCGGCTAAAACGGATGTACTTGCTAGTGCGGCAGCAACTGCCAAAGCGAGTTGTGTGTTACTTGCTTTCATTATTCTCTCCACGCTTGTGTATTTGTTGTCAGGTAGATAAGCGACGACAAACTGCTATCTAACTCGCAGCTTATTGTTAACGTGAAATTAACTAAATATTTAGAAGGTAAGGTGCATTGATGATCGTTATGTGCTTTTTGCTCATAAAATTCATGAACAAAAAGAGCAAAAGCAGTTACTGTTTATATTTTGATTTATAAACACTTTTAATGGTTTGAATGATTACCATACGAATAAACAGATAAGATTTTTGCAGATCTAACAAAGCCCACAATAAAGTAGGCTTAACTAATTATGATTTAGCAATACAACTAAAAAATCATTTCAGGGACATTTAAGGGGGGGATAAGCATTTCGCACTTACATAGCAGTTTATTTATACACTATTAATTAACTGCTCAACAATGAATTTGTTAACATCTCATTGTCAAAAAATCCTAAATTTGGTACATTATTCCTTCAATAGTATTTATAAAAACAACTATAAGACCCTACAATGAAATGGAACTTCCTTCGACTCAGCCCTTGGCTAATTGCACTTACCTTATTAATTTTCTCTCATAATATTTTTGCGCAGCAATATAAAATAGATAAACCAGCTAATTGGGTTAATACACATATTATTGAGCAACCCAAGAATTCCGACATAACCAAAGTACGTGACGGCACACTTTATTTATTACTCGATAACCAATCCTATATACCGAGCAGGCAAAAACAGCAACGCTATACACGCTTGGTTATGAAAGCTTTAAATCAAAGTGGTGTTGATTATATAAGCCAGCTTAATCTTGATTTTGATCCAAGTTACGAGTCGCTAACGCTAAATAGCTTAACGATTATCAGAAATAATGAGCGCATTGATAAGCTTGATAGCGCGAAAATGAAGGTTATACAGGGTGAATCTGAATTAGCTGAGCGGATTTATAATGGTAGCTTATCACTCAATATTATTATTGATGATATGCGCAGTGGCGACATACTCGATTACAGCTACACAGTCACAGGCAGCAACCCTATATATGCTAATAAGTTTAGTACAAGACGCACGCTAAACTGGTCGGTACCCGTAGTGCAACAAAATATGCGTGTACTTTGGGGTAAACAAACACCTCTACATATAAATACAATAAACGGCACAGCAGATATTCAAGAAACGCTTAACAAATATGGTAAAGATTATTCTATAACTCTTTTTGAAGAACCTTTACTGGAGCAAAATTCTCAAACTCCAACATGGTACGACCCATATACACAAGTTTACTTTTCTGAGTTTGACGATTGGGGTCAGGTAGTTAACTGGGCATATCCGCTTTATCAATCAGCCATAGAAACCCCAAACAGCATTTTGGATATAGCTGAAAAAATAAAAGCAAAACACACAAAAACATCAGATAAAATTGCCGCAGCACTGCGCTTTAGCCAAGACGAAATTCGATACTTAGGGCTTGAAATGGGCACTAACTCGCATCAACCAACGTCAGCTTCAGAAACGCTTTCGCTACGGTACGGCGATTGTAAAGATAAAACAGTACTGCTTATTTCGTTATTAAAAGCGATGGATATTAAGGCCTTCCCTGCGCTAGTTGATACAGAGGAAACCAAACGTTTAAAAGAACTTCCACCTTCAGCAAGTGTATTTAATCACGTAATTGTTACGCTAAAGCAAAATGGAGAGCGCTACTGGCTCGATCCTACGGTCAGCTACCAACGAGGTACTCTCGAATATTTAGCACAGCCTGACTATGGCTATGCCCTAATAATTGATAAAGGTGAAAGCGCTTTAACGTCAATGGCGCAAAAGCCTGTACATACAAATGTATCTGTAGAAGATAACTTTTTTATTGCTGAAAAAGTATCCGAGCCATCACGTTTTGAAACCCAGTATACTTATGCTGAATTTGAAGCAATTAACCGAAGAAGTAATATAGCCAGCAGTGGTCTAAATATCGTTGCTAAATCTTATTTCGAGTATTACCAAGGCTTTTTAAATGGTCTATCAATCAATGAAGCAATGACTATTAGTGAACAAGAACAAACGGGTAAACTAATAACCAAAGAATCGTATTTAATTAGTGAATTTTGGGAAAAAACAGACGAAGGCTACGAAGCTAGTTTTTACGCGAATGAAATACAAAATAGCGTTTACGAACCAAAGCAGGTAAATCGCACCGACCCACTCTACTTTGGCTACCCCAATATAATTAACACCACAATAAAACTGCATTTTGCAGAAAAAGGTTGGGGATTTGATAGCGATCAAGAAGAAATTGATAACGACTACTTCAACTTAAAAACAACTACTGAATTTAATGATAATGTTTTAACACTGAGTTATGACTATTACGCAAAACAAGATCATATTAAAGCCGCTCAAATAGATGATTATTTAGCACAGCGTAAAAAGTTAATATCAGCAACCTATTACCCTATTCTAAAATACGCGGAAACGACCGAAACACCTCAAACAACAGCTGATGTGCTAGATAGCTTTGGTTATAGCTGGCTTAAATATGTGTTGGCTGGCTATATTTTAGTACTCATATTCTTTTTCGCCGATTGGCGATTAGAGTCAGCAAAAAAAGTTAAATTTGAAGATAGTCCATTTTATGCAGTATCTATAAGTAAGTTTATTATTTACAGTATTTTAAGTTTAGGCATATTTGTTAACTACTGGAGTTATCGTAACTTTAAAGCCATTAAAGAGCGCGATAACTCAAGTATTATGCCTATTGCTCGAGGTATATTTGCGTTTTTATGGTATTACCCTTTGTATCTTGCACTTGCAGAGCACAGCCAACAACAGTTAAACAAAAATAGAGTAATGCCTAACTGGACTGCCTTAACACTCTGGCTAATGGTACTCGCCAGCGCCTTTGCTTATCGTATGGACGAATACGCAACCATAGTGATTTGTATAATGCCATTTTTATGGTTGCCTCTAGTTAGTTACATTGAACAAACCGATACAAGTAAAGAAGCCCTACATTACAACTCGCACTGGCGAATTAGGCAGTATTTAATCTCGCTTGCGTTTGCACCTCTATTATTTTTAGGCGTACTTCAAGAAGTAAATATTTTACCCAATGCTGCAATTATAAAAGGCGATAGTTTATGGCCTTACCAAGTACACTTTTTAAAACGTAATCGCCTAACACCTGAAAACGAAGAAATACTCTATTTTTATAGCGATGCAATGTTTGATTACCGAGAAGACGGTAACGGAATAACCGAGAACTATATTTTTAGTTACTACAAAAACGATGACGGTAAGCTTAAATCAGATCTTAGTCATTTTAAAGACATAGAAAAAATAGAAACCACATACGGTAAAACTAAACTTGATAATACAAGTATTAAAGTAATAAAAACTGACGGTAGTGATTTCTTGCTCATTGTAGGGCGTCTAAACAAGCAGGATAAAGTACTAGTGGAGCAGATTAATTTACGTATAACAGCAAATAAAGTGCGTTAGTGGCTTAAAATATCCAATTAAGTACGAATATTTTTAGCCATAAATTGAAGGCTGTTGATCTTTAGGGGCTAAGGTTTTACAAGCAATGCTTTTATAATAAAAATCCATATCAAATTATTTAATAAGTATTAAGCATCTATTTTTTATTCTTAATTGTTCAGCCAAAGTAAGTATTTTTATTAAATGTCAGTGCTAACTAGCCGATTTATATATGAATAAAAAACAAACTCACTAATAATAAGAATTATTTGCATTTAGATGTTGACAGATAGTTAGATCTAACTGATAATCAATATCAACAAGACGGATTGCATACCACTTGTTAAGGAATGAATTGATTTGTTTCTCGACCCTGAAACAACGTGTGGCGCACGTAAACAGCTATGGTTACTTGTTATGAACCGCAACGCCCCTTGATGTTGATGATGAGTAACCGCCCTACTATTTTACTTGCTACATTGCTCATATCGGTGACGGTAGATATGAAACTAAAAAAGCCCTTACGGGCTTTTTTTATGTCTGTAATTTAGTGAGTCGCATACTCACATAAATTCAACCATTAACGACGGTTTTTACGTGCGCGTGCTCGGCGTTGTTTTTTCTCTTCTTCTTTAGCTGCTTTTTTAGCTTCTGCTGCAGCGCGTAAACCAGCAACCATTACTTCTTCTTCCTCACGCATTTGCGGAGTTTCCATAGTAATACGGCCAATGATACCGTCGCGTAATTCGTTGATTAGTATTTCAGACATTTTGTATGTGTCTATTTGGTTACCACCACGAATACAGCCACGTTTTTTACCCGCCATTTCAACAAATTCCCAATCACTTTGTGGTAATTCATCTATTTTATAACGCGCTTTTAATAACTCAGGGTATGCACGCAATAGGTACTCAGCTGTGTAACTTGCTACTTCTTCATACTCAAGTGCTGTATCACGAATGGCACCGGTGGCGCCTAAGCGATAACCTGAGTTTTCGTTTTCTACTTTTGGCCACAACATACCTGGCGTATCGTAAAGCATAATACCGTCTTCAAGCTTAATGCGTTGTTGCGCTTTAGTAACAGCAGGCTCATTACCTGTTTTTGCAACTATACGCCCAGCCAATACATTAATTAACGTAGATTTACCCACGTTAGGAATACCCATGATCATGGCTTTAATTTGCTTATCTGCACCCACTTTATGTGGCACTAGCTTTTTACAAAGCTCATTAATACGGTGTACTTCAGCTGCTTTATCATGCCCAAAAGAAATCGCTTTAACACCGTTTTCTTGCTCAAAATAATCTTTCCAGATTTGAGTCATTTTAGGATCAGCTAAATCAGCTTTGTTCAAAATTTTGATGACCGGCTTACCTTCACGCAAGGTTGCCACCATCGGGTTTTCACTACTGTAGGGAATGCGCGCATCAAGCACTTCAATGATCACATCCATTTGTGGCATTATTTCTTTAATTTCATTGCGGGCTTTATTCATGTGCCCAGGGAACCACTGGATAGCCATTTTTAACTCCTAACGTATAATTAACCGCTATTTTAACTGGCAATTCATTTAATTGCGCTATACTGGCGCAAATTTTTTCAGATTAGTTGTTATGGCTCTTAAATCCACCATTATGAAAGTGCAGTTATCGCTTAGCGATATGGACCGCCACGTTTATCAAGATTTTAATTTAACCTTGGCTCAACACCCATCAGAAACCGACCAACGGTTGATGATTCGCTTACTCGCTTTTGCACTCAATAGCTGTGATGGTTTAGAATTTACCAAAGGGTTAAGTGCAGATGATGAGCCTGAGCTTTGGCATGTAAGCTATAGTGAAGAAATAGAACTATGGATTGAACTTGGCTTACCAGATGAGAAACGCCTTAAAAAAGCCTGTAATAAATCTAAAAAAGTGGTGCTATATACTTATGGTGAAAACAATCAAGCAATTTGGTGGCAAAAACACCAACCTAAATTGTATGAATTTAAAAACCTAAGTATTTTTAGCCTTGATTTTGCAGCAACACAAGCACTTGCTGCTTTGGTTGATCGTGGAATTAAGCTCGCCATTACCATTCAAGATGGTGAAGTATGGGTAAATACCGATACAACCAATATTGAAATAAAACCACAGCAATTGATGTAACTAAGATAGGTTATACCAATTGCATTAAATTAGTTATCTATTATAGCGACAAGGAAATAAGTCGATAACAAGACGAAAATTATGACATATAGTTGTTCTATATAAATAATTTTTAACGCAGGTAGCGGGTTATTTAATACGCTAGAATGATCATGTTTTTAATAAAATTGGTATTAGGGAGCATATGAAAGTTAAACACGTTATTGTTTTACATGGCTTGTATATGTCTGGCTTTGTTATGCGCCCACTTTGTTCACGACTTGAAGAATCGGGTATGACGGTATTAAACATTACCTATAATACGCTCGACCCTCACCGCGATACCATATTTGCACAAATTGATGAGTGTATTTCTAACGAACCTGCAGCGCTTGTATGCCACTCAATGGGAGGGCTGATTGCACGTGCTTACCTAGAGGCAAACTCTCCTGCTAGCCAGCATATTACGAAGGTAATTACACTGGGTACTCCACATAAAGGCAGCCATATAGCGCAAAAAATGAAGCAAAAAGGGTTTGAATCATTTTTAAAAAATAGTGTTGAGTTTTTGCTTACTAAAAATGGTAATTGGCCTTTCAAAGCTAAGCTTTATAGTATCGCAGGCGATTTACCTATTGGGCTTATGCCTTTAATAGTCAAAGGTAGCAAGTCAGATGGCACCGTATTACTAGATGAAACCAAACTTAAAGGTATGGCCGAACACAAAGTGTTTCATTTAAGCCATACCAGTATGATTTACTCGCGCCAAGTACTCGATTACATTTTAAAGTGCTTAAACGAGAAAGATTAATCCTCTGCATTGGCTGCTATTTTATAACTAATTAAAAATATCACAGCCAGTATCAGCGGAATCGGTGCCGCAATGTAGCCAAAAAAATCTGAGTTCGCAAAGCTTGCACCTGCTAAGTGCGCTACTAGCCCTAGCACAAATGCGATGACTGCAATTCCTACCACAATTAACTCTGCTTTATTTTGTTTCGCTGTTTTTGCATGCATGTTATCTCTCCTAATTATTTCGACAACATTATTATGCGCCATTAGGGTGGATGATTTTTGACCTACATCAATAAAAAAATAGCTAAGTTATTACCTTGAATAAAGTTTGTTTTAGATCATGATTTATATACTTCTGGGTTTTATTTATTTTTGAGGGGTAGTATTTTTATTAATCAGTCCCACTTCTATTAATAGTCTAAAGTGAATACAGGTATCAAAAACAGCTAATAGGTTAAAACTATTAACTAGATACATTTAAACGATTTTACTAATTTATCGAAATTAGTAATACTTATCACAAGTTCACAAACAAACGGTTATTCAGGAGCAAGTTATGTCACATGTAAACGCAATTGGTCTAAACAGCGCAAAAAGCGAAGACATCATAAAGTCACTCAATACATTATTGAGTAGCTACCAGATTCAATACATGAACGCGCGTGGCTTTCACTGGAATATTAAAGGCCGTAACTTTTTTGAACTACACGTTAAGTTTGAAGAAATTTATAACTTACTACTTCTCAAAGTAGATGAAGTTGCAGAACGTATTTTAACGTTAGATGGCGCACCTCTACATGCATTTTCTGATTACCTTGAAGTAAGTAAAATTAAAGAAGCTAAAGGTATTAGTGATGGCGTTACAGCCGTAGAGAACCAACTTGCTGGTTACAGTACATTAATTCACATGCAGCGTGAAATTTTAACTCAAGCTGGTGATGCAGACGATGAAGGTACAGCCTCACTAATGAGTGATTACATCTCAGAGCAAGAAAAGCTGGTTTGGATGTTAAAAGCTTACTTAGACTAAAGTTAAGCAAAAAAAAGCCCTCAATGAAGAGGGCACAAATAGGGATAAATCGTTAAATAATCAAGCGATTCGGTTACTATATTAGCCTCCTCCCCATACTAAACAACGCCCCTGTTACCAGTGGCGTTGTTTTTGGTTTAAGTGGGCACAATACTTATATATTGGGATAAACGATGTATAAAAAATTACTGCCGCATTATTTTTTCCAATAAAAAAGCCCCAGCAATACTGAGGCTTTGTGAACGTAACTAATTAAGTAACTATAGTTAGTGTCGTTATTGTTGGTTAGAATTTACTTCTAAAACCAATGTAGAATGATTGTCCAATTGGGTCATACGTACCTGCATCCGTTTCAGTACCCGTGCTTGAACCACTTACACCCGATAAAATGCGTGGTGGCTCTTTATCAAATAAGTTACTCGCACCAGCGTAAAGCTCTGTTGAATCGCTGATATGGTAACTTGCTTGAACATCATGATATGTCACTGAACCAATCCCTACTCCACCTGGAGCAATACCAAAACCACTTAAGAATTGATCATCAAAGTCTGCAGCGCCAATGTAAGTTAAGCTCCAGTTAAAATCAAAGTCGTTAAGTTTATAACCAAAGTTCCAGTTAGCTTTATGCTCTGATGCACCAATCTCTCCAGCAAACTCATCTTTATCAGCGCCCGGAAGTGGAATGCTATAACCATCGATTAGGTAAGTATAAGCAAGGCGAGTTCTAAACGCACCTGGTCCAATATCAGTAGAGTACGTCAGTGTTAAATCAACGCCTTCTGTACCTAAACCACCACTGTTAGATACACCGCTATCAATAAACTCTAGTGAACCAGCACTATTATTACCTGATGGCGCACTACGACGAGTTATAAAGTCACAAAAGCTTGTATCGCCGCCGCCATAACATTGGTCAAGAATAAACTGACGAGGTGTTGACACGATTGCATCTGTAATTTCGATATCAAAGTAATCAAGCGTAATATCTAGGCCTGATATTAGATTTTCTGGTGTAAATACTAAACCTACTGTTACAGAGTCACCAACTTCTTCTTTTAAATCTTGGTTGCCACGGTTAAAGCCACTAATACCTTGTAAGTCAGACTGGTTAAGCGTGAACTCGCCATTTGAAGCGATATTAGTTGTAACACCAACATCTGTACGACAAGCATCACCTGCGGCACCACCGCCACTATTAGTAACCCCTAAACATGGATCGTTTAAACCGCTTGGAAAAGTTTGTGAAGGTGGAGAGAATAACTCATCAATATTTGGAGCACGCGTTGAACGTGCACGGGTAGCACGTAAACGTAAGCTATCCATTACTTCCCAGTCTACACCCACGTTCCAACTTTCAGTATTGCCTACTGTTGAGTAGTCAGACAAACGAACTGCTGCATTCATAGTTACAGAATCAAGCACAGGGATATTTGCTTCTACATAATACTCAGTTACGTCAAACGAGCCTTCTGTTGCTGGAATTGCATTACCCGCATTAAGGCCAGCTTGCTGTAGAGCATCAAATTCACTGCGTGAGAACTCTTCGCGGTATTCAAAACCAGCAGCGATACCTACAACACCCGCTGGTAGTTCAAATAAATCACCTGAAATATTACCACCAATAATTTCTTGCTCAACCGACGTTGAAAGTGAGCTAGGTGCACTTACAAAATCAATCGCACCTTGTGATAACGAATTGAAACCGTAAATATTTACCGGTGCACAGTTAAAGCCACGTGCTGTCGCATCGATACAAATAGCCTCATCAGTAATACCATCGCCATCTAAGTCTTGGCTATCGATAACAGCTTCTAAACCTTGACGAAAACTTTGTACATTAACTAGACCGCCTGATACTTGTTGCTCTTTTGTTTTACCATATACATAGTAAGTATCGTAGAACCAACCATCGGCTATTTCACCTTGAAAACCAAGCGCTAAACGGAATGTGTCACGCTCTGCTCGTGCTCCACGGTTACCTACATCACTTAAGCGCTTTGCAAAAAAGATATCTCGTGCGCCATCACCATCAGTATCAGTTGCTGCGTTATATATATCATCTGGAACAAACGCATTACGTAGAAGCTCACCGTTTACGTTAAATTCAATTGGTACTTGGCCATTTGCATAAATGTCGTCAGAGGCGAAAGGAAATGGCTCTAATTCAGAAACGGTCGTTGTTGCGGCGTAAGTACCTTCATAAAAAAAGCTATGTTTGCCGCTTAACTCGTAGCTACCGTTTGAGGCGAATAAATAACGTTCTGTAGGTATCGCTATCGTACGTACACCGCTTCGGTTAAAACCATTTGCAGCTACGCCATCGCCACCGTTAGTACTAAATGAGTTTTGTAGGTTGTTTGCATCATTAAACGTAAATGTTTCATCCCCAGCGCTAAAGCGCCCCTGTGGCGGAAATGAAGATAAAAATGGGCTTACAGCATCAAATACAGAGCCTGGGTTTGCTGCTGGATCATCTTCAAAGAAAATACCTGAAAACTGGTCTACTGCCGAGCGGTCACGGTCACGTGAAAAAACAGCACCTTGATCCGAATACCCAAGGTGGAACATCGCGTGCCCTTTCCCATCTGAGCTTGATAAGCCTGAGGTAAAGTTAAATTGGCGTGATTCATCATCGCCTTCGCTTGATTCACCATATTGGCCTTCGAATTCAACACCTTCAAAATCATCTTTTAAAACAAAGTTAACTACACCAGCAACAGCGTCAGAACCATAAACAGATGAAGCACCACCTGTCATAATTTCAACACGTTCGATAAATTGACTCGGGATAGTATTTAAATCGACAGCAGAGCTACCAGGTACACCTGATACATAACGACGACCATTTACTAAAACCAATGTACGGTTAGAGCCTAAATTACGTAAATCAACAGTAGCAACACCCGCACTTGCGGTATTAAAGTTTGAGTTAGTACGGCTAATAGCTGGTGTACCAAATGCAGGGTTCTCTAATAGTAAGTCTTGAATATTTAACGACCCTGATGCATCAATCGCTGCACTATCTACAACTTGGATAGGTGCTGATGACATTGCCTCAGCTGAACGAATACGAGAACCTGTAACTTGTACGCGTTCTATTTTAGTTATTTCGTCATCTTCTGCAGCCACACCTTGAAATGAAAAGCTTGCAAGTATCGCGCTGCTTAGCGCAACTGTTAACGACGATTTTTTAAATAGTCGCGCGCTACCTTTGTTAGTTAATGTCATATAATTCCCCTGAATTGTTATTTTTGTAACTAAATGGTTACTTCGCGGATTACAGTAAGGGGATTTATTTAAACACTCTACGGGCATTATTTATGAGGCGTAGTCTTTGGTACGAATAGCAGGTTTTATGGGATGAATCAGTACGTCACAATTATTTTATAAATATATTGTACTTTTCATAACAGTTTTTCCGCTAAGCACGGTCTTTATTATTATATACAGCAAGAGATATAAAATAATGATCGCTTCTTTTCATGCATTAACTTTTGTTAGTAACACTAAGTTTGCAACATTTTTAACAAAGCGTGTGCAAGATCACCGACACTTTGAATCTCAATCTTTTCTTCAAACAAATAGATTAGATCAAATAGACACAGATCAATACAACGTACTGTTTTACGAACTAACCAACCTAGCTGACCCTATGCAAATAGTGCATTTAACTGAGCTTGCTAAAAAGCTGAAGTTAGTCATTATTGCTCAATCGGGACATTTTGCGAGTTTTGCCTTTGAAGTTGGCGCTGTAGATTTTTTAATATTAGATTCAACTGCATCACGTATTGATAAATGCTTTGATAAGCTGATTCACCTTTGCCCGATTGCAAGTGCGGCCGAACGCCAATACCAGCAAAGCGCACAAGCTGAAAAGCCATCATCACATATTGTGGTTAAAGATGTAGGTAAGGTAAGGCTAATTGATATAAATGATATTATTTGGATTAATGGCGCGGGCAACTATGTAGAGCTGCATTTTACCCAAGGTAATACGCCGGTACTACATCGCGAAACCATGAAAAATATTGAACAACAACTAGAACCAGAAGGATTTGTTCGCATTCACCGCTCTACGCTGGTAAGAAAACAAGCTATTTGCGAACTGATGCCTACTGACAGTGGCGATTATAGAGTAAGGCTGAAAAACGATATGTGTTTAAACCTTTCACGGCGCTATAAAGGGTGTTTAGAGAGTATTATAAGCCCTCTTCAATAGCGGTTTATAATACTCATATTAATTACCAGTTCTGTTTTATATAACTGTCATTTGGGTGCACTAATAAATAGCTTTCGGTATCTTTATAAAAATTAACTTCTACATCGCTATTTTTCCATACTTTTTCAAACATATTTTTAGCTATGATATTAATGTTTATATAGTCAACTCGCTGATAGCCACGTTCTTTTACACCGGCAAAATAGGCCTCTAATGAATCGAGGCCATCCAAAGTTAACAGCTCAAACTCTTTTAAATTAACAACCACAAACTTAATCGTATTTTCAGGGTGAGTGCTCAACTCCTGAACAACTCCATTAGTTAACAGCATAATGCCTTCATTGTTAAAGCTCCCTTTCAATTTTAAATACATCTGAGGGGGCTGTGAACAAATTTGAAATTCACCATGTGCTCCAAACATAAATCGCCTTACATATATCAACTTCTATATATAGGATAATACAATTTTCCGATTTTGCAGTTAATTTAATAAAGCAATAAAAAAGGCCATTTCGAGTGCTTTTTCCTCTAAACTTTTAAAGCGACCTGATGCACCACCGTGCCCTGCATCCATATCGGTTTTAAATACTAAAATATTACTATCAGTCTTAAGTTCACGCATTTTTGCAACCCACTTCATAGGCTCCCAATACTGCACTTGTGAGTCATGAAGACCGGTAGTAACGAGTATGTTCGGATAGTTTTGTGCGCGAATATTGTCATACGGCGAGTAAGCTTCAATTACATCATAAAACTGAGGCTCATTTGGATTACCCCATTCATCGTATTCATTTGTTGTGAGCGGAATACTCTCATCAAGCATCGTGGTTAATACGTCTAAAAATGGTACATGACAGCCAACACCGCAATATAACTCTGGTGCTTGGTTTACAACCGCCCCCATTAATAAACCACCAGCACTGCCGCCTGAGGCAAACACCTTGCTGCTATCACAATAGCCTTGTGCAACAAGCGCTTTTGTCACATCAATAAAGTCACTAAAGCTATTTTGTTTATGCTCTTTTTTACCTTGTTCGTACCACTGACGACCTAGCATTTCAGAGCCTCGAACATGTGCTATTACATAAACAAAACCACGATCGAGCAAGCTCAGCGATGAACTTGAAAAACTTGGATCAATCGTATAGCCATACGCACCATAGCCGTATTGAAATAACGGATTTGAGCCACCTTTTTTAAAGCTGTCTTTTCGATAAACAACTGATACAGGTACTTTAACTCCGTCGCGAGCAGTTACCATTAATCGCTCAGACTGATAGTCATCGGCATTAAAACTACCGAGTACTTTTTGCTGTTTAAGTAGTGTTTTTTCGCCAGTTGCTAAATCAACATCATATAAAGAACCTGGTGTTGTTAAACTTGAGTAATAAATACGCGCAGTGCGTGTGTCTGGCTCTGGGTTCATTGCTATTGCAGCATAATAACAAGGATCGGCAAACTCAAGTGCCATACGATCCCCTTGCCTATTAACAACTACAAATCGAGCTTGCCCTTGCTCGCGTTCACTCAATACTAAAAAGTCATTAAATAACTCGACACCTTCAAGCAGTACATTCTCTCTGTGAGCTGTATGCTCAACCCATTGTGTTTTATCAGCAATTGTTTCGTTTGTTGCCGTCATTAATCTAAAGTTTTTAGCTTGCCAGTTAGTCACAATATAAAATGTGTCACCTAGCTTATCTACGTCAAACTCGTGGCCATCTTCACGCGGCATTAATGCTTTAAATTCGCCAGTGGGCTTATTAGCATCAAGCACCCATGTATCGTTGGTCTCTGTCGATGCTAAATCAATAATAATTAAGCTTTCATCGCGGCTTTTACCAAGTCCCATAAAAAAGCTGCTGTCTTGCTCTTCGTAGACCATTACGTCTTGGTTTTGCTCGCTGCCAAGCTCATGCCTAAATACTTGGTATCCTAATAGCGTTTTTAAATCTTTTTTTACATAAAAAACAGTTTTATTGTCGTTAGCCCAAACAACTTGTCCTTCTGTATTTTCAAGCACATCAGGAAGCATTTCACCGGTCGCTAAGCTTTTAAAGCGAACATTATAAATACGACGACCTTCAGTATCTTCAGAGTAAGCCATAAGCTGCTCGCATGGGCTTAGTGCGACTTCGCCCAGCTCAAAAAACTCAAATCCTTCAGCTAATACATTAACATCGAGTAAAAGCTCTTTATTATCGGCCTTTATGCTCGTACTTCTATAGTGACGCGAGTATTCATCATCACCACGAACTTCTGAGTGATACCAGTATCTCCCGTCTTTAACGGGTACCGAATTATCATCTTTTACAATGCGTGCTTTTAACTCTTCAAAAAGTGTATTTTGTAGTGGCTTCATAGCAGCTAACTGTTCATCGCAGTACGCATTTTCAGCATGTAAATGCGCAAGTACTTGCTCATCCTGGCGATCGTCATCGCGCATCCAATAGTAATTATCGGTACGTATCTTATTATGAGTACTTAATGTATGGGCTTGCTGTTTAGCAATCGGGAAATTAGGTAATAAACTTAAAGAGAAGTCAGGACGAGACACAACAAAACCAATTAAAAAAATAATGTGATTTGCAGTTTATCATAAAAATAAAAAAGCCCATCCAATAGTTAGATGGGCTAAAACGGTAAACGCTTCATTACTAAAACCGCTATACCTTTGGGAAGATAATTTAAGCTTTATATTTGCTGCCAAGCCATAGCCCAGCTTTGCCCTACACCAGGTTCGAACATAGACTTATTATCGTCATTCGTGCGGCAAAACTCATTAAATGGCCAAGGCCTGCATTGATATACATGCCCAGTTTTTGGCTGCAATACCTTTGTACCCGCATTATAGTTTTCACAATTTTCAGGGTACACGTAATCATAAGTATCAAGGTTATTAACAACACGCTCATCGCATTTTGCAATACAATGAAAGTCGACGTGTGCTTTACATATACCACTGCTTTGCAAAGCAAAAATTTCATTATTTCTATAGGCTACAATTAAACCCTGTTCGGTCATTTTACCTGCGCTAACCAGAGGGACATGCACATTAATATGCTCAGCAACTAAACGTGGCCATGCGTGAGGCTCACCTTGCTCAAGCGAGGTGATCTTGTAATCAAATGATAAACTAACCAGCTCTCCTTGCATGTCGTAAAAGGTTACACTCACCACATCACCAATAAATAATTGGGTATGATGATTTAAGCAACCTATTGTTGACCACTTTCCACAGGCCAACGACGTATGCATAAACACGGCAACACCTTAAGAGTTACAAAATCTTATCCATACACTATGGATAAATACACTGAGGGCAAGTGATACATAACAACACGTTATGCAGTAGTCCCGCTACCATAGCTTTTAAAAAGCCTTAGACCGGAAACTTTGCGTCCTAACCTTTCGGCTAGTTTGCCAGCAATGCGGCGATTATAATTCGACCCCGCATAACAATCAAACAAAAGAATGTAACAAAAAACAAAAACCACCCCTTTAAGATTGGTTTAATGTGTTTTTAACTAAACAAATAAGTTAAAGGCTCTTTCGCCCACGTAAATACCAGCAACACCAATAAAGATATAAATATTAACCACGCAGGCCAAGACGCTTTAGTTACTTTAGCCTCAGAGTCATCCGCTTTTAACTCTTTTGAGCCTGTGATCATCGCCTTAACTAGCGATTTGCCTTTTATTCTATAAATGATAATAGCCAATACGTGTAAGCCAATAGCATAGAGTAAAATGTCAAAATTCAGCTCATGTAGCCAATTGGCAAAATCAATCGTATCGCTAGACACATATTGAGCAAGCGGCCCGTCAGTTAAAATACCATCACTGCTCATTAAGCCACTTGCAAGTTGCGTTATAATTAATATAAAAAACACTATCACCATACAGCTACCGGGTGCTGAATGGCCTAACGAGTCGCTTGGTGTTTTTAGCGCCTTTAAAATAGCACTAGGAGAGTGCAGTAACCCACTTAATCTCGCGGTTTTACTACCAATAACACCCCATATTAAACGTGTTACTATAAGTGCTAAAGTAAAAAAACCTGCAACAAAATGAAGCTCAATCATGCCCTCTTCAATACTAAAATAAAGCACTGCAATACTTACAACCAAAAACCAATGAAAGCATCTAATAAACCCATCCCACACTTTTAACGTCGTCATTGTGCCTATCCTTAAAAAAACAGTATTATTTAATTTGTTAACTACTTTAACATCATAATATTAAGGTATCCTTATGAGCCATTCTACAAGCCGTGAGAGTAAATATCATGCAACCAGTTAAAAAAGCTATTTTAAAAGGCTTTTTAGATATGCTACCACTGTGTTTAGCCGTTGTTCCTTGGGGTATTTTATGCGGCTCTTTAGCGATTCAAAATGGTTTTAGCGCCTTTGAAACCCAAGCAATGTCGTTATTAGTATTTGCAGGCTCTGCACAGCTTGTTGCGATTGAACTTATGGCGGGCAACACACCATTGCTCACAATTTTATTCACAACATTTATTATTAGCTCTCGGCACTTTTTATACGGTTTAGCTGTGCGTCATAAGGTCATTGATCAACCTATGCGTTGGCGCTTACCGGTGAGCTTTGTTTTAACCGACGAGCTGTTTGCGTTTTCTCATCACCGAAAAGCATATAGAACAAAAACACGTTTAATATACGCATTAAGCGCTGGTTTTAGCTTTTATATTGCATGGAATATTTGGACATTAATTGGCATTGTAGCGGGTACAATGCTGCCCGATTTAACTAATTTAGGGCTCGACTTTGCGATTGCTGCCACGTTTATCGCGTTGGTTATTCCGGGGATCAAAAATTTGGCCTCACTCGTTACAGTAATTGTAGCTGGTGTTAGCGCAACGCTTTTAAAAAGTACCGGATTTGAGTTATGGCTTGTTTGCTCAGCGCTGCTGGCAATGGCCGCAGGTTACAGCACAGCAAGGCTAACCGCTAAAAAGGAAGCAACGCTATGATGACAACTATTTTACTCATGGCGTGCATTACATTTTTTACGCGTTATTTATTTTTGCACCGCGCTTTACCGTTTAAAGTAGGTCCTAAAATGCAGCAATTTTTAAGCTTTAGTGCACCTGCGGTGCTTACAGCAATTTGGGTGCCTATCGTGTTTTTGAATGAAGATGGCATTAACTTAAACTGGCAAAACCCTTATTTAAGCGCAGCGATAGTCGCCATCATTGTTGCCTATAAAACACATAATATTTATTACACTACGCTTGCCGGTATGGGGCTATTTCTGATTTTAAATTAGAGCGCTCTTTATACTTTATGAAATACTGTACTCAGGTTAAAATACCGATAACAATAATAAAAAAGACGCCAATATGCACAAATTCCATCAATTAAGCGCAACAAGCTTGCAGGGTCAACCTATTAACTTTAGTGATTTTGAAGGTAAGGTTGCGCTTATTGTTAATACCGCAAGTAAATGTGGATTTACCTACCAATACGAGTCGCTTCAAGCTTTGCATAATAAATATGCCAGCCAAGGTTTAGTTATTTTAGGGTTTCCGTGTAATCAATTTGGTCAGCAAGAACCCGGCGACGCTACACAGATAGAGCAAGGGTGTTTAATTAATTTTGGTGTGAGTTTTTTAATGGCGGCCAAAGTAGATGTAAACGGTAAGCATGCTCACCCAGTCTTTCGTTATTTAAAATCGGCTTTACCTGGTTTTTTAACACGTAAAATAAAGTGGAATTTTACTAAATTTTTAATTGCCGCAGATGGCACGCCAATTAAACGTTATGCACCTTTTACTAAACCCGAAAAGCTAGAACTTACAATTCAAAAAGCTTTAGCACAGGCTAAAAGCACGCTTTAAAAAGTAATAAAGAGGCGCAAGGCCTCTTTATTGCCAATACTATTGAAACTTAAACATACGCATAACTGCACATTTAAACTCTCAATATTAATTGGTATTTTATTTATACTAGTGAAATTTAATCGGTGTAATCGCTTAAATCGTCTTCGCCTAGATTTTTACGCAAGCGTTTTTGCTCAAGGTAGTCTTCCAACTTCTTTTTAACCTTTTGCTTGTTCTTATCGTGTTGATTACGGCCGAGCATTTCGTACTCGTCTTCAACAAAATCGTCATCTAGCGCATCGTAACTAAATGTCTTACCCACAACCCACTCCATAAAGTGTTTGAGACCAACCAAGGATTTTATTATCGCAATAGTCGGTAAAATTAAAATGTTTAACGTCAAAATGCTGTGCAAATTAACATCAAAATAAAGCCACGTGACTACTGTAAATAGTCTTCATGTCAGTAATGTGAATAAATAGCGCTAAATTTGAATTGAGGAAAGTGAGAGTTTTTTATCGTATCGATAAATAAAATTTATTAATTTTTATTAGTTAGCCAATTTGACTAAAAAATAGTTATTTATTAATTGATTTCATTTACTAAAAAACAAACAAAAACAGTTAACCATATGTTTTATATTAAAAAATAAAACTGGCATCAAACTTGTTATTAATTAATCGTCATCAACAAAAAGTAGAGAACAAACATGAAAAAATTACTATTAGTTAGCGCATTAATTTGTTCACCAGCCGCTATGGCTCATAACGATAACGATTCTGCAATTTCATTTAGTAATGATGAATGTAACGTCGAATTTAAAAATGATGTGCGCATTAAGCCAAACGAATTGGAAATTTTTACCGCCAACAATAAAACCATGCAGTTTAATAGCCATGGTGACTTAACCGTAAATGGCGAACTTGTAGCGCTGAATAATTCGCAGCGCGACGCGCTAACCAAGTACTCTGATAGCTTACGCACTCAATTACCTGAAGTAGCTAATATAGCGCTTGAGGGTGTTAAAATTGCCGGAGTAGCATTAGAAGAAGTAGGCAATGCATTTAATATTGACGGTCTTGATAATATGTCAGAGCTTATGGATGACATTAAAATCGAAGTAGAAAACACATTTTACCAGCAAGGTACATTTGTGATGGGCCAACAAAGTTTTAATCAATTTGGCGAAAACTTTGAACAACAATTTGAGCAACAGATAGAAACAGCGGTTGAATCAGCAGTGATGCAATCAATGGGCAGTATTTTAGTAGCTTTAGGTTCTGAGTTACTTGGTTCAGGCGGTGATATGGATGCCTTTGAACAACGTATGGAAAATATGGGTGCACAAATAGAAGAAAAAGTAGAGCTACATGCAAGCGCACTTGAAGAACGTGCTAACTCTTTATGTGGAAACTTTGCTGAAATTGCAAAACAAGAAGAGCAATTAGTAATGCAAGTGCCTGAGCTTGAAGGTTACCAGTTATTTAGCTTTAAACAAAATTAGTACAGCAAACGTTATTTAACATCCCTTTGGCAGCACTTAAGTTTACTTAAATGCTGCTTTTTTGTGTTTCGCAAACTTATACCAACCTGCATAAATCTTTGATCAATTTAACTAATTAAATTGCACTATAACTTCGTTAAAAATTTTTTATTTAGAACAACTAGATACAAAAACTTTTGCCTAGTTCTAGCGTAATTTTCTTAACGTTAAATAGACCCCATATATAAGCAGATTGGTATTACTTTTTAGCTAATAAAGTGAGCTTACCCAATGTAACTATTGCTTGCTCAATTTGCGCGCTCCATTGCACACCATAACTTAATCTTACGCAGCTTTTATATTTATTAGAGGCCGAAAAAACAAGCCCTGGGGTAATACTAATACCAACCTCAAGCGCAAGTAAAAACAATGTTTGGCTATCGTACTCGCCTCCTAAATCTAGCCACATAACGCAGCCTCCTTTTGGATCGCTTATACGTGTATTTTTTGGCATAGCTTGTTGTAAGCACCATCGCATACGCTCTTTGTTATCGCGCAGGCGTTGCCTAAGTACTTTTAAATTTCGGTCGTACTCACCACTGGCAATAAACTCAGATAACGTCCATTGGTTTATTAACGAAGCAGAGCAACTTAGTGCTCTTTTATATCGCCTTGCTTGCGTTGCAAATTTACCCGCAACTAACCAACCTACACGATAGCTCGGCGCTGCCGTTTTAGAAAAAGATGAGCAACTAATCACTAATCCTTTTTTAGAGTACGCTAAAGCAGGTGTGCCACGTTTTGCCGTAAAATATAAATCGCCATATACGTCATCTTCAATAAGCACTACGTCATGACTTTCAAGTAGCTCCACCAGCTGCTGTCTGTTTGTATCAGGCATAAAGCTGCCCACAGGGTTACTAATTGCAGTCGAGAATAAACACGCTTTTATGTCATGCTCATTTAAAGCGCGTTCCAAATCACTTAACCAAATACCATTATCTGGGCACAGTGGTATTTCGAGCGCTTTAAGCCCTAGGCTTTCTATTAACTCGATAATCCCGTGATAGCAAGGCGTCTCAATGGCAACTACATCGCCTGGCTTTGTTACACACTTAAGTGCAATAGCCATGGCTTCTTGTGCACCATTGGTGATCACAAGCTCGTCCATGTTTATACCAATACCAAAATCTAAATAGCGATGCACCAATTGCTTTTTCAGCGGCACAAACCCATCTGTTGGTCCATAGTTAATAGCTTTACTGCCAGCTGTAGTCATTACTCGGCGCATATTTCTGGCCAGTGCTTTATCGGTAGGTGCAGCAGCAATTGGGTTAGCGATACCAAAAGGAACTACATTAGCTTGATGAATCGCACTGTATACCTGCTCTATTAAGGCTTGTTTATTTACCACAACAGGTTCGCGACTTAATTTAACTCGCTTAGGTAAATTATGCGCCATGCTGACGACTTTTAAAAAATACCCTGATTTTTCACGTGCCTCTACTAACCCCTGATCTTCAAGTGTTTGATAAGCTTGCTTCACTGTCGGAATACTAATGTTTAAGTTATCTGCCATTTTACGCAGTGATGGAAGTTTTTCGCCAGGGAGTAAAACCTGTTGGGCGCTCATATCTCTGATCAACTGAATAACTTGCTGATATAGAAACTCATGCCCCTGGCTATTTTTTTGTCTTATCATCACGCATCCAAATCTGTATAGGTTACATTTTTACTTTTCTGTATATGGTAAGTATACAGATAGGTCTTAAAATAGCCATTCAATCGGGCTTTGGAGAGTAACCATGAGAAGTGCAGCGCTATACATTACAACCGTTTTAATTTGGGGTTCTACTTGGTTAGCCATCGAATTTCAGCTAGGTGATATTGCAGTCGAGTTATCGTTATTTTATCGCTTTGCTATAGCAGCACTTTTAATGTGGTTATATGTAGCGTACAAAAAACCGGATATGCGCTTTTCATTAATCGATCATGGCTTTTTTGCTTTGTTGGCTATTTGTAATTTTGCCTTAAATTACTTAATGCTTTACTGGGCACAGAATTACTTAACCTCCGCTATGACCTCTATCGCCTTTTCAATGTTGCTTGTTATGAACATAGTTAACACTCGACTATTTTTTGGTAAGCCTATCTCAAAACGAATTTATACCGGTGCCGCACTCGCTGTATTAGGTATTACGTGTCTGTTTTGGCCACAGTTACAGCAGTTCGACTTAAGTAACGGTGCATTGGTCGGGTTACTACTTGCCCTTGGTGGCACCTTTGTGGCTTCATTGGGCAACATGGTAAGCGTTCGTAATTCTCGTAAGCAAATTGGCGTATTGCAGGGCAATGCATGGGGCATGTTATATAGTGCTATAGGCTTAGCTTTATATGTATTAATGAACGATGTGCAATTTAGTTTAAACGCCCCAACTAGCTACTGGTTATCATTACTTTATTTATCAATATTTGGCACAGTAATCGCTTTTGGTTGTTACTTTGCACTACTAAAAAATATAGGCCCTGAAAAAGCCAGCTACGTTATTGTTTTATTCCCATTAGTGGCAGTAACACTGAGTAGCTTTTTTGAAGGGTTTGAATGGCACGCAAATACCTTTGCAGGGTTTAGCTTAGTGCTATTAGGTAACGCCATTGTGCTTACCCCAACAAAACGAATTAACGCCTTTTTAGCTAATAGAGCAATAGCTAAAAGTGGCTCCGTCCCCAGTTAGACGCGTTATTAACGCAACTAACGCAAAAGCGCCTACTTTACTGTAGGCGCTTTTTTATTGGCATATGAAAAAGTAAGGCTTGTCCATGCACACTAACAACTGCAGGAGTTTTACCTACAAGTTCACCATCTGCTTCAATCAATAGCCCTTCAGTTTTTATGGAAGCTGTATTTAAGCGACTATAGGTAAGGTTTTTTATATACTCATGGCGCTTAAAAAATAACTTAATAAAGCTTATTACATTATAAAAAAGCCCACCCGATCGCATTTGATAACACTCAAGCTGGCCATCAATTAAATCCGCTTTTGGCGCTATTTTTAGCCCACCACCAAAGTACTTATGATTAGCAAATACAGTAATTAAATTTTGATACTGCCGAGCATCGTTATTAAACGTACCTTGTAACTGCTGAGCTTGATAATAAAATAGCTCTTTGATACTCGTCCAACTGTAATCAAAAGATGAAAAATTAGCTTTATCGTTAATAGTTTTAATCACATGAGCATCAAATCCTACCCCTGCAATATTAATAAAATAGCGGCTATTAATTTTTCCTATATCAATTGCTGTCGGTGTATTAAATAATGCCTTTCGCCAATCATCTTCTTTGCAATTAAACCCTCTGGAGAAATCGTTACCTGTACCGCAAGGTAATAATGCTAACGAACAACTGCTCCCTATTAGCGCATTAACCGCCAAGTTCAATGTACCATCACCACCTAGTGCAACTACTTTGGTAAAGTTACTCAGCAACAACCTTATTTGAGCGCAGTCATCGTCAAAGCTTCCCGTTGTAGTAAATATACAATAAGAAAAGCTGCGTTTTTTACAGATATTTTTAAGCCATGCCAATGATTTTTGGCTCTGTTTTTTGATACTTGGTTTAATAATTATTAGTAGTGACAAGCTTTTGTTTCCAGCAATGTATTTTAGAGTGAGATAATAAACGTTTAATTAAATTTTTTTAATCTGAATAAATAATCAAAAAACATTGTATAAAATGCATAAAAACAAATTAAAAAATCAAAAACCCCAGCAGCAAAGGGGTTAAAACCAACCACCATGTAAATAGCTATGCAAAAACAGTAATATAACTTACTGAATTGCACATTAATAAAATCAATTCAGATTAGTTTAACTAATCCCTCAGGCTCAATTTTTATCGTTGTATTTTTAATCAAACAACGTGCAAAATGCACGCGATTTCAACAGATACAACCGGAGCAAAATAATGAAACCAATTAATACATTAAATCAAACAGCAGCAGCGCAAGTAGCCGTTAAACCAACTAATCGTAAAGCAAGAATGTTAGCTAAACTTAACACGATTGGTAAAAGACTAGCACTTAGCGGTGCAGCTCAATATAAATAATCACCCAACCATGATTATTTTTCGGTGCAGCGAACACTCAACCACTAAATGAAGTCACTTATTTAGCTCCCATTGTTTGCTGCAACCTATTTATTTTATTAAAATTGCCTTAATTTCCCCTTATTTACAAAAAAAACCTCATTTACGTATATTTTTTAGGCAAACAGTCATTTTGCTATTTACACAGCGGTATCACCTAAGTATTATTCTGCGTCACGGAGAGATGGCAGAGTGGTCGAATGCACCGGTCTTGAAAACCGGCATGGGTTTATAGCCCATCTAGGGTTCAAATCCCTATCTCTCCACCATATTTTGATTGGTGGCTTTTTTACTCCATCAATACAACCGGTTATGCGTTGGAGAGGTGTCCGAGTGGCCGAAGGAGCTCCCCTGCTAAGGGAGTATAGAGTTTGTAGCTCTATCGAGGGTTCGAATCCCTCCCTCTCCACCATACTTAATTTAAACCACTTAATTGTGGTTTTTTTGTGCCTAAAATTTAACATCGATACTAAATTGGGAGGGTGAGAACCTTCGACAGGGTTCGACAAAATGTCTGGAACATTTTAGGCCGCTGCAAGCGTCGCGCAGCGATTGATTACATGGATGTAAGCAAGTCTATCCCTTCCTCTGGACCATACTTAATTTAAACCACTTAATTGTGGTTTTTTGTGCCCAAAATTTAACACCGATACTAAATTGGGAGGGTGAGAACCCTCGACAGGGTTCGACAAAATGTCTGGAACATTTTAGGCCGCTGCAAGCGTCGCGTAGGGATTGATTACATGGATGTAAGCAAGTCTATCCCTCCCTCTGGACCATACTTAATTTAAACCACTTAATTGTGGTTTTTTTGTGCCCAAAATTTAACACCGATACTAAATTGGGAGGGTGAGAACCTTCGACAGGATTCGACAAAATGTCTGGAACATTTTAGGCCGCTGCAAGCGTCGCGTAGCGATTGATTACATGGATGTAAGCAAGTCTATCCCTCCCTCTGGACCATACTTAATTTAAACCGCTTGATTGTGGTTTTTTTGTGCCCAAAATTTATAAAAACTAAACAAATTGTGCCTAGTAATAACTTAGGGCATTATTAACACAACTTTAGCCACTTATAGGTTTAACTATGATCCGGTTCATATTGCTATCATTTTGCGCGGCAGCACCATTTTTTACCTTGGCACAAAGTACAACAGTGTATAAGTGTGTAATTAAGGGCGTTCCTACTTTTAGCCAAACGCCTTGCGCTAAAGATGCACAAGTTATTACTCTAAAAGATATAAATGTAATTGAAGCATATAAAAGCTCTACGCCCGGTAAAGGTATTACCGATACCTCTGTTGATGACTACTTAGAGGTTCAGCAAATAGAGCGTGAAATAAAGCGCCTTGAGCTATCTATTGAACAAAGCCAAAAAGAATACGCAGCTAAAAAACAACAAATAGATTATATGACCCAAGATAAGGCCAATCGTTTAGGTGCTTCGTCTATTGCTGATGCTATCGCAACTAAAACAAATTCATTAAAACAAGCCTACGACGCATCAATTAGTCAAACGCAGCAAAAAATAGAGTCATTAAAGCAAAGAAAGCAGCAGCTTAGCCAAAACCCTTAAGCGCTCGTTTTACTATAGAAATAAATTGCGCAACGTCTTCTTGAGTATTATAAATATGTGGCGATACTCGTATTCCAAATTTGCGAGCATCTACACTAACTTTCGCTTTATTAAGCTCTGTAAGTACATGGTCTTGTTGCTTGTTAAAAAACAAAATAGCAGTCCCGCTGCATTTATCACCAATCATAGGTGATGCAACATATTCGCTTAGTTGCTTATGAATAAGCGTAAGCATCGCTAAGTTATGCACCCTTACCTTGTGAGCTGTTAGCTCTGCAAAGTAGGCAATACTATTTGCGGCAATAATATAAGGCGCTACAGAAGGTGTTCCACCCCAAAACTTAAGCGCACTGGCGTTATATTCAAAATGGTTAATATCGAACTCAAATGGATTTTGATGCGAAAACCAACCCACATCTTTAGGCTCACAATACTCTATTTGATTTTTGTTAACCCATAAATAAGCTGCACCTGGGCCACCACATAACCATTTAACGCTCGAGCCAATCATAAAGTCCGCATCGAGCACGCTTAAATCAAGCGGTATAACACCCGCTGACTGAGCAACATCAACTATTGATAAACTATTGGTTAATTTACTTATAGCTACAATATCGTACACAGGCGCCTGTACACCTGTATTTGAATACACATGGCTTATAAAAACTAAATCGATATCACAAGTTATATAACGCTGCCAAACACTAATATCTGTTAGGTTTTCGTGCTCAGGTATAAATATGATTTGCGCGCACTTTGGCAACGCTTTTTGCATTGCAAAACCCATACTCGGAAAATCACTTTGCGCCATAAGCACTTTACAATTTTTTTGCTGTAGCCGTGGATGCGACATAAGCAATTTTGTTAAGCCACTTGATAAATTAACCTGAGGACAAAACTGCGAACTAGGCGCATTAAATAACTTACCAAGCGCGGTAGTAAATTGCTCAACTGCGGGCAGCCATTGTTGCCAAGGTTCTTTATTTGAGCTCTCCCACGGTAAAAAGTAGTGCTGTGCTAAATATTGCTGCGTATTTTTAAGAGGACGCCCTACCGAGTGGTTTAGTAAATAACAGCCATCAGCCATACAAAAATCATTTTTAAGCATGCTATTTAACCCATTCTTTAAGTGTATTTAGATCGTCAAAACGTGTTTTTATATCGTCGCGTTTTGCGCTAGCTCGCCTATCTCTTAATTTTTCGAGCGAATCAAGTAACACATGAAGCGGCGGACCACTTGCTGTTACCTTGCTCATATGCTGCTGTTGCATATTTTTTGAGGGCTGAGCAATAAACTTTTCAACCAGTTGATTATGATGACCGACTGCGGTGTCACCATGTAATTTACACACTTGGATAAATAACGTTGCGTGGCTTTTAAACCAATCTGTATTTTTATATTGCTCTGCTTGTAAAAAGTCATCCATAAAGCTTTGCATACGCATGGCTTCTCGTAGGATTTGTTGATCCTCTGGCATCATATATAAAAACTTATCCACCAGCATTTGCGAGTAACTAGGTTCATTTGCGCTACAAAGCCCTAGTAACATATCAATCACGTTAATACCTGCAAAGTCACCAGCATTTGCACCTCTGTAAACCTCTTTACCTACACGGTACGGTTTATAATAAGGGCGAACGCAGTTAAAAAAGCGATCTGCATCGAGCTCAGAATAAAGTGCATTATTTGACTCAATTACATCTATAAGCGCTTGTTTTGCTACTTTTAATAACTCACCACACAGGGGGTGTGAGATACCTAACGGCAATATTTTTAATAAAGCATCACTTGCCCGTTTGTAGGCCAAAATACCTTGGGTGTTGTAATCAAGAAATAGCTTTTCATCAGGTAAATTGGTAAATCTTTTATAAATACCGTTAAGTGCTTTGTTATGAGTAGTTAAGTGGGCGGTAGCAAAACGAGGGGTTACGCCAATGGATGCGCCTATATGCATAGCAAGCGCTGAGGCTTCAATTAGCGGTGAAGTGGTTTCTCTGCTTGGCTCAGTAATTTCATGGCGCCTACACGCTGCCATAAATAATCCTACGTTACCGAGTAAGTCAAAAGCGCTATCAAAGCCTTGATCTGTGTTTCCCTCGGCTAATAAATTACTAATTAATGCGTTGCCTTCTTTTTCTAATTGTTGCTTTAAGGCCTCACCTATTCCTTCTACATTTGCTTTATCGGTTTGCTGCCAATAAAGCTGCTCTAATTCACTATTTAAAGTGACAAACTCTGTTCGTATCCAGTGATCGAAAATAGCGGTATGTGTGTTCATTGTTGTGCTCTATTATTTTTATAGTTAAATGCTAACAGAGTTCAATGAGGGTAAAACGCCAAAAAAATTAGTAAAAATTGCAATACTTAGCAATAATCACTACAAATATAAAAATAATTAATAAAAGCCGACAACTATGTTAGATAAAAAAGACCAGCAATTACTCATTGCACTGCAAAGCCAAGCTCGTATGTCTGTTTCAGATTTGGCCAGCAGTATTAACCTATCGGATACACCTTGTTTAAGGCGTATAAAAAAGTTAGAGCAAGAAAATATTATTACCGGCTACCACGCCGCCATAAATCCTAAAGCACTTAATCTTAATGTATTGGTATATGCGTTTGTACGATTAAGCCAAAACTCGGTCAGTGCTGCAGAGCAATTTGAGCAACATGTAGAAAAATTACCACATGTATTAGAGTGTTGTGTAATATCAGGAAGCTATGATTATTTATTAAAAATCATTGCACATGATCTTGAGAGCTACGAAACGTTTGTGAAACATCAACTAGGTGGCTTAAGCTGTATCGCAAATATAGAATCAACAGTTGTGCTTAAACAATCATTTAGCAAAAAACAGTTACCTTTATAAAAATAACCAAAATAACTTACTGTTAGCTATACTGATATTTCAAAACGACAATAATAATTGCTTGGACCTTATGTGAAAAATTTTAACTCTAAAAATCATTCCATTATTTTTTACATCATGTTTGCTTTAGCATATTTTTTAGTCGGCATAGCACTCACTAAACTTGCTTTTAACTCGCAAATAATTCCAATTTGGTTACCTGCCGGCATAGCACTAGTCGGTTGTTATATTTGGTGGTGGCGCTTTATCCCGCCTTTATTTGTAGCTGCAATTGCCTTTAACCTAAATATTTTTGACAGTTCTGCTCATGAGCTAGTCCTGGTCGGTAACTCATTTAACGAGGCTATGTATATCGCCTTTGGTGTTGTTATACAGGCAATGGTCGGCGCAGCTCTTTTAAAGTATTGGCTTGGGCACCCGCTGCGCTTTAAAAAGCGCAAGAATATAATTTACTTTATCCTTGTCATAGCAATATTGGTCAGCTTAATTTCGGCTAACTTTGGCGTATTTGCCTTAAGCCAATTCAACTCGGTTTACAGTGTTGATAATCATTGGAAGAATGTTACTTACTGGTGGCTTGGTGATACATTAGGAGTATTAATTGCGACTCCGCTTTTACTTTCTTTATTACCACAAAAGTCTAATCAACATAATATATCGGCGTTTCCGACAATTGCAGTATGCTCTATTTTATTTTTATCAGTCGCGGTAACAACGCAGTTATACGATCAAGAAAATCGTATAAACACTATTAAAATTGCTGAACGTGAAGTCCACGTTATAGAAAACAGCCTTTATAGATATACAAATCTTAGTATTATTGCAGTGCAGAGCCTAGCAAGTCAGGTACAGTCATCTCCCATGCTAAGCCAGCAAGATTTTTATTCTTATGCTAGCCAGTTACTAACTCAGCACGCATTTATTAACGCCTTATCGTGGAACGCAAAAATACCTCAAGATCAACGCGACGTCTTTGCCCAAGAAATATCAAACATTTATCATTTAGATATTGATGTAGTTGGCGAACCTCTTGAAACTAGTGATCCCCTTGTTATAGTAAAATACATAGCTCCTTTTAATGGTAATCAAAAAGCTATTGGCTTTAATGTATTTTCAAACCCTGATCGAAAAAGCTCTCTGCTTAACCCCGCTATAAAGTACATGCCAGTCGGAACTAAAATAATTCAGTTGGTGCAAACCAAACAACCTAAACCAGCCTATTTATTATTTGCCCCTGTGTACTCCCAGCATAGTGATGAAAAAACAATTAAAGGCTATGCCACTGGTGTATTTTTAGTGCGTAGTATTATTGAGCAGGCAATTTCTAAAGAACAGTCTGATATGTTTTCGATTGGTATATACGAAGATACAAACACTCCGCCGTTTTATAGTAATTACTCTCAAAATGTTCAGCAAGCTAAAGGCAGCCGCTTAATGTCGTTTGATGTGGACTTTGCAGGGCAAAAATGGATTGTAAAACTAGCCCTTAAAGAAAGCTTTTTAACACAACATAATAGTCAACTAACTTTATTATTACTCATACTTCAAGTTGCCGTATGTTCTTTAATTTTAATGGTTTTACTGCTGTTTAATCAGCAACAAATCGCACTTACACGTCAAGTTGCAGAGCGTACTCACTCACTCGCACAAGCAAAGAAGCAGTCCGATTTAGCTAATCAGGCTAAAAGCCAATTTTTAGCGAATATGAGCCACGAAATACGAACACCATTAAACGCCGTTATTGGTTTTTCTTCACTTGCTAGAGAAACAGACAATGCAAGTACACTCATTGGCTATTTAGATAAAATAAACTCAGCATCTAAAAGCTTATTAAACTTAATTAATGACATTCTTGATATATCAAAAATAGAATCCCAAAAGTTAGTTATTGAATCTATTGCATTCGACTTAGGTGCTTTAATAACACGTATAAACAACATGTTTGAGCAAAGCGCAGTTAACAAAGGTATTAAATGGCAAGTTAATTCAAAGCTACCTGTTGATACCTGGTTTATTGGTGATCCTATGCGAATTGAGCAAATATTACTTAATTTATGTAGCAACGCGATTAAATTTACAAGCCAAGGCAGCGTTACTTTAAACATAGAAACAGAGTTTACTGCCGCCAATAAAGTACAGCTTGTTATAAACGTTAGTGATACCGGAATAGGTATAAAACCAAGCCAACATAAAAAATTATTTAACGCATTTACCCAAGCGGATAGTTCTACCTCAAGGCAGTTTGGTGGTACAGGCCTTGGCTTAACAATAGCAAAAGAGCTAAGCCAATTAATGGGGGCTGATATAACACTTAAAAGTGAAATAAATAAAGGCTCTACTTTTACATTTTCAATGCGATTAGAAACAACAGAACCTAAAAAAGAACATGTTATTACATTTGATAATACTAATATTACTTCGCTAGATATTTTGGTCGCAGAGGATAACCCAGTAAATCAAATGGTTATTAAAGCGATGCTTGGCTCGTTAGGAATTGTGCCGTATATAGTAGAAAATGGCGAACTGGCCGTTGATATAGTTAAAAAGCAGCATTTTGACTTAGTGCTTATGGATTGCCAAATGCCTGTAATGGATGGCTATAGAGCAACGGCACTGATCCGCCAGTTTAAAACTGAACAAGAGCTCCCGATTATTGCTTTAACTGCCGACGTTATGCCAGAGGATAAAGCACATGCACAAGCCGTTGGATTTAACCAGCACCTTGCAAAACCGCTTGAACTCATTAAGCTAACCGAGTGTCTTGTCCAATATGCAGAAGTTAATGAACAATAGTGGTTTAATTTTAAGAATAGTTTTAAGAGTTGGTTTTGTTTTAAGTGTTTTTTCGCATATTGCTGTCGCTCAAAACTGTATATCGCAAGCGAGCGACTTTAAATTTATAACAAAAAGTAAGCAACAAGGCTTATTACGCTTTGAAAAAGAGCACAACCACCAGCGCTTTAATTACCACGCCCTTTTACCATTTAACGATTACTTAGATTTTGCATATAAACATATAAATAAAACCAATCCACGTGCAGATATACCATGCCCTGTTATTACACAAACGTACCAGCAATTAGTAACACAAGGTACGCGAAAACCTGACCCTACTATTGCAGATCTTATCGCCCCTTTTGAGCTTACGCATCCAAACAGCAATAAAGTTGCACTATTAATTCACGGGCTAACTGACTCACCCTTTACATATCACGATTTAGCACAAGTGTATTATCAACAAGGCTATACTGTGCGTACTATTTTATTACCAGGACATGGAAGCGCCGCAAGTGCATTGCTCAATGTAGAGGTTAGCCAATGGCAACAGGCAATAAAATACGGTATTAAACGCTCGGTGCAAGACTTTGATGAGGTGATACTCGCAGGTTACTCTACCGGTGCAGCGTTACTTATTGATTACGCAACCAAGCACACTGTTTCACCCAAAATTAAAGCGCTTATGCTTTATTCGCCAGGCTCCGAGCCACATAATAAGTACGGCTGGATAGCAAAGTGGATTGATGCCATACCCTTTGTTAATTGGATAGATAAAGACGCCGATGTAGACTTTGCTAAGTATGAATCATTTCCTTTAAATGCAGCTGCCGCGTCGTACTATGCTATGTCACTTGCAAGCGTAAGTAGCTTAAACAAACGCTCTGCACTTAAATTACCTATTTTTAGTGTACTTAGCGATATTGATACCACGATAGATACGCGTGCCACGCTAAAATTATTAAGTGCATTACACAAAGATAATTCAGTAAAATATAAGCCGCTCGATACTTTAGTACTTTATGGAATCACTGATATTTTACCGCCAGACTTTGCTAGTGACTACACAGTAAATAACCCGCAGTGCACATCGCCTCAGTGTAAAAAAATTCATGGTATGTCGCATATTGCTATTGTTAACTCACCGCAAAATCCACATTATGGAATTAACGCAACCTATCGTAATTGTGGCAGCTTTATTAACGACGAGTCCCTGTACAAGACATGTAAAACAACAAAAAATCCACAACTAGGAGAGCGAACAAGCGCCAACTTAAAACACTATCCGGCTTTACAACGCTTAACTTATAATCCTCATTTTACCGAGCTTAAAAAGCAAATTAGTACGTTTATTAAAAACGTAGAACAGCTTAGAACAACTACAAGGTAAGTAGTCATGGGAACGTTTTCGCACCAATGGTTTAGCAGTATTAATGAGATTGATCAGGCGCAGTGGCAACGTTTATTTGGTGATGAACCATTTACTCAACATGCTTTTTTATATGCCCTTGAACAAAGCCAATGCGTAACACAAAAAAGCGGTTGGCAGCCCCATCACCTCGCTATTTTTGAAGATGATACGCTCATTGCGCTTGCACCTGGGTATTTAAAAAGTCATTCATACGGCGAGTACGTATTTGACTGGGCATGGGCTGAGGCATACGAAAAACACGGTTTAGAATATTATCCCAAGTGGCTATCTGGCATTCCCTTTAGCCCTATTGAAGGCAAGCGTATTGCTATCGAGCACGCTAACCCTAATGCGGTGTATCAGTACATTACAGAGCAACTTAGCATACACAGTGCTGAGCAAAGGTGGTCGGGGTGGCATGTTAATTTTTGCGACCAAGCCCAAGCAACATCATTAACTGAGCAACATGCCATGCTAAGAGTAGGTGTGCAATTTCAGTGGTTTAATAAAGGTTTTGAAACCTTTGACGATTTTTTGCAAATACTTAACTCACGAAAACGTAAGTCACTTAAAAAAGAGCGAGCTAAAATAGCGCAACAAAATATTGATATTGAATGGCTGCAAGGAACGCAAATTACGCCCGAGATAATGCAATTGTTTTGTGAGTTTTATCAGCGTACCTACTTAAAGCGATCTGGTCATTTGGGCTATTTAAATATGGAGTTTTTTGCGCTTTTACATGCATTAATGGCTAATAATCTCGTTATTATGCTGGCCAAAAAAGACGACAACGTGATTGCTGCAACACTTAGTTTAGTAGGTGAGAATACACTTTATGGGCGCTACTGGGGAGCAAGTGAGGAAGTAGATTCGCTTCACTTTGAGTTGTGCTATTACCAAGGTATTGAGTTTGCAATAAAGCATAAACTCAGCTGCTTTCATTCGGGAGCACAAGGTGAGCACAAAATAGCACGCGGATTTGAACCCGTACTTACCTACTCTGCTCACCATATTGTTGATGGCGACTTTAGTAATGCAATAAGCGACTACTTAAAGCATGAACGCGGCCATATTGATATATATAAAGAGCAATGTAGCTCATTACTGCCGTTTAAAAACGAGTAACTGATTATTTGCAGGCATGGCAGTATCGCTAATAAGCGTAAGCCCTGCTTGCTTAGCTAGTTGTTCAACTGCTTCAAAATCTCTTATTCCACTTAACGGATCGCGCTCTGTTAAAAAGGCACTAAAGTCATCATTACTTGGGCTGGTAAATTCACCTTGGTATTTGAATGGCCCATAAATACACAACATACCGTCGCTATTTAAGTGACGTTTAACACCGTCAAAAAAACGTTCAACTAATTGCCAACTTACAATATGAAATGTGTTTGCAGTATAAATAGCGTCAACCTTATCTACAGGCCATTCATTATTTAAATCAAGCTCAAGTGGTGCATGTAAATTAGTTAAATTAGCTTCGCGGTGCCATAAATTAATCCCTTCGTGGTTTATAGCGCGATCACTTGTATGCCATTGTAAATGCGGTAATTGCTCTGCAAAAAACACACTATGTTGGCCGGTTCCTGATCCGACTTCGAGGACTGTTTTAGTATTTTTTAATACGCCCTTTAATTGCTCTAAAATAGGGGTTTTATTGTTTTCACAGGCTTGTGAAAATGGCTTTGTCATTACTGTGCACCAAAATTGTAGATTAATGCACAACAGTAAAGCAAATTTAGCTTATTTTGTCGTGATGAAAAAAAGGTAATTTTTAAATACTATAACTATCATATGGTTGAGCTGGCTCATTATGGTTGGTACGTAATATGCTTTTATATTGTTAACCCACTAAAGGGTTTAACTTATATTAAATTTCAAAGGATAAAATTATGCATATACCCCCTTATACCGCTGTAGACGCGGCCATTGCTATAACCGAAAAAACCACCGACGATCATAGTTACGCCGTTGATATGAGAGCTACAGTAATCGACTTACTTTCGCACCCTAAACATAATCAACAGGCGATGACCAAACATGAAACAGATCAGATATTTATTCTTGGCTACAATTAATACTCAAATTAGTATCGCAAATAATTTTTATAATAACTGTTTACACTGAAACCGATTAAATGTAATGATAACTATTATCGTTAACTTGAGTCGGTTTTTTTATGTCTTCAAATTATGCCCAGCATCGTTACCATCAAGAACTCTCTTGTCATTGCTTAAGACCTGGCCTGCATGCACCCATGCTCGTTGCCGACTACATAGAAACCGCCCTTAACGTCGCCAAAAAATTTGAGCAACAACATAATCCCTTGCTTCAAGAGTTTTATCTTAGGCGCACACACCATGAAATTATGAACAAAATGTGCGACCCTCTTATACATAATGCTATTCGTAAACAATGTTTAGAGCAGCTATACAAGCCATTATTAGCATTAAAACGATTTTATAAGGTGCATAACAATACTGCACAATTTTTAATACTTGAGCGTGAAGCTCGTATTCTTAGTCACGAATTCAACCCTTTTTAAGGAGCACACTTATGAGCAACTTTAGAACAGAATCAGACAGCATGGGCGAGCTACAAGTACCTACTGATGCGCTCTATCAGGCACAAACACAACGAGCAGTTAATAACTTTGCCATTAGTGGCTTATCTATGCCAAAGCAATTTATCACTGCACTGGCTTATATAAAACAAGCCGCTGCGCAAAGTAACTGCGAGCTTGGCCATTTAAGTAAAGACAAAGCAAATGCTATTGAGCAAGCTTGTCAAAGTATTATTGATGGCGAGCATGTTGAGCATTTCCCCGTTGATATTTTTCAAACAGGTTCGGGCACAAGCTCAAATATGAATGCCAACGAAGTTATTGCAACGCTTGCTAGCCGATTAGGCAGTGAAAGCATTCACCCTAATGATGATGTAAACATGGGGCAAAGTTCTAACGATGTAGTCCCTACTGCTATCGCACTCAGTAGCGCAATAAATGTAGTGTATGAATTACTTCCTTCGCTTGAAAACTTATCGCAAAGCCTAGAAAAGAAAAAAGCTGAAGTAGGCCATATAGTTAAAACGGGCCGTACGCATTTAATGGATGCAATGCCTGTTACATTTGATCAAACACTAAGTGCGTGGCAGTCACAAGTTAACCATGCCGCAGCAGGAATTAGACATAGCTTAGAGCGTGTATGCGAACTGGCACAAGGCGGTACGGCTGTTGGAACAGGAATAAATGCAGACCCTAAGTTTGCAGCCAAATTTGCAGAAAACCTGAGTGCCAATGTAGGCATTAGATTTACGCCTAGTAGTAACTTTTTTTATAACATCGGTTCACAAGACGCCATAGTAGCGCTTTCGGGGCAATTAAAAGTACTCGCTGTAGCACAAATGAAAATAGCGAACGACCTACGCTGGATGAACTCAGGGCCACTTGCGGGCTTAGGCGAAATAGAGCTAGAAGCACTTCAACCGGGCTCGTCTATTATGCCTGGCAAGGTAAATCCGGTAATACCAGAAGCCGCAGCCATGGTAAGCGCACAAGTAATCGGTAACGACGCGACCATTACAGTAGCAGGCCAAGCGGGTAATTTTGAGCTAAACGTTATGCTGCCAGTCATTGCGTATAATATTTTGCAAAGCATAGAATTACTTGCCAATAGCGCACAAGCATTGGGCGATAAAGCCATTGCCAGCTTTAAAGTAAATCAGCCTAATATAGATAAAGCACTCGCTAAAAATCCAATTTTAGTGACTGCGCTCAATCCGGTGATCGGTTATGAAAAAGCAGCAAAAATAGCAAAGCAGGCTTATAAGGAAGCCCGCCCTATTATTGATGTAGCCGAACAAGAAACCGATTTACCACGCAGTGAACTCGAAAAGCTACTTAATCCCACCAAACTAACGCAGGGTGGACTTTAATAAACGATATTTTGCACGGCTTTAATTACTTGATAATATAGTTTTTATTGCCGTAAAAAATGCACCGTGTATGATAGTGATGAATATTTCATCACTATCAAGGTTTGTTATGCGTACCCCATTGTTAGCCATACTTTTACCACTTTGTTTAACTGCATGCTTAGATAAAACGCCAACTGAAACGCAGCAAGTAACAATAACCTCAGAAACTGAAGCGCCAAAGCAAGAGCTGCAAAAGCTAAAAGAAAACACTCAATTACAAGAAAATACAAAAAATAATGTAATTGCTGAAAGCGTTTCAATAGACGATTTAAAAAACGTTTCAATAGACGATATAAAAACAGCTAAAGCCGAATTAAATACGCTAATTACAGATAAGCAATGTGATACCAGCACCCAATGCAGAATAAGTGCAGTAGGCAGTCGCGCATGTGGTGGGCCAAGCAGCTTTATTGTGTACTCAACAAAATCAGCGTCTGAAAAACAAGTAGCAGCCCTTAGCGATAAAATTACTAAGCTTGAAAGTAACTATAATTCACAAAAAGGGATGATGAGCATTTGTCAGCATTTAACAACGCCAAGCACGCAGTGTGTTGAAAATAAATGTGTTAAACTTGAAGGTTCAGCGGTAAGTGCATTTTAAGGATAACGTTATGAGTTGTTTACCATCGACAATTAAACTATCAATTTTAAGCATTGCTAGCAGCATTTTATTACTAAGTGGTTGTGCTAGTACTGTGACGTCAAATGAGCAAAGTAAAAACTTGTCTGACTTAAACTATGATCTTAGTAACATGGTGAGTAATAACAGCTGCACCGCAAGTTTTCAGTGCAAAGTACTTGAAGTGGGCGCCCGCGCATGCGGCGGACCGAGTAAGTATGCTGTTTATTCAACGCTGAACACATCTCAAGAAGAAGCAGAACAGCTTGCTCAACAAATAACAAAACAAGAAAAAATACAAAATAAAGCACAAGGCTTAACCGATTGTTCACCAGTACTTGAAGTGCAGTCGCTGTGTATTAATCACCAATGCCAGTCGTTTGATATAAAATAAAAATGGTCGCGTATAATTTAATCTCAGCGTTAACCTAAATACGGAATTAACGCTGAAATTACAACAACCAGCACTACGCAAATACCCGCTTTTATAATGTACTTCATGGGCATTGTTTTAAGCACCCAATATGCATAAATAAAGCGTACAAAATAACTCGCCGCAGTACCAAACAAAGCAAAAATAAGTAGATAAGCAATTAGAGTAATATTCATAATAATCTAGTGCAACTACTTAGTTTTTTTAGTGTGAGCAATTAGTAAGTCAGCTACTTGTTGTTTTACGGCTCGCTTATCATCACTTGGGACATCAAAGCGACTGGCTAGTTGCGCAATCTCGTCATCATTTAAATTAAACGATAAACGTTGACGCGTTTTTTTAGATTTTACATCTAAGCCAAGTATTTTACGGATCATATCTGATGGAGTTAACTCTTGGTCAATAGCTTGCTTTTTTATCAGCTTTTGAACTTCACTGCTTAGATCAAATGCCATTTGTGTGGCACGTACAGCTTGTTCCTGACGCAACCACTTGTCTTTAGCATCACTCACTTAGCGTCTCCGGGAAACAAGTCTACAATGTCTGACATTGGGCGCGTCAGTGTTAGCGATACTTCGGTTTCGCCGCCATCCCAAATTTCGATATTTAAACCAAAGCCTTCATTATCTGATGCTAAGCAAATCATTTCACATGGCTCACCACCTTCTTGCTCATAGCGAGGCAATGTTTGGTTACGGTAATCTTTATTATGGAAATAACACACGTAAGGCGACTCGCTTTGTTGATAGCTTTTAGCTAAAAACTGCATAAAGCGCTCTGGTGTATTTTGCACTGTAATGTGGGTTAACGACTCTTCATCAAAAATACGCGCAAACTCATCAAGGCCAAATATCTCTTCAACTTCGTTGCGCTGAATTTTAATAGAGAAGTTAGCCCACTCTTCGCCGTCATCTTGCTCAATTTGTAAAAATACAACTTGCCCGCTATTTGTCTCGAGTACAAATTCAGTATCGCTACTGTGCTGATATTGGTAAGTCTGAATATCAGTAACACGTAGCGTTTCACCCTTTAACCATGCAGGATAGGCAAATGAATCAATAACGCTAAACATGTCGCCTTTTTTAAGATCGCTCGGATGATTAAGTTGACGTTCTGGCTCTTTTTTAGATTTGAAAAAATTAAACATAGGAAGGCTGCCTTCTAAGCAAAAAAGGTAACTGAGAAAAACTCGGTTACCTTTTTAAAGTATAAACGTAATAGTTAGCTATTTTGCTTCGCTTTGATGCGAGCTAAAATATCAGCGCTTTTTGGACTTGTGTCGCCAATGCCTGCTTCAGCCATTTTTGCTTTTAAGTCATCGCCATTTACGTCTGACTCAAGTTGCTTTGCAGCACCTAGCTGGTCGCTACGATCTTGTTGACGCTGTTTAATGCGTTCAAGCGATTGACGAGCCGATGTCATAGACGAGCTGTTTGTATTAAGCGTGCTGTTAACAGCCATTGTTGCTTGCTGTACGCTTTCAGTGGTTTTAACCATTGTAAGCTGGCGCTGATTCTCTTTAATTGATTTTTCAGCATCTTTAACTTGCTGCTTAAGCGCAACAATATGGTTACTAAAACCAGATAATACTTGCTCGTTTTCGGCTTTTTCAGCTTCAAAGTCACCAATTTTTTCTGCAATTTCTAATGCCAGCGCCTCGTTGCCCTTTTCAAGCGCTTGGCCTGCATACGCTTCATGTTCAGCGATTGATGCATCTACAGCGCTAATTTTACGCTTAGTTTGCATTTCTTTAGCCATTACTTCTGTAAGGCTTTTTTTAGCACGGTGAAGTGCATTTTGCGCGTCTGCAATTTCTTGCTCAAAAATACGGATGCCATTTTTGTCTACAATTGCTTCGCCTGCTTCACGAGCGCCGCCACGTACTGCTGTAAATAATTTTTTTAAAATACTCATAATCTTAACTCCACTAACTGGCTATTAATCGTTTAAATACAAGGTCACGGCTTCTAGTGCATCGATAGCGTTATCGGCTAATGTCACTAGTTCGTGGGTAACGTCATCTAATGATGAATTTACCGACAGTGCACCAAAAATCGCGTATTTGTTATCGATTTTAGCAAATGCACTCAGTGGAATTGGCACGTTTAAACGCAGTAATGTTTCGTTTAACTCGTTGCGTAATTCACTCTTAACTTCATCTTCGTCAAACAAGTAGCTAATACATAACAACTGCTCTTGCGTTTGTGTAACAAAAATTGGAAGTTCATCATTTCCATCAACAATGACTTGTAAAACATCTTGCTCGCCAGGGTTGGCAATCAAGAAAGACTCAAAGTTAGCGCCTTCAGTTTCAAAAGAAGCTAATTTTATTGAAAGTTCATTTAATTCCATGTCTCTGCCTTTTGTCGTTTGACATATTATGTCTGAGTTAAGATTCTCACGGTCGACATATTATGTCAACCATGTTTTGTTAGTTTTTATACAATTCGCTTTCTATTTGCCATGCAGTTCGGTAGTAATCATACAACTGACCAGATCCTAACCTATTGACCTCAATACTTTTAACTTGTTCAAAGTAGTGGTTAGGAAATACAAAACTTGCCAATAAATATTCTTTACTAATCCACCTTGATGGCACAGGCATAGCCGTCGCATCATTAATACGGCCACTGGCCGACTGACCCATTTTAGTGGCTATAGTCCAGCCCCACTGCCCAAACGAAGGTATGTTTTGCTGATACTGCTCAACATACTCAAACCCTGCGGCTTTAACTGTTTTAGCAATGCTTAAAAACGCTTTTTTAGCGTGGTAAGGTGAAGTTGATTGAACCGCCATTGCGCCATCGGGTGCTAATAACTGACGTACATGATTATAAAAGTAGTCACTGTACATTTTATTTAGATCAGGGTGATTTGGGTCCGGTAAGTCAATTAGGATGGTGTCGAACTGCTTAGATTGATCAAGCAGCTTTTCAACTTCTAAAAATGCATCACCCACAATTATGTTGGCTCGCGAGTCTTGCATCGATTTATTGTTTAGCTGTAGTAATCGCTTATTGATGTGCTCTGGCGGCGTAAAGTCACCGTCTTTATGACCAAATAAATTGAGAAGCTGCGCGTCTAAATCTATTAGCGTTACTTCGCTCACAGGCCATTTTAAAACATCTCTAAGTGCTAACCCGTCACCACCACCAATTATTAATACACGGTCGTGTCTGTTCGAGGCAAGCATTGCAGGATAAACCAGCATTGAATGATATATTTGTTCATCAATACTTGAGAACTGCAAACGCCCATTTAAATATAAATCTGTAATTGGCTGAGGTTGGTTTTTGCTTAACCTTTCGGTTAAAACTACGTGCTGGTATTTGGTTGCTTGCGAATAAATTACTTTATCTTTGTATAAAACATTACTTAGACTGTTCATCCAGCTACTGCCAAATACTAAAATAAAGCCAAACAATGCCAGCAGTACTATATGGCAAACTAAAAGTGCCTTAGCAAAGCGCACATGGGCATGGTAACGCCATAAAAAAGCGAGTCCTGCGATGATATTAAATAACGCCGTCCACGCCGCAGCTTGCATTATAGGCATTGAGAGCATGATACTTACCCAAATGGCGGCACCAATACCAGCACCAATATAATCGGCACCATAAATAGTCCCTGCGTTGTTTTCTAAAAAACGACCATAAACATGCTGACGAATACGCGCTATAAGCGGTATTTCCATACCAATAAATAAGCCCAGTATTAAACCAAAAACATAAGGTAGAAAACGTGACCACTCTTGTAACTTTTGAAATACGTAACCATTAAGTACAACATCAGGGGGTAAATTAAAAATGCTCGAAAATAAATGAGGAAGAGAATAACTTACAGCTATTACACCCGCTATCGCTAAAATGCAGCCCATGCCAACCAAAGCAATAATGCTTTCTAGCCAAGCAAAAGCGGTAAATGCATCTTTAAACCAACGCGCTAAAAAAGCGCCTAAGCCCATTGCTACAATCATAGTACCGATCATGGCGTAAATAGCGCTCTCTACTGAGCCAAGTACACGCCCCGCATAATGAGACAGTAAGTATTCATAAATAAGGCCGCACCCAGCAAGCACGGCCATAACAGTAATAAGTAGTATATCGTGCCCAAGTAAGCGAGACTTACTTGGGGGAGTGTTGGTTGATGACACTGATTATGCGCCTAGTAATGTTGCCATAGTGATACCTACAGCAAATGATACTGCTGCAGAAATAGCTGCTACACCTACATTTTTTTGACGATTAACTTCATCGGAAATATCGCAACCAGATAAAATTATTTTAATTGTCACTAAGTGCAAAATAATAAATGCGACAAGGCTCACAACAGCGCTAATAGCCCAGTATAGTAAACTCGCATTAATGTTATCAGCAGCGTATGGCGCAACACCCGTTGCAGCTGTAATAGCTAATGCACTACCTATTAGAAATCCAGCGTAACGAATACCCACAGCTAAGTTACCATCATCAATTGCTTGTTGTAGGCAGTCGCCACTTTTGTTTGTACGCTTAAATAACTGCACTCGGTATTGGCTAACAAGTAGTAATACAACACTACCTATAATAAAGGCAGCAATTACAATTGGAAGACCATGCCAGCCATCAGTAGCCACCCATAAAAGTGCTGAGCGAATAACTATTGCAACGCTAACAACATGACCAAAATCAATAATTGAAGCTGTAACGTTACCTTTAACTATTTCGTCGTGCAGGCTTACTTTACGAAGCGCTACTTTATCTTGAAAAAAGTGACCTAACTTAATAAGTACAACTGCTAATGCGCCGTAAGCTAACATTTGCAGTGCTTCTTGCTGCAGTGTTGCAGCAAAAGCACCACTACTTACACCTGTTAATACAATCGCCAGTGCCACTAAACCAGCGGCAAAGCTAATACCAAAAGCAAAGTTATCACGCTCTGTTATTTCATCATTTGCGTGTAAGTTTGAAACCCAGCCTTTTATATATTTAAGGCTTACAAATAATAAAACAATAATTACAAAATCAATCGCCAATGCTTGTAGCGACCACATAGTTATTCCATTAAATTCATACATATTATTCTAACTCCAACTTTATTCTTTTACTTACCACGGCTCACGCCACGAGAGGTTCTGCTACCGCTATCACGCACCGATCCTGAGCTATTGCTATAACTGCTCGAACGAGAATAACTACTGCGGCTTTTTGGTGGCGTATAACTACTACGGCTTAAACCGGATGCACCTGTTTTTTTACTCGCATAAGGGCTTGTAAACTGCTTACCTTGGCGTTGGTATGTTTGGCGCGTGCGTGTTTCTAGCGCGCTTTGGGTTTTAATTTGTTTAGGGCTTGAATAACGCGAACGGCCATAGTCATTGTAATAACTATACTTTCGGCGTTTGCTCCAGCTTTCATATTCAACACGGTCAAATACATCGCCTAAAATACGGTACATGCCGTACCATTGCCAAAAGCTAATACCATTACTATTTGTTTGCCAGTTACCATAGTTAGGGTTACCTACCATTTGGTTACCAACACCCTCACCTTCAGCTTGCTTACTAATTGCGCCTACACGCGCTAAAGTGCCTTTGGACATATCAGCTAGCATATTAATAGGATCGGTTAACGCATCAGAAAATAGCGTAGGTTTAGACGCATCACGCAACAAATCAATACTATGCAACGTATCTTCGTAAGGAGGAATTAAGTAAGTTCCTTTAATATCTTTAAGTCGCTGTGTTAAACCACTATAAAGTGCACCTTGGCGCGTTGCATCAAGGGTAATTACATCAACAACTTTTGTAAGCTCTGGCTGTTGTTTTTTAAGGAGCTCGCCATATTCTTTAAGTAATACAGCATTGCGCACATTCCCATTATCAAGCGCAGTACCAAGCTGTGACAGCTCTGTATCTGCTTTTTTAATAGACTCTTGAATTGTTTGTTGCAGCTGCTCTTCTTTAGATTGACAACCCATAAGCACTGCGAACAAACAAAACAGGCTTATAAGTTTCCAAGCTTTAATATTCGACATTCATGTCACCTGATTTACTAAATTAACTAAGGTAGTTTTACACAGGTCACTTATTAAACCAAGAATGAAATTGCAACAAAGTAAGTCAGTACAAAATTAAATAAACAGCTATATTTAGTATATGAATTTAAAAGCATTCTCAATGTTAAGGTTTTAGTGCTACAAAGGGCGTAGTCAGTAACTTTTTTGTAATTATGGATTGCCTGATTACACAATAATAACTAAAACATAATTAAATGATGGTTAAGGGTTAGATTTGATGCTTCATAGTATTCGATATAAATTTATTATAATAACAACGGTTTTAATTATATTTAGCGCAAATTTAGTTTTTTTCCTCGCGATTAATGAACACGAAGATTTATATCGCCAATCTGTTAAACAAAACTTAGATGCAATGTCTTCAAATATTTCCGATAGCTTATTACGTGTTATGTCTGAGCAAGTTGATTTGTTCTCTATAACCACAGAATTGCTCGGTTTTGATCGGTACGAACACATTAAGTTTGTTAATGTATTTGACGCTGACTGGCAATTAATCCAATCGTATGTCCACCCCAACTATTTAGAGCTTGAGAGCTTTAAGCCTGAACTTATAAGTATTCAACCAAAAAATTTACCTTATGCGGTTACAATAACCAATGAAGGACTAGTGGCCTTAAAGGCAATTGGGGAGGAGCAATTTCCTATTGGATATTTGCTCATTGTGCAAGACTTTAAAAAGCCACTGAATGAAAGTAAAATTAGCCTTTTTTATAGTGCAGCTCCATTTGTTGTTTTAATTATTGCACTCACCATTATTATTTCATTTTGGATATATCAGCGTTTATTAAGCCCACTTTTAGCGCTCTCGAAGTTCACACAGAAAGTTGAAAAATCAACAAATTATAAGCTTCAATACCAAGTCACTGGTCATGATGAAGTATCTCAACTTGGTAACGACATTAATGCATTACTACAAACAATTGACTCCCAAGTTCAAACCAATCATAAACACACCGCACAACTTTTAGTACAAACGCATTCAATGGAGCGCCTCGCCAATTACGATATATTAACAGGTTTACCTAATCGCATGTTTTTTATGGACCTACTCAAACTCGAACTAGCTAGTAGTAAAAGTAACGACCGAGACGTTGCGATTATGTTCTTTGATGTTGATAGTTTTAAAGGCGTTAACGACACCCTAGGCCATGAAACCGGAGATATGCTTTTACAAGCTGTGGCTAAAAAAGTGAAAAGTTATCTGCGTAGTAACGACATAATTGCACGCTTAGGCGGTGATGAGTTTTTAATTATGCTACCTAATATCACTGAGCAATCTATTGTTATAGATATTGCCGAAAATATCATTGAGGGTATGAAAGAGCCATTCACTATAAATGAGTGGGACGTACCAGCGGGTATTAGTATTGGTATTGCAAGTGCCAAAGAAGCTGAATTTGATATAAATACATTTATCAGTAATGCCGATATTGCAATGTACACATCAAAAGAAAAAGGCAAAGGCGCATATACAATATTCCACCATAAAATGCTTGAAGATAACAAACGAAAAGCGCAAGTCGCTAACTTAATATCTCACGCAATAGCGCAAAATGAATTTGAGTTATTTTATCAGCTTAAAATGTCGAATACAGGCGAAACTCAGGGCTTAGAAGCCTTAATAAGATGGCAAAGCAAAGAGCTAGGTTTTGTTTCTCCTAGTGAGTTTATACCTATAGCGGAACAAGCAGGTAAAATAAAAGCGATTACTCAATGGGTGATCACACAAGTATTTAAAGATATGCAAATGCTAAAACAACTTATGGGGAATAATGTACTCGTCTCCATGAATCTTTCAAGCCATGACTTAAAAGATCATAACTTCATTCATACTGTAAAAAGTAAACTACTTGAACATAGCGTCGATATTTCAAATATTCAGTTTGAAATAACAGAATCAAGCTATTTAGAAAATTTTGAAAACGCCAATCAATTTTTTAATCAAGTAAAAGTTATGGGAGGCTCAATTGCATTAGATGACTTTGGCACAGGTTACTCTTCATTGAGTTACCTTACTAAAATTGAAATTGATACATTAAAAATAGATCGAATGTTTGTAAATCAATATGCAAGCTCGGCAAAAGACACTGCAGTATTACAAGCAATACTCGATTTAGGCCAACGCCTTGGTTTAAAAATATGTAGCGAAGGAATTGAAACAAACGATCAAGCTAACTACCTAGTATCAAATGGTAGTGATGAAATGCAGGGCTATTACTTTGCAAAACCAGTGTGCATTGCACAACTACCACACACAATTGAACGAGCGAAAATATTATTTAAAGAACTAACAATAACTTCAAAATAACTCAGTGCAATTGATTTTTTACTAAGCAAGCGGCTTACTTTTAATTTAGTGCAATTATGGTGAGCTCTTTAGGTATAGTAATTCCTGCTGGAAGGTAAGCTACTGAGTCTTCAACGGTTAGTAAGTACTCTATAACCTCTTCTGTAGACTCAAATTCAACAGGGGGCTTGCTGCGCCCCGTGAATCGCATTTGGGCCCAATAAGCTTGTATTCTAGATTCAGTAAGACCTACCATCCTAGTGTTAAAATTTATTCTAAGCGGATTGCCGACAAAAAGGTTAACTGCTTTAAATTGTCTGCTCATAGCTCCGCCCATATAAATATGGCGAATTTGTTGCTTACTAAAAGATAAGTTTTTATCTGTGGTATTTACTACAATAATGACGTTCGAGGGGTTTGTATTTTCTGCATAAACTGAAATGCTAAAACCAAATAGGCTACTAGCGAATACAAAGAGCATCATTATTTTTTTAATGTTATTAATAGGTTTAAAAAATATCATTAAAACACCCAATCCAAACCAATAAGATAAAGATTAGTTTTTTTATCAAAATCAGAGTCATCAGGAGTAACGAAAAACGAGTCTTTTACATCGTCGCCTTCTAGGGTTGAAAACTCAGCTTTTAAGGCAAGGTTTGGCAACACATCCCAGCGTACACCAACCGTCCAACTCTTAATTGAGTCAGGCGTAGATTCATCAAAAATACGATTGTACCCATATGCAAGTTGATCTAAGTCGCTATTAATACCTAACGGAATTTCATTTTCAGCAGAACGAGTTTCTACGTCGCTATCTGCAAATGTTAAGTGGTAAGTAAAAGGAGCATGATTAACACCGGCAGTTAAATAATAGCTTTGAATTATAGGCACTATCCCTAAATCAGTTTTAATGCGGACCCATTCACCTCTAAAAAAATAATCTAAATTGTCGTAAATTACGCCAAATTGGTCTGCATGTGCTCTACCTTTTGTTTTTACCGAGCTGGCACTTTTTGTAAAATTAAGGCTATTAAGAACATTTTCTAGCTGTCTTATCTCATCAATATCAAGCTTGATATTCCCATTATAACGGGAAACTCTAAATTCTAAGTTTTCAATATTAATCTTACCAATGAACCCTAAAAGGTTATCAACTTCAAAGCCCGTTCTTAAGGCGCCTATCCCTATATCACCCGACTCTTCACCATAGTAACCTTCAAAGCTCAAATCAAAGTTTTCTGCACCAAATTTATAAACAGCATCTATGCCATTAAATGTTTTAAATAAATAAGTATCATAAACTTGTTGAGGTGGATTGATCCATGGGTACGCAAAACCAACATCCGAAAAGTCACTCATAGTAAAAAAAGGTGTGCGTAATTTTCCGAGTTTTATCTGAATATTATCAGTTGGCCTATATGTTAAATATAACCACTCTAACCCTGAGTTGTCAGAAGCTGTTGTGTTATTGCTTCTTAGCAAAACTTGGGCTGTTGCAGACCACTTATCATCAAATTGATACTCGCCTTGGAATCCAATTAAACTAGATGGAGAAAATTTAATACTGTCTTCATATCCCTTAAATTCGACATTTTTTTCGTCTAAGTAACCACCAATAACTCGAGCATAACCAGAAAATTCTAACTCATTAGAAAAAGCTGAAAAATGAGTAAGCATAGTGGTAAAAAGTAAGCACCAAGATATTTTATATCGCATCAGAGAAAATTAAATCCTTTGTTGAATTATGCAAAGTACAATGAAGATTAATTATGCTAACAAGGAAATAATTCACCAGTTCGAATAATCAATTATTTAATTATTTTAAGTAGCGCTCTTTACCGCGACCTAGGAATAATGATTATAGTCAATGAATTACATGTTGGCACAATATATGTGCTCTATAAGAGTATTAAGTACCTAGTTAACACTGTTTTCACCTCAATCCCATTCAGTATTATTGAGATAGAGCTTAACTATATTTATATAGATACTTATCAACTAAGTAGGGGATCAAACTGATTCTTAATTTATCTCGTTCACCGAGATTGAGTGCTTAATATAAGTGTTTGGTAGGATGTAAATTAGCTAAATTATAATGTGATATGTGAGTAATTCACCACATTTACTTTTCTCCAGACGTAAAAAAGCCTGACTATTTCTAGTCGGGCTCTCTACAATTTGAAGCCTGGTAATGTCCTACTTTCACATAGCAAATGCTACACTATCATCGGCGCTGTTTCGTTTCACTACTGAGTTCGGCATGGAATCAGGTGGGTCCAAAACGCTATTGTCACC
>NZ_JACJEX010000011.1:0-99683 GCF_014164245.1 Pseudoalteromonas sp. SG43-8 | reverse complement strand
AAGCTGCAACTTTTGCTGGCACAGTAAAGCTCTCATCAACAGCTACGTTTTCAGCAACAGCAAGTGACACCTCACTTGCCGGTGATTTGAATACAAATAGCTCAGAGCTTATTAACGTTGATACTGTTGACCTTTCAACTGTTGGCGGCTCACAAAATGCATTAAGCATAATTGATAGTGCACTGGCCCAAATAGATGATAGCCGTGCTGATTTGGGTGCTTTGCAAAACCGTTTTGGTCACACTATTAGCAACCTTGCTAACATCTCTGAAAACGTATCTGCATCACGTAGCCGTATTCAAGATACTGATTTTGCAACTGAAACAGCAGAGATGACTAAAAACCAAATCTTGCAACAAGCGGGTACATCAATCTTATCGCAAGCGAATCAGTTACCACAAACAGCACTTAGCTTATTAGGTTAATAAGTTAAAAGTAATAGCTTAATGGTTAGCTAACTAATACATAAAGTCAGTATTAGTATTTTAAAAAAGGAGGTGGCTTTAGCTACCTCCTTTTGTGGTTTAAGAATATAAACTAAGCTATTGTTGGTTTAATTAAGTGAAAAATAGGAATCTGTTATGAATACAATTACTTCAAATACAGAAATTACAACATTACCGACCCCCGTTGCTGGTGATGATAAGCAAGCGGGGCAAGCTGCTCGTTCTTTGACTGAGCGAGCGATTGATGATGTAAAGCAAACGGAGGCACAAAATCAACAAAAGCTACAGCAAAACCAATACAAAAATAACAATCAAGATGAAAAAGATCAGCCCTTAGAGCGCGAACAGCTAGAACAAATGGCGCAACAATTGCAGGATTTTATGGGTGAAATGAATCGCAGCCTACAATTTAAAGTTGATGAAGATTCAGGCCGCGATGTAATAAAAGTGCTTGATAAAAACAGTGGTGAAGTCATTAAGCAATATCCTTCTGAGGAAGTGTTAAGTTTAGTGTCTAAACTGTCTGAATCGGCAGGTATTTTGATCGACCAAACAGTTTAGTAAGTGATTCATATTGCTATTTTAAGTTAGTTTATTTTTAGGTATTTAAGAGGTGAAGTATGGCTATTTCGTTTACTGGGTTAGGTTCTGGGTTAGCAGTGTCAGATATTGTCGATGCACTAGTTAATGCTGAACAAGCACCTGCTGAATCTCGCTTAAATACTACTGAAAGTAAATTAACTACAGATATTTCTGCTGTTGGAGCATTAAAATCTGCACTTGAAAAAGTACAAACCTCAATGGAAGCATTGGGCGATAGTGATAACTACCAAAAGCGAACAGCATCTGGCAATGATGATTTTATATCAATTAGCTCAGATAAAGACGCTCAGCCTGGTAGCTACATCGTAAAAGTAGACGCATTAGCACAAGCTCATAAATTATCTTCCCCTGCATTTGCAGCAGACGAGGCAATTGGTGCTGGCGTAATTACAATTGGCTCTGGCGCAAATAGTTTTTCTACGGTTTTATCGGCTACAAACACGTTAGAAGATTTACGAGATCAAATTAATAACGGCCCTTTTACTGGCAATGATAGCAATGACTCAGTTACCGCGACTATAGTTACCAGTGATACCGGTCAGCATTTAGTGCTCACTAGTAAAGAAACCGGCGAAGACAACGCAATAACAATTACCGTACAAGACGACGACGGAAATAATACTGATACAGGTGGATTGTCTCGATTAGCTTATGATGTATCAGACGCAGACCCAGCTAACCACACAACTAACATAACGCAAGTTAACGCTGCTCAAAATGCACAAATAACAATTGATGGTACGTTGACGATATCAAGCAATACTAATGAATTTAGTAACGTGATTGATGGCGTGGATATAACAGCTAAAAAATTGCACGATGTTGACGACGACATTAGTGATATATCAATTACCGAAAATAATAATAATATTAAAGCAGGCTTAAATAGCTTTATTGAAAGTTATAATGAGCTGTTAGAGCTGAGCAATAACTTAGGTGCCTCAAGTGAAGCTGGCGCTGGAGTTATGGCTGGGGATTCACTACTTCGTGGTGTTATGTCAAAGCTTCGAAGTGAAATAACGGAATCAGTTGATTTAGGTGATGGAAACTCGTTATCGCTTTCGCAATTAGGTGTTGAAACAGATCGCTACGGTGTATTAACCCTAAATACAGAAACACTCGATGAGCAAATAGACGCAGATGTAAATTTAGTGCAGCAGTTTTTTGTAGGTGATGACGATGATGGTTTTGCGCAGTCGTTTGATGAGCTAATGAGCTTTTATACAGATTCCGACGGCATTATACAAAACCGGATTGATAGTAAAACAAATCAACTCGATGACATAGATGATCAGCGCGTGAGCCTTGCTAGTAAAATGGAGTCGCTATCGTCTCGATTATATGCTCAATATAATGCGATGGATTTATTAGTGGCGAGCCTTAATAACACCAGCAGTTATGTTCAAGCTCAATTAGAGAATATGCCAGGCGTAGTACGAGATAACTCTTAGTAGATAAGTATGATATTAAATTAATAACTAAATTAAGAAAACACAAAAAAACCGTTATTTAAAACGGTTTTTTTGTGTTTTCTATTTAAGTAGATTTTAGAGACTTGCTTTATAAGCTTTAATCGCCTTTCCTGACTTTTTATGTTTAATAATAGCTTTAGATGACTCGTTTTTTGCACTATTCGCTTTTACTAAAATGGTATTTATACGAAGCTGAATTAATTCTAATTGCTCTGCACTTGGGCCGTCGCTGCTTTCGCACCATTGCTTTAGTTCAGTATTTAAAGTGTCTAAAAGAGGCCGAGCTTCGTCTGCGTTATTACCATTTACTAACACTTCAATATTACTAAGCAACGTTTGTATGAGCTCAGAGTAATTTGTTAGTTGCTCTGAAGATGTTGGCGAGTCCATAATTGAAATTAAACCGCAGGGCTGCGTTGATCGAGCGGAATGTTATCCCAACCTTCTTTAATTTCTTTAACAATACTTGATACTTCAATAATTGCTTCAATATCGTTGTTTATGTTCGCTTGCGTTAAACGGCGTTGGCAGTAATCGTAAAGTGCCAATAAATTGTTAGAAATACTAGGGTCTTGTTCTACTTCCAAATTAAGTGCGTCTTGCAGTGCACCAAATAATAAAACACAGGCCGAAATATTTTCACCTTTTTTTTGTATTTCTTTGCGCTCAATAAACCCTTTTGTTGCTGCTAAGCGACCGATGATATTACTGAATATAAGGTTTATTTGTTCGTAAGGGGCCATTTCGGCAATGCTGCTAGCACGAACTTGACCGTATTTTTTTACTGAGACATGAGCCATGGGATGATCCTAAAATTTAAAACAATAAAATTATGTGAAAGTTGATGTAAAAACTTACATAAAAATTTAATAAAGCTTTTATTACTTTTACAAGAACAAAGCAATATTAATGCCAAGCATTTTCACTTGTTTGTATATCGGCATTAGTAACTTCAACTTAAATTTATAATTGAGTTTATTTACTAACAATAGCATTTTTATTGCCAAGTAAATTAATTATTAGAGCTAAGTTGTATTTAGGTAATCGTTAAGTAATCGCTGAGTAATAACTAAGTTAAAACTACAACTCATACTTAATGATTAACTATTAAGTATGATTGACTTAACTAGCCCGTCTGTTTTTTGGCGTTTATGTCAAAAAACTGCCGCTATCACTTGCATCCATGCTGAACTGGCTTACAATTTAACTAATTATACAAATTAGTGAAAGTACGGCTCGCTAAATATGATCTTGATTTTAGATAATAATAACAACCGCGCAATAGGGTTAAATGCTTCACTTGGCTTTATTGGTGAAGCTGTACAACTATTAAGCGAAGACTGCTTTGAACAAGAATGCAAAAAATATCAGCAGCAAGAATGCATGATTATTTTAGGAGCGTTGCAATCACTTGACCACGAAAGCTTAATTAAACGCTATCCAACATTACCGTTTTTATTAATTGGCGAAACGCTAAAACCACTATTAAGTATAGCTAATGTGGTGGGGCTTATTTGCGAGCCATTTAATCACGAAGTGACAACGCAGTTACTTCACGATTGCCAGCAGTATCAGCGCATGTTGCCAAATGAGCATAAGCATTCTAAACCACATAAAACTTTTGACGGACTTGTTGGTGAAACAGAGGCCGTAAAAGATGTTCGCTTTTTAATTGAACAAGTGGCAAAAACCGATGCTAATGTTTTAATTTTAGGCGAATCAGGCACTGGTAAAGAAGTGGTTGCCCGTAATGTACACCTGCTTTCAAAGCGCATTAATGGACCGTTTGTACCTGTAAACTGTGGTGCTATTCCGGCAGAGCTGCTCGAAAGTGAACTATTTGGCCACGAAAAAGGCGCGTTTACTGGTGCTATATCGGCTCGTAAAGGGCGCTTTGAACTAGCTCAAGGCGGGACGCTATTTTTAGATGAAATAGGCGATATGCCACTGCAAATGCAAGTTAAGTTGCTGCGAGTATTGCAAGAACGCAGCTACGAACGTGTTGGTGGCACAAAGGCTATTCAGGCTGATGTACGCGTTATTGCGGCCACGCATCGTAATCTTGAAACAATGATTGAAGAGGGGAGTTTTAGGGAAGATTTATATTACCGCTTAAATGTATTTCCTATCGAAAATCCATCGCTGAGTGAACGTGCTGATGATATTCCGCTGCTTTTAAAAGAGTTAATGCGCCGTGTTAACGACCAAACAGGTTCTACCGCTAAGTTTACCGAGCGCGCAGTTGAGAGCTTAAAAGAACATGCTTGGCCTGGTAATATTCGTGAGCTTGCTAATTTGGTGGAGCGTATGGTTATTATGTTCCCTGACAAAGTGGTCGATATTCCTGATTTACCTAACAAATATCGTTACATTGAAGTTGAAGCCTACGAGCCAGAATACCCTGAAGAGTTAATGGAAAAAGACGCCTTTAACGACATATTTAGTACAGGCTTTAGTGATTACGAAAGTGAGCCAGACGCTGAGTTTAGCCAAACGGGTAGTGGGCTATTACCTGATGATGGTATTGAGCTTAAAGATTATTTAGCCGAGCTCGAAATTAGCTTAATTACCCAAGCGTTAGAGCGCTATGATTATGTTGTAGCTCGCGCTGCAGAGATATTAGGGGTTCGCAGAACCACACTCGTTGAGAAAATGAAAAAGTATAATCTTTCACGAGATTAGAAGTACTAAAATGGTGAAATACTTTTCGTTATTTATTATTCATTTGTGAGCAATCACTTTACGGGCTTTGCCCGTCACGCAAGCAAGCTTGGCGTCTACAAGATAAACACAAACTTAAACCTTGGCGGTATACGCTGAGCTTGCTCGCATGAAAAGCGTAGCTTTTAATCATTTAAATAAAACGTTATTTCACAAAGAGAAAAACGAAGGTAAATGAGAAACCATAGTCAACTTACGCTTTACTTCTCTAAAGCGCAGCGTCTCTTAACCTCTTTGTGAACTAATCACTTACTCACTAGAAGCCTTAATAATTTCTTCTTTTCTAAAACAATCATTACTATGATCGTTAACCATACCGCAGGCCTGCATATGAGCGTAAACCGTTGTAGGGCCTAAAAACTTAAAACCCCGTTTTTTTAAATCTTTAGCAAATGCAGTTGATGCCTCTGTAATTGCTGGGTAGTCCTCAGCGTTATTTAAATTACTTATAATCGGTTTATTATCGACAAACTGCCATTGGTAGTTACTAAAACTTCCAAATTCTTTTTGTATTTCTATAAAGCACTTTGCGTTGTTAACAGTTGCCGCAATTTTTAAGCGATTGCGCACAATCCCTTCATCAAGCATTAGTCTCTCAACGTCATCTTGTGTGAATTGTGCCACTTTATCTACATCAAAATTAGCAAATGCTTTTTTGTAACCGCTACGCTTTTTTAAAATTGTGTACCAGCTTAAGCCGGCTTGCGCTGATTCAAGAGTGATAAATTCAAACAGCTTTGTATCATCATAAAGAGGGACGCCCCATTCTTCATCATGGTAAATAACGTAGTCGGGTTTAGTGGTGTCGAGCCACGGGCAACGGCACTTTATTTGCTCACTCATTATTATTCCTTTTTGTGTGCGTCATTTTTATGTCGCTCAAATTATTGATGTAACTTAATGATAAGTATGTAAATAAATTTTGGTATAAATCGTGCATCTGGACATATATCTACATCAATTCGAGATTTGATTATGGCCCTTGCTAGCGTGCTAAAACCACAGTTTTTTTCTGCAAATCAGTATAACCCATGTTTACTTCAAGAGGAGTACATTGGTGAATTAAGCGATCTGCGCAAGCAAGCAAGTTGGCTTTCGCATTTGGTTGATACCATGCCAGCAGGTGTGGTTGTACTTGATGGCAAAGGGTTGATTGCAAAAGCTAATCAAATAGCGATTGATATGCTTGGCGAGCCACTTGAAGGCGAACGCTGGTTTAATGTTATTCAGCGCTCTTTTAGGCCACATCAAGATGATGGCCATGAAGTGTCTTTAAAAGACGGACGCCTAATAAAGCTTGATATTACTGCTTTAGCACCAGAGCCTGGGCAACTTATTTTAATGACGGATTTAACCGAAACCCGCCGCTTACAAAAACGTGTTGCACATATGCAGCGATTAAGCGCGCTGGGTAAAATGGTTGCATCATTAGCGCATCAAGTACGTACGCCGCTCTCAGCCGCTATGCTTTACGCAGCTAATTTAGGGTCTAAGCGCTTACCCGAAGCATCTCGCGATAACTTTCAAACAAAGTTAATGTCGCGTTTAAAAGATTTAGAAACTCAAGTAAACGACATGCTGTTATTTGCTAAAAGTGGCGATCAGCAAGTTGTTGAGCAAGTTTCAATGCAGCAGCTTTTAACCGAAGTTAAAGCAGGTGCCGATGCGATGGTCGCACTTAATGAAAGTGAACTGGATGTAAGCTTACCAGAGCCAGATATACAAATAGTTGGTAATAAAACGGCATTGGCCAGTGCTATTCAAAATCTAGTGCACAATAGTATTCAAGTTATTGGCAGCGGCGCAAAAGTAAAAATTAGCGCACAAAGAGATTTAAAAGATTTAGATATGGTTCGTATTAGTGTGAGTGACAATGGCCCAGGTGTTGACTTAAGCCAAAGCGATAAAATTTTTGAACCATTTTTTACTACAAAAAGTCAGGGCACAGGTTTAGGGCTTGCTGTAGTGAGTTCGGTGGCTAGTGCGCACCAAGGCCGTGTTGATGTGACTAATAATACGCAGGGTGGTGCTTGCTTTAGTTTGTTACTGCCTATTAAGGCAACATCTAAATTAGAGGGGTCATTATGAGTAACACTATTTTAGTTGTCGAAGATGACGCAGGGCTTCGTGAAGCCTTAATAGATACCCTTGAAATGTCGGGTATTGAATGTGTTGCAGCGAGCAGTGCTGAGCAAGCAATGTTACTGCTTAAAAAAGATCAATTTTCGCTTGTTGTAAGCGACGTGCAAATGGGCGCAATGAGTGGACTTGATTTACTACGCAGTATTAAATTAAACCACCCTGATTTACCTGTATTGATGATGACGGCCTATGCCACAATTGACGATGCGGTAGAGGCCATGCGCCTAGGTGCAATTGACTACATGGCAAAACCATTTGCACCTGAAGTGCTGTTAAATATGGTGAGCCGTTATTTGCCTGAAAAAGCAAAAGAAACGGATGGCCCCGTTGTTGCTGATCCAACTAGTATTCAATTATTGGAGCTTGCAAGTAAAGTAGCACGCTCTGATGCAAGTGTAATGGTACTTGGCCCAAGTGGTTCGGGTAAGGAAGTACTTGCGCGTTATATTCATGATAAGTCGAGCCGATGTAATGAGCCATTTGTAGCGATTAACTGCGCGGCTATTCCTGAAAATATGCTCGAAGCCACGTTATTTGGTTACGAAAAAGGGGCTTTTACGGGCGCGATTCAAGCATGTCCGGGTAAGTTTGAGCAAGCACAAGGCGGTACTATTTTACTTGATGAAATTACTGAAATGGATTTAGGACTACAAGCTAAACTTTTACGCGTACTGCAAGAGCGTGAAGTAGAGCGTTTAGGGGGTCGTAAAACAATCCAGCTCGATGTACGTATTTTGGCAACCAGTAATCGTGATTTAAAAGAAGCCGTGGTAGATAATCAGTTTAGAGAAGATTTATATTACAGGCTTAATGTTTTTCCACTTATGTGGCGACCATTGTGCCAACGCCCTGGCGATATTATTGTATTGGCTAAGCATTTAATTGAGCGCCATATAAGTAAAAGCAAAGAGTCTATGGCGTATTTAGATAAAGCTGCTGAGCAAAAGTTACTAGCTCACGCGTGGCCTGGTAATGTACGCGAGCTTGATAATGTTATACAGCGTGCGCTTATACTGCGCACGGGTAACACAATAAACGAGCATGCTATTTTTATCGAAAACTTAGTATCTAATAACTTTGTTATGGAGCCTTCATTGGCACCGGCGCAAACCGTATCGCCAACAGAATTAGCACATGCAGACAAAGGTGTTGATAAAAGCACGTTAAGCTCTGCATATTATGATGAAAAGTCGCATGCTGAGGATGAGCCTAAACAAGGTTTGCTAGCGGCAGATACCGGTAGCTATAAAGATGAGCTTAAAGACAAAGAGCATCGCATTATTTTAGAAACCCTTGCACGTTGCCAAGGTAAGCGTAAAGACGTTGCCGAAACGTTGGGCATAAGCCCACGAACTTTACGTTATAAACTAGCGCAAATGCGCGATTTAGGTATTTCACTTCCTGCATAACCTCCTATAAACCCTAAGTTTGCTCTGCGAGCTTAGGGTTGTCAAAACTCTGACTCACACAAATTAAAGTTAACCCATTGTATTTTAATAATTAATTATTTGGCATGCTTTGTGCTTTATTACTTATAAGAGTTCACTGCGTGTCAGAGATAAATTATGAAAATTCAAAACAGTGCTGTATTTCAAGAAATGCAATCAATGGCTTTAGAAGCCGGCCGTAATAATCAAACTAATAAACTGCCAACTCAGGTGCAGTCTACTTCTACAGCACAATTTGGCGACATGCTAAGTGATGCAATAAATTCAGTGCACGGATTACAACAAGACGCCGCGCAAAAAGTAACAGCAGTTGAGATGGGGGATCGAAGTGTATCTCTTGCTGAGGCGATGATTGCTTCTCAAAAATCGTCAGTTGCTTTTGAGGCTACAGTACAGGTTCGTAATAAACTTGTTGAAGCTTATAAAGAAATCATGAACATGCCTGTTTAATTAGGTAGTGGAGAATTATTGTGGCGCAATCTAACCAATCTACAGACCTAGCACTTGCTGGTGGCGGTATTGACCAAAGTGGTGGTGATGATCAACAAGAACAAAAGTCAGGCTACTTAAGTGCTTTAAATGGTGTTGATGTATTGCGCCAAGTAACATTGGTTATAGCATTGGCTATTTGTTTAGCTATCGCGATTTTTATTATTATTTGGGCTCGTCAGCCAGATATGCGCCCGTTAGGCAAAATGCAAACAGAAGAGCTTATTCAAACATTAGACTTTTTAGATGCGCAAAAAATTGAATACCAACTAGATGGCAATGTTGTATCGGTTGATGAAAGCGAATACCAAAACATTAAATTGCTAATGACCCGCGAAGGGTTAGAGCAAGGCCCTGCATCTGGCTCTGACATAATTATGCAAGATATGGGCTTTGGTGTAAGCCAACGCTTGGAGCGCGAACGCCTTAAACATGGCCGCGAGCAACAACTTGCCCGCACCATTGAAGAGCTAAATAACATTACTCGCGCCAAAGTATTGTTAGCCATCCCTAAAGAAAACGTATTTGCCCGCAGAGAGAAAAAACCATCCGCTACTGTTGTATTAACACTTAAGCGTGGCCGCTCACTTGACCGTGAAGAAGTAGACTCTGTTGTTGATATGATTGCTTCAGCAGTACAAGGCTTAGAGCCTGCACGTGTTACGGTTACTGACCAAAATGGTCGATTATTAAATTCAGGTTCGCAAAGCTCATTAGCAGCACGCTCTCGTAAAGAATACGATTTAGAACGTAAGCGCGAACAAGAGTATCTTGAAAAAATAGACAGTATTTTAATACCGGTTGTTGGGCTTGCAAACTATACAGCTCAAGTTGATCTGAGCATGGACTTTAGCTCAGTTGAGGAAACTCAAAAGCGTTATAACCCAGACCTACCAGCGGTTAGAAGCGAAACCACATTTGAAGAAAATAACATTGGTGGTTTAGCTGTTGGTATTCCTGGTGCGCTTACAAATCAACCACCGCTAAACTCAAACATCCCTGAAGTTGCAGGACAAGGCGGCGCAGGTACTGCTACGTCACCAACACGTAGCCACAAAGAAGCAACACGTAATTATGAACTCGATACAACAATTTCTCACAAGCGCCAGCAAAGTGGTGTAATACGCAGAATAAGTGTGTCAGTTGCTGTTGACTACGTCCCTAAAGTGGGAGAAAACGGCGAAACAACTATGGCCCCGCGCTCGGTAGAGGCATTGTCAAATATTCGTCGCTTATTACAAGGTGGTGTAGGTTTTGATATGCAACGTGGTGATGCACTTGAAGTAGTAACAGTGCCGTTTGTACGTGAAGCAACAAATTTAGCAATAGAAGTGCCATTGTGGGAACAAGACTGGTTTATGAAAATAGCCCGTCTTGTACTAGGCGCCTTAGTTATCATTGTATTGATAATGGCAGTAGTAAAACCAATGCTTAAGCGTTTAATTTACCCAGACGATACACTAGAAGAATACGACGAAGATGCATTAAGTTCAGGCGTAGATATTGGCGACAATACACTTGATATGCTAAATAAAGACTTTGATTCTGCTTCGGTTGGTTTCTCAAGTGATGGTACACTGCAGTTACCGGATTTACATGGCGACGAAGATTTACTCAAAGCAATTCGTGCCCTTGTAGCTAACGAACCAGAACTATCATCACAAGTAGTGAAAGCGTGGTTAACAGAAGATGACTGATCAAGAACAAAAACAACTCCCGCCAGCCTTTGATGTTGATAAGCTAGATGGGGTAGATAAAGCCGCTATATTACTTTTGAGTTTATCAGAAGAAGATGCCGCGCAAATCCTTAAACACTTAGAACCTAAACAGGTGCAAAAAGTGGGTATGGCGATGGCTGGGCTACAGGATTTATCTCAAGCTAAAATTAGCGCTGTACACAACTTGTTTATAGAACAAATTCAAAGCTTTAGCACCATTGGTTTTCAGTCAGAAGACTTTATTAAAAAAGCGCTTACAGCAGCACTTGGTGAAGACAAAGCCGCTAGCCTTATTGACCAAATTGTTATGGGCTCAGGTGCTAAAGGCTTGGATTCATTAAAATGGATGGACTCTAAGCAGGTAGCAAACATTATTCGTAATGAGCATCCGCAAATTCAAACCATTGTATTATCGTATTTAGAGCCAGAACAGTCAGCTGAGATTATTGCTCAGTTCCCTGAAAAAGTGCGTTTAGATTTAACAATGCGTATTGCAAACCTTGAAGAAGTTCAGCCAGCAGCACTGCAAGAGCTAAACGAAATTATGGAAAAACAATTTGCCGGCCAAGCAGGTGCACAAGCCGCTAAAATGGGTGGCTTAAAAGCAGCTGCAGATATAATGAACTACCTAGATACCAATGTAGAAGGGCAGTTGATGGACTCTATTCGTGAGCATGACGAAGAGATGTCGCAGCAAATTCAAGACTTAATGTTTGTGTTTGAAAACTTAATGGATGTTGAAGACCGTGGTATTCAAGCAATCCTACGAGAAGTACAACAAGACGTATTAATGAAAGCAATTAAAGGCACCGACGATGCCCTTAAAGATAAAATACTGGGCAATATGTCTAAGCGTGCAGCCGAAATGCTTGCTGATGATTTAGAAGCTATGGCACCTGTTCGTATAAGTGAAGTAGAAGCGGCGCAAAAAGAGATTTTATCAACAGCGCGTCGTTTATCTGACTCAGGTGAAATTCAGCTGGGCGGCGGCGGTGGCGAGGAGTTCTTGTAAACCATGAGCAAACTCAAAGGGCGCACACTTCACGCTGATGAAGCAGATGAATTATTAAAAAACTGGGCTATTCCAGATGTAGCACCAGATGAGAGCAGCTTTGGCAATCGCTCTACAGCTTACGGTACACCGCTTAGTGATCTGTATAAAAAAGAATTAGCTGAAGAAATGCCAATTGATGAGCCACAAGAACCAGAATTGCCTGCGCTTACTATGGTTGAGCTTGAACGCATTAGGCAAGATGCCTACGAAGAAGGCCTCAAGCAAGGTCATGAGCAAGGCTACATAGACGGTTTTGAAAAAGGCGTGGGCGAAGGCAAAGAGGCAGGCTACAAAGAAGGCTTAGAGCAAGGTAAAACAAAAGGCCTTGATGACGTAAAACCATTAATTGAAGAGCAGTTAACAAGTTTAAAAACTATTTTAGAGGGACTTACTGCACCGCTAGATAAAGTAGATGAACAAGCTGAAAAGCAATTAGTACAACTTGCTAGTATGTTAGCGGAAGCTGTTATTTATCAAGAAGTAAAAACATCGCCAGATGTGATTTTACATACGTTAAAGCAAAGTATAGATTCTCTTAATGCCGAACAAGAAAAAGTACGAATTCATTTAAACCCCGAAGACTTAGAACTCATAAAAGAGAGCTACGGCGAACAAACCATTATTGATAACAACTGGCAATTAATGGCAGAGCCCACTCTTGAGCGCGGTGGCTGTGAAGTTAAAACAGCGCAATCATCACTCGATATGACCCTTAAAACACGTGTCAAAGAAACGTTGGATAGTTTTTTGCATAATAGTGGTATCTAACTATTTTATTGGCGTGTTATGTCAACTCAACGTGCACCTTTAAGCGAACGCTTATCTCAATATAAACAGCATATTAAAACCCCAGCGCCTGCTGTGGCAGGTATTTTAACGCGTGTTGTTGGCCTTACCCTTGAGGCTAGAGGTCTACGTGCCCCCGTTGGTAGCCAATGTAAAATAGAAACTATGAACGGCTTTGTAGACGCCGAAATAGTCGGTTTTAACGATCAAACTTTGTACTTGATGCCTAATGATCATATCTCTGGTGTACTTCCTGGTGCGCGTGTTATTCCTCAAGTTAATAACTTAGGTTTACCTGTAGGGATGAGTTTACTAGGGCGCGTGGTTGATGGCTTAGGGCGACCGCTAGATGGCCTAGGTAAAATTAATGCTGAGCATCATTTAAAGTTTGCACAAAATACTATAAACCCGCTTTCAAGAAGACCAATCACTAAGCCTATGGATGTAGGTGTGCGTGCTATTAACTCGGTTATTACAGTAGGGCAAGGCCAGCGCATGGGCTTGTTTGCAGGCTCCGGTGTGGGTAAATCAGTACTTCTCGGTATGATGACCCGAGGTAGCGAAGCCGATGTCATTGTTGTTGGCTTAGTGGGGGAGCGTGGCCGCGAAGTAAAAGAATTTATTGAAGAAATACTTGGTGTAGAAGGGCGCAAACGTTCAGTTGTTGTCGCAGCGCCCGCTGATTCATCACCGCTTATGCGTTTAAAAGGCTGTGAGAGCGCCGTAACTATTGCAGAGTATTTTAGAGATCAGGGTTTAAACGTATTATTGTTACTCGATTCGGTAACGCGTTATGCAATGGCGCAACGTGAAATTGCACTTGCTGTAGGCGAGCCGCCTGCTACAAAGGGTTATCCGCCTTCGGTGTTTGCTAAATTACCTGCGCTGGTGGAACGTGCTGGTAATGGCGGTGAAGGACAGGGTTCAATTACCGCCTTTTTTACGGTGTTGAGTGAAGGCGATGATATGCAAGACCCTATTGCTGATGCAGCGCGAGCTATTTTAGATGGCCACATTGTATTATCGCGTGATTTAGCCGACAGCGGGCACTATCCCGCTATAGATATAGAAAAATCGATTTCGCGTGTTATGCCTCAAGTCGTTTCTGAACCACACATGCAACAAGCCCGTGTACTTAAGCAAGTTTATTCAATGTATCAACAAAACAAAGATATGATTACTTTAGGTGCTTATCAAAAAGGGACCGATCAAATGCTCGACCAAGCCATAAATATGATGCCAAGAGTAAATGCATTTTTACAACAAGGTATGCGAGATGTCATTAGTTACGATGATGGTCTGCAAGGTCTTGCTCAGTTACTAGGACAAGCATAATGGCTAAAAATAAACTCGATTTATTGCTCAAAATTGAAAATGATAAAGAAGAAAGTTTGCGCATGAGTTACTTACAAGCCAATCAAAATTTGCAAGCAAATCAACAAAAGCTGCAAGGTTTAAATAACTTTAGACTTGAATATTCTCAACAGTTACACCTAAAAGGTAAGTCGGGTTTATCTAGTGCAGGGTTTGGTCAGTACCATGCTTTTATAGCTAAAATTGAAGAGGCAATTCGCCAACAAGCAAGTACAGTAAATACAGCTAAGCAAGTTGTTACTCAACGTAAAACGCTATGGCTTAAGCAGCAAATTAAAGCTAAAGCAGTTGCCAAATTAATCGAGAATCAAAAACTCAAAGCAAATGCGTTAATGGCTAAAAACGAGCAAAAAATGTTAGATGAGTTTTCAGCTAATCAGTTTTTTCAACGTCGGAAAGTTTTGTAATTCAGGCACGTTAATTGCTTTGTTACTTAGTGGTATTTAACTTTTGGCGGTATGCGGTGGCATATTGCCGTAATGGTATTAGGTGATTTATGGCGATGAATAACATTTCGTTTTTAGTTTCTTCTGAAAAAGATTCACTGTTAGCTTTTAAAGACAATAGCTTAGCTAATGGCGAAGGAAATTTAGGCGAGGAATTTTTAAGCCAGCTAAACGAAGCACATAACTCTATGAGGCCTTTGCTTAAGGGCAATAAAAATCCCGATGCCGAAAACTCGATTGCCATACCTAAGCATAAACAGCCAGAAGAAAATGAAAATCTGAGCGTAAAGCTAGATGAAATAACAACAGACGAAGTTACTTTTGTATCTGTTGAGATGCTTGATCAAATTAATTCAGCACAAGCAATGAGCACCTCGATTAATAAGCCGTTCGATGCAACTAACAGTTTAGAATCAGAAAATGCAGAGTTAGAAACCACCTCAGTAATTTTATCTGCTAATACAAGTGATGAAGTAACGACTGAAGAAGCGAATACAGCCAGTGTAGTGCAAAATCCAATTGCCACTAATGTAGACTCTAAAACGGCTAAATTAATTGATTCAAAAAGCGATAACTTAAGCCCACTACCTTTGAACTCTTTACCATTAAATGAAGGCAAGCATCGAAAAAGTGATGTTGCTGAAGCTATTGAAGGGCCATTAAATTCTATAAATAAAAAGCCCGATGACAGCCCTGGCTCTACATTAGAAAAACCTGAATTTGCATTAATGAGTTCTAAAGAGCAGCTAGGACAAAATAAGTCTGCTGATAAAAATAATATAGTTTTGCCAACACCCACCGACAAAGCGGGTGTTACTCTGTCTCCTTTAGCCACAACTGAAGGTGATAATAATGCAGCAATAGATACGTTAATGACTAAAGATGCGAGCTTAATTAAAGCTAATAGCGTTATTGCTAGTTTAACGCCTGAGCAGCGCTCACAACTTAACGCGCAAGTTAAGGTATTAGAGAATACTAATTCAACAAATAGCGCAACTAGTAACACTTCAAATCTTAAGCAAATGCTTGCACAATTTATTACTGATAACGAAAAAGCGCAAAGCACGGTAACAAAACACTCTTTTAGCGCAGAAATAAATTCACTTAATACAGCTGATAAACAAAGTTTATTAACGCAATTAAACGCATATATTAAAACAGAGCAGCCTAAAGGCGAGCAGTTGTCAGTGCTTAAGCAAACAATTAATGAGTTAAAAGCTTCTATTGAAATAGGGCTTGCTGATACCGCTAAATCAGACTCAAAAACGTTTGTGGCCTCAGAGACTCCTAATACAGTATATGATCCACAAAAGTTAAGCTTAAAGGCATCTACAAACGAAGGCGCGGATATTAATAAAGCCGTAGCAACCTCAGCTAAGCGTGATGATTTATTAAAATCATTTGAAGAGTTACAAAAAGATGGGCTTAAAAAAATAACGGCAGAACAAACTCCTACACGCGTAGCACAAGTATTTACGCAAATTACAGCCGCTTTAAATACTCAGCAAACGAGCACATTAAGCCAATACGACTCATTAAGTTACGAGCAGAGCTTACTTGATACCCAAATAATACAAACTCAACAATTACAAAGTACATCACAAGTTAAGCAAGTAAGTATTGATCCAGCTGTAATGCAGGCAATTAATATTGTTAAAAGTGATGCAGCTAAATTACTGCAAGAGCGCGTTAGCTCAATGTTGAGCATTAATAATAAAGAAGCAGAAATTCGCCTCGATCCTCCAGAAATGGGCAGCATGCAAATACGTATTCGTAGCGATGCAGAACAAGCACATATAAACTTTGTTGTACAAAACCAGCAAGCCAAAGAAGCACTTGAGCAATCAATGCCGCGCTTACGTGAAATGTTAGCGCAACAAGGGCTAGAGCTTGGTGAAAGCACTATTTCTTATGGGCAATCAGGTGGTGAAACAGCTGAGCAAAGTGAGAGTGGAGCCCAAGGTAATTTGGCTAATAATAAGTCAGTTAATGATGAAAACGGCGAGCAAGCAAATAACACTGCACAAAGTTCTCGACAACAAACTTCATCATCAATAGATTACTATGCCTAAGTACTGCTATTATAATAGTTAAAACAAGCAAGTACCTTTGCGATTAAAGGAATCATGATGGCTGAAGAAGCAAGTTTAGAAATCGAAGAAACCGGTAAAAGTAAAAAGAAACTAATAATAATCATATTAGCTGTACTAGTTATTGTAGGTGGTGCAGCGGGTTACTTTTTTATGTCAGGTTCGGATGCGCCAGTTGAAAGCTTAGATGAAGAGACTGCAATATCAACAGATGCAGCTTCAGCTGAGCCTACTGATTCAGCTGAAATTGGTAGTGCTTTATATGTGGCTATGCCACGCCCATTTGTATTTAATGTGCCAGGTTCAAGTCGCGATAGAATTGTACAAATTAAAGTGCAGTTATTAGTGCGTGGTGAAGTAAACGAGGAAACAGCCAAAAAACATATTCCACTAATAGAAGGGACGCTATTGAGTGTGTTTTCTACTACAACAGCTGATGAATTAAGTACGAGCTCTGGTAAAGAAACACTTCGTTTTTCTGCACTTGAAAAAGTCCAAGCGGCTTTAAATGATGTTGAAGGCAGCAAAGTAATTGAGCGGGTATTGTTTACCGGCTTTGTGATGCAATAAGGGGTTAGCGTGAGCGATTTATTATCCCAAGACGAAATTGATGCGCTATTACATGGTGTTGATGACGTTGAAGAGGAAGATATACACGAAGGTGAAGATGGCGGGGGAAGTACGCTTCAGTACGATTTTTCTTCGCAAGATCGGATCGTACGTGGTCGTATGCCGACGCTGGAAATTGTTAACGAACGCTTTGCTCGTCATATGCGAATTAGCCTATTTAATATGATGCGTCGCACCGCAGAGGTGTCTATTAACGGCGTGCAAATGATTAAGTTTGGCGAGTATATTCATACTTTATTTGTCCCAACCAGTTTAAATATGGTCCGTTTTAGGCCTTTAAAAGGCACTGGCCTGATTACCATGGAAGCACGACTTGTGTTTATTTTGGTAGATAACTTTTTTGGTGGTGACGGGCGTTATCATGCAAAAATAGAGGGCCGAGAATTTACCCCAACAGAGCGCCGGATTGTACAAATGCTCCTTAAAATAATCTTTGAAGATTATAAAGAAGCATGGGCACCGGTTATGGATGTATCGTTTGAATATCTCGATTCAGAAGTAAACCCAGCTATGGCGAATATTGTAAGTCCAACAGAAGTTGTGGTTATTAGCTCTTTTCATATTGAGCTTGATGGCGGTGGCGGCGATTTTCATATTGCACTTCCGTATTCGATGCTTGAGCCAATCCGAGAGCTTTTAGATGCGGGTGTTCAATCTGATACAGAGGATACCGACTTACGTTGGAGCAAAGCACTTCGCGATGAAATAATGGATGTTGAGGTTGATATGTCGACTCAGTTACTTGAAGTTGATTTGACCTTAAAGCAAATTATGGAATTAAAAGCAGGTGATATTATTCCGGTTGAAATGCCTGAGCATATAACCGTATTTGTTGAGGAGCTCCCTACATTTAGAGCCAAGATGGGTCGGTCTCGCGATAATGTTGCGCTTCAAATTAGTGAAAAAATTAAACGACCTGATTCAGTTAAATCTGAGCTGCATGTATTTACCAAAGGCGGCAAGAAAATTGACTCAGATGCAGAATTAGCAGAACTAGAAGATGATTTACACCTCTCTGACGGTGTAGACTTAGACTGGTAATTGATTAAAAGGTTAAAAGTATGAGCGATGATCAAGACACAATGGATGAATGGGCAGCAGCATTAGCAGAAGCCGAAGGTCCAGATGATAGTGGCGAAGCACATGTTGCAGAGCTTGATGAGTTAAGTGATTCAAAACACGAAATGAGTGGTGATGAAAAACGAAAACTCGACACTATTTTAGATATTCCCGTTACTATCTCAATGGAAGTAGGGCGCTCTAAAATCAATATTCGTAACCTACTGCAACTTAATCAAGGCTCTGTTGTTGAGCTTGACCGTGTTGCGGGTGAGCCGTTAGACGTACTAGTTAATGGTACTTTAATCGCTCATGGTGAAGTAGTTGTAGTAAACGACAAATTTGGTATTCGCTTAACTGACGTGATAAGCCAAGTAGAGCGGATCAAAAAATTACGATGAGCTTATTAGTTGCTTTAACGACTACCGTTTTTTCAAAAGCAGATGTGGCAACACCCACTGGGGATATACTCTCTATGGTGCTGTCGCTTGTAATGGTGCTAGTGCTGATTATTGTACTGGCATTTTTTGTTAAAAAGCTTAACCCTAATTTAGCAAATAGTGATGAGTTTAAAGTAGTTAGAAGTCTACCTTTAGGTTCTCGCGAGCGTTTAATGGTTGTTGAGATAGATAATGCTCAGCATTTGCTTGGTGTAACTCCCCACAGTATTAATTATTTACACAAGTTAGAAACCCCATTAAGTGAAAAAGAACTGCCTGAACTCGCTAAACGATTTGGTAAACTTTTAAACCCGCAATCAAACCAAAATAAAAAGAATTAAACCTATGACAAAGTGGCTGCTTATTATTTTTGCCATGGTGTTTGTACCAAATGTAAGTGCAGAAGGAATTGATGCCCTTACTATTACAACAAACGCTGATGGCACGCAAGATTACTCAGTAACGTTACAAGTTTTAGCAATTATGACGGCGCTGAGTTTTATACCGGCCGCCATAATTATGATGACCTCTTTTACACGAATTATTGTTGTACTCGCCATTTTGCGCCAAGCAATTGGCTTACAGCAAACACCGTCAAACCAAGTGTTATTAGGTATGTCACTTTTTTTAAGTATTTTTATAATGGCGCCTATTTATCAGCAGGTAAACGAGCGAGCTATAGAGCCTTACTTAAATGAGCAGGTTACATCAGTAGAGGCTTTAGAGATTGCTAAAGAGCCAATGAAAGCATTTATGCTTTCACAGGTGCGTTTAAAAGATTTAGAAACGTTTGCTAAAATTGCTGGTTACGATCAGTTAAATTCGCCACAAGATACGCCATTAATAGTGTTAATACCGGCCTTTGTAACCAGCGAACTGCAAACGGCATTTATAATTGGGTTTATGTTTTTTATCCCATTTTTAATTGTTGATTTAGTGGTCGCTTCGGTCTTAATGGCGATGGGTATGATGATGCTTTCCCCCATGATAGTGTCCTTACCGTTTAAAATTATGCTGTTTGTACTTGTTGATGGTTGGAGCTTAGTGATGGGGACTCTAGCTAAAAGCTTTGGTTTAGGGACTTAGTATGCAAAGCATTAACATGACCCAACAATAGGAGTACAACATGGAACCGGAAATTTTTGTTGATATTCTAAGTGACGCGCTGTTTTTAGTTATTAAATTGGTGTCTGCAATTGTAGTCCCAGGCCTAATTATTGGTTTAGTGGTTGCTGTATTTCAGGCGGCAACATCAATCAATGAGCAAACGTTGAGCTTTTTACCTCGTTTATTAATTACCATTAGTGCGCTTATTGTAGGTGGGCACTGGCTTACTCAAGAACTAATGGATTTTTTTACTCGCCTAGTATTACTTATTCCTGAAATTGCAGGTTAAACGTGGAATACCCCTTTGCTGTCGTTATTCAATGGTTGAGCGATTTTTTGCTGCCCCTGGTACGCATTAGCTCAATGATTATGATTATGGCTGGTTTAGGTGCTAAAAATGTCCCTACACGGATAAAAATGGGGTTATCAGTTGTTGTAACTTTTCTTGTTGTTCCTGTTCTACCGCCCGCTACATTCACTAATTTATTTTCATTTGAGATGATTTTAGTCGTTATTCAACAAATGCTGATTGGTGTTGCTATTGGTTTTGCATCTATACTTTTATTAAATACTTTTGTGTTAGCAGGGCAAATACTTGCGATGCAAACCGGTTTAGGTTTTGCTTCGGTTATTGACCCCTCTAATGGCGCAAGCGTCCCAGCGGTTGGCCAGTTTTTCCTTATTTTGGCTACCTTGTTATTTTTTGCTTTTAACGGTCATTTAATGATGATTCAAATGGTGGTACATAGCTTTCAAGTGCTACCTATTGATGGCACATGGTGGTCTGTAGATCATTACTGGGACATAGTGACCTGGGGCGGCTGGATGTTTACTACCGCACTGGTACTCTCACTTGCACCGCTTACCGCTATGCTCGTTATTAATATGTCGTTTGGGATTATGACGCGTGCAGCGCCGCAATTAAATATTTTCTCTATCGGTTTTCCGTTTACCTTGGTAGCGGGACTTATTATTATTTGGGCGACACTAGGTAACTTTGTTACTCAGTTTGAGTTTCAATGGTTAAAAATGGTTGAGCTAATGTGTACTTTAGTTGGTTGCTCACCTTAGGAGAAAGTCATGTCTGAAGACTCAGGACAAGAAAAAACAGAAGAACCCACATCCAAAAAGCTTGAAGAATCTAAAAAGAAAGGCCAAATAGCACGCTCAAAAGAGTTAGGTACCATGTTTGTACTTATTTTTTCAGCTATATCGCTTTTGATGTATGGTCCTGAAATTGGTAAAGGTTTATACAATGTAATGGGCCGAACCCTTAGCTTAAACCGCAACGAAGCCTTTGATACCACTAAAATGTTTGCCGTGTGGGGAGAGGTTGCAGACGCGTTAATGTTTCCTATGGCTATGTTTGTATTAATTATCGTTTTGGCTGCATTTATTGGTAATACGTTACTCGGTGGTTTTAACTTTAGCTGGGAAGCTGCTGCACCTAAAGCAAGTAAAATGTCGCCAATGAAGGGTTTTAAGCGGATGTTTGGTCCACAAGCGGCTATTGAGCTTGTAAAGTCACTCTTAAAATTTGGTTTGGTTGCAAGTTTTGCTGTGTTTTTAATTAATACTTATTTTGATGAAATACTGCATTTAAGCTTAGAAAGTGCACCGGGTAATATTATTCATGCCTTAGAGATTTTAGGGTGGATGTTTTTAGGCCTTTCGTGCACTTTAATTGTTATTGCCGCCATTGATGCGCCATTTCAAAGTTACAACCATAACAAACAACTTAAAATGACAATGCAAGAAATTAAAGATGAGTATAAAAATTCTGAAGGTGACCCGCAAATAAAAGCGCGCATTAGGCAAACACAAAGGCAAATGTCGCAAAACCGCATGATGCAAGATGTTCCTGACGCTGATGTTATTGTTACCAACCCAACTCACTACTCTGTAGCATTAAAATACGACACGGAGCGCGCAGGTGCGCCTATAGTACTTGCTAAAGGCATTGATGAAATGGCGATGCAAATTCGAAAAGTAGCAATAGGGAATGAAGTACCTATATTAGAATCCCCCATGTTGACCCGAGCGCTTTACCATACGGCTGAAGTAGGGGAGCAAATACCCGATCAGCTATTTACCGCAGTAGCGCAAGTTTTAGCGTATGTATTTCAGCTAAAGCGCTTTAATAAAGGGCGCGGAAAACGTCCAACTAAGCTCAATAAAAAGCTGCCAATCCCCGATGCCTACAAGTATTAAACCGTTAACTGAGTAACTTGGAATAGTTATTGCAAATTCTACGTAGTGTCAATTTTTTGAAATTGTAGAATTATGAGTTTTAAAGCGGTATTACAACAACTTAACAGAGACAAAAAAGACTATGCCAAAGGGGTAGGTACACCTTTGCTTGTGCTTGCTGCCTTGGGAATGGTGATTTTACCACTACCGCCATTTTTACTCGATATCCTTTTCTCGTTTAATATTGCTCTCGCGTTAGTGGTTTTACTTGTAACTGTTTACACGATGAAGCCGGTTGAATTTGGTATTTTTCCCTCTGTATTACTAATCGCTACAATTATGCGCTTAGCACTTAACGTTGCCAGTACTCGAGTTGTGTTACTTGAAGGCCATAATGGTGGTGATTCTGCCGGTAAAGTAATTGAAGCGTTTGGCTCAGTTGTTATCGGTGGTAATTACGCTGTTGGTTTGGTTGTGTTTTTAATCCTGATCATTATTAACTTTGTAGTAATTACTAAAGGTGCTGGTCGTATTTCTGAGGTATCTGCGCGTTTCACCCTTGATGCAATGCCGGGTAAACAAATGGCAATTGACGCCGATTTGAACGCAGGCTTTATCAGCGCAGAACAAGCGCGTGACCGCCGCGAGGAAGTAACTCGCGAAGCTGATTTTTACGGCTCAATGGATGGTGCGAGTAAATTTGTAAAAGGTGATGCGATTGCAGGTATTGTTATACTAATCATCAATATTGTTGGTGGTTTATTTGTCGGTATGATCCAGCACAATTTGAGTTTTGGCAATGCAATGGAAGTATATACATTACTTACCATTGGCGATGGCTTAGTTGCTCAACTCCCTTCCTTACTACTTTCAATTGGTACCGCGATTGTTGTTACACGCCAAAATGAGTCGCTCAATATGGGGGACCAATTTAAGAAACAACTAGGCAACGAAAAGTCACTCTTTATTGCATCTGGTATTTTGATCATCATGGGCTTAGTGCCTGGTATGCCGCATATTGCTTTTTTAAGTTTGGGTGCGTTACTGGGTTACTTAGCTTACTACACACAGCAAAGTAAATTAAAAGCTGCTGCGGCAGAAGCTGAAGAGGCCGCTAATGGCGGAAGCGTTGCAACGGGTGTTGCTAATAAACAAGAACAAAAAGAACTAGGCTGGGATGACGTTCAACAGGTTGACGTAATTGGCTTAGAAGTCGGTTATAGATTAATTCCGTTAGTGGACCAATCACAAGGTGGTGAGCTACTTAATCGTATTAAGGGGGTGCGTAAAAAGCTTTCTCAAGAGCTTGGTTTTTTAGTACCGCCGGTACATATACGCGACAACTTAGAGCTTGACCCTAATGCTTACAGAATAACGCTAATGGGGGTTTCAACCGGTGAAAGCGAGCTGAAGCATGGCGACGAGCTAGCGATTAATCCAGGACAAGTATTTGGTCCAATTAAAGGGGTTGAAACAAAAGATCCTGCGTTTGGCCTTGATGCAGTATGGATCAAGCCAGATCAAAAAGATGAAGCACAATCACTAGGTTATACCGTAGTAGATTCAGCCACGGTAGTTGCCACTCATATTAGCCAGTTATTAACTAACAGTGCAGCGTTATTACTAGGGCATGAAGAAGTTCAAAACCTACTTGATATGCTTGCTAAAAGCCATCCTCGCTTAGTGGAAGGACTAGTACCTGATGTATTGCCATTAACTGCTATTGTAAAAGTACTACAAAATTTATTAAATGAAGGCGTGGCTATTCGCGATATGCGCTCAATTGTTCAAACCCTTGTTGAGTATGGCCCACGTAGTCAAGACCCTGATGTATTAACGGCTGCAGTGCGTATTTCACTGCGTAGATTAATTGTTCAAGATGCGGTGGGAATGTCATCAGAAATCCCTGTCATAACCTTGGCGCCTGAGTTGGAACAAATGTTGCATCAGTCATTACAAAATGCAGGCGATGAAGGTGCCGGTATTGAGCCAGGACTTGCAGAGCGACTTCAAGTGTCATTGACACAAGCGCATCAAAATCAAGAAATGGCCGGCGAACCTTCTATATTGCTAACGTCAGGAATGTTACGCACTGTGTTATCTCGTTTTGTTAAGTACACCATTCCAGGATTGAGAGTGATGTCTTATCAAGAGGTACCAGACGAAAGACAGATCAAAATTGTAAGCTCGGTAGGCCAACAATAAGATTTTAACAGGGGTTGAATCATGAAAATTAAACGTTTTTTTGCTAAAGATATGCGCACAGCACTTAAAGAAGTTAAAGATGAGTTAGGTGTTGATGCGGTTATTATGTCAAATAAAAAACTGGCTAACGGTGTAGAAATTGTAGCGGCAGTTGATTATGACAAAGCAGCCCCTAAAGTAGCAGCGCAACCACAACGCCCTGTAGATCCGCGTACTCAGGCGCCACAACAAAGCATGCATAATTTTGTAAAACCAGAGCCACAGCGTGCCAAGCCTGAGCCTCAAGCAAAGGTTGCTGACAGCCTACAAGCATTATTAGAGCGTCAATCACCGCGTCCTCGTTCTCCTGAGCTTGCATCAATGTTTTCACAATCGGGTATTGATACTACTGATAACTATCAAGAACCTGATATGGGGCAGCGTACTAAAAATATGTTTGCTCCTGAAGCTGCTGCGCCAGTTCGTCCACAAACTCAAGCGGATAGCTTAGGTTTTGATGATTTAGACCGCGACTTTGATGATTTAGATAGCCCAGTAACCACTCGCCAACAAGCACCTAATAATGAAAGCGAAGAAATGACAACAATGCGTGAAGAAATGAACGCAATTCGTCAATTACTTGAGCACCAAGTATCAGGCTTGATGCAACAAGATATGGCGCGTCGCGATCCAACACGTGCTTGTATGGTTGACCGTTTAGTCGGTATGGGTATCGATAAAGAAGTAGCACAGCAAATGGCATGTTTTGTACCTGATGACGTGTCTCGTAAGCAAGGTTGGAAAGCATTGTTAACTATGGTCGAAGATCAAATGCAAACAACCAATAATGAAATACTTCGCCAAGGTGGTGTATATGCGTTAGTGGGTCCAACAGGTGTGGGTAAAACAACGACTGTTGCTAAGCTTGCAGCTCTAGGCGCACAAAAATATGGTGCCGATAAAGTGGCCTTAATAACCACTGATACATACAGAATTGGTGCTTATGAACAACTTGCAACATATGGTCGTATTATTGGTTGTGGTGTTAAGCAAGTTAAAGATGCTAATGAATTAGCTGAAGTTTTATATCATTTACGAAATAAACGTCTAGTATTAATTGACACAGCAGGTATGAGCCAGCGAGATTTACGTTTAACTGAGCAATTAAACACGTTAATGCGTAACCAACGTGTAGATATTCGCAGCTACTTAGTACTTAGCGCGACAGCACAAATTAATGTATTGCAAGAAACTGTACGTCACTTTAAAAAAGTACAGTTAAGTGGCTGTATTTTCACTAAGTTAGACGAATCATTAAGTTTGGGTGAGATTATTAGTATTGCGATTCAAAATCGCCTTCCAATAGGGTATCTTACTAATGGTCAACGAGTACCAGAGGATATTCGTGTTGCAAATGCTGAGAAACTAGTTAAAAAGGCTGAGCAATTATATTTAAAAAGAACAAAAGAACAACATTCAAGGCACCAAGCAGTGGCGCCAAGCACAGTAGGGATGTATGATTAACACAGTATTAGATCAAGCAAGCGGCCTGCGCAAAATGAGTCAAAACAATAACAACGGCGTAAAAGTTATCGCTGTAACCGGTGGTAAAGGTGGAGTAGGGAAAACAAATGTTTCTCTAAATACAGCTATTGCACTTGGGCAGCAAGGTAATCGAGTATTAGTGCTGGATGCTGACTTGGGTTTAGCAAACTGTGATGTGATGCTTGGTTTACGTGTAGAGCGTAACCTGTCACATGTCTTGTCTGGTGAATGTGAGCTTGATGAAATTTTAGTTGAAGGCCCTGCAGGAATTAAAATTGTACCCGCTACATCGGGTTCGCAAAGTATGGTTGAATTATCACCATCTGAGCATGCTGGGCTAATTCGTGCGTTTAGCGAATTGAATACCGAATTTGATATTTTAATTGTAGATACAGCTGCTGGTATTTCAGACATGGTACTGAGCTTCTCGCGTGCAGCGCAAGATGTAATGGTTGTTGTATGCGATGAGCCGACATCAATCACCGACGCTTACGCACTTATTAAAGTATTAAGTCGTGAGCACGGCGTTTATAAATTTAAAATTGTTGCCAATATGGTGCGCAGTATGCGTGAAGGCACTGAATTGTTTGCAAAGCTATCTAAAGTTACCGACCGCTTTTTAGATGTATCAATGGAGCTAGTAGCAACGGTTCCTTATGATGAAAATATGCGCAAAGCAACACGTCGTCAAAAAGTAATAGTAGAGCTCTTTCCAAATTCGCCAGCCGCTCTTGCGTTTAAAACGCTGGCAACAAAAGCAGTTAAATGGCCAATACCCAACCAACCATCTGGGCATTTAGAGTTTTTCATTGAGAAACTAGTAAACGGTTAATTATGACAACACTGGTGAATAGAGCTATGGGATATCAATCAACACAAAATTTAAATGTGATTGTTGAGAAGCATGCATCACTTGTTAATAAAGTGGCATGTCATCTAATTGCTCGATTACCACCTAGCGTTCAACTTGATGATTTAATTCAATCAGGAATGATAGGCTTAATAGAAGCTTCGAAAAACTTTGATGCAACAAAAGGCGCAAGCTTTGAAACTTTTGCAGGTATTCGTATTCGCGGTGCTATGCTTGATGAAATGCGCCGTGGTGATTGGGCTCCTCGTTCAGTTCACCGTAAAAACAGGCAAGTTGCAGAAGCAATTACTGAGCTCGAAAGTAGTCTGAACCGCGAACCAACGGACATAGAAGTTGCTGAAAAACTTGAAATTTCGCTCAATGAGTACCATCATATTTTAAATGATGCGAATACGAGTAAAATATTAGGCATTGAAGACCTTGGTGTAGATGAGGATGTTATTACTCCTGTAGGCCAAGATTTAGCACAAGATAAACCTTTTAATAATGTTAAAAATGATAGGTTTAATGAGTCTTTGCTAAGTGCAATTAAGTCATTACCAGAGCGTGATGCAATGGTGCTTTCTTTGTACTACAACGATGAAATGAATTTAAAAGAAATAGGACATATACTCGATGTAAGTGAATCGCGTGTAAGTCAGATACATGGTCAGGCGATGATTAAGCTTAAAGCTAAAATCAATGACTGGATAAATTAGTAGTAAGTAAACAAAGGTTAATACCTCACTGGGGGATGTTTTGGATAAAAACATGAAAATTCTTGTAGTTGATGATTTTTCAACGATGAGACGCATTATAAAAAACCTGTTACGTGACTTAGGTTTCACTAACGTTCAAGAAGCTGATGATGGGTCTACAGCTTTGCCTATGTTGCAAAATCAAGTGTTTGATTTTGTAGTTACGGATTGGAATATGCCTGGAATGCAGGGTATTGATCTTTTAAGAGCAATACGTGCAGACGAGAAGTTAAAACATATCCCTGTATTAATGGTAACGGCAGAAGCTAAAAAAGAACAAATAATAGCTGCGGCGCAAGCTGGCGTGAATGGTTATATTGTTAAGCCATTTACGGCTGGAACATTAAAAACTAAATTAGAAAAAGTATTTGAACGCTTAGGCTAATGATGGGGGAGAGGCTTATGCCAGCACCAGCTGCGCCTCAAATAACGTTAGAACAAGCTCGTCAGCTCGTTGTTTTTTTAGAAAATGATGAGCAAGACAAAGCAAATCAGTTGATTTTAGAGGCTGCTTCTAAAGAGCAATCTGAATTATTTGCTGAAGTTGGAAAGTTGACTCGTCAACTGCACGAAGCCCTTAAAAGTTTTGAGCTTGATACTCGCTTAACTGATATAACGACAGATGCGATTCCAGATGCTAAAAAGCGGCTTAATTATGTTATAGAAATGACAGAAAATGCGGCTAATAAAACAATGGATGCAGTGGAAGCGAGTCTTCCTATAGCCCAACAGTTAGCGGACGAAATATCTCATATCAAACCGACATGGGATCGTTTAATGAGCCGCGAGATTGAGCTTGGTGAGTTTAAGCAACTTTGCCATAGCATCGATAAGTTTATGAACAACTCTCATCATAAGACTGATGAGCTTCAAAGCTTAATGACAAATGTACTAATGGCTCAAGACTATCAAGACTTAACAGGTCAAGTTATTCGCCGTGTTATTGAACTTGTTAGGGAAGTAGAAGAAAGTTTACTGCATCTTTTAACTGCGTTTGCTGAACAAGACGACACTAACAGCACCGCGAATAAAGTAGAACAACAAAAAATAAAAGAACCAGTTGCCACACAAACTTTAGCAGGTCCTGAAGGCCCTATTATTGATAAAGAATCGCGTAATGATGTTGTATCTGATCAAGATGAAGTTGATGATCTTTTATCAAGTTTGGGCTTCTAAGAGGAGAGTAACTGCATGTTTGAAGTCGATGAAGATATTTTACAAGACTTTCTTGTAGAGGCTGGAGAAATCCTAGAGCTTTTATCTGAACAGTTAGTTGAGCTGGAAAATAATCCAGAAGATACCGAGTTACTAAACGCTATATTTAGAGGTTTTCACACTGTAAAAGGTGGTGCAGGCTTTTTAGCTATGACAGAACTTGTTGATGCTTGTCACGGTGCTGAAAACGTATTTGATTTACTACGTCAAGGCGTGCGAACAGTCAACTCAGAGTTAATGGATGTTATTTTACAAGCACTAGACACCATTAATGAGATGTTTGCGACTATCCAAAACAGAGACAAGCCTGAACCTGCAGATCCTGAATTACTTCATACTCTTCATATCTTAGGTCTACCTCCAACAGAAGCCGAAGCCACTGAAGCCTCTTCACAAACAGAGGTTGAACAACCTCATAATGAAGTGGTGGATACACCGGTAGCTGATGATGAAGATCCGTTTGCATTTGATGAACTATTTAGCGGAGCGCCTTCGGTTAGCGATGCTGAAATAGATGAAATCACTGAAGACGAATTTGAAAGCTTACTTGATGAGCTACACGGTAAAGGACAAGGTCCTGCAGTTGAAAAACCAGTAGCAAGTAGTAGTGATTTTAGTGGTGATATTACTGATGATGAATTTGACAGCTTATTAGACGAGTTACATGGTGTTGGCAGTTTTGGTGAAGTTACGAGCAAACCTGAACAAAATGATGCCAATAAAACACCTGTAGAACCAGCTACACCAGCGGCAAATACAGTTAATTCATCAGATGATGAAATTAGTGATGACGAATTTGAAGCGCTTCTTGATGAACTTCATGGTAAAGGCACTGCTCCTAAATCGATAGAAAGTGCGCCAGCTGCAAAACAACCTGAACCTGTTTCACCGCCAGCTAAACAAGTGAGTGAACCAGTAAAAAAAGCTGCGCCAGCTAAAGCTCATACTCCAAAACCAGTTGAAAAAGCGCCAGAGAAGCCAGCAGCTAAAGCACCACCAGCAGCAGCTCCAAAAAAATCAGCGCCACCAGCTGCAGAAACCACCGTTCGCGTAGATACAAAACGACTCGATCAAATTATGAATATGGTTGGTGAGTTAGTTCTTGTACGAAATCGTTTGGTTAGTTTAGCGACTAACTCAGACAGTGAAGCGATGGGTAAAGCAATCTCTAACTTAGATGTAGTGACTGCAGATATTCAAGGTGCGGTTATGCAAACGCGAATGCAACCAATTAAGAAAGTATTTGGTCGCTTCCCTCGCGTTGTACGCGACTTAGCACGTAGCTTAAATAAAGATATTGATTTAAAGCTTATTGGTGAAGAAACCGATCTAGATAAAAACTTAGTTGAAGCACTTGCAGATCCGCTTGTGCATTTAGTTAGAAACTCAGTTGACCATGGTATTGAAATGCCCGCTGTCCGTGAAGCTGCAGGTAAGTCTAGAACAGGTAATGTTACTTTATCAGCGTCTCAAGAGGGCGACCATATTTTGCTAACCATCAAAGATGATGGTGCAGGTATGGATGCTGAAAAACTGAAAAAAATTGCAATTAGTAAAGGCGTACTCGATCATGACCAAGCGAGTCGACTTTCTGACACCGAAGCATATAACCTGATTTTTGCACCTGGCTTTTCTACAAAAGAAGAAATATCTGATATTTCAGGCCGTGGTGTAGGAATGGACGTAGTTAAAACTAAGATCACGCAACTTAATGGCTCAGTAAGCATTCAGTCTGAACTTGGTGTCGGTACTATTTTAGAAATAAAAGTACCACTTACCTTGGCTATATTACCGACATTAATGGTCGTTGTTGGCGCACAAACATTTGCGTTACCACTGGCTGGTGTTAGTGAGATATTCAATTTAGATTTAACGAAGACGAATGTAGTTGATGGGCAATTAACAATTATTGTGCGTAAAAAGGCGATACCGTTATTTTACCTTGAGCATTGGTTAGTAAAAGGCTCAGATCGTTCTCAGCGAAAATCTAAGGGTCACGTCGTTATTGTACAAATTGGTACGCAACAAATTGGTTTTGTTGTTGATTCATTAATTGGCCAAGAAGAAGTAGTGATTAAGCCGCTTGATGCGTTACTTCAAGGAACGCCAGGTATGGCAGGCGCTACAATAACTTCGGATGGCGGCATTGCACTGATTTTAGACGTTCCAAACATGTTAAAACATTACGCAGGCTAATAATAAAGTAGGTATATATTTAATATATACCTACGCATAAATTTAATAAGAGAGCTAAATGGCCGTTAAAGTTTTAGTTGTTGATGATTCAAGCTTTTTTCGCCGTAGAGTAAGCGAAATCCTTGAGCAAGATAGCGATATACAAGTTATAGGCTTTGCTGTTAATGGCAGAGAGGCTGTTGAGAAAGCAGCTCAATTGCGTCCTGACATGATCACCATGGATGTCGAAATGCCTGTGCTTGATGGTATTAGCGCAGTTAAAGAGATAATGGCGAGTAACCCAACTCCTATCTTAATGTTTTCATCACTTACACGTGATGGTGCAACAGCAACGTTTGATGCGTTAGATGCTGGCGCAATGGATTTTTTACCGAAAAAATTTGAAGATATTGCGCGCAATAATGAAGATGCAATTAGGCTTTTGCAAAGTAAAGTAAAAGATATAGGGCGAAGACGTTTACCGCGAACATTCAGAGCGGCAACACCAGCTAAACCAGTCATTTCAACTAAACCAACAAGTTCACTTTCGCAAAGAGCAAGCACGTCAACAACTCAAATCAAGCAGCCTGATAGAAGCTTTCAAAGAGCTGCGCCTGCTGCATCGACAAGTTCAAATGTTGCCTCAATGCGAGCAAGTGGAAAACAATATCAACTTTTAGCTATTGGTACTTCTACAGGTGGTCCTGTTGCTCTGCAAACTATATTGACTCAATTGCCTGCTAGTTTTTCTCTCCCTATTTTACTTATTCAGCACATGCCCGCTGCATTTACACCTGCGTTTGCAGCGCGCTTAAACGGTTTGTGCCAAATAAAAGTGAAAGAAGCACAACAAGGCGATCGCTTACAACCAGGAACTGCTTATTTAGCGCCTGGCGGGCAGCAGATGATGGTAGAGGGGCGTGGAGCAAATAGAACGCTGCGCGTATTTGAAGATCATAGCGAGAGAATAAGTTATAAACCAAGCGTAGATGTAACGTTTGCTAGTGCAGCTAAAACGTATCAAGGCGATGTACTTGCTATTGTTTTAACAGGTATGGGCGCTGATGGTCGTGATGGTGCAAGAATGTTAAAACAAACGGGGGCAACTATTTGGGCACAGGATGAGAAAAGCTGTGTCGTTTATGGAATGCCCCAAGCAATTGCTAATGCGGGGCTTTCAAGTGAAAGCTTAGCATTGAGCGATGTTGCAGCGCGTATAATGAGAGAGGTAGGTTGTGGATAAACTCTCAATATTTGGACTATTGGTAGCACTCAGTGCAATAGGTCTAGGTTATTCTTTAGAAGGCGGTGTTGTTTCAGCTTTATTTAATGGCCCTGCGCTTATTATTGTACTAGGTGGCACGCTTGGCGCTGTTATGTTGCAAACCTCTGCTAGCACATTCAAAAAGATGCTAAATATGAGCTCGTGGGTTTTTGTTGCACCACAATACGATATTGAAGACGCAATAGAGCAAGTTAAACGATGGTCTCATAAAGCACGTCAAGAAGGTTACTTAGCGCTTGAGAATGAAGCTTTAGCTCACCCAGATGCGTATGCAGCAAAAGGTTTAAGCTTACTTGTCGATGGCTGCTCAGAGCAAAAACTACGTGACACGCTTGAAATTGATTTACTGCTAGAGCGCGATCGTTTGCTTGAAGCCGCGCGTGTTTATGAAGCAATGGGGGGTTACAGCCCTACCATTGGTATTTTAGGTGCGGTGCTTGGCTTAATACAGGCAATGTCGTTTATTACCGATCCACAAATGCTTGGCGCCGGCGTTGCAACGGCATTTATTGCGACCATTTATGGTGTTGGTTTAGCTAATTTATTGTTTTTACCTATGGCAAATAAGTTAAAACAGCGTGTAGAGCAAAAAATGCTTTACCATGAAATGCTTGCAGAAGGCGTTATTGCAATAAGCATAGGTGAAAGCCCAGTAAATATAGAATTAAAGCTTGAAGCCTATCGTGTAGAGCGCCCTAATTTAGTGGACGAATAACATGTTACGCCGACGACTTCGTCACTCTGCTGCTAAAAGTCAACATACCGAACGTTGGCTTGTATCGTATGCCGATTACATGACTATTATGTTTGCTTTTTTTGTGGTTCTGTATGCGATAGCGATTAATAAAGAAGAACAATTCCAAATATTGTCAGATTCCCTTGAACAGGTTTTTGATAAGTCAGCTCGCCAATACTCCCAGCAAGGTGAAGGTGTCAACGGTAATGGAATATTGACAGATAGAGTGACACCTGAACAAGAAGTTCTTTATGGCGAAAGTATATTAAAAGAAGAGCAAGGTCCTGAGCTACTCGACGGCCAAAGTGATACAAGCAACATCCAGCAAAAGTATTTAGGCAAACCTCTTGATAGTTTATTAATTAAATTACAGTCAGCGCTTATTGATGAAATCCGTGGTGGAGAAGCCAGTTTAGAGCTTAACCAAGATTGGCTGATTATAGAGCTAAGCTCAGGTATGTTATTTTCAAGTGGTAGTTCAGTTGCACACTCTCGAGCAAAACAGGTCGTCAAGATTGTTAAAGATATTATTGCACCAGTAGATAACTATGTAAGAGTACGAGGTTATACTGATGATGAAAGTATTCGTAATGAGATATTTCGTTCGAACTGGGAGCTGTCGGTAGCTAGAGCCACGTCAATTTTAGTAGAGCTGGAAGCATTAGGCATTAATTCAGCTAGAATGGCGATAGAAGGTTATGGCCAATATTCACCTTTTGCAAGTAACGATACAGAACAAGGGCGCGCAGAAAATCGTAAAGTTGTTATCGCACTTTCTAAGTATGGATTACCGCCAAAGCAAGAGGTTAAAAGTGACGGGCAAGCTGATGAGCCTGCAGTGATTGAACCTGAAATTGAACTTCCTTCAGATGACGATACAATAAAAATAATTCGTTTGCCTCATGGTGGTATTCGCATAACAACGCGCAATGAACAGTAATTAGGATGTAATGTGAAGATTTGGACTGTCGCTAATCAAAAAGGAGGGGTTGGTAAAACAACAACCGCAGTGAGCCTTGCCGGTATTTTGGCATTACAAGGTAAACGTGTATTGCTTATAGATACAGACCCTCATGCGTCACTCACTTATTACTTTGGCATTGACTCAGAGGATTTAGAAGTCAGTGTGTACGATATTTTTGCCCGTGGTACAAGTATGCAAAGTGAAGAGATACTCCAAGCTTTGTGTCCATCAACACTTCAAAACTTGGATATTTTACCTGCGACTATGGCAATAGCTACGCTTGATCGAAGTATGGGTAATAAAACAGGGATGGGGTTAATACTAAAAAAAGCGCTTGCAAAAATTAGCGAACATTACGATTATGCCATTTTAGATTGCCCTCCAGTTTTAGGGGTGTTAATGGTCAATGCGCTTGCAGCAAGTGAGCGAATTTTAGTGCCAGTGCAAACGGAGTTTTTAGCACTCAAAGGGCTTGATAGAATGATGCGTACTATGGATTTGATGCAATCCTCTCAAGCAAAAGATTATCAATATACTATAATTCCTACCATGTACGACAAACGTACTAAAGCATCGTTAGAAGCATACAAAACATTGCAAAGTACATATGGTGATAAAGTTTGGCCAGGTGTGATACCGGTGGATACCAAATTTAGAGATGCAAGCTTTGCACAAAAAGTACCTGTAGAGTTTTGTCCTCGCTCGCGCGGTGTATACGCATATAAAGCACTGCTAGAATATTTAATTGAACAAGGTTAATGAATGAGTAAGCAATTGTTTGCTAATGAAAAAGTAATGAAACAATACCTCGGGGCTTTGTTATGTGAAGATGAGCCTGTAGATAACCTTGAGCCAGTTGCAAAATTACTTGAGCAAATCCCAGATGATTCACAACAGCATATTCATTCAAAACCTAAAGAACAATTAAAAGCAGCAGAGAGTACATTTGATAATGACTTGCTCAATGTTGAAATTGAGCCAATAGCTGAGCCAGCGTTTAAAACTGAAAAAGTTAATGAAGTGGTTGACGAGGAAGTAATAGCACCTGCAATTACTACTATAGAAAAGCCAGAGCTGGAGATTGTAACTACTAGCCAATCAGACTATTTTGATGGTGAATTTCAGGCATTGTTTTTTGAAGTTGCTGGCTTGACCTTGGCTGTGCCATTAAAAGCACTTGGTGGAATACATCAATTAGGTGAAGTAAATCATTTGTTTGGTAAGCCGAAATGGTTTAAAGGCGTTATGCTCAACAGAGAAGAAAAGCTTAATGTTGTTGATACTGCGCGTTGGGTTATGCCAGAAAAATATGATGATAAATTAGAGGCGTCTTTAGATTATCAATATTTGATTACACTAGGTGATAGCCAGTGGGGTTTATTAGCTGAAAAGTTGATAAATAACATTACATTGAGTAAAGAAGATGTAAAATGGCGTACAAATAAAAGCAAGCGCCCATGGCTTGCTGGCGTTATAAAAGAAAAAATGTGTGCTTTGATAGACGTAGATAATTTAAATATATTATTAGAGAAAGGCTTAGATAGCCGTCAGTAGTAATGACCATTACGGGGTAATAGCATGAATCAAGATAAATTACTGTCAGCAAATAAAAACGCAGATAATAACGATGAAATTTTACAGTGGGTTACGTTTAAGCTAGAGGAAGAAACCTACGGCGTAAATGTAATGCAAGTACAAGAAATACTTCGTTATACAGAGATAGCTCCTGTACCAGGTGCACCTTCATATGTGATTGGTATTATTAACTTACGCGGCAACGTTGTTACCGTTATTGATACTCGTGCACGTTTTGGTTTGCTAGCTGCTGATGCAACTGACAACTCTCGCATCTTAATTATTGAAGCAGAAGAGCAAGTTATTGGTATTTTAGCCGACAGCGTATCGGAAGTGGTTTACTTGCGCAGCTCTGAAATCGACAGTGCGCCAAATGTTGGTACTGAAGAAAGCGCTAAGTTTATTCAAGGTGTTTGTAACCGCGATAATGAATTACTGATTTTGGTTGATTTAAATAAGTTACTCAGTGATGACGAATGGGATGAGTTAAGCGATATATAAGCTTTACCAAATAAATTATGGTGTTACTTAGTATAGCTATATCAGCGTTAGCGGTAGGACTTATATCGCTGGCGTTAATTATTGCATTAAAAAATAAACACGCGAATGAAATTAATGCTGTATCGCAGCAGCTTAAAGATAGCTCTGAGCAGACTCATATTTTGCGCAGTGAGATTTCGGAGATTAGAACCGGGCTCTTAAGTATTGGTAAGCGAGTGCTTGAAGTCGAACAACAAAATCAAGATTTAATGCAACAGCAAGCGGCGCAAAAATACGATGACCCTGATGCTAAAATTTACTCTCGTGCTGTAAAAATGGTTGAGTTAGGTGCAGACCTTGATGAAGTAATACGCGAGTGCGAACTACCACGAGCAGAAGCCGAATTACTATTTTCATTACATAAACAAAAAGGTGCTTAGCGCCTTTTTTTATGTGCGGATAAATTGGCTCAAGCCTTAATATTTAACTTACCTTGAAAATCCTGCCAACCTGGCGGAAATTGACCTCTTAATACATACGAAAACGCAATAAGCTCTGCAATAACATAATAAAGCTCTTTAGGAATTTCTTCTCCTAACTCTAAATGCGACAACGTTTTAGCAAGTGCTGCATCTTCGTGGATCATAATTCCTTTTAGTTTCGCCGCTGCTATTATTTCATCAGCTAATTCACCAAACCCTTTAACACTTACAGTGGGTGTGTTACCAGCTTCGTACAAAAGCCCAATGGCTGATTTATTAATCGGTGTTTCACTCATAGCTAAACCTTAATATTAATAATTGCGTGAGATTTATAGAATGCCTGATTGTTGGCATCGCCTCGCCTTAAATTGAGCTCGCCAACTTGTAAGCCATGTTTAGCTAGTTTTGATCTTAAATTATCTAAGTGAGGGTGAGCAATTGCACTTACTTCTTGGCTCGAGGCTAATAGCTGGCAATCGAGTGCTTTATCCATTAACTCTGCAGTAATTTGTAGCTGCCCAAGTTGGGCATAATCAAAGTTTAATCTGACAAACCATACATTTTTATCTTCTAATTTACCGGCGCTTGGCTTTTTATACTGTCCAAGTGTTATTTCTGTTTGGGCTGCTTCTGGAGGTAATCTCATCGGTAATAAAAATTGTGCAAGCGGGTTTGTGTCTGGCTGTTGATTTGGTGTTGAGACACTCACTTGGGTAAGTGTGTTTTTAACGTGTACGATTTCGCTGGCCAAAGCTTGCACTTGAGCTTGTTGAAGCTGTTCAAGCATTTTTGCTCCCGTGTTACCCATTTTAAAAGTAGGTATAAGTACTTGTAAGAGAGCATCTAAGCCAGTTTGATTATTAAAACTGATAGGCGTTACTGATTGGCTAATCAGAGGCGCAGCTAAAATACTCACAGCCACCTGCTCAAGCCCTTTAGTGAAACTACTTTGCAGCATATCACCCGCTAGTTGAGTGGGCTGTAAAGTAGCAAGTATCTCACGCTGTATGGTTGCAGGGTTTGTGTTATTACTTGAAACCATACGGTTAAATGCTTGATTAATTAAGCGAGTTAAATCAGGGGTGTCTTTTGTTGCCTTATTTGTAATATCAGTAATTTGACTGCTTAAAAGTTGTTTATTGTAAGCCAACCTATCTGTAGGGGTTGTGGCATCAGGAAGCTTTAATAATGTACTTAATAGTTTTGCTTCTATTGGTTGTAGCATTTGACTACGAGAGGGCGCATTAGATAACGGCTCAGTTAACAAGGTAATGCTTTTAGTGTTCACTGTGCTTGTGTTGTTTTGATTGTTATCGTTTATTGCAAGCTGTGCTGAGGAGGTGGTAAGTCCCTTAGTGACTACTTCATTGGTAGGGTTAAGCAAGGTGTTCGATTTACTGTTTTCACTAGTAATAAGGGAGCTTAATTGGCTTGTTTTTAAATCACTTGGCTTAGCGCTCGCCACTTCACCTGGAGTAGAATTATTTGTTATTGGCGTGTACGTTGCTGCTGTGTTTGCAGATGTTTGCCAAACACTAACACTTCCTTTTACTAGTTGCGTTAATTGTACAATCGGCGGGAGCCTTGAAAAGTGCTCTGGCAAAATATTGCTCGTATTGTTATTTAACGCAGTACTCACACTTTGAGTAATGTTAACTCTAATTAGCGGTGATTCACTCAGTTGTATAGCTAAAGACGTTTTTTGTTGCGCGGGCGAAGTTGATAGCTGCGTTAACTCAGATTTACTTATTGTAGCAAAAGGCTTATTTTCAAAATATTTAACCGCATCATTAATTCGCGTTTTTAAATCACTAAAACTATTTTGTAGCCACGATTTTATTGGACTATTTAGGGTCAATAATGGATTTACTTTAATATTACTCGCAGAAACGGCTACTTCAGGTGCATTGCTTTTTTGCGCTAAAAGTAACTCGTTAAATGGTTTTGAGAATGAGTTGTTAAGCGTTACTTTTATATTGTTTGTATCGGTTTTAATAAATAATTTATCTGCCTGGTTCACTAAATTTACTTTAATAGGTGTATTAGGTAGCTCGGCAAGTTGTTGATTAGTAATAGGTGTTGTAAATGAACCTGACTTTTGAGGATGAGTTAAAATAGCCAGTTTTGGTGTTACTTGAAGCTGCGCACTGGGTAATAAGGCCGCGAGTAAATTAGTAAGTTTAGTTTGGCTAAGTGGTTGCGAGTGAACCGTATCAGCAAAGCGGTTAATAATATTAATCTGTGCGCCTTTATTAGTCGTACTAACAACTACTTTTAAAGGCTGTTCAGTTGTAAGTAACTGGGCCACGTCTTTATTTATGGCAATACTTGCGTTGAGTTTATCAATAACTAACTTGGGAGAAGGGGATACAGCAACTTGTACATCCATTGGTTGGCTTTGTACCTCAGTGCCCGTGCTTACATAATTTAACAAGCGCTGCAATTGTACTGGCTGATTTAAAGTAAGGGTTGTACTGTTTGGCGAGATGTTGAGCTGCTTACCATCAGGGCTGATCTGTATGTTAGCACTGACTATTTTTTGCAGGTTTTGTGGTGCGCTTGTAGTGCCAAGCCTTAATGTTTGCCAATGCTTATCAATAAATACATCAAGCGTAATCGAGTCTTTCGAAAATTGGATGTTTTTAGCCGCAAGTACCTCACTAGGTAACTGTGGTAACTCATTGGTCTGGCTGTGAGCAGATTGATTGATAACCAATGAGTTAGATAATGTTATTTGCGTTGGTGTATTCATTATTTTAAATCAAGTTTTTGTTAATCGATTATAAAGCAATATTCGTATTACCCTATCATTATGGTAGACTAACGCCTAATTTTTGGCAGAGAGAATCGTCATCTTGTTACACATTAAGTCCGTCACCTGCATCAAGCAAGATCGTTGTTTGTTTGCGGATCTTAATTTTAGCCTTAATAGCGGTCAAATCATGCAATTAGCGGGTCCTAATGGGGCTGGTAAAACATCGCTATTGCGTATTATTGCTGGCTTTTCTGTGCCTGATGAAGGGTCTGTTTTGTTCGAAGATCAACCTATATCTAAGTACTATGAAGAGTATGCCAGAGAGCTGCTTTTTATAGGGCATAAAACAGGTGTAAGTACTCAGCTTAGTGCAGTTGAAAATGTTCGCCACTGGTTACAAATTAATGGCTACATAAATGAGCCTGATTTATATCCTATTTTAGCGCAACTTGGCCTTGTTGGACTTGAAGACGTACCCGTTAGAATGTTATCTGCTGGACAACAAAGACGTGTAGCGCTTGTTAGGCTTTGGTTAAGTGATGCTAAATTATGGGTACTTGATGAGCCATTTACCGCGCTTGATAAAAGCGGTGTCGCCTTTTTACAGCAGCGATTTACTGAACATTTACAAAGCGGTGGTGCTATTTTATTAACGACTCACCAAGACTTAACGACCCACTTTAGTAACTTACAAACGGTTACACTGGAGTATCGCCACTAATGACTCGTCAACACTCTTATTGGTTGCTATTTAGTGCGGTATTTACCAAAGATGTAAAACTTGCGTTTCGCCAGCGCGCCGAAATTGTAAATCCTATTTTATTCTTCTTAATTGTAATTTCATTATTTCCGTTAGCAATAGGGCCTGAGCCCGGTCTACTTGCGAGAATGGCGCCAGGTATTATTTGGGTTGCCGCATTACTCTCTACCATGTTGGGCTTAGATAAGTTGTTTAGGGATGATTTTAACGATGGCTCGTTGGAGCAGTTAATTGCATCCTCTTATCCATTATCGCTAACCGTACTTGCTAAAGTGGCTGCTCATTGGGTGGTAACAGGTTTACCGCTTGTATTAATGACCCCGCTATTTGCATTGTTGTTAAACCTAGAAAGTACGGCGTTAACAGCAACCGTTTTAACATTATTATTAGGCACTCCACTATTGAGCTTTATTGGCGCAATAGGCGCAGGGCTTACTGTAGGATTACAAAAAGGGGGTATTTTGATGAGTTTACTCGTACTGCCTTTGTATATTCCTGTTTTGATTTTTGCAACGTCGGCTATCGATACCAGTACAATGTCACTGGATTATAGTGGGCAGCTTGCCATCCTTGGTGCAATGTTACTTATTGCTATTATTAGCGCACCAATTGCCATATCGTCAGCTTTAAAAGTGAGTGTAAGTTAATGTGGAAGTGGTTACATCCCTATGCTAAAGCAGAGCGTGCATACCAGTTATGCAATACGTTACTGCCATATTTTGCCGTAGTTACCGTAGTTAGTATGATTGTTGGATGGGTATGGGGGCTTGGTTTTGCACCTGCCGACTACCAACAAAAAGACAGCTACCGTATCATTTTTATTCATGTGCCTTCTGCCATTTTATCTATGGGCGCCTACTCTTCAATGGCGATTGCCGCTATCGTTGCACTTGTATGGCAGCTACGAAATGCCGAGCTTGCTGTTATTGCTATTGCGCCTGTTGGTGCATGTATTACTGCTATAGCGCTTATTACTGGCGCTGCATGGGGTAAACCTATGTGGGGTGCTTGGTGGGTATGGGATGCGCGTTTAACGTCTGAACTTATTTTATTATTTTTATATCTTGGGGTGCTTTCGCTTTACCATGCATTTGAAGATAAGAAGTCAGCAGGGCGTGCGGCTTCTATTTTAGCAATTGTTGGCGTAATTAATTTACCTATTATTCATTACTCTGTTGAGTGGTGGAATACGTTACACCAAGGTGCAAGCATTACAAAGCTAGATACAAAAGCAATAGATCCAAGTATGTTTTGGCCTCTTATGGTTAATATTTTAGCCTTTGCTGCTTTTGTTGGAACAGTGACTTTAATTCGTCTTAAAAATGAAATTTTGCAACGAGAAAAGCACCGACCGTGGGTTCGCTCGTTGTTAAATAAGGGGTAATGATGCAGTTTGACTCTTTTTCTGATTTTATTGCAATGGGAGGTTATGGATTTTATGTCTGGCTTTCTTTTGGTACATGCGCACTTATTTTACTCGGTATTTTAGTGAACTCTTTGAGAGACACCAAACGTATTATGGCTTCAGTGGAGCAACAAATAATACGTGAAGCGCGAATTAAAAAAGCTAAGCAGGAACAAATCTCATGAATCCAAGACGTAAAAAGCGCCTATTGGTAATCATTGCCGTACTGTTTGGTATTGGTGGGTCAATTGGTTTAGTGCTTTATGCACTGCAAGAAAATATTAATCTTTTTTATACGCCAAGCGAATTAATTGATGGCAAAGGCCCTAACAAAGAAAAACCACATATAGGTCAAAAGTTACGTATTGGCGGCATGGTTGTGCCAGGCACGGTTGAGCGTAATGAACAAAGCTTACAAGTAAGCTTTAAGCTAATAGATACAGGCCCATTAGTGACTGTGCGTTATCAAGGCATATTGCCAGACTTGTTTCGTGAGGGGCAAGGCATTGTAGCGCAGGGCGTATTAGTCGAGCCTAATGTTATTGAAGCATTTGAAGTGCTTGCAAAGCATGACGAAGAATATATGCCAGCAGAAGTTGCAGAGGCAGTTAAAGGTATTAAGCACGAAAAACCAAAATACAACTTAGATAGTGGTAATTAGCTATGATCCCAGAAATTGGTTATTTTTCTTTAACGCTTGCCATGGTGCTAAGCGTTTTACTGTGTATTTTTCCTCTTTGGGGCGCGCATACTGGTAATCTTCGATTAATGCGTGCGGCTCCATCTTTAGCAATAGGCCAGTTTGCTTTTGTACTAATTTCTTTTGCTGCACTTATTTATGCAAGTTTAACAGACGACTTTACCGTATCTTACGTAGCGTATCATTCAAGTAGTACGCTGCCTTGGTACTATAAAATCACCTCTACGTGGGGCGGTCATGAAGGTGCTATTTTATTATGGTTAGTAATGCAAGCGGGTTGGACTGCAGCTGTAGCAGCGCGTTCTAAATCATTACCTTGGGTATTACGTGCTCGCGTACTGGGTGTACTTGGTTTTTTAGGTGTAGGTTTTATGATGTACACCTTACTGCTTTCAAGCCCGTTTGAGCGCCTACTTCCTTATTTTCCGGTAGAAGGGCGTGATTTGAATCCGCTGCTTCAAGATCCAGGTATGATTATTCATCCACCATTACTGTACATGGGTTATGTGGGGCTGTCGGTTGCTTTCTCTTTTGCTATAGCTGCATTGTTAACTGGTAAACTTGATAACACATGGGCTAAATGGTCACGCCCGTGGACGATGACTGCATGGGGGTTCTTAGGTTTAGGTCTTACTATTGGTAGCTGGTGGGCGTATTCAGAACTAGGCTGGGGTGGCTGGTGGTTTTGGGATCCAGTAGAAAACGCAGCGCTTATGCCTTGGCTTGTTGCAACCGCATTACTGCATTCATTAAGTGTGACAGAAAAGCGCGGTATATTTAAATCATGGACAGTATTACTCGCAATTGCAGCATTTTCTTTAAGTTTGCTAGGTACGTTTATTGTACGCTCGGGTATTATTGTATCGGTACATGCGTTTGCTACAGACCCCGATAGAGGCTTATTTATACTCGCCTTTTTAGGCATCGTTGTCGGTGGTGGCTTGGCGTTATATGCAATGCGTGTGTCACAAGTTCACAGTGAAGGACGATACAAGCTGGTATCGCGCGAAGTGGCGTTATGGCTCAATAATATATTTTTAGTTGTTGCTACATTAATTGTTATGTTAGGTACATTGTTGCCAATGGTTCATAAAGAAATGGGCTTAGGTAGTATTTCTATTGGCGAACCGTTTTTTAATAAGATGTTTGCAATAATTTTAGTACCGTTTGCTATTTTGATGGGTATCGGACCACTTTTACGTTGGAAGCAAAACAAGTGGGCTTTTTTGCAAAACAAAATATTAATGGGCGTATTAGCAAGTGTTGTGATTACCTGCGCTTGGTTATTCTCAAGTTACGATTTAGTAAAACCACTTACGTTATTAGCGACAACGCTTGCAGTGTGGATTGCAATATCAACAGGGATTGATATTTACACCAAAGCAGCTGTGCACGGGAGCTTAAAAGAAGGTTTAAAACGCTTTACTGTCAGTTACTGGGCGATGGTGCTTGGGCATATTGGTATTGCATTTATTATTGCGGGCGTAACACTGACCTCTGCTTATTCAGTAGAGCGTGACGTATCAATGAAACCGGGTGAAACCGCACAGCTTAATGAGTATGAATATCGCTTTGATGGTGTTAAAACTATTCGCGGGCCAAACTACAGCGGCCATGCGGGCGTTGTATCGGTGCTTAAAAACGATGAGCTGGTAACACGCTTACATGCTGAAAAACGTAAATATGATATAGGTATGCAGTTTATGACTGAGGCAGCAATAGATGCCGGTTTTAAACGTGATTTATATTTAGCGTTAGGTGAGCAGTTAAGTGGTGATGCATGGTCACTTCGCATTTATCATAAACCATTTGTACGCTGGATATGGATTGGTGGTGTGCTTATGTCATTTGCAGGTTTCATGATTTTGTTTGATAAACGCTACCGTACATCAGCTAAAACAGCCCGTAAAGATGCACCGGAGAGTGTTTTATGAACCGTAAAATTTTAGCACTCGCGCCGCTTTTAGTATTTGCATTTGTTTGTGTGTTTTTATACCAAGGACTTTTTGCTAACCCTCGTGAAATTCAAACGGGGCGGTTAGGCCAAGAAATGCCCGCATTTAATTTACCAGATTTGATGCAAGACAATAAGCAGTGGACTAACGAATCGTTAAAAGGCGAAGTTTACTTATTAAATGTGTGGGGTACTTGGTGCCCGACATGTTTAGTTGAACTTGGCTATTTAACTAAATTACGTGAGCAAGGCGTTAAAATTATTGGGCTTTATTACGTACAAGGTTACGACGCTGACTTTGATGGCCCGTTTGATATGCAATCACTTCGCAGCGAAGTCACTGATATGCTGCAACGTGCAGGTGACCCTTACCAATTTAATATTTTAGATTTACACCGTACTTTGTCGTTGGATTTAGGTGTATCGGGTGCGCCTGAGACATTTTTAGTTGATAAAAACGGCACTATTTTACTGCACCATACAGGTGATATAAACCCGCGAGTATGGCGAGCTAAATTTGCGCCAATTATGCAGGAGCTTAAATAATGAAGTGGTTTTTACTTACACTTAGTCTTTTTGTGAGCATGGGTGCGTTTGCAGAGCAAGATCGCTATCAATTTGATAACAATAAACAAGCAATACTATTTGAAGAGCTAACTAAAGAGCTACGTTGCCCTAAATGTCAAAATCAAAATATTGCTGATTCAGACGCCGTTGTTGCTAAAGATTTACGCGATAAAGTACTCGTATTGGTGAAAGAAGGTAAGAGCAAAGACGAAGTGATTGATTACATGATAGACCGCTTTGGTTATTTTGTTCATTACGACCCACCTGTTACACCCGCTACTTTAGTACTTTGGGTATTACCTGTATTAATTGTAATAGTCGGCTTTGGTTTTATTGTTATTCGCCAGCGAAAAGCATCAGTAAAACAAACGTGGAGCAGCGACGACGAAATGCTGTTAGCTAAGCTAATTGAACAAAATAAACGTCAGGAGCAAAGTTAAATGATATTAATGTGGGCGTGTTTTGCTTTACTCACACTGGTTGCTCTTGGATTTGTGATGTTGCCTTTTTTAAAAAAAGAGCGCGTTCAAACAATTACTCATAATGCCAATGCTGAGCTAATTAGCATTTATGAGCAGCGTTTAGTTGATTTACAAACTGATTTAGATAATCAACGTATTGATGGCGTAAGTCATGCAGAATCAATTGTTGAATTAAAACGTCGCTTATTGAATGAGTTATCACCAGAAAAATCACTAAACAGCAAAGGTAATAATCGTATTTTTGCTTTAACAGGCGGTGCATTTGTTCTTGCGCTTACAGGGATTTTTTATAGTTTTACAGGCAGTCAGCAGCAAATTTCGGCTTGGCATGACGCAATGGATAATTTAGCTGATTATGGCGAGCGTGCTGTAATGCAAAAAGGTGAGCCGCTTAGTCAAAATGAGCTGCAGGCTTTTGCATTGGCGCTTCGTACTAAACTTAGCCGCTCTGGCGATGATGAAGTTGCTTGGATGCTACTTGGTCGAGTGGCTATGTCGCTTAATGAATTTGACATGGCGCAGCAGTCATTTGATAAAGCACTACGTATGAACCCTGATAATATGCAGGTTCTTATTAGTTACAGTCAGGTTTTATTACTTGAAGGTAGCGAAGCTAATATGACTCGCGCGGCAGGTATGCTTTCAAAAGTGCTAAACGTTGAGCCTACTAATTTAGATGCTATTTCGTTACTAGCGCTGATAGCGTATGAGCGTAAAGATTGGCCGCAAGCTAAAACTGCATTTGAAGTTTTATTGGCGAGCATGGAAAAAAATGATTCACGTTATAACATGATCTCCGAACGTATTGCTGATATTGAGCAGCAAATGCAAAGTGAAGGCTCAGTTATGCCAGTTACTACTACAACGGGTGCTATTGCAGTTACAGTCGACATTGCAAAAGAGCTTATTGATAAACAGCCAAAAGACGGTATTTTGTTTATATTTGCAAAAGCTGCAACTGGCTCACCTATGCCATTGGCTGCTGTTAAGCTGACTAAATATTCATTTCCAATTACAGTTGAGTTGAGTGATAGTAGTGCAATGGTTGCAGGGCTTAACTTATCTAGTGCAGAAAGTATTATTATTTCGGCGCGTATTTCTATCGATGACTCTGTTATGCCAAGCTCTGGTGAGCTAGAAGGTCATTCGCAGGCGTTAAAGCGTGAAAGTGTAAGTGACTACCAACTTCAAATTGATACATTAATACCTTAAGGACGTTAGATGTTAAAACACAGTTTTACTTTTTTATGTTTATTGATACTAGCCGGCTGTGCTCAAGTACCTCAAAGCAAAGTAGATGACAGAGATCCGCTGCAAAGTATTAATCGTCCATTATATGACTTTAATATGGATGTACTGGATGCTTATCTGTTGCGCCCAGTTGCTGTAGGTTATGTTGAAGTAACGCCTGTACCGGTAAGAAACGGTATTGTTAATTTTACAGGTAATATCACCGCACCTGTAGATATGATCAATGCGGGTTTGCAAGGTAAACCGGGTAATGCAAGTGTGAGCTTAGCACGCTTTTTAGTTAACTCTACTGTCGGTCTGTTTGGTATCTTTGATGTTGCAAGCTCACTAGGTCTTGAAATAGTCGATGAAGACTTTGGACAAACGTTGGGTGTATGGGGTGTAGGTGATGGCGCCTATTTAATGTTACCAGGTATGGGGCCAACAACAGCACGTAACCTGACCGGTGATGTAGTCGACAACTTTGTATTACCTGAAGTTGCGCTAACGACTCCACAAACTATTTTAGTATTTGTTTTAAAAGCAGTTGAGGCGCGTGCATCTTTAATACCACAAGAAGGGCTATTAAATGATTCACTTGATCCGTACTTATTTGTAAAAGATATTTACTTCCAGCGTCAAATTTATGAGCTGTACGATGGCAATCCACCAGTTAAAGAAGAGCCAGCTGATTTTGATGAAGACTTTTTAGAAAGTTTATAATTGAAGCCAATGATAAAAACGCCAGCTAAATGCTGGCGTTTTTATTGACTGTTTATATAGAATCTGAACTTTGGCTAGAGAAAAATAAACTTAGATATCATTATGATTCAATATATTAGTAAATGTTTTAACCAGAGTTCGGGTTACTTATTTTTCGTTAACTATTAACTGCATTTGCTCATTAACCCAAGTCAGTGCTTCATGATAGGCATCAGGAACTTTTTCACCTAGGTTTAGTTCTTTCGTTAATTCGTTTGCGGCTGACCAGTTAGCTTGTTCATAATACTTAACTAAGTTTAAATATTTTGCCAGCAAGCCTTCATCGTTTAATAACGCTGCTTTTATGTCATTCGAAAGTGGAAGCTTTTTCATAACGCTTTCCATACTCTCATCTAAAATAGCATCCATAAGAGACATCATACCGGTTAAAAATGCCATGCCGGTATCTTTAAATTGTCCATGGGATATAGCGAGTAACTCACCAAAACGAGCGCGCGTAAGCGATAGCCTAATTAGCTCTACAGGTTTATCTGCTGATACTTGCGCTGCAAATAATAATGATAATAGTTTTTTAATTTCGTTAGCACCAAGCACTATAAGGGCTTGCTTAATGGTACTTATTTCAGCACGCCTTGCAAAGGCAGCAGAATTTGAATACCTAAGTAATTTGTAAGATAGGTTTACATCACGCTCAAACACATCAGTGATTTTTTTAAGATCCATATCAACGCTTGATGTTTCGTAAAGTAATTCAGCTAATGCCATTTCTGAAGGCGGTAGAGCCTTACTTTGTACCATTTCAGGTTTTGAGAAGAAAAATCCTTGGAAATAATCAAAACCAAGCTCTAGAGCTTGTTGGTAAATTTCATAGGTTTCTACTTTTTCGGCAAGTAACTTAATATGCGAGTGCAGTTTTAAATCATTAAGAACCGTTTTTATTGTATCTATATCAGATGCTAAAAAGTCTATTTTAATAATATCAATAAATGGATAAAAGTGGCGCCAAACAGGCTGATGAATATAGTCATCAAGAGCAATAGTGTAACCTTTATCTTTTAGATCTTTCACTATGGCTAATAATCGCTTCCCAGGTTGCACAGTTTCAAGGATTTCTACAACTACAGTATCTTTGCCCAGTAGTGTTGGGTAGCCCTTTGATAGCGTTTCTAGGGTGAAATTTATATAGGCGGGTTTATTGTCGGTTAAATCTTCTAAGCCGAAATTAAACTGACTACCTTCAATTAGTCGTGTAGTTGCCTCGTCACCGTCTATATCGGGAAATACGTTATCAACGCCATCGCGAAATAAAAGTTCATATCCGATGAGCTTTTTATCTCTGTCTAAAATAGGTTGGCGTGCAGCGTAAAAATACATAAACAGTTCCGTAAGAGTAATCTAATTAGTTATTGTAATAATATATGGCAAAAGACTCAAAATAGCATTACGTATATTTGCTAGATTAATAAATTATCATTAAAAATTAAGGTCTTTCTAGTATTTAATTTATTATATTTCACCAATTCGCTTTAAAATTATTCAACATGAGTATTTTTGTATCAGGTGAGGGCAACAAGTTGGAGATTTTATTATCAAGCATGATATAGTCAGCGAGAATGGTTTTTACCCCAATAGTGTCTTAACTATAAAATTTTAAGAGTCATTATTTGGATTAAAGCCTATTATTAATAATTATGCGGAGGCTAATTTGGAAACAGGAATGATTATTTCACTAGCATTATATTTTATTGTAATGTTAGGTATCGGACTATATGCATATAAGCAATCTACTGACGATGTATCTGGTTACATGTTAGGTGGACGAAATCTATCTCCAAGTGTAGCTGCACTGTCTGCAGGTGCATCTGATATGAGTGGCTGGATTTTAATGGGCCTACCTGGTGCGATGTTTGTTACTGGTTTTAGTAGTACATGGATAGCAATTGGCTTGGTGATTGGTGCTTGGTTAAACTATCTGTTAGTTGCACCGAGATTACGTGTTTACACTGAAAAAGCAAATGACTCTATAACCATCCCAGACTACTTTTCAAATCGCTTCAATGATAAATCCAACCTATTACGTGTTGTATCAGCTGTGGTAATTATTGTTTTCTTTACTCTTTATACTTCATCTGGTGTTGTCGCTGGTGGTAAATTGTTTGAAAGCTCATTTGGTTTAACTTATGAAATGGGTTTATACATTACAACGGGCGTAGTTGTTTTATATACCTTGTTTGGTGGTTTTTTAGCTGTAAGCTTAACTGACTTTGTGCAAGGTTGTATTATGTTCATTGCACTTATTCTAGTACCAACGGTTGCATACTCTTTGCTTGAACAACCTTTAGAATCAACTTTACATAGCGTAAATCCAGATATGCTTAACTGGATTGGTGCAGGTTCTGCATTAGGTATTATTTCTGCAATGGCTTGGGGTTTAGGTTATTTTGGCCAACCACATATCATTGTTCGTTTTATGTCGGTACGTAGTGTTAAAGATATGCCTAAAGCACGCCGTATTGGTATGACATGGATGATTGTTGCTGCCATTGGTGCTGTTGGTACTGGTATATTTGGTGCAGCTTATACTTATGAGAACAACATTGTAGTTGAAGACCCTGAAACAATTTTCTTAATTCTTTCTGAGTTGCTGTTCCACCCACTTATTGCTGGCTTTTTACTTGCTGCAATTTTGGCTGCGATTATGAGTACTATCTCATCTCAATTATTGGTTAGTTCAAGTTCATTAACAGAAGATTTCTATAAAACATTCTTACGTAAAGATGCCAGTGATAAAGAGCTAGTTGCTGTTGGCCGTATAAGTGTTGCCGTAGTTGCTATGTTCGCTATTTATTTAGCTTACGACAGAGATAGCTCTATTTTAGACCTAGTAAGTAATGCGTGGGCTGGCTTTGGTGCTGCGTTTGGACCACTTGTATTGTTTAGCCTTTATTGGAAACGCATGAACTTTGCTGGTGCGTTAGCTGGTATGTTAGTAGGCGCATTTACTGTGCTAATTTGGATATATGGACCATTTACTATCAATGGTGAAAGCTTAAGTAGCTTTATGTACGAAATAGTACCGGGCTTTATTTTAGCGAGTATTGCAATTGTTGTTGTTAGCTTAGTAACAAAAGAGCCTGAGCAAAACATCACTGCTTTATTTGATGAAGTAGAAAAAGAGCTTTAATTAGCAATTACTACTTATTTTAAAGTGAGTAGTAATTAATACCAATCCGCAATAATACTTAATCATTTTGCGGGGCTAAACGTGTTGCTACCGGCGTTAAAAAATTCTCATTTAGTACAACTAAATATCGAATTTTTGCCTAGCTATCAACACGTTTTTCCACCCTAAAGAGATCATTTAATTAAGCGAATTAGTATAATAAAAAAGGGAGCAACTTAGTTGCTCCCTTTTTTATTTAGTTTGTCCCGTTCGAGGAGGGAACACTCTATGAATTAACTTACTTTTTTATCGTTGTTATCTTCAATTGATGCAACGTTATCTGACTTTTTACTTTTTGCTGGCGCTTTGGTAACAGCTGGATCTTTGCCACCTTTTAATATGGTCATAAAATCATCTTTGCTTTTCGCTATTTCTAAAGCAAGTGATTCAATTTGTTGCTCACTAAGCGGTACGTCTACCTTTTCTAGCATCAGCTCAAGTGATTCTGCTATATCGAGCATCTTGTCATAAGCATCAGCTTCTTTTTTGGTAGTAAACGTCATACGCTCGACTCCGTTTCGTTCTACAACATATTTAACAACAACAGCCATGATTTCTCCTGCAAAATTGCTTGGCACCGTGGTTTTTAAAAAACCATTAGATTACTGTTTTTATGTACAGTAATGGTTTGTAAGTAAATTTGCAAGCGCGAAGTATTAATTTTTAGGTGTCTTAAATTTGACAAAAAACGGTAACTTTACTTTAGTTAAGCAATCACTTTGTTGTACCAGCTGCATTTTCAGGATTTCGGATCATAGTGATAATGCGTTTAGGTACACTTTAAGTGATGAACTTTACAGTTCCTTATTTATTGATTTCCTGAGCAATACTCAAAATTAAGAAAAGAAGAATAAGGACAAGTTTAATGAAAACGTTAAAAAATTTACTCATCATAAGTTTATTATGTTTACTACCCGCGACTACCGCGTATGCACAATTATCAGAAGTAACTAAGCAAATGCCTCAAGCTGAGACAATTAGTATAAATAATGCTGATGCAGAGATGCTTGCTGAGTTACCTGGTATAGGTAAGAAAAAAGCGCAGGCAATTGTGGATTATCGTGAAGAAAATGGCGAATTTAAAAGCGTTAGTGATTTATCGCAAGTTAAAGGGATTGGCAAAAAGCTTTTAGCTAAATTAGAGGGGAAACTTACACTTTAATATTTCTAAATAGTAATCAGGGTGCTAGGCGCCCTGATTAAATTGTTTTAGTGCATCGCTTAAGTGCTTTTTAGCAAAGTTAATCTCAATAGGTGTAGTTAATAGTGGATAGCACAATCCGCCAAGTATCAAAAATGGTATTAATATCCAACCTTTAAATACAGTGAATATTAAAAATAGTGGGCTAAGTAATAGCAGTTTTATAATACGCAATAGAACTTTATCAGTTGGCGATAGCTGACTTAATGCAAGCGCAATTACGTCTTGACGCTGGCGTACTTTTAAATGCTTAAGCTGGGCTAATTGGCTTGAAAAAAATGTAAACATATCAAATCGACTTTTTAATTAATAAACGGGCAATAATTATAATAAATAGCGTTAGTGAGAAAATCCCAAATATCACTTCCATCCAAGCAGGCATGCTCATGCCAACAAACTGCCAATCTATATTTCCACAATCCCCGGTAGCTTGAAAAAAGCTAGGTATCCATTCATGTAGTGGCATAAATGATGGGAAATTTGGTTCAAACTCGCAGCTAAATGCAAAAGGGTCTGTGGTGGTCTGCATATCAATATGTTCGCGAGCAATTAAGTATCCCCAAACACTCGATATTCCCCAAATAACATACGCTATCATACGCACAGTTTTACTTTGTGGTTTACTTGAGCCTACAATCCCTGCGCCTAATAACCCCAATACTGCAGTGCGTTGATATATACACATTATGCAAGGCGCTAACCCCATTTTGTATTGAAAGAAAAGAGCGGTAACTTCAAGTAAAAAAACGATAGCTGTAAATAAAAGCCACGGGGTTCGTTGGGTAGGTAATTGTGCAAGCCAGTTCATAAAAATTCCGCGTTTTAATAGGACGTTAGATTATGACGTAGGATAAAGTATGCAGCAACAAAAAGGAAAAAAAAGCTACCGAAGTCGCTTTTTATAAGATGAAATTAATGACTACTCAATTCAGCCTTAGCAAAGGTTAAATGACGTTCTATTATTTTCCCATCGATACATAAGCTCAGTTATATTGCTTACTTATACTAAGGTGATGCATCATCTAAAGAATTTTTTATGGTTGCACTTTTTTGTACTTTTTCTTATGGCAAGTGCGGGATAAGTTAATTAAGCTCAGGCGCTGCGTAAATAAAAATATCTCCATAATAACAATGTACCTACAATGAATATTACTCTAGATATTCATGCATTGTAGCTAAATTAGAGAAACCCAAATTTAATTATTTATTAATTTTAAATTTCTACCCATTTGCTTTATTAATATATATTACTTTACTTGTTAGTTGTGCTTCGTCTGGTACAATCAGTCAGTTATTCGTGTAAAACGATGAGTGTTGATTAATTCGAGTGGGAACTGGATGAGAATTTTTAAAGCGAAAAGCCCAGCAGGATTTGCTGAAGAATATATAGTTGAGTCCATTTGGAACGGCGATTTCCCTCCAGGTTCAATTTTACCTGCCGAGCGAGAACTTTCAGAGTTAATTGGTGTTACAAGAACAACCTTGAGAGAAGTATTACAGCGTTTAGCACGTGATGGTTGGCTAACAATTCAGCATGGTAAACCCACAAAAGTAAATAACTTTTGGGAAACGTCTGGCTTAAACATTCTTGAAACATTAGCGCGCTTAGATGAAGACAAGATGCCAGAGCTGACAGATCAGCTTTTATCTGCACGTACTAATATTAGTGCTATTTATACACGTGCTGCAATTAAGTTAAATCCTGAACGCGTGATTGAAATTTTATCACAAAGCCATGAGCTAGAAGACACCGCTCAAGCATTTGCTGACTATGATTATAAAGTGCATCACGAATTAGCCGTTGCGGGTAATAACCGTATTTATGTATTAATACTTAATGGTTTTAGAGGCTTTTATTCAAAGATTGGTTGTCATTACTTCTCTGATGCCGGAACTCGTGAACTTGCTCGTCAGTTTTATAAAGATTTAACCATTTTGGCAGAAAATAAAGAGCATGATGGTGCTATTTCGATGATGCGTAAATACGGTCATCAAACAGGTGAGATTTGGCAAAAAATCCGTGGTGATATGCCCTCAGATATAATGGACTAAGTCTAAGCGAGAAACCTGCATTTGCAGGTTTTTTTATATCTATAAAATTTAGCGCCACCTTATATGAAATTCTAAAAAGTTTAATGTATAAACCACTTCGATATTTTTAAAATTTCTACTTAGTTACAACGCAACTTACCCTTTAAAATAGACCTATTATTTAAGCACATTAGTGCAAGTTGCAAGTGTTCGGTATTTTCGATTGCTCACATCGTTAAATGCGATTGTTCTTTTGCAGTGAATAACTTTAGAATGCCAATTAATTATATGTATGCGCTATTGGTTTTTAATTTTTAGCGCCCATATAAGTACCAGTATTGCGAAAGCAATTGAAAACAAACTCAAAATATTTGGAGAATAAAATGGGTGTATTAGTAGGCCGCCAGGCACCAGACTTTACCGCTGCAGCTGTTCTTGGTAACGGTGAAATTGTAGATAGCTATAACCTTCATGAAACAATTAAAGGTAAAAAAGCAGTTATCTTCTTTTACCCACTAGATTTCACGTTTGTATGTCCTTCTGAACTTATTGCATTTGATAAGCGTTTTGAAGAGTTTCAAAAGCGTGGCGTAGAAGTAATTGGTGTTTCTATCGATTCACAATTCTCACATAACGCATGGCGTAACACTGCTGTTGCAGACGGCGGTATTGGTAAAGTTCAATACGCACTAGTTGCAGACGTTAAACACGAAATTTGTAAAGCATACGACGTTGAGCATCCAGAAGCGGGTGTTGCGTTCCGTGGTTCTTTCTTAATTGATGAAGAAGGTAACGTACGTCACCAAGTAGTGAACGATTTACCACTAGGTCGTAACATCGACGAAATGCTTCGCATGGTTGACGCGCTAGCGTTCCACACTGAGCACGGTGAAGTATGTCCTGCTGGTTGGACTGAAGGTAAAAAAGGTATGGACGCAAGCCCTGAAGGCGTTGCTAAGTTCTTATCTGAAAACGAAGGCGAGCTATAATTTAGCCCTTCGTTTTAAATAAAAAAACCGCCAATTGGCGGTTTTTTTATTTGTAGCGTTAGCTCACTTTAAAATAAGCTCGCAAAGTTAAAACGAGAAACTAACTTTAGTGTAGAAGTATCGGCCTCTAGGGTTGTGTACACCTGAGGCATAACCGTATAGATCAGCGTCGCCATCACCAATTGCAAATGGTGGCTCTTCATCAAATAAGTTATTTACACCTAGCGATACTTTAGTTGAGTCAGTAACACGATAAGATGTTTGTAAGTCTACCAATGTTTGCGAATCAATCATACGTGATGTATTGCTATCAAAGTCTAAATTACCGTCAAAATCAATATCTGGGGTATCTTCAAACTCACCTACATAACTGATGTTTACGTTTGTATTAAACTCGCCAATTTCCCAGTTTGTAGAGAAAATCCAGCGGTGCTCTGGATAGCCATACTCACCGGTGTAATCGCGGCCATCTTTTTCAAATTTATCTTGGTATGCCCATTCTAAATTAAATTTCAATAAACCTAAGTCATCAAGTGAGTGATTGTAGTTAGCTGAAACATCGACCCCAGATACTTCTTGCGAAGAAACGTTTTCAAATGTGCTGTAAATTTTTTGAATTGTTCCTAAGCTATCGCCACCTGTAGGTGTTAAGCGCACACATACAGTACTATCTTGGTTATTACACTCAGAGTTATAAATTGGACCAAACTCTTGCTCATCAATTTTGTTATCTTGAGTGATGCTCCACACATCGACACTTAAACCAAACTCAGCAGAAGGCGCCCAAATAAAGCCGACATTCCATGATTCTGATTCTTCAGCTTCAAGGTCAGGGTTACCAGCAAATTCAATGTTGTAATCAAGTGCATCACAATCAAGGCCCGTTGCTTCACATCGGTATGTATCTACAAAGAATTGGCTTTCTTGAGATGGACCTAAACCAACTTGTGCCAAAGAAGGCGCTCTAAAGCCTTGTGCCCAAGAGCCACGCACTGTGATTTCATCAGTAGGCGCCCAGCGAAGAGCTACTTTAGGGTTTGTTGTTGTACCGAAGTCACTGTAGTCATCGTAACGGCCAGCAAGTTGTAGCTCTAAATTATCAGCAAGAGGGATAGAAAACTCGACATAGGCTGCGTATTGTTCACGATCTGCAGATGCAGATACAGACTCTGTGCCAAATATTAAACCACGTTGAAATTGATCATCTGGAATGTCATTAACGTCTTCTTCACGGTACTCAATACCTGCAGCCATCATTACTACATCATCGCCAAAACTAAATGCTTCACCTGTAATGTTTGCATCAAAGGAAGTCATGTGAGACTCACCACGACGCACTAAGCTTGTTGTAATACGATCAATTACAGCAGGGTCGTTGTATGTGCCACCAAATGGATTGTAGTTTCCTGCATCAATTTCTTGTTGTAAGAAATCAGTACGCACCCAACCTTGTGTTCTATCACCTGTTTGCAAAGATTTACTTCGGCCTTTTTGTACAGCGGTTTCCCAGCTCCAGTCATTAAACTCACCTCTAAGCCCTGCAACAAAGCGAAGAGTATCTGATTCAATATCCCATTGGCGTGCGCCAGCATCAACTGTACGGTAACGACCAATTTGAATGTCTTCACCAAATGGATTGTTAGGGTGGCTAGCTGGGACAGTTAAGCCTGCATCTTCATCAAGGGGAGTAGGGGCTCCGGCCGCAACAGACGTATTGTGCTGTACTGCCATTTCTAAAAAGCCCGTAATGCCATTATCAAAGTTATATTCAAATTGAGAAATAGCACCCACGCGTTCAGACGCTGGTGCGATATAACCGTAGGGGCCGTAATCAAATAAACAACTGCCGCTTGAAGTTGCATTTTCAGCAGGACAAGCCGGATCAATTGTTTTAACACCGTCTACATAAAAATATCCAGGGAAGCCACGAGATGAGCGAAAATCTTCACCACCATAAGGTGATTGATTTGCTGTACCTAAGCTGCCCATTTCATCAGAAGAAAGAGATGTATTTTTAAAGTAATCGATAATAACTGACGCGCTACTTTTCTCGCTAGTAGTACCCCATACTAAACTTGCTGTTGTTTCTTCATAATTGGGACCATCAGTACCACCGTAGCCCAAATTAACTTCAACACCGTCAATGTCTTTTTTCAAGATTACGTTTACCACACCCGCCACTGCGTCTGAGCCGTAGATAGCTGAAGCACCATCTTTTAGTATATCGATTCGCTCAATGGCAGAAACTGGGATACTGTTAATATCTACAAATGAGTTTGTGATACCTTCGGCAAATGCACTAATAGATACACGACGGCCATTGATTAGTACGAGCGTAGCATCAGCACCTAAGCCACGTAAACTAACAGCAGCAGACCCATTTGCAGTTGAATCTTGGTTGTTACCACGTGTTGAGAAAGTACCGCTACCCGCGACAGGCATTCTTTCGAGGAGTTGTTGTAGGTTGTCATAACCCATGTTCTCAATATCAGCTCTTGCGATTGATTGAACCGGAGAAGGTCCTTCGATATCTGAACGTTTGATTCGTGAGCCAGTTACTTCAATGCGCTCTACTTTGTTAGCTTCTTCAGCAGCGTAAGTTGTTGTTGTAAAACCTGCTGAAAGTGCGATTGTAGCACCTGCAATTAAGCTAGGTGTAAATGCAGTTGATTGCTTCATCCTTAAGTCCTTGTTGATATGTTATAAATTTAGTTGCTCTATACCAATCCTTTTTAAACTGTTAAATAAATCCCATATTTAAGCGGATTGATATAACAAGCGACGACATTAATATCATGTAACTTAAGTGTTAGCAATTAGACTGAAATGTGATTTTAGTATGGTTTTTTGTGTGTTTTTGGATGATTTTAAAACAGATGTTATGCGCTGAAGAAGGTTGAAATAGGCGCATATGCTTTATTTTGGAAATAACAAATACAGCCTAAATGCGAGTAATAATTAAATTAATTAATTCACAATAAAATTGTAATAAATTATTTACATGTATATTCTGAATGAATAGTAATCTTGTTGTATATTAATAAAACAAATAATAGTTGGTTTTTTTTAATAAAAAAAACGCCTAACTTGTTAGTTAGGCGTTGTGCTTATACTTTGTGTTTCATTAAACGTTCTTTTTCGCGAGACCAATCTTTATTTTTCCCGTCGTCACGTTTATCGTGCAACTTTTTACCTTTTGCTAGATGAAATTCAAGTTTCACCCAACATTTTTTCCAGTACATAGCTGTAGCTATTAATGAATAGCCATCTCGCTCTGTTGCACCGAGTAGACGGTCAAGTTCGCGTCTGCTTAATAGTAACTTACGATAACGCAACGGATCGCAAATTACATGGGTTGATGCACTATTAAGTGGTTGGATTTGCGCGCCAAGCAAAAATGCTTCGCCATTTTTAAGATGAATATAAGTTTCGGTGATGTTTACCTTACCTGCTCGGATACTTTTTACTTCCCAGCCTTGTAGTTCAACACCTGCTTCAAACTTATCGTGTAAAAAATACTCATGTCGCGCTTTTTTGTTTAGCGCGATGGTATTACTTGTCGATTTTGATGAATTTTTCTTAGCCATAGTGCCCTATAATATACGTAATGTGAGATGTTTTACATCGATTTTTTAATAATGCTTTTAAAAATTAAGCTTTAATTTAAGCAGCATGAAAATTTGGGGAAACGCGCAAAGCTTGCTAAAATTCGCCCACACAGTTGGGAGTGAGTATGCCACAAATAGAAAAAAGTGCGCTGGTTATGTACAGCACTAAAGAGATGTTTGATCTAGTTAATGATGTAGAAGCTTATTCGCAGTTTTTACCAAATTGCTCAGACTCAAAAATTGTTTCACAGCATGATAATAACATGACCGCGAGTTTAGAAATATCCAAGGCGGGTATAAAAAAGTGGTTTACCACCGAAAACACCTTTGTTGATGAGCAAACAGTGTTACTAAGCCTTGTTGATGGACCATTTAAGATGTTAAAAGGACGTTGGCACTTTCAAGAGCTTGACGCCAAAGCATGTAAAGTTCACTTGCAACTAGAATTTGAATTTTCAAATAAGTTAATAGAGCTTGCCTTTGGTAAGATTTTTAACGATGTTGCAAAAAATATGGTGAGTGCATTTACTCAACGTGCAAAACAGGTTTATGGAGCGAGAGCATGATTAATGTTGAGGTGGTCTTTGCATTACCAACCACGGCCACGTGTTTATCAATTGAAGTGCCACAAGGGACTACAGTCGAGCAAGCTGTTATTCAGTCAGGTATTATACAAAAGTGCCCTGAGATAGATGCTACATCGCTAACTTTAGGTGTGTGGAATCGAACTGTAAAAGCTAACTATGAGTTAAAAGACGGTGACCGTATAGAAATATATCGTCCATTAATTGCAGATCCTAAAGATGCGCGTAGAAAGCGTGCAGAAAAAGCTAAAGAAGAAGGGCGTGCAAATAAAATAACGGGTGGCCGCCCACTCGAAAAGTAACGAAAATCGGTATAAACGTGGAAAATTTAACGGATTAAATCACACGCTGACGTTGTTTAAAATGGTAAAAGCTTTTAAATAAACCAATAAAAAAGGTGAGCCATGCTCACCTTTTTTTACCACTTGAGAAATTTATTGCTCGAGCGGTGTAGTAAAGTTTTCAGGTTGGTCATAATCACCTGAAATTGAAACTAACTTTTCATTTTCAAAGTTAATTACTAACTCTTTATTTTGCTCGTTTTTACGGCCTTTATTGAAGCTGTAAATATAACGCCAAGTATTGTTATCAAAGGCGTCTTCGGCAATAGGTCTGCCTAATACGTAAACAACTTGCTCTCGAGTCATATTTACACGAAGTTTTTCAACATCCGATTGCTCTAAAAAGTTGCCTTGTGGGATGTTAATTCGGTATACCCAGCTAGAGCAACCTGCTGCTGAGCTAAGTGTTAAAGCAACGATAAGCCAAAGAGAAAAAGTTTTTAACGACTGCATTGTTAGTTGTGATCCTTATTTTTTATAATCTGCATGATACCGATTAGTCACTGAAGGTAAAACCCTTTTAAGCAATTGTTTTATGTTAAGGGCGTTAAGGTAATGTTTTGACCATAAATAATGAAAAAAGTTTACAGCACATCGAAACGAATATTTTAAAAACGGAGTCTACTTGGTTTTTATATATAGTTGAGACACGATTTGGTCATTGGTACACAGGGATCACGACTAATGTTGAAAAACGCTTTGCAACTCATCAAGCCGGCAAAGGGGCCAAAAACCTTAGAGGGAAAGGGCCGCTTTTACTTATTCATCAACAACAAGTTGGTAATAAAAGTGAAGCAAGTAAACTTGAGTATCAATTAAAAAAGCTCCCTAGAGCCAAAAAAGAAGCATACGTTTTAGCATTTAATACCGGCGACACTAAAATCATTTAGTTAATTTATTTAGATTAAACCGTATTCGCTGTGGGCAAAAGCTAGCTTTTAATATAGCTTTTGCTCACAAAGGAAATATAGCAGTTATAGCTGCTTAGCGATGTTTTTCAAAGGTAGCGACAAGTGCATCGAGTGTTTGAGCGCTGTTTGCCAAGTCACGAATAGCTTGCTCTGTATTGATTTGCTCGCTCATTGCTTTATCGCTAATTTCACTTATTTGCTCTATGTTACGACCTACATCAGCAACCACATTACTTTGCTGCTCAGTTGCAGTTGCAATAAGCGTAGCCATATCGTTTATTTGATTAGCTGTTTCGGCTATCGCATCGAGTAATTCTACTGAGCTTTGCATGGCTCCAACGCTTTGCTGCGCTTTATCTTTTGATTGGCTAATATCGTTAACTACATCATCAGATATTCTTGTAAGCTCTTCAATCATAGATTGAATTTCGGTGGTTGATTGCGATGTACGGTTTGCCAGAGCGCGTACTTCATCAGCAACAACAGCAAAGCCTCGGCCGTGCTCACCTGCGCGAGCAGATTCAATTGCCGCGTTTAAAGCAAGTAGATTAGTCTGATCCGATATCCCTCTAATTGAATCCACAATACTTGCTATATCAACCGTTTTTTTAGAAAGCAAAGTAACTTGCTCTGTTATGCCATCAATATCGCTAGCTAGGGCTGAGATAGTTGCCTGGCTTTGTAATACTTGTTTGTGGCTTTGAATGGTGTTCTCACGGCTGTTATCGGTTAACTTAGCTGTATTCGCTGCGCTTTGTGCTATTTCTTGCACTGTAGCGCCCATTTCGTTGATAGCTGCTGCGACAGATATTGTTTGCTCTTTTTGATTATCAATTGCTTGCGAGTTTCGTCTTGCCTGTTCAAATACATGATCAGAACTTTGGCGAATATCGTGGCTTTCACTGGCAACTTGAGTAATCGCTGTTTCTATTTTATTTATAAACTGGTTAAAGCCATTACTTAGATTGTTGAGCTCTGGTTGGCTTGATTCTGGTAAGCGGTACGCTAAGTTTGCATCGCCAGAGCCTAAGCGTGAAAATAACTCAGCCATTTTAGAAAGTGGAGATGAAAGAGAGCGAGCAAGTAAGTAACTAATCAAGCTAGCAACTAACGCGGTAATTACTGTAAAAGTAAATATTTGCCATTGTAGGGTGTTTACACTTGCGAATACTTCACTTTTTGGTACTTGAGCTACAACATATAAGTCAGTGTTTTTAATTGGGGTTGCAGCTATAAGAGTAGGTTCGCCATTTAAGCTAATTTCTTCTAGTGCAAAGCCATTACTATTAAATAGTTGGCTGTGAATATTTGCAGTATATAAATCGTCAATATTTGCTTTTGCTACTTTATTGGCATCTTTATGAAGTTGAATTAATCCATTTTTATCTGCAATAAATACAAAACCTGTTTGCTCAATTTTAAATTGCTGTAATAGCTTTTGCATATCAGTGATGCTTTTTGCAAGACCTGCTAAACCAGTACCATTAGCTTGCTGATGATTTACAAACATTTTCACATCATTGGCTGACTCTTGATAAATACTGATAGAATAAGGTTGTTTTGATTGTTTGAACGCAAAAAACCAGCCATCAGCTGTATCGTTTTTTAACACACGCAAAAAACCATTTTGGTTCCAGTACTGTGCAGTGTCTCTATTTGCCCAAGATGCTGTTGCTAAATCGTATTGCTGGGCAACACGATTTAATTCTTTTAATAATAAAGTGTCGTCTTGATTACTAGACTGAGCCCATTGTAAAACAAATTCGTTTGATGATAGTTGCTGAGCAGCACCAAGTAACTCGTTAATTTCACCACCTATATGATTACTGATTGTTTGCAGTTTACTAGGTAGCTCTGACTCGATCATACGTTGCTCAATTATGTCTTTAGAGCTGTATAAAGAGGTCAAGCCAATCAGTGCCGCTACGCATATAGCAATAACACTGCCTAAAGCTGTGATTTTTTGAGTAATAGAAAGGTTTTGTATCGTCATGATATTAATTAATTTTACAACTGAGTAGAGGACTATACTAGCACATTATTTATTTAGAGCTAGATATTGCCTACTGTGAAATGAATAGAAGGTAGCGTGTTATGGTTAAAATTTTATGAATATGCATAAAAAAGCCCATAAGCAAAGCATATGGGCTTGGTTTCTAACAAGCGAAACATTTATCGTTTAGGGTTAAACAATCTTTTTCATTGCTGACATGTAGCCACGTAATTTAGCACCTACTTTTTCAACTGGGTGTTCACGAAGGGCGGCGTTAATTTGAATTAATGTTTGGTTATCAACTTGGTTACTGTGCTCGCCAAGGCCTTTACCAATAACATCTGTATCAATTTTTTTCATAAAATCTGCAAGTAATGGTAAACATGCATGGTTATATAGGTAACATCCATACTCTGCAGTGTCAGAAATTGTACGGTTCATTTCAAAAAGCTTTTTGCGTGCAATAGTATTAGCAATTAATGGCGTTTCATGTAAAGACTCGTAGTAAGCTGACTCTTCAATAATACCGGCTGCTGTCATGGTTTCAAAAGCAAGTTCAACACCTGCTTTTACCATTGCTACCATTAAAATACCGTTATCAAAAAATTCCTGTTCTGAGATTTCTACATCGCCAGCAGGGGTCTTTTCAAAGTTAGTCTCTGCTGTTTCAGCGCGCCATTTAAGTAAGTTTACGTCATCGTTATTCCAGTCTTCCATCATAGTGCGTGAGAAAGTGCCGTCGATGATGTCATCTTGATGCTTATTATAAAGCGGGCGCATAATTAGTTTTAGCTCTTCGCTTAGTTCGAACGCTTTTACTTTTGCAGGGTTTGAAAGGCGGTCAAGCATGTTTGTAACGCCGCCGTACTTAAGTGCTTCGGTAATTACTTCCCAGCCGTATTGAATTAGCTTTGATGCATAACCCGCATCAACGCCTTTTTCTATCATTTTATCAAAACATAAAATAGAGCCAGTTTGTAACATGCCACATAAAATGGTTTGCTCGCCCATTAGGTCTGACTTAACTTCAGCAATAAATGATGATTTAAGTACACCTGCACGGTGTCCGCCAGTCCCTGCTGCATACGCTTTAGCTTGTGCTAAACCATGACCTTGAGGGTCATTTTCTGGGTGAACAGCAATTAGAGTTGGTACACCAAAACCGCGTTTGTATTCTTCACGTACTTCAGAACCAGGACACTTAGGCGCAACCATGATTACAGTAATGTCTTCACGTACTTGCATGCCTTCTTCAACAATATTAAAGCCATGAGAGTAGGCAAGTGTAGAGCCTTTTTTCATAAGCGGCATAATTGCACTTACTACAGCAGTATGTTGCTTATCTGGTGTTAAATTAAGTACTACATCAGCTGTTGGGATTAGTTCTTCGTAAGTGCCAACAGTAAAGCCGTTTTCAGATGCGTTCAAAAATGATTGGCGACGCTCAGAAATAGCTGATGCGCGTAATGTGTAAGAAACATCTAAACCAGAGTCACGTAAGTTTAAGCCTTGGTTTAAACCTTGTGCGCCACAGCCTACAATAACTAGTTTTTTACCTTTAAGTGCATCAACGCCATCGGCAAATTCGCCTGCGTCCATAAATTCACATTGCGCTAATTGCGCTAATTGCTCGCGTAAAGGTAAGGTATTGAAATAATTCGCCATTGTTAGTGTCCTATAAAGTCATGTTTGTTAGATGCGCAATGTTTACTGCGCTTACAAACACCATATGTAAAATCGTTGCTTGCGTAAAATGATATATTTGAATTAAAGTGTTTCATAATATGAAATGCAGGGGGTTGGATGGAACATAAGCACTTAAACTACTTTTTAGCGTTGGCTAAAACACTTCACTTTGGGCGCGCAAGTGAGCTTTGCCACATAAGCGCACCCACTTTGAGCCGAAATATAAAACATTTGGAAGAAGAAGTTGGAGTAGCATTGTTTATCCGCGATAACCGAAGCGTTAAATTAACGCGTGAGGGGGAGTCCTTTATTGATTACGCAACGGCAACGCTTGCTAATTGGCAACGTTTTAAAACGAATGTAAAAGACCCACAACAGCATATTTACGGCAAAGTAAGTATTTATTGTTCTGTAACTGCATCTTATAGTTTTTTACATCAAATATTAGAACAACTTCGTGCGCAGCATCAGTACATAGAGATAACATTAAATACAGGCGACCCAGCACTTGCTATAAATCGTGTACTTGATGGCCACGAATTAATGGCAATTGCAGCTAAGCCTAATAAATTACCGTCGCAAATTGCCTTTGTTGATATTGGGCACTCACCACTTTTATTAATTGGCCCAAAAATTCAATGTCCGATCACACAAAAGCTTACACAAAATAGTGATGACATTAATTGGTCTGATTTAGAGTTTATTGTCCCAGAACAAGGTTTTTCTCGCCAAAGGTTAGAGCACTGGTGGCGCAAAAATAATATTCACGGAAAAATCTACGCCCAAGTTGCAGGACATGAAGCAATGGTATCTATGGTGAGCTTAGGGCTAGGCGTCGCAATGGTCCCTAAAATAGTGCTAGATAATAGCCCGCTGCAGGATAAGGTACAAATACTAACACCAAAAATGCAAGCACCTGAAGGGTTTGATATCGGTTTGGCGGTATTAAGAAAAGAGTTAAATGACCCTGCAATCAGTGCGTTGTGGAATATTGCGCAAACTTTAGAAGCAAAAGCAATTTAATATGCACACAGAGCAAGCAAATTAGTTAAATAGTATTAATATAGGTTGCGTATGAGTTTACTATTACTTAACATTGAGTGCTAATAATAAAAACAATGACGCTTGAGAGTTTATTTATGAACCACGCCGTATCACTTGCTCATTCTGCTCAATGCCTTAAAAAGGCGATTCCTTTGATGGTAAAATACCGCATGCCGGTTACGCCTATCAACTATGCAATTTGGTACTGTTACATTCAAGGGAGTAACCCTTCATTAAATGCTGAATTAGACCATGTTATTGCTGAGCAACAAACATGCTCACAAGACAAAGCAAAAGAAATTTTTGATAAGCATTTAACGCAAGACGATCTGGCTTTCTTTCAAGAAATGACTGAAAAGTTCCATACAACCATGGAGCAAGTCCAGCAAGATATAAGCACCACGCTTGAACATTCCAAAAGCTTTACAACAAGTTTAGTTGATTCACAAAATGAATTAAATATGCTTGCTGATGTAAATTCTTATAATGAAATATTAGGTTGTGTAGAGCGCTTAACCGACGATTCTATTGCTATGCAGGATTATGCTAGAGAATTTCAAACTAAGTTAGCTGTTGCTTACAACGAAATAAAAGATTTAAAAGAAGCACTTAATATTTCAAAAGAAGCAGCTGATACCGACACGCTTACGGGGTTTTATAACCGAGGTAAGTTTGATTCAGATATCGTAAAATTTTGTTTTGAATACTCAGAGAAAGCACAGGAAGATTCTCTTGCCGTACTAATTATGTTTGATATTGATCACTTTAAACGTTTTAACGATGACTTTGGTCATCAAAAGGGTGACGAAGTGTTGAGGTTAGTTGCCAAAAAAGTGAGAGAAAATACAACTGAAACAGCAAATATATATAGATACGGTGGCGAAGAGTTTTGTATAACAGCTTATTTTGACACTATTAATGATATAATAGCGTTTGCCGATTGTATACGTTTAGCTATTGCGAAATTAGCGATTCGTAAAAAGCATGATATAACAGCTAAACGTGCTATTTCTGCAAGTTTTGGTTTAGCTATTTTACGTCCATTTACTAATAGCTCAGTTTTAGTTGAGCGTGCAGATAGAGCCTTATATATCGCAAAAACGCATGGCCGAAACCGAATAGAAATAGCCCCTGATATTTAATAAGCATCAGAAGCTTGATTTATTAAGGCTAAAGCCGCTATTAACTTTGGTAACCTAGTAGCTTGTAAGGTTAATAAAAAAAGTTGTTAGAGTTGGCTTCCTGCAGATTTTATTTGAATTAAAGCATTTGCGAGGTTATCCCTCATTTCCAAAGTTTCTCAAAGCAGTGCCAGCTTAGCCAACGCACATAACTAATTTGAAGGGTTTGTCACTTCAAAAACACAAAAGTTAACATTTGTGTATACAAATTGTGAATAATTGTAACCAGCTAGAGCTAGTTTAAAAAGACCTTGCTAGTATGGGGAACTTACTTAATTTAATACTTTGATGTACGCTGATGCGGTATTCCTTCTCCTTATTAACTGCTCTATGTTTTAGCACTTTGTTTGCTTGCCTTTCGGTGCAAGCAACACAGGCAAGCAAGCATGCTGACGATTATACAGAGCAAGATATAACAACTGATCGCCTGCATTTGAGTTTAAGCGTTGGGGCTGGAGTTATAACCAACCCTTTGCATGGTGGAGATAATATTCCGCTTGTGCTTATTCCACAAATTGCGTTTTATGCAGAGCAATGGTTTTTTGATAATGGCCGCCTTGGCTATTCATTTTCACAATCCCCAAAGCATCACTTTAATCTAGTTAGTGAACTCAACTCTGAATCTCGCTTTTTTATAGACTGGCACCCTAAAAATGTATTTGCATTGCAAAGTAGTGCTCTTAATAATCAGTTTGTAATGCAAAATGAAGCCTCGTCCTCTCGCTACGCTGATATTGATAATTTGCATAAACGGCAAATTGCCTTGGATGCGGGTATTGCATATCACTATGTAAATGATGACCATGTTTTTTCAGTTCAGGCTCTGCATGATATAACCGATGTTTATCGAGGTGTACGCGGTGCATTGCAGTGGCAATATCATACTGTGCTAGGAAAGCTTAAAATAAAGCCAACACTTGGAATAAACTATAAATCTGCGGAACTAAATAGCTATTTTTATGGACTTAATGAGGGTGAAACTCAATTTGGCAAAATAGACGTTGGTAGTAGTTGGCAACCTTATGCTAAAATCGACGCCCGTTGGCCACTGAGTAAGGCTGACTCTCTTCGTTTTCATGTAGCATATTACGACTATTCGGCTATGGATGGCAGTCCGCTCTTTGAACGTACTTATTCAATGACTGCATTTATAGGATTCGATCGTACTTTTTAATATGAAGTATTCAATATTAGTTGTGTTTATTACCACTTTTTTTAGTGGTTTTAGTGTGGCACAAACCCCTGTTTTTAGTGTTTCTCCAAAAGTCTGCGTGGTTTCCGAACAGCAGGATTTTTGCGATCTTGATTTACAGTTTAAATGGCTATTAAACACCTATAGTGATGTCTGTTTGTATCAACAAGAACAACTACTTCAATGCTGGCAGCAGCAGCGTTCTGGGCAATTTAATTATAAAGCGCGTGTTCAGGTGGAGACCATATACTCCTTAATCAATCCTCATACGGGTGTGTTAATAGCAAAAACACAGGTTGAAGTACAAAGCGCCCATGCTAAAAAAAATAGGCGTAGGCTTCGCTCTCCGTGGAGCTTTTTTTAATTTAGGAGCAACTAATGCCAAAAATTTTACTTGTTGAAGATGATCTCGGTTTACAACAGCTAACAAAAGATTACCTTGAACATAATGGCCTTGAAGTCGAAGTGTTAGACCGCGGTGACGAAGTGTTTAATTACCTAGAAAACAATACACCCGATTTAATGATTCTAGACGTTATGCTGCCAGGTAAAGATGGCTTTAGCGTTTGCCGCCAAGTAAGAGATAAATTTACTCTACCAATTTTAATGTTGACTGCTAAAGGTGAAGACTTCGACCAAGTGCTTGGTTTAGAACTTGGTGCTGATGATTATGTAATAAAACCAGCAGAGCCACGTGTATTACTAGCGCGGATCAATGCATTACTACGACGTGGGCAACCAATAGTAAAATCTAGTGAAGAACTGCAGTTTGGTGATTTAGTCATCGATAAAACAAGCCGTATTGTAAAACTAAGTGATTCAGAGATTGTATTAACTTCGCACGAGTTTGAACTACTATGGCTATTAGCGTCAAATGCGGGTGAAGTACTAAGCAGAGAACATGTGCACCAACATATGATTGGCCGTCAATACGACGGACTTGATAGAACTGTGGATGTACGCGTATCACGAATTCGTAAAAAATTAGGCGATAATAGTGATAAGCCGTATCGTATAAAAACCGTATGGGGACAAGGCTATTTATTTGTTTCTGATGCATGGGATCTTTAGAACTATTTAAGGTTAATCGGCTGTAATGGGAAAACTGTTTACCAGCTTATACTTATATATCATTGTTTCATTATTTGTTGTAAGTGGTGTTATTGAGCAGCTGTGGCCCTATGAAGAGTCGCAGCAGCAGGTCTTCTTAGACGATGAGTTTGGGCAATCACTGTGGTTGCTTTCACAAACCCCAAATGGTCTTAAAAAACTAAAGCATAACTTTGAAAGTAAAGTGATTGAACGACGTGATTTAATACTTCCTCAAAAACAACAATCGCAGCTAAATCAAAACCACTACTTATATTTGTATGATAAGCAACAACGCATTGTTTGGTATGTAGATCTCGGTAATGATTCATTACTTCAAGTAGGACCGGTAGGCGTATTAACGCAGCAATCATCTTCTGTTTGGCCGTATTTATTACTACTTATTATTGTAGGTATACCAGTTGGGCTATGGAGCTTTTTACTCTGGCGTGACTTTGCAAAGCTCCGTAAAGCGTGTGAAGCGGTAGAGGGTTTGCAAGACTTTCAACTAAATGACTCTTCTAAGTCTTTCTTTTTACCTATAACTGATACATTAAAGGTAATGCAGCAACGTATTGAGTTTTTACTTAGTGCGCAACAAGAACTTACCTCATCGGTGTCGCATGAGTTTAGAACACCACTAGCACGTTTAAAGTTTGCAATAGTCATGCTACAAGAGCAAATGCTTGACGAAAAAGGCGAAAAATACCTAACAAACATGCAAACAGATATTAGTGAGCTTGAGTCACTAGTTTCTGAAATGCTTGAATACGCGCGATTAGACTCTCAACAACCAAGTTTACAGCCAATAAACTGCGATTTAGCTGGGCTGGTAAAAACCACTGTTGAAAAGCTAAATTTTGAAGCTAGAACAACGCTCTCTATAAACCTCCCTGAGCATTTAAATTACTACTGTGATAGCCACTTTATGGCGCGAGTATTTCAAAATTTAATTGGCAACGCGCTCAAATACACTCATCAACAAGTCAAAATTTCATTGCTACAAGAGGCAACTCACATCGTATTGATTGTTGAAGATGATGGTGAAGGGATTGACCCCGTTGAGCGAGAAAACGTATTTAAGCCTTTTACTCGATTAGATAAAAGTAGAGGCAAGGACACTGGTGGCTTTGGTTTAGGGCTTGCTATAGTTGCTAAAATTGTGTCGTGGCACCAAGGAGAGTGTAAAGCAGAAAGCTCAAGCTTAGGTGGTGCTAAATTTATTGTATATTTACCTCTTAAATTTAAGACATAAAAAAAGCGCCTAAGGCGCTTTTTTTGCGGTTAAAAACCAAAATCAACAAGTAGCAATATAATAGACCGCAAGTATTTAAAAAAGTTCTCAATTATTTTTTATTTTTTTCAAGTAATGGCATTAACATTTGCTCAAGGCCATTTAGTTTAACCTCATACATCATCGCTAGTTGGCTACCAAGTTTCGAGTTAGGAAATCCCTGCTGTTTGAACCACACCAAATAAGGTTCTGGTAGTAGTAATAAAGGGCGCCCAGCATATTTCCCAAAAGGCATTGTTGTATTTACAGCTATTTTTAATTGTTTTGGATCCATAACAGTTACTTAGGTTTTAAAGTCTGCGTAAGTGTAAGGGATTTTAGAAATATAAAATAGGCTGTGACGGGCAAGAAACAGCCTATTTTGCGAGGGAGTAGGCCCTCTGATTTAATAATTTTTTGTTGATTAATATAAACCTAGTTGAACTTTAATTAGCTGGGATCTAATTAAGTTATTATTAGAACATGGGGTTTTATTTAACCAACATGGATAGTCTACCTGTTTTTTATGGTCGTGGTGAAATGGCTTGTAAAGGAATGTAAATAGAATTGCTTTTCATTTAAAAACTAATAACAAAGCCTTAATTATTTTAAGGCTTTGTTATTTATAGACGTTATAAAAAGTGATTATTCGTTAAATAGCTCTTGTTTAACGTGCTCTGCAAAACCACTACCTGCTTCTAAGTAAAAGTTATAAGTAGAATGAACACCCATTTCTTCTAGCTCTTTTTGTTGATCAGGGTAGTTTGCAATAGCTGTTACTTGGCCTTTATAACCTGAGGCTTGTAGCTGCTCTAGCGCAAAAATATTTTGCATATGCTTTGGCATTGCAAGCATGACCATTTCTACTTGCGAATGATTTACTCGTTGCCAAAAGTCAGGATCTGTTGCATCAGCAATTAATACGTTGCGGCCTCTGTTAACGTGCTTATCTACCACTTCAGGTTTTATATCTATGCCTGCAACAACATTTGGGTGAGTCGCGTTGATTGTTTCATAAGCACCAGTACCAATACGTCCCATACCAAAAATGACTATTTTAGTATCGTTTAGGTTAACAGGTAGCTCTTCAGCTAAACGAGTTTTGCTTTCAAACTTTAATAGCCAGTGCTCTATTTTTACGTATAGCTCGTTTGAGCGCTTATTTAACGGCGAGGCAATTACAAAGGTAATAGAAACAGCAATTGCCATTACGGCCAGCCACTCAGAAGTGATCATGCCTGTGCTAGCTGCTACTGCACATACAATTAACCCAAATTCACTGTAGTTAGATAAACTAAAGGCGGTAAGTAATGATGTACGTGCGCGTAGTTTGAATATATTTGTGAACACGTAATAAAGCGCTATTTTAATAGGTAAAACTAAAACAAGTATAATAGCAACGATTAATGAGCTAGTGGTTAGCTCTGCGCTCAAGCCAATACTTAAGAAAAAACCGACTAATAATATGTCTTTTAAATTAAGCAGAGATTTTGATAGTTCTCCTGCTTTTTTATGTGGTGCAAACATCATCCCAATTATGAGTGCGCCTAGGTCGCCTTTTAATCCTGCAAATTCAAATGCATGATAACCAGCAACTAAAGCAAAGAAAAAACCAAATAATGGTAATAGTTCACCATGTTTAGAGCGATTTAATACGCCATACATGACAGGTCGTAATAAAGGCAGAGCAATTATTAATGCAATTGCCCATACATTTGGAATTTTACCTGTACTAATCGCTAAAAAGATAACAGCAAAGATATCTTGCATGACTAGTATACCAATGGCTATTTTACCGTGAAGGCTTGCCATTTCTCCGCGTTCTTCAAGCACTTTTACTGCAAATACAGTACTTGAAAAACTAAGCGCAAACCCAACTAATAAAGCACTTTGCCAACTTAAATCAATAAACAGTGGAATAGCGAAAACACCCAGCAATAACATAAAGCCACTAAAAAGCGCGCTGCTAAAAATAATATGCAATGTTGCAGGCGCCCACACTTGGGGTTTAATTAAACTGTTTACCTTTAGCTTTAAACCAATACTAAAAAGAAGAAGGGTTACGCCAAGTGCTGCTATTGTATCGAGCAACTCTGTACTTTTATAACCCGATAAATTTAAAGCAAAACCTGCTAATAAAAATCCAATAAGAGGAGGCAGCTTTAACTGATAAACAGCAAAGCCACACACAAACGCGGCGGCAAAATAGATTAGTTCCATAATTCTTAATATCACTTCATTTGGGGTTGCAGTGTAACGAAAAATTTATACCATTGAAAATAAAAATAGACCTAAAAATGAACGCGTCTAATCAAATACTTGCCTAGCTGTGTATAAAAAATGCGCATCAAACATATATTTAATCGTAAATAGCATGTAAATAACATTTTTTCACTGACATTGGCTTTTAAATATGGTTAAGATGCGATAACGAAGAAGTTTAAGCAAGAGCAAATAATAGAACCGCTCAGCTTAAGGAGAAATATATGTTTAAAAAGATTTTAGCGTCGGTAGGTATTGGTGCTGCAAAAGTAGATACTGTTTTAGAGACTGAACACCTACAACCTGGTCAGCTTTTTAATGCACAAATAGTCATTACCGCAGGTGATGTTAGCCAAGATATTGCAGGCTTAGATTTATTACTTATGACCCGTGTTAAAGTGGCAGGTGATGATGGCGATTATTTTACCAATCATGTGATTGACCAATGGCGAATTACAGATATAGGTACAATTGAGCCTGGCGAAGTTAAAAGTATCCCTTTTGAAGCACGTCTTCATTCTGAAACACCTATTACAGAAATTAATGCAGGTTACAATCAATCTCATGTGTGGCTTGAAACAGGTTTAGATATTGATTTAGCACTTGATCCGAGCGATAAAGACCATTTACATATTTACCCTAATGAAGCTGTTAAAACGTGCATGCAGGCGATGGAAAAGCTAGGTTTTAGCTTAATGAAAGCTGATGTAGAAAAAGGCCATTTGCGCGCTTCAACATTTCAATCGTTATCGGGCTGTTATCAGGAACTTGAATATAAGCCAAATAGCCGTAGTTTATTTGGCATTCAAGAGATCGAGTTGTCATTTGTACCAGAGGCACATAAAACACACGTGCTTATAGAGCTAGACAGGGCCTTTAGAGGCGATGGTTATGTAGATTTAACGATAGAGCATGACCACGTGAATTTATCGCAGTTGTGCGACCAACTAGAGCGCTTATTTGCTTAATATAAACTAACAAGTGAATAATTTTATTAAACCCGGCCTAGGCTGGGTTTATTGTTTATAGGATTTAAAATGCAATTTAAATGTGAGCAGTTTAATGCTTTAGATGCGCATACTCTTTTTACTATTATGCGAGGACGTGTAGACGTATTTGTTGTAGAGCAGGCGTGCCCTTACCCTGAGCTTGATGATGTAGATATTGATTTAAATACACAGCATTTATATACACTAGACAATGGGCGGCTACACACTTATGCCCGATGCTATGAAAAAAATGAGCAATACAGCGCAATAGGGCGCGTGCTGGTAAGTAAAAGTGCGCGTGGCAAAGGCAACGCCACTGTACTTGTAAGTAAAGCTATAGAATGCTGTAAAGAGCGGTGGCCTGAACGAGATATTTATATTGGCGCACAAACCTACTTACTTGATTTTTACCGCTCCTTTGGCTTTGAAGATTACAAAAGTGAATATCTAGAAGACGGTATACCTCATCAAGATATGATTTTAAAACTCACTCAATAAATCCAATTGAAGCAGCTATAAAAAAGCCCACTAATGTGGGCTATTTTATTTAAAACTATTTTAAGGCTAAAGTATCATTTAGCTCAATAGTGAATGTAAAAACACCATGCCAATAGCAAGTGGACATACAAACTTAGTATACCAAGGCCATATTTTCCAAAACAATGTATTGTGAACTTCAGGGTTACCCTCTTGAATTGCTTTTAGTAATGAGCCTCTATACCAAATCCAGCCTACAAATATACAACACATAAGACCAAGTAAAGGCTGAGCTACTTTTGTAGTGAGAGTGATTACTAAGCCAAATAAGCTGCTAAGGTTACACACAATTGTAATACTGACGATAGCGATTAGCGCCCCAATCAACCACGTTGCTTGAACGCGTTTCATCCCAAAGCGCTCTACGGTGTATGATACTGGCGCCTCTAACATTGAAATAGATGATGTTAAAGCGGCAATACTCATTAACGCAAAAAATGAAAAACCCACAAATAAGCCAACTTCGCCCATTCCATCAAATAAAGCGGGGAGTACCTGAAACACTAATGTATCTTCAGAGAGTAGCTTACCCGTTGTGGCCGAGAATATTTCAACGCCTTGAGCTTGTGCTACGTACATAGCCGGAATAATCAGTAAACCTGCAACAAAGGCTATAAATACATCAATAAGGGTCACATAGGCACCTAAAGAAACGAGATTTTCTTTTTTACTAATGTACGAGCCGTAAATAATCATTACGCTAGTGCCAAGCGATAAAGAGAAGAAAGCTTGCCCTAGTGCACTTACTAATAGTTTTGCGTCAAAAATAGATGAAAAGTCAGGAACTAAGTAGGCTTTTAAGCCTTCCATAGCACCATCTTGCGTCATCACATAAGCAATAAGTGCAAATAAAATGCCTAAAAGTGCAGGCATTAAACGCTTAGACCACTTTTCAATACCGTTTTCAACGCCTCTACTTATAATAGCGACAGTTAGTACGATAAAGATCATAGTGAATATAATATTTCGAGTAAGTGATTGCTCGCTTAACCATGTAGATGCTGTGTTGGCACCAACTAAAGTGGCTATGGGTTCAGCTGTGGCGCTGAGCATCCAACCGGCAACAATGGCGTAAAAGCTTAGTATAAAGCCAGCACATAAAATACCGCCAAAACCAACAGCAAAAGCAAAGTGTTTTTGCCATGACTTATTAGATATTTTTTGAAGTGATGACACTGCGTTTGCTTGGCCATGACGTCCAATCATAAGTTCAGCCATTAAAGCGGGGTAAGCTAAAAAGAACGCAAGCACTAAATATGCGACTAAAAATGCAGCACCGCCATTACTTGCTGTTTGTGTAGGGAATCCCCAAATATTGCCCAAACCAACGGCAGAACCCGCGGCGGCCATAATAAAACCAAAGCGAGAGCTAAACTCGCCTCTAACTGCGCTCATATTATTGTACTTCTCTATTGTGTGACGGCGGTGACAATCTACTGGAAATGTAAAAAAATAAAAAGTGCTTATTTGCTGATCTAGCACAAATTAATAAGTAAAGTGTATGTTATAACCATCGATTTTAATTGTTGTTATTAAGTCGTTTAAAATAACGAGTTGATTTTGTTTAATAATTGTTAATTACAGTCTGTAACTATTGCTTTACGGATTATGGTGCTGTGCAATAGTGAGAGTAAAGCACGCCCCCCCTAACTGGGTGCTTTTACTTACTTTAACGCTGCCATGATGCCAATCAGCTACCTTGGTAACAATGGCTAGGCCAAGGCCATAACTCTTATCGGCTCTGTTACGGTGATCTTCCTCTCTAAAAAATGGGCTAAATACATTACTAAAGTTCTCTTGTGCGATACCAGGGCCGTCATCTTCTACCGTTATTATAAGCTGTTGCTCGTGTAACTTTGCACTGAGGTAAATATGTTGGTTTGCAAAATCACATGCGTTAGTTAATAAGTTAGTAATTGCACGAGCCAGCCAGTGAAGATCTGCATTTATTATTTTATCTGTACTATTGAGCTGTACGTTGAGCATTTGCATTTCAAGTTTTGGTGCAAGTTGAACTAAAATATCTTCAAGGTAGGATTTAATATTGGTTGATGAATAGGTTAGTTTATTCGCGTTTTGCTCTAAAGTAGCAAATGCTAAATAGCTACTAAGCATCGATTCCATATGATCTAAATCGTTTTCCATACGGGTTAAATACTGTTTTACTTTTTGCTCATCATGGCTATCTAATGCCGCATCTAAACCAAATCGCAGGCACGCGATAGGGGTGCGGATGTCGTGAGACAAGCTCGAGGCCATTAGTTTGTTTTCGGCGACAAGTTTCTCTATTTGGCTAGCCATGCGGTTAAAAGTAAGCTCTACATCTTTTATATAGGTAAAGTGCGATACCTTTATTCGGGCTTGAACATTACCAGAGGCAAACTTTTTAGCGGCTTCATTTAAGACAGTTAGCCGTTTAGCTAAGGGCGCGATAATAAACCCCATAAATACACATAGGCCTGCGTAAAATAGTAGAGTTAATATAATGTCGTTATGTTGCTCGCTATCAAAAATTTTATCTAAGCGCATTGATAAGTGAAAAGGATTTAAAACGTCGCTACTATAAAGCATATAAAAGCCTTGCTGATCCTCTAAAATCAGCCCACCTGGCGTGTGCATTTGTAATAATAAAGAAGGTGGTAAGGCGAGTGACTCATTTGGCTTGTAGTCAATTAAAACATCAAACTCTCGGGCTAGTTGTTTTACATAATCGCTGCGCTCAGATGTAGGTATGTTAGCTAACTGCTTATTAAAACCCATGATCATTTTACTTTGCTGACTAAATTCATCTTGTGGGGTATGCGCTTGTTGACTAAAAGCATCAATAAGCCAGCCCAATACCACAATAGATAAAAGTGCACTGCCTAGAAGCGATATATAAAACTTTTTCATTTATTTATTCATCGCTCTATTACCACGCGGTAGAAACAAGTAAATATCCACGGCCCCAAATAGTTTTAATTTTTTCGGGGTTTTGTGGATCATCATTAAATTTTTTACGAAGTGCAGAAATAAGTACATCAACACTTCTATCAAGCCCGTCGTACTCTCTACCTTTCGTCGCTTTAAATACGGCATCGCGTGAGACAACTTGACCTGCATTGCTTGCAAGGTAGTGTAATAATAGATATTCGGCGCTTGATATGTTTATATCTTGCTCGTTAAGGGTCACATTTCTAGATTCGGTATTAATACTAAGTGCACCAACTTGAATAATGCTTTGGCTAACCTGTGGCTTATTTGGCTCATTGTTTTGACGCAGTGCTGCTTTTATTCGCGCTAGTAATGCACGCGGACGCACCGGTTTCATTATGTAGTCGCTTGCGCCAACTTCTAAACCAATAACTTCATCCATCTCTTCATCGCGTGCGGTGAGCATTATAATAGGCGAATTATAAAAGCTACGAAGCTCTCTACATACGCTGATACCATCTTGCCCCGGGAGCATAATATCAAGGAGCACAATATTTGGGTTTAACGTTTTGACCTTGCTAACAACTTCGTCACCACGATGACAAACATGCGTTGTATAGCCTTGCTCTGTTAAATATTCAGCAACCCATTGCGCTAGTGATGCATCGTCTTCAACAAGTAAAATAGTGCCGTAGTTATCCATAAAATATCCCTAATGCGATTGGTATTAAAATAGTCGCCAGCGGCGTTTTTTTTGTCTGTTTTGATAAACCCATTGTAGTTTTACTTCTGCTGTACTGATGACTTTGGATGTATTGCTATCAAATAGTTCAAATGAAATGCTTTGCTGTGAGTCAAAAGCATAATTAAAAGTACCACTTTGTTGCTTTAGCCAACATTGCATAATGTACTTTGAAGTTGCATCGCGTAGGCAGTAATTGCCAATGATAGGTTGCTCCCACGTAAGTGTGACATCGGCATAGCAATTACGCCCTTCGCGCAGTGCAACACAAGTGTCGGGTAGTGCTATGAGTGCTTCAGGGGGGTCCTGCGCTTTAACAGTAAAGGTACTGGGAAAGATCAGTAATACCCAGATCCATCTAAAATACATAACGTAGGCCTACCTTGGCTTTATGTTGATATCCTTGGGAAATAATTGGGCTGTCGTCAATTTCTTTTGAAAACCATGTAGTAAGCCAACCGGATAAAAACACCCAATCTTGGCTTATTGGATATTCAGCATGGAACTCAAAGATAATACTAGTACTGGCATTGCTGGTATAAATCGGGCGAAGGCTGGTGGCTTCATCGCTATCAATGCCAAAGTAATAATTGGTAAAGTCAGCAGAGTAGGCGCTTAAACCAACACCAGACCTAAACTCCCAGTTTCGCCATGGCAAAATGTGGCTAAAAAAGCTATTTATAACCCAACCATTATGGGCACCAGATATGTCATGAAGGTATTCAAAGGAGAATTGTGAGTTTTCAAATCGGCGCGAGAGCCTAAGACCAACATCAAAATCGTAATTACGTTTTTTAATACCTTGGAGTTCTTTTATAACACCATGGTTATAAAACCCGAGGCCTTTTTCGTCAAACCCGGCTTGAGTATTTGTGCCAAGTATATCTAAGCCCCAATCAAATTTATCTATAAGGCTGTAACCAATTACAAGACCACCGCTGAGTTGATTGTGATCAAAATCAAGATAAAATTTATCGTAAGAAACAGCAAGACTTAAATCAAGCTCAACGCCCTTATCGTAAGATTCGATACCGATTAGGTAAGAATCTTCAATATAAAAGCCCGCACCTGCACTCCAATCCCAGGCAAAGCCTTGGGTTGGCTCTAACGTATTGTCTGCATAATAGCGATTACTTGCCATACTTGTGGTGCTAAAAATAAAGCAAAAAAGCAATGTTATGCTAACTAAAGTATGGTTAAGCAAAGTGTTTCTCATCCCTATGGGGCCTAATTATTATTTGTTATTAAGCGTAGTATATTGTTAATTCGTTCCTTTAATCTGTAAAAAAATGTAGTAAGTGTTAGGTCTGTTGAACTTTCAAGGTTAAATTTTCAGCATTCTGTTTGGTATATAGGCAAGGCAGAGCCTATGCAGTGTGGCTATTCCCCATAAATGGGCGATAACGTAGCATTAATGCCAAACAGGCGCTGCCCAATGGGTTCTTCCTAGGGGCTATTTACTCTTTTTTGCTCGGTTTTTACTTATTCTTACATGGATGTAAGCCATTAGAATAACGCAGGAGCAGTTATCGAGCCCACTAGGTTACAAACCTCGCGCCGCGATTAAATAGCCCCTAGCTTGAACAAATTTTAACCCGTAAAGATCAACAGACCCTAATTTACTGAACTTTAATTTTATCGATTAATATACTGCTTAAGTAAAACTGCATCATAGGCGTTAATGCGCTTACTTCTGTTCTGTTACATGGACCACTAAGCTTGGCAAGGCTAGATAACTTTGACAACGTTTTGTACTGAGGAATTTGAATGTCTTTTCCAAGTCTTTCCATGCGGGCTTCATCAGTGTTTTGCTGATGGACAAAAGCGACAACCTCAAGCTCATTAGTTATTTTTTGCTCTTCGGTGAAACTATAAACTAGCGGCTCACGATGAAAACTTGCACTATCAATAGAAGATTTAGCAAACCAAACAACATCACCCGATGCTTTGTGTGTGAGGCGCATACTTACTTGTGCGAATATTGCAGCGCATTCCTGAGTTGGGTATTGCTGAGCAATATCTGAATATAATGTAAAAGGGTTCTCAGGTTGCTTTATTGCGTACTTAACATCGTCAGTGAAAGTTAAATCAAGTTGCTGAATAGTTAGTGTGTAGTCGCTGTTATTTTTAGTGGTTACTTTTAGCTGTTTATCGTTAAGTGCTTGGCTAATTTGCGATAAAAGTTTATCGGTTACACTTGCCTTGTCGGTAATAATTTTTACTGTTTGGTTTCTAACTACCTTATGTGCAGGAAGTTGAACGGATTTAACTTTTGGGGATGAGTGTTCTGTGGTGTACTCAAGCTGGTAGGTCTGACTTTTTAATGTTGGCTTTAATGGCATAGCCAGTGGCTCGGCCGGCTGCTTTGTAAGAGTACAACCAGTTGATAATATAACAAAAAGTGACACAACTAAAAAACGCATAAGTACTAAACACTCACTAAAAACCAAATAATTGTCGTATTGTACGTTAGTCCAAACAAAACTTCATGATATTATCTACATAGATGTAGTTAAAAAGATAAAATTTATAAAAATGAAGTATCTCAAATCTTTATTGTATAGCCTACCTGCTTTGTGTTTGTTGTTTAGCTCTGTGAGTTTTGCAGCAAAAGCAGATCCTGATTGGGATGCATTTGTAAAAAAGTACGGCCGTTATGCGCAAAAAAAACTGAAAAATAAAGGTATACCAGGCGCTGCACTTTCGATTGTAAGTACAAACAACTCAGACTACATCCACACCATGGGTGTAACTAAAACCCGAAATGGACAAAAAGTAAATAAGCATACCCGGTTTAGGCTCGCGTCTGTTTCTAAAACATTTGCAGGCTCGTTATCAGCTAAATTAGCCAATGAGGGTTTACTTAAATTAGATAAAGCTGTTAGCGATTACATAACTGAGTTCAAAGGGACTGTTTATCAAGATGATTTAAAGGTATTTCACCTTCTAAGTCATGCAAGTGGGTTAGTGCCTAATGCGTACGATAATTTGATAGAGTCTCGTATGGATTACCCCAGTATTGTTGAAAAATTACTTAGTGTTAAACCTATTTGCAAACCAGGCGAATGTTACGGTTATCAAAATGTTATGTTTAGCCTTATAGGTAATGTGATATTACAAAGCAGTGGTAAAAGTTACGCGCAGTGGTTACGGGAAACTATTTTTGCGCCTTTAAAAATGAGTGATGCCAGCTTAGGTTTTGAATCTATGGTTCAGGATGAAAATTACGCATTACCACACGTGCGCGGTACAAAACGTTGGTATAGCGCTAAGCTTAAAAAAAATTATTATAAAGTGGGACCTGCAGCGGGTGTAAACGCAAGTGCAAATGACATGGCCATTTGGTTAAAAGCCCAGCTAGGGCAATACCCAGATGTTTTGTCATTGGATACTCTAGCAAAGCAAACGCGTCCTTATACACATACAAAAAAAGAAATGCATCGCAGGGTGTGGAAAAAACACCTTAATGAGGCTTATTACGGACTAGGTTGGCGGGTTTATAATTACGCTGATGAAACGCTTTACTATCATAGTGGCTGGGTGCAAGGATATAGAAGCGATGTGGTTGTGTTTCCCCACTTAAATGTTGGTTTTAGTTTAATCGTTAATGCTGAAACCGGCGTAATAAATGAATTAACAACTGAATTTATCGACAGGCTATTAGAATACAAACGAGGTAAAAAAATATGAATAAAATAATATTAGCAATCACTTTTTTAGCCTTGTCATTTAATTGTAGTTTGGCATTTGCCGCCCCTGACGAGGTATATTTGTTTCGTCATAGCGAAAAGTTAACGGGGAAAAACCCAGCGCTCTCAGAAGAGGGGAAGGCACGTGCAAATAATTTAGTTACTTTGTTTAAAGAACATCAAAATATACATCTTTTTAGCAGCAACTATAAACGCACGTTGCAAACAGCCGCACCTTTGCAGGCACATTTTAATACCAAATTAAATGTGTATAACGCAGGTGAGCTAGGTGATTTAAAAAATGAGTTACTCAAACTAAAGGGTGTAGTTGTTGTTATTGGGCACAGTAATACGACGCCGCAACTGGCTGAACTACTCTCCAATGAAAAAGTGCCAGCTATGAGTGAGACACAATTTACTCAGTATTTTATATTGCATAATAAGCCCAGAAGTAATGGCACTGATTATGATGTAACGCACCATACAATGAGCTTTTAAATTAAAAAGTGTTATATAACAAAAAACCAGCATTAAGCTGGTTTTTTAATTTAAACGTACTAAATCCTTTAAATAGGATTAATTAGTTACGTGGTAAATGTATTTTTTTCTCAACACTTTGACGATAAAGCACAATAGTGTGACCTATCGTTTGTAGCTTAGTCGCACCAGTTTCACGTACGATTGCTTCAAAAATAAGTGCTTTTGTTTCACGATCATCAGTTGGAACTTTAACTTTGATTAATTCGTGAATTTCTAATGCACTTTGAATTTCGACTACTACGCCTTCGGTTAAACCGTTAGAACCTAGTAAAACTACAGGCTTGAGGCTATGTGCCTGACCTTTTAAAAACTGCTTTTGTTTGTTTGATAATGTCATGTTTATACAAATTTTGCTGAATATGGCTTGAATTAAGGGTATTCTAACGCCATCTAGAGAATATTACTAATTAGTTGCGTGTTAATTTATGACAAATAAAAAACAGTCAGCCAGTTCACAGCGATGGCTGAAAGAACATTTTGATGATAAATATGTTCAAGAAGCGCAAAAAAAAGGCTGGCGTTCACGAGCGGTTTTTAAATTAGATGAAGTACAAAATAGAGATAAGTTACTTCGCCCTGGTATGACCGTTGTTGATTTAGGAGCAGCTCCAGGAAGCTGGTCACAGTATTTGGCAGAAAAAGTAGGTGACAAAGGTCAAGTAATTGCCTGTGACATATTACCTATGGACTCACTTGCGGGTGTTGACTTTTTACAAGGTGACTTTCGTGAAGAAGCTGTGTTAAATGCGTTGCTAAAACGTATTGATGGTAAAAATGTTGATGTGGTACTCTCTGACATGGCACCAAATATGAGTGGTAATAACTCAGTAGATCAAGCGGGTAGTATGTATTTGGTAGAACTTGCGCTGGATATGTGTAGTCAAGTACTAAAGAAAAATGGCGCATTTATTGTTAAGGTTTTCCAAGGTGAAGGCTTTGATCAATACTTGCAAGATGTACGTAATAGTTTTAAAGCAGTGAAAATACGCAAACCTGATGCCTCACGTGCCCGTTCTCGGGAAGTATATATAGTAGCGACTGGATACAAACTGTAGTACAGTTGCTTGGCGTTTAGTTGAATTTAAATTAATTGGATACAAGAGGTTAACCCCTTGAGCGATATGGCGAAAAATTTAATACTATGGCTGGTGATTGCAGTTGTGCTGATGTCAGTCTTTCAGAGCTTTAATGGTGGCGAGCAAGTTGATCGTCAAACAAGTTACACTCAATTTGTTAAAGATGTCCGCAGTGGCTCTTTACAAGAAGTTATTATCGACCGCGGTACAGGAAATATTACTGGTACTAAAAGCAGTGGTGAGCGTTTTCAAACAACGATGCCAATGTACGATGAAGACTTAATAAATGATTTACTTAAAAATGATGTAAATGTGAAGGGTGTACAACCTGAAGAACAATCATTCTTAGCAAGTATATTTATTTCTTGGTTCCCGATGATACTGCTTATTGGTGTATGGATATTCTTCATGCGTCAAATGCAAGGCGGCGGCGGTAAAGGCGCTATGTCATTTGGTAAGAGTAAAGCTCGTTTAATGAGCGAAGATCAAATTAAAACAACGTTTGCAGATGTTGCTGGTTGTGATGAAGCGAAAGAAGATGTTACCGAATTGGTAGACTTTTTACGTGACCCTTCTAAGTTTCAAAAGCTTGGCGGTAGTATTCCTAAAGGCGTACTAATGGTTGGTCCTCCTGGTACTGGTAAAACGTTACTTGCAAAGGCTGTTGCGGGTGAAGCGAAAGTACCGTTTTTTACAATTTCTGGTTCAGATTTTGTTGAAATGTTTGTCGGTGTTGGTGCGTCACGTGTACGTGATATGTTTGAACAAGCTAAAAAAGCGGCACCTTGTATTATCTTTATAGATGAGATTGATGCGGTTGGTCGTAAACGTGGCGCAGGTATGGGCGGCGGTAACGATGAACGTGAGCAAACACTCAACCAAATGCTAGTAGAAATGGATGGTTTTGGTGGTAACGAAGGTATTATCGTTATTGCGGCAACTAACCGACCAGATGTTCTCGACCCTGCATTACTTCGTCCAGGTCGTTTTGACCGTCAAGTTGAAGTAGGTTTACCTGATATACGTGGTCGTGAGCAAATACTTAAAGTACACATGCGTAAAGTGCCATTAGGCGATAACGTAGAAGCGGCTGTTATTGCACGTGGTACACCTGGTTTTTCTGGCGCTGATTTAGCGAACTTAGTAAACGAAGCTGCACTTTATGCTGCACGTGGTAATAAACGTGTTGTAAGTATGGCTGAATTTGACGCTGCTAAAGATAAAATCATGATGGGCGCAGAGCGCAAAACCATGGTGATGAGCGAGCAAGAAAAAGAAATGACAGCATATCACGAAGCAGGCCACGCAATTGTGGGCCGTATGGTTCCTGAACATGATCCGGTTTACAAAGTATCTATTATTCCACGTGGCCGTGCGCTAGGTGTAACAATGTACTTGCCTGAACAAGACCGTGTTAGTCATTCAAAAGAGCTTTTAGAATCAATGATTTCAAGCCTTTATGGTGGCCGTATTGCTGAAGCGCTTATTTATGGTGCTGATAAAGTAACAACGGGTGCAAGTAACGATATTGAGCGCGCAACTGATATTGCACGTAAAATGGTTACACATTGGGGTTTAAGTGAAAAGCTAGGTCCATTGCTTTACGCTGAAGATCAGAACGAGATGTATATGGGTGGTGGCGGAAGCCGTGCATCTAGTATGTCGGATGATACTGCTAAAGTAATTGATGCTGAAGTACGCTTGTTTTCAGATCGTAACTACCAAAGAGCAGAAGAAATATTAAAAGAAAATATTGATATTCTTCACTCAATGAAAGACGCGTTAATGAAATACGAAACAATCGACGCTAAGCAAATTGATGATTTAATGGCGCGCCAACCAGTGCGTGAGCCGCGCGATGCTCATGACCGTCATGAAGCTAAACCGGTAAAAGAGCAAGAACCTCAAGAACCAGTTGCTGATGAAAGTCAAAAGACTGATGATTCATCGAAAAAAGATGAAACAAACCTTGATGATAAAGCTGAATAATCGTTAAAATAGCTAGTGAAAGCCCCGAATTTCGGGGCTTTTTTGTATCAGCTATTTAGAAAAAGAATAAAGGTTGGCAATGACTAATATATTAAAGCTTCCCAGAGGACGTACGCTCAGTATTGAAAAGCCTGTTATTATGGGAATATTAAATGTAACGCCAGACTCATTTTCTGACGGCGGGCAGTTTTTAGACCCCAAAATAGCGCTAAAGCGCGCAATGCAGTTATTAGATGACGGTGCGACGATTTTAGATATAGGGGGAGAGTCAACCCGTCCAGGCGCGCCAGATGTGAGTTTAAAAGATGAACTTGCTCGCGTGATCCCTGCAATTAAAGCGATACGTGAGTATAGTGATTGCGTTATTTCAATTGATACTAGTAAAGCACCGGTAATGGAACAAGCAATACTCGCAGGGGCAGATATAGTCAATGATGTAAGGGCTTTGCAAGAAGCTGGAGCCTTAGAAACTGTTGCACAATTTAAAGATGTTGCTGTTTGTTTAATGCATATGCAAGGGCAGCCCCGGAGCATGCAATCGGCACCTCATTACGATAATTTGTTTGCAGATATAAATATGTTTTTTAGTGAACGTATTAAAGCATGTGAAACAGCAGGGATTAAGTTTGAGCGACTTATTCTAGACCCTGGTTTTGGATTTGGAAAAACACTTAGCCATAACTATCAAATATTGGCTAAGTTTGATGATTTTAATAAATTAGGATTGCCGTTATTGGCTGGGTTATCTCGTAAGTCGATGATAGGTAATCTATTAAATAGAGAAACAAATGAGCGATTAGCGGGCAGCTTAGCGGGTGCGTTAATCGCGGCGCAAAATGGCGCAAAAATTATTCGTGTACATGACGTTAAAGAAACCGCAGACGTACTTGGTGTATATCAAGCCTGCGAGAAAGGAATTGCATAATGAAAGAAAGAAAATATTTTGGTACTGATGGCGTACGTGGTCTAGTAGGAACGCCACCTATTAACCCTGAGTTTGCAATGAAGTTGGGTTGGGCTGCAGGGCGCGTATTATCTCAAAGTGGTACTAAAAAAGTCATTATAGGTAAAGATACGCGTATTTCTGGCTACATGCTTGAAACTGCACTTGAGGCTGGTTTAATTGCCGCTGGTATTGATGTTGTATTACTGGGTCCAATGCCGACACCTGCAGTTGCGTATTTAGCGCAAACATTTCGTGCAGAGGCAGGTATAGTAATTAGTGCCTCACATAACCCTTATTACGATAACGGTATTAAGTTTTTCAATGGGCAGGGTCTAAAGCTTGACGATGAAGTAGAGCTTCAAATTGAAGCGATGCTTGATGAGCAAATGACATGTGTTGCTTCAGACAAACTAGGTAAAGCTTCGCGTTTAGTTAGTGCAGACGGCCGTTATATAGAGTTTTGTAAGAGCCAGTTCCCCCAAGGGTTATCTTTAGAAGGGCTTAAAATTGTTGTCGATTGCGCAAATGGCGCTACATACCATATAGCTCCTTCTGTCATGCGCGAACTTGGCGCTGAAGTTATAACACATGCATGCGAGCCTAATGGCGTTAATATAAATCATGAATGTGGCGCTACTCATGTAGATACCCTTAAACGCAAAGTGCTTGAATTTAAAGCTGACGTAGGTATTGCATACGATGGGGATGGCGATCGTGTAATGATGGTTGATCATAATGGTCGTGTATTTGATGGTGACGATTTAGTTTATATTATTGCTTGCCAAGCTGCCGAAGATGATATGTTGGGTGGAGGTGTAGTTGGCACTGTAATGTCTAACATGGGTCTTGAGAATGCTTTAAAAGCAAAAGGTATCGAGTTTGCTCGCAGTAAAGTGGGTGACCGCTATGTAATGGAATTACTACAGCAAAAAGGCTGGAAAATTGGCGGTGAAAGCTCAGGCCATGTATTAAATTTAGATTTAATTAGCACGGGTGATGGCATTATATCAAGTTTGCAAGTACTTGCAGCTATGGTTGCACAAAACCGTACACTACAAGATTTGGGTGCTGGTTTTACTAAATATCCAATGAAAATGATTAACGTGCGCTATACCGCTGGAACAGATCCGACAAAAGCGCCAGAGGTACTTTCAGCTGTAGCAGAAGTTGAGCTTGCTTTAGGCGACAAAGGCCGAGTTTTACTGCGCAAATCAGGCACAGAACCTGTTGTTCGTGTTATGGTTGAAGCCGAGCAAGAAAAAATTGTAATAGACAGCGCTCAAAAAATTGCAGCTGTTGTAGAATCTATGAGCAAACAGACTGATTAATAACAATAACCTCTTGTAACTTTGGGCGAGAAAAGTTAATATCTCGCCCGCTTTCTAATGTGGAGTGGAAAATGGCAATACGCAAGGCGATGGTCGCAGGCAACTGGAAAATGAATGGTTCGTTAGAGCTAGTTAAACAAATGTCTGATGCTATTAACGATGTAAAATCACAAGAGATGGACATTGTTTTATTTCCTCCATTCCCACTTGTACCAGCGATGATAGCTAGTGGTGTTTCTACAGGCGCTCAAACTGTTTCTGAAAATACACCTGGTGCGTTTACCGGTGAAGTAGACGGACAGCTTCTAAAAGATTTAGGTGCAACTTACGTACTCGTTGGTCACTCTGAACGCCGCAGTATTTATAACGAAAGTAATGAAACTGTCGCTGAAAAGTTTGCTAGAGCACAAGAAGTTGGGTTAACACCAATTTTATGTGTTGGCGAAAGTGAAAGTGAGCAAGAAAACGGTCAAACCGAACAAGTAGTTGCTGCACAAATTGATGCAGTAATTGAAAAATTAGGTGTAGCAGCACTGAAAGATTCTGTGATAGCATACGAGCCCGTTTGGGCCATAGGCACAGGTAAGACTGCATCGCCAGAGCAGGCACAAACTGTTCATAAATTTATCCGTGATAAAATTGCTGCACTTGATAGCACTTTAGCACAAGGGCTTACCATCTTATATGGTGGTAGCGTTAATGAAAAAAATAGCGAATTATTATTTGCACAAACAGATATAGATGGCGGCTTAATTGGCGGCGCAAGTCTAAAAGCAGAATCTTTTTCTGCAATCTGTAACAGTGCAAAAGGGACTGTATAAGATGTACGAAATTTTATTAGTAGTTTATTTAGTTGTGGCTTTAGCTCTAGTTGGAATGGTTTTAATTCAACAAGGTAAAGGCGCAGATATGGGTTCTTCATTTGGTGCTGGTGCTTCAGGCACGGTTTTTGGTTCGTCTGGTGCTGGTAACTTTATGACAAAAACAACCACAAGCTTAGCAACAGTATTTTTTGTTTTAAGCATTGTGCTAGGTAACCTAACTGCAGGTCAAATTAAAAAGACTGACGAGTGGGAAAACCTAGAAGCAGCTCCTGCAGTAGAAACTGTAGTTCCTGTTGAAGAAGATGTTCCGGTAACATCTACGAAAGAGCAAAGCTCTGACGTACCGAACTAATTTAGCGTAATGCTATGGTTAAACGATTTATACTCCTCAAATAAATCATATGTTTAACAAATAAGCGAAAGCTTAAAAATGCGGATGTGGTGGAATTGGTAGACACGCCACCTTGAGGGGGTGGTGCTTCCGGGCGTGGGGGTTCAAGTCCCCCCATCCGCACCAAATTTAGAAACCAGTAACAGAAATGTTACTGGTTTTTTTGTGCCTGCGATTTAAATTGAATGTTATTTGTACTTTCTTTTTTTAAAGGGCAATTAGTTATGTAGAATTTTGAATTGTTTGTAAAAAAAACTAGAAATTTTACAAATTTAGTTAACACTTATGAGTAATAAGCCGATAATAGATTTAGACAATAAAATAAGGTATTCACAATGGCTTCAGGCTTCACTTTTCAAAATCTCAGCATAAGTAAAAAAATACATGCGATTACGAGTATTGCTGTCGTTGCATTTTTAGTGATTGTTCTGAACAACTATTTTGCTATGAATGATAATAGAATTGCACTTGATGAAATGGAAAAATCATCCTACAAAGTTGTTAAGTTAACATCTGCTAATGTTGGCATTTTAGAGAAGCTGGACGAACTTTACACCCAAGCCGTAACATTTGGTGAGCAAGATTTAGTCGAGAAAGCATCTGACACATACAAGCAACTTGAGTTGAATATTATTGCGATAGAAAAAATAAATGCCTCTTACATTCACAGTGACACTAAAGAGCAGCTCGCAAATTACGAAAAAATATCAGCGACTATCGCAAATGGCATGGTAAATGGAACAGCAGATTTTAGTAAAATTCAACAACAAGCACAGAGGAAAACAGCGCTTTATACCGATGTCCTAGAAAAGTTTAAGGCAGCACAAGTCAAAGCTGACGATCGCTTTTTTGAACTTGTTGCAAGCACAAAGGACCGTTCTGATTACGCCCTTACGTTAATGTTAGCTGTTTCTATTGTATCGCTTATTTTATTACTCTTTATGGCTATTTGGATAGCTAAGCGAATTGCTTCTTCGGCAAGTGATGCGGCAAATAATTTAAGCTTATTAGCAAGCGGTAAAGGCTCGCTAAGCACTAAATTAACAGTTAACTCTGAAGATGAAATAGGCCAAGTATCTATAAACTTCAACTCTTTTATTGGCATATTGAAAAAAACGGTGTTAGAAATTATCGCGGTTTGCGAACCGTTAATGGAAAACTCTACTCGTTTAGTGCAGGGGATGGAACAAGCGGAGCGTGCAACGACTAAACAAACCACTGATGCTGAGATTGTAAAGCAATCAATGGAAGAGATGAAACAGAGTGTAGGAGATATTTCTCAATCAGCTGCAAGTGCTTCTCATGCAGCGCAAACGGCAGAGAAAGAAGTTGAGCAAAGTAGAACTCAAGTACAAACATCAGTAACCGCTTCTCGTACGTTAAGTGATGAGATTAATCACGCTGCTACAACTATCAATAAATTAGCAGACGATACAAAAAATGTGTCGCAAATATTAAATGTTATTACATCAATAGCGGAGCAAACAAATTTACTTGCACTTAATGCTGCCATTGAGGCTGCCCGTGCTGGTGAGCATGGCCGAGGCTTTGCTGTTGTCGCTGATGAAGTTAGAGAGCTTGCATCGCGAACTGCTCATTCTACAAATGAGATTCGAGAGCTGTTGACTACTTTAACTGAAGCGGCTAACGAATCAGTTACTGCAATGACGACTGCAAGAGATATGGCTACAGATAATGCAACTGCAGCAGAAAAAACGGGTATTTCTATAGAGAAAATTGCAGAGCAAATGTTAGAAATAAATGGAATGAACTCACAAATTGCTGCTGCCACAGAAGAGCAAACATCAGTTGCTGCTATGGTTGTAGAAAACGTGACAAATATGCACGTATCATTTGAAGATACAATGGACTCGCTAACGGCTGTGAGGGATGTAGCTAAAAACCTTCATTACCTTTCAGATAACCTATTAGATGCCACGGCTAAATTTAAAATTGAGTAACGTAGCTAAATCAATTCGAAGTAATGCTTATTCAATTTGAGAGGGCAGATCAGACGCTAGCTGTGTTAAAATTTCTTATTTAGAATACTAAATAAGAAATTTTTGCCTTGCTATTGAACAGTTTTTCTCCCTCAAAATATCTTACTTAATTGAGCGAATTGTTATTAAAGTTTAGTTATAAAAAAACCACCGATTAGGTGGTTTTTTTAATTTAATAATAGCAATTAAAAGGTAGCAATCACTTTAACTTTGTCAGTTGCTTTACTGCTATCTATATAGCCGATTGAATCACCATTAGCGGCAACAAAGTCAATGACAGCTTGATCTGAATCAAACTTTTCAGGCGGTGTTCCTTTACCTGTAAAAACAAGTTTTGACCAATAGGCATTTAATTGGCTGCTCGATTTACCTACCACTTTAGAATTGAATTCATCAGCAATAGCGGTACCGTTTTGAGTTGCTGGGTTGACCTTATTGCCGTTATCAAACGACTTGGCCTTTCCTAAGTAAATTTTCTTAATAGTCTCTGCATCAAGTGCATTTGCATTACCAGGATTTACAATTACTGCAACTTCAGCCAAAGCACCGAAAGAACATAATGAAAGCGCACTAGCTAGGATTAATTTTTTCATATTCCGCTCCAATTAAAATACTAAATCAACACCAACGGCGACTATATCCGTTTCAGTGTCAGTGATGTCATCATCAAATCGACTGAAGTCAATTTTAAATGCAGCTGACGGGTGGAAGTCATAACGGGCGCCGATGGTGTAAACATTACTTTTTGCTTTAGAGCCTTCTAATGCTGAATTTATACCTGCATTTAATTGCGGCACAGCTGTAAGTGAATCATAACGGTTGTTATCGTGTTTATCGTCGTTGTTTTCATAGGTAACGTGAACAAGCCACTCATCCATACGATAGCCTAGAGAGGTATAGTATTGAGTTTGCTCAGCTAAAGCGCTGTTATCGACTTCAAACTGAGTATACTCTGCATCAAATAAAATATTGTTGTAGTCAATTGAAAAGCCAAGTGCGAAAAATGCCCCATCGTCTTCATTTACAGCAATGCTATCAGCTTGATCTGTGAAACCCGAGCTGCGAAGAGTTGCCTCTAGGCCATTAAGGGCGATACCTGCATCAGTATCATTTTCAATGTCAATGGTGGTCTCTGCTACAAAATAGGCAACACGTGCGCTAAACCAATCGTAACTAAGTGACCAGTTAAGACCAGCGATATCATTAAGCTCAGTTTCGCCATTGACCGACACTACTGCGATATTATCTTCAAAGCTACCATATATGACTTGAAGACTTGAGTCCCAATCACCGATTTGTGAGGTATATAGTAAGCTCAACCCTTCGTAAGTAGAAAATGGTAAATTATAAACCGATTGAGGGGGGCGAACCCAGCGATAAGTGTAACCTACATCTAGAAAGTCAGAGTATTTGTAAAATGGCGCACGCATTTTACCAGCGCTGAGTTGTAATTCATCACTAAACTCATAAGTTAAATACGCCCACTCAAAATCGGCATCAAAATCATTCTCGCCGCGAGCCACAATTTGCGCTGTTGCGCTGAGCTTTTCCTGAAGATCGGCAGATAATTGTAATGCAAATACACTCTCATTTTTAAATGAGATATCATCGTCATATCCGTATAAGGTTTGATCACTGTCTAGGCTTTTACCACCCACTATAGATGCAAAACCATTAATACGTACTTCAGCGCTTGCATAGCTAGATGCAAGTACAGCACATACAGCTACTGCTACAGATAGCTTTTTCATATGTATTTCCTATTTGTTATTTAGATGTTGATTTCAATAGGATTATAGAAGTGATAGTGTTTTTTATCTAATAAATTTAGGAAGTTAATAAAAATAAATTTAGTAACGGCTTTTTAATTTTGTAACATATATATTTTATGTATGTATTAAAAGCAGAATAGTATGATTTTATTAGAATAAACTTTAAATCTAGTTAATAAGGCTTTTTAAAATGGCGGGAATATTATAACTAAATTTTCTTTTTACGTTCTTTGGTTAAGGAGTTAGAACGAATGTTGCTGGTAATTACAATGGCTATTATCAAGTTTGCTTAATCGGTTTTTAACTATTGATCTTACTTAAGTTTTTCTTGCACCAAAGTAATGCCTGTTGCTTGTTTTTTACAGCTATTTTTTGATACACTTTGTGTAAATGTACACGAACTGTAGCTTCACTGATAAATAAAGTGTCTGCAATTGCGCTTGAATGTAAGCCAGAAAATAACAAGTTTAATACTTTCATTTCTTTGCAGGTTAAGTTATTTGATTGCAGCGCAGTTTGTTGTTCACTCGCTAGCATTTGTCTCATCCAACCATCAGTTACCGCACGTGGAAACCAAAGTTTTCCTTGTTCTATTGCTTCTAATCCTTGCTGCAGTAGTACTTCGTCAGTACCTTCATAAAACAAACCTTTTAAATTAGGCCACTCTTTTAATGCCAAAACATCACCGTCTTTGGGCACGTCAAAAATAACGAGACCTTGATGACCGTTTTTTAGCATAAACTGATTTATAAGTTCATGGTTGATAATGACGTTTAAAGCTTGATAATTGACAAGTAGGACGTTGAAGTCAGCTGCAACACAAAAAAGTGACGTGTAATTTGGGCTGGTGAAGCATGTGGGGCTTTTATTGGCTGTATTTTCAATATTCATAATATTCTATCCATAGACTACATTTTAGTACTATATTCTTATTTTTAGTTAATTTCAATAATACCTGAATGTGTTTTAGCTCTTTTTTTATACACTAAAGTACATGTATGAGTATGTTTTATGCGCTCTTTAAAGTAGTATTTATGAGATTTTTTGTTTTAAAACAATTCATTAGTGAGGTAAATATTAGATGGGTTTATTTATGATAATTCATCTAAAGCTAACAATGCTTAAATTACTGTCATTTTCTATGAATTTATTTAAATAATTTTATACATTTATTCACAATAATGTCATATAATACCTGTCCAGAGGAAAGATGCTATTTAGCGTCTTTTTTTATGCCTAAAATTTATATTATCAATATAAAAGCATAACAAAAATCACACGGTATCCTTTGGAGAATATTTTGAAACTACGCACACTCTCACAGTTAAGCCTAGCAATTGTCGCTGCACTATCTACCTCAGTAAATGCTGAAGAAGCTAAAACAACAGCAAAACAAGACGCGTTTGAAAAAATCGAAGTCACAGCTCGTAAACGTACAGAGAGCTTATTTGAATCTCCAACCGCTATCACATCAATTGGGGCGAACCTAATTGATAAAGCCAATATGAGTAATCTTGAAGATATTGGTAAATATGTTCCAAACTTAAACATCACCCGTTACGGTGTTGGTAATGCAGCACATGCGTCTGTGTTCATTCGTGGTATTGGTCTGCAAGATCACATAATAACTACTGATCCAGGTGTAGGCGTATACTTAGATGGCGTTTATTTAGGTCGTCAAATGGGTTCTAATTTATCATTACCTAATGTTGAGCGTGTTGAAGTGCTTCGTGGTCCACAAGGTACTTTATATGGTCGTAATACATTAGGTGGCGCTGTAAATGTAATTACAAAGCAACCTGGTGATGAAGGTATTGTAACTACTTCAGCTAAGCTGGGAAGTCGTGGACGTATTGCTGGTGATGTTTATTTTAATAACTCACTAAACGATGAACTAAGCATGTCTGCGAGTGCATCTTACAAAACACGTGATGGTGTTGGTGAAGCTGTTAATTTAGCAAATCCAGAGAAAGAAATTGGTGAGGAAGAGGAATTCAGTGGTCGTGTAGCCCTTAAATGGCAAATGAACAGCGATTTAGCATTCACTTTTGCTTTAGATGGAGTTGATAACGAGTCAGGTCAATCGCCTTACACAATTGAATTAACTGACCCGCTAGATGCAAACGATGTGTTTAATGGCGACTTCCCATTATTGACTCAAGATTTAATTCCATCAGACCCTGATGATTTAGGTACAACCGTTGCAGGTATTGAATCAACTTCTTACTCAGGTTGGGGCACATCGTTCTCGGCTGATTGGGCAATTAACGATACTTATACTACTAAGTTTATTTCAAGCTACCGTACATCTGAGTATGAAGGTGGCCTAGATGACGATGCATCACCTTTAAACTTGTCTGAGTTTCCAGAAGAGGGCGGAGCTGATCAGTACTCGTTTGAAATTCAACTAAATGCAACATTTGATAATATGGACTTTGTGTCAGGCCTTTACTTTTTTAATGAAGATGGCTTTACACGTTCAGGCCCATTTGTATTCAGCCCATTTAATACACCCAATGGCTTATTGAATGACGGAGTAACAGAATCATTTGGTGGTTACGGCGATTTTGAAATTAACCAAGAAACTAATTCTTACGCAGCCTACTTTAATGCAAGCTACGATTTAACTGACGATTTAACGGTAGGTGGTGGTCTTCGTTATTCAAAAGATGAAAAAGATGCAAATGCTATATTCCCATCATTTCCTACTCGTAAGTATGTAAGTGCAGATTTTGATGCAGTTACGTGGGATGTAAATGCATCTTATCAGCTTAGCAATAATATGAATGTTTATGGCCAGATTCAAAAAGGCTACCAAACAGGTGGTTTTCCACCGCGCCCATTTGGTGGACCAGACCAGTTTGTATCATTTGACGAAACGAAAGCGATTAACTACGAAATGGGTCTAAAAGGCCAAGTACACGAAAATGTATCTATGATGCTTGCGGTATTTGTGACTGATTACACTGATTTAGCATTACCATTTTCAGACCCAACAGCAGGTGGCGGTTTTGTAACAATTGTAGAAAATGCGGGCCAATCTAAAGCACAAGGTATTGAGCTTGAAACAACAGTCGCTATTACTGATGACTTTACTATTCGCAGTGCAGTTGGTTATTTAGATTCTGAAATCACAGAAGTGGCTGAGGGTGTACAAGGTATAGGTAAAGGCGATTCACCTGCACTTACACCACGCTGGACTGTTATGGTTGCACCTTCTTACTTTATGGATTTAGAGAGCGGCGCAACACTTGCATTTAATGCTAACTATTCGTACCGAAGCGAAATGCAAGGGCAATCAGTTTATAACCAAAGTGAGACCATTGATTCTCGTGAACTAGTTGGTTTTAATATTTCCTACACTAATCCATATGGCGATATGGAAATTACACTGTATGGTGAAAACGTTCTAAACGAAGTTTACGATGTTGGTCGTCTACAACAATCAGGTTTTGTTGGCGTAATGCGTAGTAATGATCGAAGTGAATTTGGTTTGAAATTCAAAAAAGATTTTGAGCTATAAACTAAAATCAAGTAAATAAAATATAATGTAATTGAAGTTTATTTTGCATAATAAAGGCCGAATCATGCTGTGATTCGGCCTTTGTGTATTCAATAGTAAGGTTATTATTTGCATCGTTTAAATTCCTAATTTTAATTGCTGATTTAAAACAATCCACATCTCCATTTTTGAGTGTTTGTATTAACTATAATGCACCTTTTTAGTTTGTGTAAAGGTTAGGTTGTTCGCTACAATGGCGCCTCTTAATTGCCAAACGGACTCTGTAATGAAAATTCTTGCCGATCAAAATATGCCTTTAGTTGAGCAGTACTTTGCAGACTTTGGTGAGGTTGAGCGTTTTGATGGTCGTAAATTAACGCCTGAACAATTAATAGATGTAGATGTTCTTCTTACTCGTTCGGTGACAAATGTTAATCATGAACTTTTGGTACAAGCTAACAAGTTGAGCTTTGTAGGTACTGCCACAATCGGCATTGACCATATTGATACGCAATTACTACATGACAGAAATATTGCTTTTACAAGTGCACCTGGTTGTAATGCGGTTGCTGTAGCTGAATATGTAATTAGTAGCTTATTTGCATTAAGCCAAGAAAATGCGCGTCCATTGTGTGGTCAAACAATTGGTATTGTAGGGATGGGCAACATTGGTACATGTTTGGCGCAAAAATTAAAAGCATTCAACGTAGTTGTACTGTTGTGCGATCCGATTAAGCACGAACAAGGCTTATTACAAGAACATGTAGCGCTTGACGAGTTATTAGCGCAATCAGATGTTGTTACTTTTCACGTTCCCCTTGTTAAAAGTGGCGAGCATAAAACACTGCACATGATGGGTAAAGAGCGTTTAAAAACACTTAAGCCAGGAACCACGCTAATTAATGCAAGCCGTGGCGATGTAATTGATAACCAAGCATTGCTTGAGGTAATGGAAGCTGGGGCTGATTTAGATTTAGTACTTGATGTATGGGAGAAAGAACCCAATATTTTAACTGAATTACTAGAGCATGTTCGTTACGCTAGTGTGCACATTGCAGGGCATACACTTGAGGGGAAAGCTCGTGGTACACAAATGTTGTATCAAAAACTGTGTCAGCTCAAAGGTGTTGAGGCGATTAAATCGTTGGATGATTTTTTACCAACACCAGCCGTTACAAATGCAACTGTTACGCAAAGCCTTAATGAGCAAGATATTGCTCGTTTAGTGCATTTAATTTATGACGTTCGCCGCGATGACGGAATTTTACTTCGTCGCCTAGAGAGCGACGGCTTCGATAGTTTACGTAAAAACTATCCTATAAGGCGAGAATTTAGCACCTTATTTCTACAAGGTGATAGCCCACAACTAGCAGCACTTAGCCAGCTTGGCTTTAGTATAGCTGAATAATTATTTAACTAACGATGTTGTTTTAATGTCGTTTATAGAGGAAGAAATATGTCGCAAAAATATAACGTTGCCGTACTTGGCGCTACTGGTTTAGTAGGCCGTCAAATCATTGAAACGCTAGCAGATCGTAAGTTTCCTGTTGATCAGCTTTTTTTACTTGCTAGCAGCCGCAGCGCAGGTGAAGATATAAAGTTTCGTGGTGAGACCATTGAAGTACTTGACGTTGAAGGCTTTGACTTTAGCCAAGCGCATATAGGTTTGTTTTCTGCTGGTGGCAGTGTATCTGAAAAATATGCTCCTATTGCTGCTGATGCCGGCTGTATTGTAATCGATAATACATCGCACTTTAGAAATGATTTTGAAATACCACTCGTGGTGCCAGAAGTTAATGCTTCAAGCCTAGCTGATTTTAGAAATCGTAATATTATTGCTAACCCTAACTGTTCAACTATTCAGATGATGTTAGCACTTAAACCAATTTATGATGCTTACGGAATAGACCGTATTAATGTATCTACTTACCAAGCTGTATCGGGTGCAGGTAAAGACGCGGTTGATGAACTTGCAAAGCAAACAGCTAATTTGATGAATGCACGCCCTATGGATAATAAAGTATTTCCAAAGCAAATTGCATTTAACGTTATTCCTCAAATTGATAGCTTTGAAGATAATGGCTATACGCGCGAAGAAATGAAAATGGTAAACGAGACTCATAAAATTTTGGGTGATACCACTATTGCCGTGAACCCAACGTGTGTACGTGTTCCCGTATTTTTTGGGCACTCAGAGTCAATTAATATTGAAACGCGCATGCCTTATGACTTTGAACACGTTAAGCAACTTTTAAAAGACGCGCCTGGTGTCGAGCTAATTGATGATGAAGGTGACTACCCAACAGCAGTGTCTGACGCTAGTGGTAACGATACTGTGTATATAGGTCGATTACGTGCTGATATTTCTCATCCTCATGGATTAAACATGTGGGTTGTAAGTGACAACACTCGTAAAGGTGCTGCAACTAATAGCATTCAAATTGCAGAAGAGCTTATTGCCAATTACATGTAATAGTTAATTGCGCTAAACATGCTTTTGAAGCGGTAAACAGTAGTTGTTTGCCGCTTTTTGTTTATATGGCTTGTCAAATTTTTGCCGTTTAATTTTAAAAATACAAAAACTGATTGATAACACTCAATAAATTAATATTTATAAAGATGTTTTAAGGCATTTATTTTCAAGGTGTTGCGATGGATATTACGCTCTAACTGGTTTATAGTTTGTAATTGGAATAGAGCTTGCAATAAAAATAGATTGTAATAATAAATGCGAGTCAGTCATTTGGCTGATAATAGCAATAATAAACAATATTTATGCACTTAAGTTTTAGGTGTTTTATTAATATTTAAATATTAAAGGATCAGCATGCGCGGTTTAGCTACACTTATTATATTAGCGTCTGCATTGATAGTAACGCCAGTTTACTCTCAGGACAGTACCCAATTAAAGGGGCCTAAAGGCGTTGACTATGGTGCGCAAGGGCGATCAATTGGGCCAATTAAACCAACTGATACGCTTTGGCGTATAGCAGCTAAAGTGCGCCCAGACAATTCTGTCAGTATTTATCAAGTTATGCAGGCTTTGTATAACAAAAATCCCGATTCATTTTTAGAACAAAATCTTAACCACATTCAAAATGGTGCCTATTTAAAAATCCCTACCTTAGCCGAAATAAAAGCTGTAAATACGCAGCTCGCAAAGCAACGCTCTGAGCAAGATGATGCATTATGGGAAAAGAAAAAAAATGGCACGCTTACACAAAGCGAAATTAACTCAGCGCAAACAAAAGTAACTCAAGCGCGTAAAATTGATGTAGACGATGCTAAAAAAGAGATACAGAAAGAATTAAATGAAATAAAAACAGAGCAAGGTACTAAGCTTGTTGAGTTACAACAACAGTTTAAAAGCTCAGTTAGTAATGTAGAAGAGATTTTAGTTGAAAATAATAATCTTAAAAAACAGTTATCAGGAATATCTAAAGAGCTCGAAAACTTACGTTTGCAATTAGGACAAGACAGCGAAATTCAAAATCAGTTAAAAGAACTCATCGTTAAACAAAACGAGATTATTGCCCAACAAAAAAAACAAGAAGTAATACCAAAAGAGTCATTTGATTTTGGCTCATTATTTTCAAACCCCATAGTACTGGGCTTGTTAATGTTTATTCCTGGGTTACTGATTATTTTTGCAATCGTTATGTTTTTACGCAAACGAGCAAGTAATCAAGAAGAGCCGCAAAACGATGATGACTTTTTACCACAAACCCCAACTTATACTGGCGATGATGATTTAGGCCCAAGCTTAAATGACGATCCAATTGTACCTGACCCTTTAGATGACTTGAGTGTTCAATTAGATGATAGTCTCGAAAGTGATATGTTGCCTAATGATGATTTAGACGACGGCTTAGATGATTTTTCTGGCGACGAAAATTTACTTGATCAGGATGAGCTCGAAAGCTTGCTAAGCGATGACATTGTTTTTGATGATGAAAATACCGATGACGATGATGAGCTCGATATTTTTATGCAGCAAGGGTTTGATCAACCTTCAGATGAAAACGCTGAAGATATAGATTTAGACTTATCTGATGACTCAATTAACAATGATGAAATCCTAACTAATGACGATTTAGATAGCTTGTTTGATGAAGACGATAGTCTACCTGAGTTTGATGCACCGCAAACAAGCGAGGCTTTAGAGGATGACAGCTTAGAATCTCATGATGAAATGGCGGCTTTAAGTGAAGAGCTTGCAGATGAAGATAATTTTGATATAGATGAATTATTAGATCAAACATCAACAGAATTAGATACCTCAAATAACACTTCAGCTGAACTTGATACAAGCGACGACTTTGATTTAGACGATATAGATAGCTTAATTGATGAGGCGAATGACCCAAAAAGTGATGTGGTAGATGACTCACTTGATGCAGAGTTACTCGACGAAGATGAACTTCTAGAAGAAAGCGACGACTTTGATTTAGACGACATAGATAGCTTAATTGATGAGGCTGCAGTTGATACTGCAGATGACTCATTAGTTGAGGAAAGTGACGACTTTGATTTAGACGACATAGATAGCTTAATTGATGAGACTGCGGTTGATACTGAGAATGACTCTTTAGTTGAGGAAAGTGACGACTTTGATTTAGACGATATAGATAGCTTAATTGATGAGACTGCGGTTGATACTGAGAATGACTCTTTAGTTGAGGAAAGTGACGACTTTGATTTAGACGACATAGATAGCTTAATTGATGAGACTGCGGTTGATACTGAGAATGACTCTTTAGTTGAGGAAAGTGACGACTTTGATTTAGACGATATAGA
>NZ_JACJEX010000010.1:0-122519 GCF_014164245.1 Pseudoalteromonas sp. SG43-8 | reverse complement strand
TTTAATTCGCCTTTGTACACATTACAAATTAGGCGCAATATAAATCAATATAAGCAAGAAGCTTTACTTGGCATTATGCCAACCGTAACACTTAAAGAGTTATGGGAAATGCTCGCCATAGTAGAAAAAATACTATTGCTATTCTCAGCTGTTGTCGTGTTAGTAAGCTTACTTGGCATGTTAACAACATTGCTTGCGAACCTGAGTCAGCGTCGTCGCGAACTTGCTATATTGCGCTCAGTAGGCGCTCGCCCTTGGCATTTATTTACACTTATAAGTATTGAGTCATTACTGACAACTTTACTTGGTTGCCTAGTAGGTAGTGCGCTTTATTACTTAGTTATTTTTTCAGCAGGCGGTTACTTACAAAGCCATGCTGGTATAAGCGTAAATATCACAATGCTCTCTTACTATGAACTGGGCTTAATCGGGTTTATTATGGCCGCAGGTTTTATTATTGGCTTAATACCCGCTACTCGCGCTTATTTTTATTCACTCAGCGATGGCATGAGTATAAAAGCATAATTTTTAGGTATTTTATGACATTTTTTAAAACAGCTTTTCAATACATTGCTGCTATTAGCTTATTATTTATAAGCGTAGCGAGCTATGCCAATCCACCAAAAGAAATTTTTTGGGAAGACTTAATTCCCAAAGGTCATATGCAAATAGACACTCAAGCACAAGCTAATCACGAAGGCAGCGATCAAAACTGGGTGCAACCTGATTTAGATGCTCCAGTGGTAAAAGCGCTTGATGGTCAATCGGTAAGTTTGCCTGGTTTTGTTGTGCCACTTGAGGGCGATAGCGAAGTCATTACTGAGTTTTTACTCGTGCCTTATTTTGGCGCCTGTATACACGTACCACCACCACCGCCAAATCAAATAGTCCATGTAACAATTAAAGGTGGAGTACCAATAGATAGCCTATACGACGCAATTGTTGTAACTGGAATAATAAGTACTGAAACATGGTCGGGCGAAATAGCGCAGGTAGGATATAAAATGAAAGCGGTCGGTGTAGCACCGTTTGAGCTTTAAAATAAAGGGCCAGCTTTTAAAGCTGGCCCTTAAATATCATTAAATTTAGAATCGATAAAATTTAAATAACTAGATAACTACTTTTGGCAATTTGAGCAAAAAATAGTACTGCGTTGCCCTAATCTAATTTCTTCTAATTCGTTTTCGCACGTCATACATGGCTTGCCTTTGCGCCCATATACTAATAACTCTTGAGCAAAATACCCAGGCTTACCATCACTTTGTGCAAAGTCTTTAAGCGTTGTACCACCTTGTGTAATAGCCGCTGCAAGTGTGTCTTTTATAATAGGGATAAGTGCTTGATAACGTTTGAGCGATACTTTTCCGGCTTCTCGCTTTGGATGTATACCCGCTTTAAATAATGATTCATTCGCGTAAATATTACCAACACCAACAACCACTGCGTTATCCATAATAAACTGCTTTACCGGTACTTTTTTATTGCGCGATTGTTCGTACACGCGTTTAGCAAAAAAATCATCGGTAAGCGGCTCAGGACCAAGCTTAGAGAGTAGCTTATGCACTTCACCGGGCTCTTGCCATAAGCAACAACCAAAACGACGAGGATCGTTCAAGCGCAGCACCTTATTATTTCCAAATACAAATTCTACATGGTCGTGCTTTTTTAAAGGCTCACTTTTATCTACTACACGCAAATTACCTGACATACCCAAATGTAAAATAGTACTCCCAAGCTCACAATGTAAAAGTAAATATTTAGCTCGTCGTTCAATACTTGTAACAATTAGCCCTTCAAGTTGATACACGTCATCTGGCACAGGCCAGCGCATACTGGCATTGTAAATATTTACCTTTGTAACAACTTGGTTTTGTACGTGGGGAGTGATGCCCATTCGGCTCACTTCTACCTCTGGTAATTCAGGCATTAATTAGACTCACTTTGTGAAAAATCAAAACTAGGGAATAACTGCTGAGCAGTTTTTAAATCGAGTGCGAGTATTCGCTGGCTTCTCTTTTCGAGTAAATAATATTGTCCATCGCCTTTGTAGAGCAAATAAACCCACGGCATACTTTCGCCAGCTAACTCAAATGTAGCAACGTATAAAGGCGCATTAGGATTAAAAACAACAGACTCATTAACCCCCATTAACGCCGCGCTTTGCCATTGGTTAACTAAATCACTAAGCTGCTGCTCAGACGCTTTCCAAACGAGCGGTATATCTTTTTGTAGTGGTGTTGTACGCCAACTTGTTCCTATGCGCTCAATTTTTTGATCAACAAATTGCAGTGTCAGTACAAAACTTTGCTGAGGGAGTACAGCTTGTAACGCTGGTTTATCCTCACCTCCTAAAAATTGCTTATGCCAGCCATTTAAAAAGAAGATCATAATCAACATCGAAAATATTATAACGTTGTTCCAACCTTTACGGCCCAGTCGCATACAAATACACCTAGTAAATTCAAGATTTTAAAGTGTAACTAAAACTTAATTGCGCTGTCTATATGTTAAAGGCCGCAGACTTTGTTAGAATATCGGCAAATTTAAAGGAGTTCCGTCAATGTCTATGTATGTAGTGGGCCATAAAATCCCAGATTCAGATTCTATTTGTGGTGCAATTGCACTGGCTTATTTAAAAAACCAAATTGATGAGCCAGCAATTCCAACTCGTCTTGGTGAAGTTTCACCTGAAACTCAATTTATTCTTGATAGATTTGGTTTTGAAGCACCAGAGCTTAAGCTAAGCTACGCTGGTGAAGATGTGTATATTGTAGATCACACAGAAAAAACACAAGCACCTGATGATATCGACCAAGCTCGCGTTGTTGGTGTGGTAGATCACCATAAATTAGGTGACTTAACATCATCGACTCCGCTTGAATGTTGGATTCGTCCTGTTGGTTGTTCAAACACCATTATTAAAATGATGTATGACTTCTACAACGTAGAAATCCCTAAAGACATCGCTGGTATCATGATGTGTGCAATTTTAAGCGACACAGTTATATTTAAATCGCCAACATGTACCACAGCCGATATTAAATGTGTTGAAGCGCTAGCTGAAATTGCAGGCATCGAAGACTTTAAAGAGCTTGGTATGGATATGTTCCGCGTTAAATCTGCGGTAGAAGACACACCAGCACGTGATTTAGTAATGCGTGACTTTAAAGATTTCAACATGAACGGTAACCTAGTAGGCATTGGCCAGCTAGAAGTAATCGACCTTGCTGTTTTTGACGATATTAAAGCAGACCTTGCAGCCGATATTGCTAAGCTAAAAGTTGAGGGCAACCGCCACTCTGTATTTTTACTGCTTACCGATATAATGAAAGAAGGCTCAGAAATGCTAATTGTATCTGACGATGCAAACTTAGTTGAGCAGGCTTACGGTGTAAAACCAGAGAATGATAAAGTATGGTTAGATGGTGTACTGAGCCGTAAAAAGCAAGTAGTACCACCACTACAAGATGCATTCACAAAAATCTAATGATACCAATTTTATTAAAAACATGATTATTTTATCGCATTAAATAAATCACTAATTTAATGCTATTGGTATAACGTTTTTTGATTTAAAAGCCTTGTTGGTTATGCCAACGAGGTTTTTTTATGTCAATTCGCTAATCATAGTTTAAAAACAAAAAACCCAGCCTAAGCTGGGTTTTTAAATTCTAAAAGAAGAACTAAAATTACTTAATTTTAGCTTCTTTAAAAAGAACATGTTTACGAATCTTTGGATCAAACTTTTTGATTTCCATCTTCTCAGGCATGTTACGTTTGTTTTTGTCAGTAGTGTAGAAAAAACCAGTACCGGCAGTTGAAACTAAACGGATTTTATCGCGCATGATTCAGATCCTTAAACTTTAACGCCGCGAGCACGGATTTCTGTAAGAACCGTGTCGATGCCTTTTTTATCGATAATACGCATACCTTTAGTAGTAGTGCGTAATGTTACAAAACGTTTTTCACTTTCAACCCAAAAACGGTGTGTTTGTAGGTTAGGTAGGAAACGACGTCTAGTCGCGTTTCTCGCGTGTGAACGGTGATTACCAACCGCTGGACGCTTACCTGTAACTTGACATACTTTAGACATGTCTATATATCTCCAATAACTTCGCTCGAGCTTAATTTAATCTAAGGCCGTGTATTTCCGCCCTAGAGATAAATCGAAGGGCGCTCTTTATACAGCTTTTACAGGCAAAGATCAAACACTGATCTATCCAATCAGCTCATATATGTAAATTTGATAGCGGCTAATTATAAAGATCGAATGCCCTTAGGGAAAGTAAAAACTGCATTTAAATTAAACTAATTTGCCAAAACACGTTAAACAGCTCATTTTTAACACACTTATGTGTCTGACAAAGCTAAATCAGGCCTCGCTCGGCAAACGAAACACAGGTTTCTCCACCAACAATGATGTGATCGAGCACACTTATGTCGACCAATTGCAGTGCTTGCTGCAATTTATTCGTAATAAGTTTGTCTGCTTGGCTCGGTTCTGCAATACCACTTGGGTGATTATGCGCAAAAATAACAGCGGCTGCATTATTTTTAAGGGCAGCCTTTACCACTTCGCGCGGATAAACACTGGCAGAATTAATTGTGCCATAAAAAAGTATTTCGTCTTTTACTAATCTATTTTGGCTATCTAGGTATAACACCATAAATACTTCTTGTTGCAAGCCTCGCATTTGAATTGTTAGGTAATCATAAACTGAGTTTGGCGAATTAAACACTGCATCTCGTTGGCAACGCTCCTGCATATAACGTTGACTTAGCTCTAATACAGCTTGTAGCTGCACATACTTAGCGGTCCCTAACCCCTTTTGAGAGCAAAACTCCTCAATACTGGCATTAAACAAATTATGTAGGGTTTTATTTTCATTTAATAGATGCTGAGCCAACTCAATTACATTCATTCCTGGTAACCCTGTTCGTAAAAATATTGCAAGGAGCTCAGCATCAGTAAGCGCTTTAGCTCCTTTCGCGATGAGTTTTTCACGAGGTCGAAGTGAGTTTGGAAGTGAAGTAAGTTGCATTGTTCATCCTTGAGAGGCGAAAGTGTCTTATAAATGTAATGCAAATTTAAAATTTAGCCTGTTATTTCGAATTAAAAAACTTCGCTGTACGGGTAAAGATTTGTTATTTTAAGCCCAATATTTAATAAAAACTGATGAACATTCATGACTAACTTAACAAACAAAAAAATTGTACTAGGTATTACCGGCGGTATTGCAGCTTATAAATGCGCAGAACTCGTTAGGCGATTAAAAGACGCTGGTTGTGAAGTAAAAGTAGTTATGACTGAATCAGCTAAACACTTTATTACACCACTGACCATGCAAGCCGTTAGTGGAGAAACAGTCTCTGACTCATTGCTAGACCCTTCTGCTGAAGCTTCAATGGGGCATATTGAATTTGCAAAATGGGCTGACTTAATTTTAGTTGCCCCAGCTACCTGCAATATTATCGCAAAAATGGCAGCCGGCATTGCTGACGACCTACTAACGACGTTACTGCTAGCAACGCCTGCAAAAGTAGCTGTAGCACCAGCCATGAACCAGCAAATGTATGCACACGCAGCTACACAAGCAAATTTAGCCACATTAAAAGCACGTAACGTACTTCTTTGGGGCCCAGGTAAAGGTGAGCAAGCCTGTGGCGATATCGGCGCTGGGCGAATGTTAGAGCCACATGAGCTAGTTGCACTATGTACAGCAAAAGAGCAACCGCAATTACTTGCAGGAAAAACAATTACAATAACGGCAGGCCCAACGCGTGAGCCTCTCGACCCGGTACGTTTTATATCAAATCACAGCTCTGGAAAAATGGGTTATGCACTAGCAGAAGCCGCTTTGCAATTCGGTGCTAAGGTTAATTTAATTTCGGGCCCTGTCACTATAAAAGCCCCTACTGGCGTAAACCTTATCAATATAGAAAGCGCTGAGGAGCTATTAACTGAGTCACTTACCTATGCACCACAATCTGATGCTTTTATAGGTTGCGCTGCTGTTGCGGATTATCGAGCTGCAAACATTGCGACTCAAAAAATGAAAAAGCAAGGCGACGAACTCACCCTTACGTTAACTAAAAACCCTGACGTAATTGCAGCTATTGCAAACCTTACACAAAACCGCCCCTATACGGTTGGATTTGCCGCCGAAACTCAAAATGTAGAAAGCTATGCTAAAGGTAAACTACAAAATAAAAATCTAGATATGATTTGCGCTAATGACGTATCAAAAAGTGGCTTAGGGTTTAATTCCGATCATAATGCTTTAACACTGTACTGGCACAATGAACAACTAGAATTACCAACAACAAGTAAAATAGAAATAGCTCGCAAGGTGATCGAACAGCTGGCTAAACATCTATAAAAAGGCTGGAAACAAACTGAATAAAACATTAACATACGCCAATCATTTGAACAAAAAATGACTAGGGTTCTTAACTGCGCCACTAAGAATAACTAATAAAAAGGAATGTTCATGCCTGCGACAAAAAGAAGTAATCGCAAAGAGCAAATACTGCAAGCACTCGCACAAATGTTAGAAACTAATTTAGGACAACGCATCACCACAGCAAAACTAGCTGCTGAGGTGGGTGTGTCTGAAGCCGCGCTATACCGTCATTTTCCGAGCAAGGCGCGTATGTTTGAGGGCTTAATTGAGTTTATTGAAGATACCCTTTTATCTCGTATAAATATTATTATTGAAAACGAAAAAGAAAGCCAAACGCGCATTTATAACATTCTATTATTACTTCTAACCTTTGCTGAAAAAAACCCAGGTATTACTCGTATTTTAACGGGCGATGCCCTGCAAGGTGAGCAGGAACGTTTACGCGAACGTGTACAAACCTTGTTTGAAAAACTAGAAACTCAGTTTAAACAAGTGCTTCGTGAGCGCAAATTACGTGAGGGTAAAAACTTTCAAAGTGATGAGCTTACACTTGCAAACTTTTTACTTGCCTATGTTGAAGGCAAAATGAATCAGTTTGTACGTAGCGACTTTAAAGCAAAACCAAGTGTTCAATTTGAAAAACAATGGCTTGAGCTACAAAAAATTTGGCTGTAATGTTTGCTAAATTAATAAATTAAATACTAAAAAACGACCTGCGGGTCGTTTTGTCGTATGTAGCTGCCATTTATCTGATCCGCTCGAATTATGAACCAAACTCGTTACAATGAAACAATGTCATAATACGAGAATCAATAATGAAAACAAAACTCACCTTATTAAGCACGGCACTCTTTGCCAGCTTAACTAGCACCGGCATACACGCCAAAGAATCGCTACAATTTAAAGACGTATTTAGTTTTAAATCAGCTAAAAGCACGCAACTATCTGACAATGGTCAAGTACTCACTTTTAGTGCAACGCCGTATCGTGGAAATGCAACTGGTCAAGTTTACTCACTACAAAGCAATACACTCATCGCAGAAGTAGAACGCGGCACTAAGCCTCATATTAATAAAGCCGCTAACTGGGTCGCTTTTACACAAGTACCTACCTTACTTGAAAAAGAAACAACCAAAAAAAAAGACACACTTAAAAACAATCTGGTACTCGTAAACACACAATCAGGTGCCCAACAAAGCTTTGCTGATGTAAAAGATTACACGTTATCTGATGACGGTATGTGGCTTGCTTATCGTTTAAATAAAAAAGACGATGACGCAAAAGTAGAAGATAAAACCGATAGCACTAAAAACGAAGAAGACAACGCTATCACGCCCGATAAAAAAGATAAGAGCTATGCGCTTGTTATCGTTAATTTATCTGATAAACGCACTCATACAATAGAAAACGTATTTAGCTACGCTATTAACTCAGCTAACAGCCAGCTATTAGTGAGTCAAAGTTACAGCGATGGTAATAACAACCAAATAGCGTTAATTGAGCTCAGTGACTTTAATAGCAGCGTATTAATTGATGAACCGGGCGTAACCGCAAATAAAATAGCGTGGCACCCCACTGACAATATTGCAGCGTTTACATTGGGCAACTATGTAAATGATGACACGCGCCGCCGAAGCTACACTTTACAGCTATATAAAAACGAGAAGCTCTCAACTATAGATTCACCTAATAAAGCATGGACGTTAGGGAAAACAGCCACCCTTGAATGGTCAGAAAATGGCGAGCGCTTATATTTTGAAAACCATCCAAAATTAGCAGCTAAAGTAAAAGCTAAAGAGTATACCGACGAAGCTTCATTGTACGACTTTGATACCATACGTGAACACAAAGGTCTTAATTTATGGCACAACAACGATGCGCAAATAAAACCACGTGAAGAGCAGCAATGGAACGAAGTTAATAAAAATCGCCATTACAGTGCGGTGTATCACGTTAACTCGCAAAAAGTTGCGCAACTTAGTACACCAAACATGCCCGAGGTTGCACTAAACCCTCAGCGAGATGTGTCTTTACTTGGCTCATCTAACATCCCCTACCTAGAAAAAATAATGTACGGCGGTTTTTTTGCTGATTACTTTGCAATAAATATAAATACCGGTAAACAAACTCCAATTATAAGTAACTACCCGTTTAGACCGAGCCTTGCCCCTAATGGTGAGTTTGCTGCTTATTTTAGCGATAGCCAAATACAGTTAAAAGATTTAAAAAATAATAAAGTAACACCGCTTACAAAAGCGATTCAGGCAACCTTTGCTGATGATAAACACGACTACCCATCTACTCAACCTGGTTATGGTTTTGCAGGTTGGATGACCGATAGCAGCCAAGTGCTTGCTTATAGTAAATACGATATTTGGGCGTTTGATGTAAAAACTAAGCAAGCTAAACGCCTAACTAATGGTAAGCAAAGCAATACGCAGTACCGTGTTATTAAGCTAGATAAAACCAGAGTGGGCTTTAAAAAAGGCGATACATTACTTGTCTCTGCTATTAACTTACAAACTAAACAAAGCGAAGTTGCAAAGCTCGACTTAACCACTAACACACTAACTAAGGTGCTTAGCGGTGATAAACGCTTTGATATGGTTAAAAAAGCCAAAAAGGCTGACAAGTACTTATTTACCTCGCAAACTTATAGCCAATTTCCTGATTACTACCAAACAGATTTTAGCTTTAGTTCACCAAAACAAGTGACCACGCTAAACCCACAAATTAGTAATTTTGCTTGGGGCGAAAAGCCAGAGCTGATAAGCTATAAAGGTTTTGATGGCGAAGACTTACAAGGCGTACTAATAAAACCTGCGGGATATAAAAAAGGCGATAAAGTGCCTGTGGTTGTGTATTTTTACCGTTACATGAGCCAGCGTATGTTTGATTTTCCAAAAATGGAATTAAACCATCGCCCTAATTTCCCTATGTTTACCTCAAATGGTTATGCGGTATTTTTACCTGATATTCGTTTTGAAATAGGTCACCCGGGTAAATCGTCAACGCAAACCATGATAAACGCCACCCAAAAATTAATAGATTTAGGCATAGCCGACCCAGATAAAATAGGCTTACAAGGTCACTCTTGGGCAGGCTATCAAAGTGCGTTTATGATAACCCAAACAGATATGTTTAAAGCGGTTGTATCTGGCGCGCCAGTATCAAACATGACAAGTGCTTACAGTGGCATACGTTTAAAATCGGGTCTTGCTCGTCAGTTTCAATACGAAACAGGGCAAAGCCGTATAGGTAAAAACTTATTTGAAGCACCAGAGCTGTACATAGAAAACTCACCGGTGTTTTTTGCAGATAAAGTAAATACCCCTATTTTAATTATGTTTGGCGATAAAGACGATGCAGTGCCTTGGCACGAAGGCGTGCAGTACTACTTAGCGCTTCGCCGCGCAGGAAAAGATGCTACATTTTTACAATACGAAGGTGAACCACACCACTTGAAAAAGTTTCCTAATCAGGTCGATTTTTCAGTACGTATGATGCAGTACTTTGATCATTACTTAAAAGGCAAACCAGCTGCAAAGTGGATGACACAAGGCGAGGCATTTATAGAGGAATAGATATAACATTTATTCAGAGCTCTACGTAAGCGATAACGGCGAGCTCTGCGTCAATTAAATCAAGGCGAGGCATATTACATTTAAGTAATCAGTCACTACCTAGTCCTTCATACCTTTGAAAAATGCTGTAATGATCTTTAAACTTTTATAAACACCACCGTATATAAGCGTTTTAATCAAAGTAAAAAACTATAATAAAAGCCTAATATAAGTAATAATCACTAAATTCAGAGGTTAAAGAGTCGTTCATTATGCTAGGTTTTTGGTACAAAGAGTTTCCACAATACCCAAAAGACCATAAGGATTTTTGGCGTACTCGCTTAATAGCCCACTCTTTACTAATAACTACATGTTACTTTTTAGTTTTAACACTCCTCAATCTTTTTTATTTTAAAAGCTATGACATTGCTTTAATTGATGCCTTAGGACTTACGATATCGTTAGGTATTTATACTTGGTTTAATAAAACAGCCAACGTAAATGCAGCAGCGTGGGCTGTTACCCTTATGGTCGTTAGCTTAATAATGATGTTTGTGGTTTCTGTAGGTGGGCATGCGCATTCTTTATTTTGGGCGACGTTAATCCCGCCTTTTAGCTTTTTTTTAGTTGGAAGAAACTGGGGAAGCCTATTTAGTGCAGTCGCTTTTGCTATTTGTGCGTATCTTGTGTATTTACAACAACAGCAAACTGTAACAATTGGCTTAGGCTCTTTATTTAATCTTATAGAAGTAAGCCTTGCTCATATTTTAATTTTTAGGTTTTACGAAAAAACACGGTTTTCGGCATACACTCGATTATCTATCCGTAACTTAGAAATTCAACACTTAGCAGAAACCGATAAGTTAACGGGGCTTTATAACAGGCAAAAATTTGATTTTGAATTATCACAGTTAATTGCTAAAAATGACGTTTTTAAAACCCCACATTGCTTACTTATTTGCGATATAGACCACTTCAAAAATATAAACGATACCTACGGGCATTTGGTTGGTGATAACGTGCTAACTGAATTTGCAAAAATATTAAAAAGCCGTATGGGAAATGACGCACTTATTGCGCGATGGGGTGGAGAAGAATTCACTATTATTTTATCCAACACCTCTTTAAATGATAGCGCTAAAAAAGCCGATGACCTGAGAAAGTATATTGCCGAAAACACAGTTACAAATGTAGCATTTACTATAAGTATTGGATTAGCAACGATACAAAAAGACGATACAGTGCTAAAACTACTGGAGCGGGCTGATACAGCGCTATATAAGGCTAAGAATAATGGACGCAATAAAGTATGTGTTAGCGATAACGATTCAACCGTTATCGCTCAATCAACTTACTTAAATGGGTTTATAGCCTAAACTTAAGCGTGCTGCCCACAAGCAAATCCACAGCTCCACGCATATTGGAAGTTGTAGCCTCCAAGCCAACCTGTTACGTCAGTTACTTCGCCTATAAAGTATAGGCCTTTAGCTTTTTTAGCTTCAAAGGTTTTTGAGCTCAACTCGTCGGTATCTACACCACCCAATGTTACTTCTGCTGTTCTATAACCTTCTGTGCCATTGGGTTTAATTTGCCACGCATGAATATAATTTACTAACTCATCTATTTGAGCATGGGTAAGCTGATTAATATTGCAATCTGGTATCGCTTTGCTTTCGTGCAGTATTTCTATAAAGCGTTTAGGTAAAATAGTCGCAAGGCTATTTTTTAACGACTTTTGGGCTTGCGTTTCTCGCCAATCAGCAAGTTGCTGCCTTAAATCAATTTCAGGTAATAGGTTTATAGTTACAGCCTGCCCTGCTCGCCAAAATGAGCTTATTTGCAATATTGCAGGGCCCGATAACCCTCGGTGAGTAAAGAGGATGTTTTCTTTAAATACGGTGCCGTCTTCGCTTGAAACTTCACAAGGGATACTAATTCCCGAGAGCCCTTCAAAACGCTCTTTATCATGCTGATGCAAAGTAAACGGCACAAGTGCAGCCATAGTTGGTAACACGCTTAAGCCAAACTGCTCTGCAATTTTATAACCTATTGGTGTAGCCCCTAGTTTTGGCATAGTTAAGCCACCTGATGCTATAACTAACGACTCACAGCTTAAAGTTTCTTGCTCTGTGGTAACGCTATAGCCGGTTTCGGTTTTTGATACGCTGATCACTTCACTGCGTAGTTTTATATTTACCCCGGCCCACTCACATTCGGTCAGTAAAATATCAACAATGTCTTGTGCATTGTTATCGCAAAAAAGCTGACCTAGTGTTTTATGGTGATACGCCAAGCCATGTCTGTCTACCAGCTCAATAAAGTCATGCTGTGTATAGCGACTTAAACATGATTTAACAAAATGAGCATTTGCGCATAAGTAGTTATCAGGGGTTGCGTTTTCATTTGTAAAATTACAACGCCCACCACCACTTATTAAAATTTTACGACCTGGTTTTTTGCCCATATCAAGTACTGTAACGCTTCGGCCACGGTATCCAGCTTGCGCTGCACACATTAATCCTGCTGCTCCCGCACCTATTACAATTACATCTACTTGACTCATTATTTTACCCTACTAAAAAATTTTTCCGATTATAGCAAAGTTTGATAGCTAACAACGTAGCATTTAAATTATTAGCAATAACACAACAAAAACGCATCAGTAATAAGTCGGGAATAATTACCCGCACAACAAACAAACCCTTTATACTTATTTTTAATTTACATGACAAATACTAAACAACGAGTAAACCGCTAAAAACCTGAGTTATAACTAAATGAAAGAGGTACATAATAAATTGATATTTTAATATAGTTAACAGATCGTTTACTTTTGTTCCCGCATCGTGATCCTACATCACGAAATAATAAATAAAAATCTAGGGACAATTATGACAACAAGTAAAACTTTTAAAAGATGCGCAATTGCAATTACAGTTAGTACGCTTTTTGCTGCAACATCTGGCATGGCTCAATCAGTTTCAAGTTCAATGGCTGAAACATCGGCTAAACTACAAAGCCAAGGCGGTTTCGAAACTCAGTTCATTATTAAATATAAAAATAATAACGAAATGGCGAGCCTCTCAACTGCAGACGCAAGCCCAGCTAGCATGAAAAAGCGCGCACAAAGCTTTGTTAAAAACTTCGCTTCTAAAAAAGGCAAAGTAAAAGCAAAATACGTTCGTGCAATGGCACTTAATAATCATCACGTAATGCGTGCTGATAAAAAATTAAGTGCGGCAGAAGCTCAAGAGTTTATGCAAGAAATGGTTGATTCTGGCAATGTGGAATACATTGAAGTGGATCAAATGCTAAAGCCGTTTTCAACTCCTAACGATCCACGTTTTGATGATCAATGGCACTACTACGAGCAAGCCGGTGGTTTAAACTTACCGACCGCATGGGATACCGCAACGGGTAGCGGTGTAGTTGTAGCTGTACTAGATACGGGCTACCGCCCTCATGCTGATTTAAACGCTAATATTTTACCGGGTTACGATATGATCTCTAACCTTTCGGTAGCTAATGACGGTGGTGGTCGCGATAGCGATGCACGTGATCCAGGTGATGCAGTTGCTGCGAATGAATGTGGCACTAACGGTGCACAAAACTCTAGCTGGCATGGCACGCACGTAGCCGGCACAGTTGCTGCGGTAACCAATAACGGTGAAGGTGTTGCAGGCGTAGCTTATAACGCAAAAGTAGTGCCTGTTCGTGTACTCGGTAAGTGTGGTGGTTTAACCTCTGATATTGCAGACGGTATTATTTGGGCATCTGGTGGAAGTGTTTCAGGTATTCCTGCTAACTCAAACCCTGCTGATGTAATTAATATGAGTTTAGGTGGCAGCGGTTCATGTAGCTCTACAACTCAAAATGCAATTAACACCGCGCGTAGTAACGGCACTGTGGTAGTTATTGCTGCAGGTAACGATAACGATAACTCAGCAAACTACAACCCAGGTAACTGTAACGGTGTAGTAAACGTAGCCTCAGTGGGCCGTAATGGCGGCAGAGCTTATTACTCAAACTACGGTAGCAATATTGATGTTGCAGCACCAGGTGGCGCTCAAAGCTTTGCAAACGACTCTGAAGGCGTTCTATCAACTTACAATTCAGGTTCGTCTACACCTTCAAGCGACAGCTATGGCTTTTCACAGGGTACATCAATGGCTGCGCCCCACGTAGCAGGTGTTGCGGCACTTATTAAGCAAGCAAAGCCAGATGCAACGCCTGACGAAATAGAAAGTATTTTAAAATCAACTACCCGTTCGTTCCCTGCAACATGTACTAGCTGTGGTACGGGTATTGTTGATGCTGCCGCAGCTGTTGCAGCAGCAAGTGGCGGCACTACTCCACCTACCGGTGGCGATAGCGAGCTTATTAATGGTGAAGCTAAAACAGGTTTAAGTGGGGCTGCAAATGCACAAGCATTTTACACGATGACAGTACCAAGCGGTGCAACTAACGTAACATTCACTATGAGTGGTGGCACTGGCGATGCTGATTTATACGTACGTGCAGGCAGTAAACCTACAACTACTACCTATGATTGTCGTCCATATAAAGGCGGTAATAGCGAAGAGTGTTCTATTGATAACCCTACTGCGGGAACTTACCACGTAATGCTTAACGGATACTCTGCGTATTCAGCTGTTAGCTTGGTAGGTAATATTACTGGTGGTTCATCATCGGGTGGCGGTTCAGGTACTCCACAAGCAGGCGGCGGCACTATAAGCGATGTGTCAGCCAATACTGGGCAGTGGAAACATTACACGTTAGATGTACCAGCTGGAATGAGTACGTTTACAGTAACAACATCGGGTGGCAGTGGCGATGCTGATTTATTTGTAAAATACGGTAGCCAACCAACAGCAAGCTCATACGATTGCCGCCCTTATAAAAATGGCAATGCAGAAACATGTACATTTACTAATCCACAAGCAGGTACTTGGCACTTAAGCGTTAACGCTTATAGCACTTTCTCTGGTTTAACGCTTAGCGGGCAATACCAACCGTAATTTAAAGTTTGAGTCTTTAATAAAAAAACCGATGTTGTTTCCAACATCGGTTTTTTATAGTAACTAGCTGATTAGCTGAAGCTAAAATCTGCACTTTATTACTGTTATAGCTTCTCTAGTACTGATTCTGCGCGGCTTACAACAAACTCTTTGTCTTGCTCTACAAATAAACCAGTTACTACTGCATTTTCAATAATCATAGCGTAACGCGTTGAGCGTACACCACCAAAACTAGCGGTATCTTTATCAAGCCCTAACGATTTAGTGAAACTTCCATCGCCATCGGCAAGCATTGTAATTTCTTGCGCGTTTTGTGAGTCACCCCATGCTTTCATAACGAATGCATCATTAACAGATACACAGTAAATAGCATCAACACCTTTTACTTTAATTTTATCAGCAAGGGAAATAAATTCAGGTAAATGGGCATTTGAACACGTTGGTGTAAACGCACCAGGTACTGCAAATAACACGACTTTTTTACCTTCAAACAACTCTTTATTTGTAAGAGATTGCATACCGTCGTCAGTTAATTGCGTTAACGTAACTGCTGGTAATTCTTGGCCTTGCTCAATCATGGTAATTCCTTGAAAAAATTAATACAGAATAAGTAATAATTGTACTACGTAGCCTACTTCTATGTATAAAAAGTAAGGCTAACTTAGTAGCTCAAAACAGCCTACCATAGAACGAAGAATACGCGCTGTATTAAGGTAAATTCAAATCATTTATAAAACTTGAAAAATCATTACCTAGCTTTTCATCTCGCAGACTGTACTCAACAATTGCTTTTAAGTAACCTAACTTATCTCCACAATCGTGAGAGCGACCACTCATATGAAATGCTTCAACGGTTTCTTGTGCCATTAATGCGTCAATAGAATCTGTAAGTTGTATTTCACCGCCAGCACCTACAGACGTTTTTGCAAGTAGAGGCCAAATATTCTTACTCAGTACATATCGCCCTACAACAGCTAGATTAGAAGGCGCTAAATCTGCATCAGGTTTTTCAACCATTGCTTTAATTGCAGCACTTTTACCTGGCATTAACTCAACACCGTTTATATCAGCAATACCATATTTACTAACGTCTTCTTTAGCTACCGGCTCAAGCATTATTTGGCTTGCTTGAGTTTCTTTAAAGCGTTTAATCATTGCTGCTAAGTTTTCAGTCTCTTGATCCGCAGTATAGGCATCAAGTATCACATCAGGCAGGAGTACAACAAAGTTGTTATCACCAACTATTGGTTTAGCGCATAAAATAGCATGTCCAAGCCCTTTAGCTTCACCTTGGCGTACACTCATAATAGTTACATCATTTGGACAAATAGAGCGAATTTCATCTAATAAAGCTCGTTTAACACGCTTCTCAAGAGTCGCTTCTAGTTCATAACTTGTATCAAAGTGGTTTTCGATTGCATTTTTAGAGCTATGCGTAACTAACACAATATCTTTAATACCAGCGGACACACATTCGCTGACAATATATTGAATTAGAGGCTTATCGACTATTGGGAGCATTTCTTTTGGGATAGCTTTTGTCATAGGGAGCATTCTCGTCCCTAAGCCAGCTACTGGAATTACAGCTTTCATATCTGTCCTTAGTGATTAAGTTTGTAAATAATATCAATTCGCTTAATTAAGTGATCTATTTTGAGGATGGAAAAACGTGTTGATAGCTAGGCAAAAAATTCGCTACTTAGTTGTTCTAAATGAGAATTTTTTAACACAGGTGCGACACGTTTAGCCTCGCAAAACAATTAAGTATTATTGCGTATTGGTACAAACTAGCAGATACAAAATAGATACCAGCTGAATAAAGTTACCTCTTTTGAAGAAGTAAATTTGAAGCTGTTTATTAAACAGAGACTCTACATTTTTGGTTATTTAAAATGAGCAGGTAAGTTATGAAGTTTATTAATGATTTTGTTGTGGGGTGAGATTACATTAGCTAAATGAAAAATGCCTGGGTTTGCTATAAATAACAAACCCAGACCAATAAATTTTTAACTAAAGGTCGCGTTACAAAACCTTTTTATAATTAAAGACCTGCACGCTCTTTAATTACTGCAATAAGCGGTGAGCTGGCAAAATTACCTTCAGCCCAAGCAATATCAGCACCATCTGTTAACGCACTTTTTGATAAGTTTTTAACTATATACTCACCAGTATCTACTGCATTACTAGCAACAGCATGACGTAATAGGTTATTACCATTACATTGTACTGCATCATAAATATTACGAATTTTTACACGAGAGCTTTTAAGCTTGCTGCGTAATCGGTTTTTATCGTCTGCCGCAATATATTCACAAATAGATACTGCTAATTGATCTTCAGCATTTACAGGTGCTGTATACGAAAACGAACTAACAGCTACAACGGCAGTAAGTGCAACTAGCTTTGGTAATTTAAACATGACAAACCCTTTATAATACTTTGTTCTTATATAGACTGTCGAATATTATATCAATCTATCAAAATTTACGCAATAATGTTAACGTTCTTTATATAAAGTTACGAATTTATAACTAGATAAATTCTTGTCATCCGGATGGTTTTCTTGCTCTTCTTTCACGTCCCAATTAGCAACTTTATTGTAATCAGGAAACTGTGTATCGCCTTTAACATCTAAATCGATAAAAGTTAGATACAGGCGTTCTGCTTTTGGTAAAAATTGCTCATAGATATTACCACCACCAATAATCATTACCTCTTCAGCTGTAGTAACGAGTTCTAATGCGGCATCTGGCGTAGTTACTACTTCAATACCCTGTGCAGTATATTCGCTGTTTCGAGTAATAATAATATTACGGCGCCCAGGTAATGGACGGCCTATAGACTCAAAAGTTTTACGACCCATGATCACAGGCTTACCCGTAGTGACCTTTTTAAAATGCTGAAGATCTGCAGGTAAATGCCATGGCATTTTATTATCTAGACCAATTACACGGTTATTTGCCATTGCTGCAATCATTGAAATTATCATAATAAACACCTAGTACTTTATTCTTAAAAAAAGAAAAAGGAGCATAAGCTCCTTTTTAGTAAATTCTATTTAATTAACGCTCGTAGACAACTTCTACGTCGTAATCATCTTCATCCCAGTCATCCCAATCATCATCATTGCCCTTACCTTTAGTGGCTTTTTCATGATAGGTATCCCACTTAAATTCAACTTCTTCATCTTCCACTTGTACAAACTTCTCTTTAGGCATGCTATCAAGTAGTGTCATTATGTTGTGGATTAATGGTTGAGTGTTAAGTTTATTAATTGCTGAAATGTGATAGATATTTTCAGTTTCGCCCAGCTCTTCTGCAATCGATTCGCATAACGCTTTTGCTTCATCCTCTGGTAATAAATCTATTTTATTAAATACTAACCAGCGTGGCTTCTCAGCTAATTTAGGGCTGTATTGGTGCAGTTCGTTAATAATCGAAAACGCATTATCAACAGGGTTTGAACCATCTACCGGCATTACATCAATAATGTGTAACAACACACGACAACGCTCTAAATGTTTCAAAAAGCGAATACCTAGGCCTGCGCCATCAGATGCACCTTCAATTAGACCCGGAATATCGGCTATAACAAATGATTTATTTGCTTCAGGACGTACTACACCTAAATTAGGAATAAGCGTCGTGAATGGGTAATCAGCTACTTTTGGTCTTGCTGCAGATACACTGCGGATAAACGTAGATTTACCGGCATTTGGTAATCCAAGTAAACCAACATCAGCTAATAATAGTAACTCTAATTTTAAGTTACGTACTTCACCTGGTGTGCCTAATGTTTTTTGACGAGGTGCTCGGTTAGTACTTGATTTAAAACGCGCATTCCCCAAGCCGTGGAAACCACCTTTTGCAACCAAAATTCGTTGACCATGTTGCGTTAAATCGCCAAGTCCCTCTTGGGTATCAACATCCATGATGCGCGTGCCCACAGGCACCATAACAAATAAGTCATCAGCTTTTCGGCCTGTACAGTTACGGCTACGACCGTTAGTACCACGTTCAGCTCTATGGAAGCGCTCAAACTGATAATCAATTAAGGTATTTAAGTTTTCATCAGCTTGTAGATAAACACTACCACCGTCTCCACCGTCACCGCCGTCTGGTCCACCATCTGGAACATATTTTTCACGACGGAAAGACACGATGCCGCTGCCACCGTCTCCAGCTTCTGCGCGAATTTCTACTTCATCTACAAACTTCATGATTACTCACTTTAGGGATTGGCTTGTTTAATAACTCTATTATATACCCAAGCCAGCACAAATGCAGGCTTGGGTATATATTGGCTGACTACAAAACAAAAAACCCCGCAAAGGCGGGGTTTTTAACTACCTTACTGATTACTCAGTTACGATAGTTACGTATTTACGGTTTAAAGGACCTTTTTGTTCAAACTGAACTTTACCATCTGCTTTTGCGAAGATAGTGTGGTCTTTACCGATACCTACGTTAGTACCAGGGTGGAAACGAGTTCCACGCTGACGAACAATGATGCTACCCGCTAGAACTGATTCGCCACCAAAACGCTTAACACCTAGGCGTTTGCTTTCTGAATCGCGACCGTTACGAGTACTACCAGCTGCTTTTTTATGTGCCATTTCTAAGTACCTCTAATTAAGCGCTAATGCTAGTGATTTTAACTTCAGTGAACCATTGACGATGGCCCATTTGCTTACGAGAATGCTTACGGCGTCTAAATTTAACAACCTTAATCTTCTCACCGCGACCATGTGAAACAACCTCAGCTGTTATCTTGCCACCGTTTACGAACGGTACACCGATCTCGATTTTCTCACCATCAGCAACTAAAAGTACTGAATCAAATTCTACTGCCGCACCAGTTTCAACGTCTAATTTTTCAAGACGAATCGTTTGACCTTCAGTCACACGATGCTGTTTACCACCACTTTGGAAAACCGCGTACATAATTAACTCCGTCTGTGCACCCTCAAATCGGCGCAACTAAAATATTCTTCGATAGGGCGCGAAGTTTACGCTAACGCGAAATAACTAGCAAGCCTATTTTGTAATTAAAATGAATAAAAAGTAGCTGCTTTGAGAGCAATTCAATATTTACCCCATTTTATATTAATTGGCCCTTTTGCCAAGCGCTTTTTAACTCTTAGCCGAAATAAATTAATGTACTCAAATATGACCCTCACAGCTCAATATCTAAGCACACCATAAACTGTATATTGATTATCAATTAATCAGTTATCTTGGCTAATTCAGTCTAAATTAAGTACTTTAATAGTGTTTTTTCAATCAATCGTCACAAAATATCGAGCTAGTGCATTTTTTGTTGTACAATCTGCGCCGTTCACACATAAAAATTGGCTCGGAGATCAATGGATATAAAAGCTATCCAGGCGTTAATCGAAAGCGATATGAATGACGTCAATCAACTTATACATGCGCAAATGCGCTCAGATGTGGCGTTAGTTAATCAGCTTGGTTTATATATAGTTAACAGTGGCGGCAAACGCGTTCGTCCAATGCTGGCTATTTTAGCAGCCAAAGCGCTCGGTTATCAGGGTAAAGATCACATAACACTTGCAACAATTGTTGAGTTTATCCATACAGCAACGCTATTGCATGATGATGTTGTAGATGAATCAAACTTACGACGTGGCACGCCTACAGCAAATGCTGAATTTGGTAATGCTGCTAGCGTATTGGTTGGTGACTTTATTTACACTCGCTCATTTCAGCTTATGGTTGGCCTTGGAAAAATGCAGATTATGCAAGTACTTGCCGATGCAACAAACATTATTGCTGAAGGTGAAGTATTGCAGCTGATGAACTGCAATGACCCAGATACGACTGAAGCCAGCTATATGCAGGTTATTTACTCTAAAACGGCTAAATTATTTGAAGCAGCTACAGGCCTTGCTGCCATTATCACAGAGCAAGACCAAGCGACACTTGATGCACTAAACCTATACGGTATGCATTTAGGTACTGCGTTTCAACTAGTAGATGACGTACTCGATTACAATGCAGATGCTGAGCAGCTAGGTAAAAACATTGGCGATGATTTAGCTGAAGGCAAACCAACCCTTCCGCTTATTTATGCTATGCAACATGGTAGCGAGCAGCAAACACAGCTCATTCGTGATGCAATAGAGCACAGTAATGGTATGGAGCATTTAGAAGAAATTTTAACTGCACTAAAACAAACTAATGCGCTTGAGTTTACAATGCAAAAAGCAGAGCTTGAGGCCGAAAAAGCCATAGCCTGTTTAGACTTTTTAGCTGAGTCTGACTATAAGCAAGCACTTATAAGCCTTGCCCGTATTGCGGTTGACCGCGACCACTAGTTTTAACTAGTTACACAGTGTGACATTAATTCTGAGCAATAAAAAAGCCTGCAAATGCAGGCTTTTTTGTTGCTTAAACCGGCTATTACGCCATGAAATCAACACCTTCTTTGATGTCTTTTTTCAGAGTTTCAAGCATGTCATTTTTTGCTTTTGTTTCAAATGCGCTTAGTTCGCCGTAAGAAAGAATTTCTTCTACTCCGTTTTTACCTAAACGTACTGGATGTGCAAAGTACTCTGCATCGCCATTTTCAACAGCAACGTAAGCGTAATCTACAACTTCTTCACCTTGTAGGCCTTTAACTAAAGACATACAAAAACGAGCTGCAGCAGCACCCATAGATAGCGTAGCTGAACCACCGCCTGCTTTAGCATTTACAACTTCAGTACCCGCATTTTGGATACGTGGAGTAAGTGCAGCAACTTCTTCATCAGTGAAAGAAACACCTTCAACTTGAGAAAGTAGAGGCAGAATAGTTGTGCCTGAGTGACCACCAATTACTGGTACTTTTACAGTTGCTACGTCTACGCCTTTAAGTTCAGCAACAAATGCTTCTGAACGAATAACGTCAAGCGTAGTAATACCGAATACGCGTTTAGCGTCGTAAGTACCTGCTTTTTTGAATACTTCAGCAACAATTGGAACTGTGCCATTTACTGGGTTAGTAATAATACCTACTAACGCTTTAGGACAGCTGGCAACAATGCCTTCTGCTAACGTTTTGATGATGCCAGCATTTACATTGAATAAATCAGCACGATCCATACCTGGTTTACGCGGCATACCCGCTGGGATAAGAACGATGTCAGAGCCTTCAAGCGCTTTATTTAAATCGTCTGCGCCAAAGCCTGCAACTTTAACATCTGTTGGGATGTGAGAAAGGTCAACCGCAACACCTGGTACTACTGGTGCAACATCATAAAGTGATAATTCAGAGCCAGCTGGTAAGCCTGTTTTTAATAATAAAGACAACGCTTGGCCGATACCGCCTGCAGCACCTAATACAGCAACTTTCATTGGAATTCTCCGTAATTTGAGGTAGGAAACATTTGTGGCTCTTAAGATAATGAAATTAGCGACTAAAAACAAATTTATCCTGTCTATTTCAAGTATATTTTCGACCATAGTCGTAAACTTATGTGATTTAACGCATCAAACTGGCAAGTTAACTAAACAACTGCTGCATAATTATTCATTTTTGTGTAGAATTTGCGGCATAAATAACAAAAACGAATAAAGACTATGCAACCACAAGATAAACAAGAAGCACTGGTAAAAGCATTTAAATCACTATTAAAAGAAGAAAATTTTGGCTCTCAAGGCGAAATAGTTGATGCGTTAAAAGATCAAGGTTTTGACAATATAAGCCAAAGTAAAGTATCACGCATGTTAAGTAAGTTTGGCGCTGTACGCACACGTAATGCCAAACAAGAAATGGTTTACTGCTTACCTGCTGAAATGGGTGTACCTACGGCTAAAAGCCCATTACGCCAATTAGTAATCGACATTATGCACAACGAAATGATGATCATCATTCGTACCAGCCCAGGTGCTGCTCAGCTTATTGCACGTTTATTAGATTCATTAGGTAAAGCAGATGGCGTACTAGGAACAATTGCAGGCGACGATACTATTTTTATCGCTCCTGCTAAAATATCTGAAATAGATGTAACACTTGAACGCGTTCGCATTTTATTTGATACGGTTTAATAGCAAATTAAATTTGTTTTAAAAACCCTATTGAAGGTGCAAAGAAAGCAGAGCCCATATCGGCTTGAGTAAAATCAAGCCAGTGGTCGTAGCAATCCCCTTCCCCTAAACGACTATTAAGTACTTTTTCAAATGCGGTGCCCGTACAAGCGCATGTAATTGATAACATTCCCTGCTCATACACGTCGCCATAAGGCATGCTTTGATTTAATAGTAGCGGTTGTCCGTCTTCGTCTTTTAGCTCACTTCGCGAAGCATGGCTGGTTTCGATCGCTGGGGTAATTAGCGTGTTATCAAGACGCGTACGTCCCATTATTTGCTCTTGCTCACTCAATGATAAATGCTGCCACATAGTTAGATCATGTTTATAACGCTGAACATGAATATAACTCCCCTGATCTTCAAAGCTACCAGGGTTGCTGATTAAAGCCGTAGCGCGCTTTTTTCTTCCATGTGCGGTGTCGCCACCATAAATAAAACCGTTAAAATCACGACCATCTAAAAAACGAAAATTACGAATTTGCTCCACCAGCTCAACATCGGGGGCAAATAATTTTAAAATTTGCAGCGCAAATAAATGGTTAACATCTTCACGGTCAGAGCGAATTTGCACAAATAAATCGCACGGTTGTACGCTCATTTGGTGATCGCTATGGGTTATATTGGGAAAGCTCTGTAACTCGCTTGGAATGTATTCAGGGAGGATATGCGGCCAGTATTGCGCACCAATAGCAACCATACAAGAGAGCATTGATTCTGAAAATTGATCGCTAAACTCTTCTTCTATAGCGCTTACTTGTTTTAACTTTGCGCGAAGTGATTCGTCTTGACCATCAAACACATTAAAAAATAAGTGCAAACCGTGTAAGTTTGCTTCAGCACAAATCCCTGATTGCGCTTGCGCCATTGTTATTCCTTAGTTTTACAGATAAAAACACAGCGAATAACAAATTAATTACGATTCGAAAAAATTCACCGTGTGAGGTTTTATTTTTATTATAACCTGATCATTATTTTCAAATGACTGGCCATATTGTGCAGCAACTTCAATTTCTTGTTCATCAATAACAAGCGAATAAACATACGCCGAACCAATAAAGCGACGACTTATGATTGTAGCTCGCTTGCTGAATTTGTCACTTTGGTTATCTGCCACTAATTCTATTTGATGAGGGCGCACATATATAAGCCCTGCACTTACATTATGCTTACTCTCAACATAAGATTCGACTAAACCAAATGGTGTTTTATATTCAGTTGCGGTTAACACTTCTGCGCTTAAGTATATGCCCTGACCCAGAAACTCTGCAACCTCCTTTGAACATGGAGCTGCAAAAAGCTGCTCAGGCGTGCCTTGTTGCTCAATTTTACCGCGATGCATAATGGCAAGTGTATCTGAAAACGCAAACGCCTCTTCTTTTGAGTGTGAAACAAACACAGCAGATACTTGAGTTGCCTTAATAATTCGACGTATATCGGCAATTAATTCAAAGCGTACTTGTGTGTCGATGTTTGAAAAGGGCTCATCAAGGAGTAATAAACTAGGTTTATAAGCTAATGCACGAGCGATAGCGACGCGTTGCTGTTGGCCACCCGATAACTGGTGTGGAAACCTGTCAGCACAGCCAATTAAATGTACAAGCTTAAGCATTTCATCAACGCGTTGCTGCTTTTGAGCTTTGCTCATATTACTAAGCCCAAATGCGATATTATTTGCCACCGTTAAATGCGGAAACAACGCATAATCTTGAAACATCATGCCGATGTTACGATGCTCAGGTGAGACAAACGATTGCTCATCACTCACTAATTTACCGTCTATAAAAATAGACCCTTGCTTGGCTTCAATTAAACCTGCAATCGCCTTTAATGTGGTTGTTTTGCCGCATCCACTCGCCCCGAGTAGACAAACAATTTCATCTTTACCCACTGTTAAATCTAAATCGTGAATAACCTTTGTGCCGTTATAGTGATAGCTCACGCCTTGTAAAATTAAACTACTCATTTAACTACGCTGCTCCATAGAACGATTAATAAAATACAAAGGAATAAACCCAACAATAACAATAAATAATGCAGATATTGAAGCAAGCTCTAATTGCTCATCACTCACATACTGAAATACATGAGTAGCTAAGCTTTCAAAATTAAACGGTCTGAGCAATAGCGCAGCTGGCAACTCTTTCATACACTCAATAAATACCAATAAGGCAGCAGTGAGCAATCCTCTTCGCAGTAAAGGTAGGTGCACTAAACGCAGCGTTTGCCCTTGGCTTTTACCCATTGATTGGCTTGCCATATCAAGTGATGGACTAATACGTAAAAAACTCGACTCAATTGCTCCGTGTGCAATGGCGTAAAACCTAACAATATAAGCAATAATAATAGTAAGAATGCTACCTGTAAGCAGTAAGCCAATATCTAAATTATACGGCTCGAGCGCTGTGTTAATGGTGTTCTCTAACAATGTAAGAGGTAATAAAACCGCAATAGCGAGTACAGTTCCTGGCAATGCATAACCTGTGCTTGCTAAACGCCCAGGAATAAGCGGATACGCTTGCTTTGCAACACGCTGATAAAAAACCACAAAAACACTCAACGTAATGGTTATAACACTTACAACTCCTGCCACTTTTAAACTTTGCCAAGCGTAACTAAAAAACTCAACATTCCATGCTTTATCAAAGTAGGCAATGGCGTAATTTATAAGTACTGCAATAGGAATTACAAAAGCGATAAGTAAAATAAAGCTACAAAATGCCGTTGCGAGCCAAGCAGACTTTCCTTTTAATACATAGAGAGATTCGCTATTTACACTTGATTGTCGCTCAAATACCGCTTGGTTTCGGCGACTAAAACGCTCTGCCATTAATGCTAAAAATAACAGAAGTAACATCACACCCGATATTTTAGCGGCCGCTGTAAGTGAGTAATAACCAAACCACGTATCGTATACGGCGGTTGTTAATGTACTTACGGCAAAATAACTCACTGTTGCAAAGTCGGCCATGGTTTCCATACTAATAAGTGCAAGAGCCGCCACAATTGCCCCACGAGAGAGTACTAAACTGACTTTAAAAAAGCTTTGCCCAGGAGATAGCCCCATTAACTGACTAGCTTGTACTAATTTGAATGACTGCTCGCGAAGGGCTGTTTTAAAAATTAAAAATAAATACGGGTAAAGTACCAAGGCAATCATAACGATGGCGCCGGGTAATGTTCGTATATCAAAAAACCAATAGTCGTTAGGTGATTGCCAGCCAAACCATTCTCTCAATGCTATTTGCACCGGGCCCGCATAATCTAATAAATCAGTGTATACATAGGCAATAATATAGGTAGGCATAGCAAGGGGCAGCATAAGTGCCCATTCAAACTGTTTTTTACCCGGGAAACTACAGTAAGCCGTTAGCCACCCAAGTGGCAAAGCTATGGCGCAGCTAAGGACGCAAACACCTAAAACTAACAATACGGTATTGGTTATGTAGTCCCAAAGCACGGTATCCCACAGGTGAGAAAACACCTCAGAGCTACCTTGTAGAGATTCAAAAAGAAGAAAAAACAACGGGGCCGATAGTATTAAGCCAGTCGACCAAGCAAAGAGCTGCCATTTAGACAGCTTAAATTTATTAGTCATTAAAGATCGAACTTCACCTCATCAATTAGCTTAAGTGCTAACGGACGATATTTACTAATCTCATCAAGTGGCAAGCTGTCTTCTTTAAAGCTACCCCAAGAGGCAACCAAAGTTGATAATTCAACACCCGACTTAACTGGATACTCCATATTTAATGAGGCATACATGTTTTGTGCTTTGCTGTCGGTCATATATTCTATGAGCTTTAATGCATTTTCAGGGTTTTTAGCGTATTTGGTAATAACCGCACCCGATACATTTATGTGTGAGCCACGATTAACTTGATTCGGAAAGTTAATATTTACGGCCTCTGCCCAACCTTTTTGTTCTTTATCTTCTAGCATTTTGCCAAGGTAGTAACTATTACCTAATGCCAAGTTACATAAACCTTCTTTAACAGCTTTAACTTGAGCACGATCGTTACCTTGAGGCTTGCGTGCTAAATTAGCCTTAACACCTTCAAGCCACTCTTTAGTTTGCGCTTCACCATGGTGTGCAATCATAGAAGCCACTAAACCTAAATTATATGGATGTTTGCCAGAGCGCGTACAAATTTGTCCTTTGTATTTAGGGTCTGCTAAATCTTCATAAGTGAGCTTAGGTAACTCACCAACTCGCTCTTTTGATGAATACACATTACGCACTCGCTTAGTAAGCGCAACCCATTGGCCATCACCGTCACGAAAGGCAGCTGGAACATTATTATTTACACTGTCACTTTTTATAGTTTGTGTTAATTTTAAATCTTCTAATTGAATAAGCGCACTAAAGTTAGAGGTTAATACTAAATCAGCTTTACTGTGCTTGCCTTCGCGTTTAACACGCTCAATTAGCCCTTTTTTAGCAAAAACAACATTGGTTTTTATGCCTGTTTGCTTTGTAAAGTCTTCTAAAATTGGCTGAATTAAAAACGGTTGACGAAAAGAGTAGATGTTAACAACATCGTTTGCAAAGACTGGTGCCGATGCAACTACCCCTAAAACAAGTGCAAATACTTTCTTCATTATTCCACCTAAATAACTGTTATTATCAACGAATTCTACCGTGCTCATTCTAAAAGTGCACACTTTAAATAAATGTAAATATGTAAATAACGCCCAAAAAGGAAATACGGTGTAAGAGATGTCTTACGGATGTGACAGCTAATGAGTAAAAAACAAGATAAAAAACAACCTAAAAATAGTTAAATATATGAATAATATGAAATTTATTTTTGTTACTATTGCAAAAACACTAATTGAATGTAGTTTTATCTCTATTTTAGTTGCTGTATTGCACTATAATTTACGCATCAACCAAGCAATGACGCTTATTGAGTAAAAGGAAATGGACTGCTTACTCAACCAACCAATGATTAGGTTATCAGGACAACACGGATTTTAGGACAGGCTCAGGATGAGTATCACAACGCAATGTTGTAAAAAGGACAGCGTCAGGAAGATGCGAAAAGGATAACAACAAGGCTAAGTTGTTCAACAGGATGTTGAAGGAATAAATGGACAGGCCTTTAAGGCAACACAAGGGATTGGTTAAAACAAGGATACACTAGGAAGTGTAATTAAGGATTTGGTAATAGTATTTACCCTACAGGATGTTTAGGAATTAAAGGATACAGGCCCGGATGGTCTACATTACATAGAACTAAAAAGTAATATAGTAATAAACATGGATTAGTGAAAATTGGAGTTGATTAAGTTCAATTGCAGGATGCAGAAAATTAGAAGATTCCGCAAGCGCGCCTAGAGATAGAGCGCGCTTTTCTTTGCCTAGAATTTGGGTTGAGTAAAGCTCTGAGCAACTATCACTAATTTTTAACAAGTAATATATCGCATCCCTGCCAATCAATGCTAAGACCTTAAAATACTTTACTTATATTTTAAATTTCGCTAAGTTTTTTATTAATTGCGCCGATAACTAAATAACGCAAGGATCATTAATACTCAATGGATATGAATTTTAACACATCTCAAAGTAATACCTTTTTATGTAAAGTATCAGACGCAAGTACAGCAAAACCAATTGGTGTATTTAGTGCCCAAACCCCCAGCGAAAATCCCTATAAAGCTTTATTTAACCCCAAAGGTTATAACTTTTTAAATATGCCAATGAGTGAGTTTAAAAATATACTTAACGAAATTATTCAGTTAGAACGCGACATTCGTATTAGCAAGTGGGGTGAAGGTGCTCGACCTGATGAGTTTAGTTATCAACTTAATAGAATAGCAGACGCAATTGCAACGACTCAATTTAATGGCAAAATAGACATTAGCTGCTACTTTTTAAAACGAGTTGAAGAAGCAAAAGAAATGATTGGTAAAGACTGTATCTCGTTTATTCAAGTGCATAATAGTATAAATCAATTGTATAATACTGTTTTACAATTAACATCTGAAGAAGGCTTCAGAGCTATTCAAAATAAAGCACTTGCTCACTTAAAAAATCAGCAAGCATTTGCTTAACTTCGTAAAATTAATCTTCTAGCGGTCGTCCCTTGTTGCGCTTACCCAATAAATAGGCATCACGAAACTTAATAAAATGCTGCTCTAATTTTGTCGATGCATCCATTTCGCCCGCAAGTGCTAATACCATAATAGCCACTTCAGCAGTGCCTAGTTGATGTGCATGAGGGGCTACACGTAATCGGTAATCAGATAGTTTATCAGCAGTAACAGAAAGTACAGGCAAGTTATCTAAATAAGGGCTTTTGCGAATCATTTTTTTAGCTTCGCGCCACGTACCATCTAAGAATATAAATAGCGGCTTTTTACCTGATTCAATACTCACTTCTGTAATGGCTCTGCCCTCTTCTACATCTTCTGCGGGAAAGACGACCATAGGCTGATACTGCGAATCATTTATTAAAGCTAAAAGAGCGGGGTTAGGATCTGTTCTATCCCATCTAAATGCGTGGTTATCTGGCACTATTTCAGCAATTAAACGCCCTGTATTAGAAGGTTTAAAGCTTTCATTATGATACATCAGTAAGCATACAGCGGCCTTACAATCTGCATGCTCAACACCTTTACAAATACAGTAGTGCTTAGCAATCAGGCACTGTTCACAGCGATCTAATTTACCGCCTCGAGCATTAAACTCTCGACGAGATTCACTTATTTGTTGAGCGCGTAATGCTAGAACTGAGTTTTTCACTGTATTTACCTTCAATTAATTAAGCGCGCATTGTAACGACTTCTTGTTATTTAATCTTATATTTATCCAAGTTAAAAATAGACATAAAAAAACCCAACCGAAGTTGGGTTTTTAAAGCAAATACTAAAAAGTTAAATTACTTCTTTTTAGCTGCTTTTTTGTTTGGTAAATCAGTGATTGAACCTTCAAAAATTTCAGCTGCAAGGCCGATTGATTCATTCAATGTTGGGTGAGCATGAATTGTAAGCGCTAAGTCTTCACCATCAGCACCCATTTCAATACCTAAACCAATTTCGCCAAGCATTTCGCCCGCGTTAATACCGATCATAGCACCACCGATTATACGGCCACTTTCTTTATCAAAGATAAGTTTAGTAGAACCTTCAGTACGAGCAGATGCAATTGCACGACCAGATGCTGCCCACGGGAATACCGCAGTTTCAACTTTTAAGCCTTGCTCTTTTGCTTCTTTCTCAGTAACACCTACCCAAGCGATTTCTGGGTCTGTGTACGCAATTGAAGGAATACATTTAGGGTCGAAGAAATGCTTCTGACCAGAAATAACTTCTGCAGCAACATGACCTTCATGAACCGCTTTATGCGCAAGCATAGGCTGTCCAACTAAGTCACCAATTGCAAAAATATGGCTTACGTTAGTACGTAATTGCTTATCAACATTAATAAAGCCACGCTCATCAACGTTTACGCCCGCTTTTTCAGCATCAAGTAAGTTACCGTTTGGAGTACGGCCAACTGCAACAAGTACTTTGTCGTAACGTACTGGTTCTGCTGGTGCGTTTTTACCTTCAAACGTTACGTATAAGCCGTCTTCTTTAGCTTCAACACCAACAACTTTAGTTGAAAGCATTACGTTGAATTTTTTGCTTACGTATTTTTGGTAAATTTTGATAATGTCTTTATCAGCTGCTGGTACTAATTGATCAGCAAATTCTACAACATCAATTGCAGAACCTAGCGCACGGTAAACCGTACCCATTTCAAGACCGATAATACCACCACCCAATACAAGTAGTTTTTCTGGTACGTCTTTAAGTTCTAATGCACCAGTTGAATCAATTACACGGTCATCTTCTGGGATGAAAGGTAAGTTAACTGGTTTAGAACCTGCTGCAATAATCGCGTTATCAAACGTGATAGTTGTAGCGCCGTCTGCGCCTTCAACTACTAAAGTATTGCTGCCAGTGAATTTGCCGTATCCAGATACAACTTTCACTTTACGCATTTTGGCCATGCCTTCTAGTCCACCAGTTAACTGGCCAACTACAGAATCTTTCCAAGTACGAACTTGGTCAAGATCGATTTTTGGTGCGCCAAAAGTAACACCGTGAGATGACATTTCTGCTGCGTCATCAATCACTTTAGCTACGTGTAAAAGTGCTTTAGAAGGAATACAACCAACATTAAGACATACGCCACCTAATGTTTCGCGAGATTCTACTAATGTAACTTCTAAGCCCAAGTCAGCAGCACGGAAAGCCGCAGAATAACCACCAGGACCACCGCCTAGTACAACAACTTGAGTTTTTAATTCGTTGCTCATGCTTTTACCTTAATTGTTTGAACGGGACACTGCCCTAAAATTTAACTGCCATGTTTCTGCAAGGCAGAAAGAGTGAGCAGCGCACAAAGTGATGCAATTCGTACAAAGATTGTATCATTGCAAATGGTAAAAATCCCAGCTAAAAACAACTGGCTGGGATTTGATTCTATTTATTTTATTGCGTATACCAATTTTACTAAACTGGTTACATCACCAACTGGCGAATATCGCTCATGTAACTTGCAAGAGTCACAGTAAAGCGTGCAGCTAATGCTCCGTCAATAACCCTATGGTCGTATGACATAGACAGCGGAACCATTAGTTTTGGTTCAAACTCTTTGCCATTCCATTTAGGTTTCATTTCAGATTTAGATACACCTAAAATAGCAACTTCTGGCGCATTAACAATTGGCGTAAATGCCGTACCACCGATACCGCCAAGGCTAGAAATAGTAAAACAGCCACCTTGCATATCAGACGCTGTAAGCTTACCGTCACGTGCTTTAACAGATACTTCCATTAGTTCACGTGATAATTCAATAATGCCTTTTTTATCAACATCTTTAAACACTGGCACTACTAAACCATTTGGCGTATCAACAGCAACACCAATGTTAATGTACTTCTTAAGAATTAAACTTTCGCCGTCGCTAGACAGTGAAGAGTTAAATGTTGGGAAGTCTGCAAGTGCTTTAGCCGCTGCTTTCATCACAAACACAAGTGGTGTGATTTTAACGCCAAGCTTTTTCTTCTCGCTAAGTGCATTTTGCTCTTTACGGAATACTTCAAGGCTTGTGATATCAGCTTCATCAAACTGTGTAACATGTGGGATTTGTACCCAGTTACGGTGTAAGTTTTTACCCGATAACTTTTGAATGCGAGACAGTTTTTTCTCTTCAATTTCGCCAAATTTAGCAAAATCTACTTTAGGCCATGGAATAAGACCAAGCTCACTACCACCTGCACTACTACCTGCAGATAATTGACCAGATTCAACTTGCTTAACTAGGTTTTTAACGTAGTTTTGCACGTCTTCTTTAACTATACGGGCTTTGCGACCAGTGCCTTTAACGTTAGCTAGGTTAATACCAAATTCACGCGCTAAACGGCGAACAACGGGTGATGCATGAGCATACGCGCTGTTTTCTGTGAAGCTTTCATTACTTGCTTTTGCAGGTGCTGCTTGAGCCGGTGCTGACTCAGTTTTAGCCGCTGCTGCAGGTGCTGATTTTTCAGCTGGTGCAGATGCCGCTGGCGCACTGCCTGCAACTTCAAATACAAAAATTAATGAACCAGTCGATACTTTATCGCCAGCGGCTACTTTAATTTCTTTAACTGTACCTGCAAATGGAGCTGGTACTTCCATTGCAGCTTTGTCGCCTTCAACGTTTAAGATTGATTGATCTTCTGAAACTTCATCGCCAACGGCAACCATAATTTCAGTTACTTCAACTTCATCGCCACCAATATCAGGTACATTAACTTCTTTAGTGCTTGGTGCTGAACTTGCTGTTGAGCTCTCAGCTGGCGCTTCTACAGGAGCCGACTCTTTAGCCAGTGCTGCAGATTCACTTCCTGCTACTTCAAAAACAAACACTAACGAGCCAGTTTTAACTGTGTCGCCAGCGGCTACTTTAATTTCTTTAACTGTACCGGCAAATGGAGCTGGAACTTCCATTGCTGCCTTGTCGCCTTCCACGTTTAAGATAGATTGCTCTTCTTCAACGGTGTCACCAACAGCAACCATGATTTCAGTTACTTCAACTTCATCATCGCCAATATCTGGTACAGTTACTTCTTTAATTGAAGAACCTGTCGAAGCAGCTGGTGCTGCCTCTTCAGATTTAGCTGGAGCAGCGGCTGGTGTATTTTTCTCATCAGTGCCTTCACTCTCGCCTTCAAACAAGAATACTAAAGAGCCTGTTGTAACGGTGTCGCCAACGTTAACTTTAATCTCTTTTACAGTCCCCGCTTGAGAAGCAGGTATTTCCATTGATGCTTTGTCGCCTTCAACATTTAGTAATGATTGGTCAACATCTACTTTATCGCCAACGCTTACTAATATTTCGGTTACTTCTACTTCGTCGTCACCAATATCAGGTACTTTAATTTCAATACTCATTGCAAACCTCTTATGCGTACAGTGGGTTAAGTTTGTTAGTGTCGATGTTGAACTTTTTAAGTGCTTCAACAACTACTGACTTCTCAACTTCACCGCGTTTAGCAAGTTCAGATAACGTAGCAACAACAACGTAGCTTGCGTTAACTTCAAAGTGACGACGTAGGTTTTCACGGCTATCAGAACGACCGTAACCATCTGTACCTAACACTTTGTAGTTGCTGCTTGGAATGAATGAACGCGCTTGTTCTGCGTAGTTTTTCATGTAATCCGTTGCTGCAACAGTCACAGAGTCGTTTAATACGCTTGTGATAAATGCTGTTTTTTGCTCGCTTTCAGGATTAAGCATGTTGAAACGCTCAACATCTTGACCATCACGCGTTAGTTCATTGAAAGATGTTACTGAGTAAACATCTGATGCAATACCATATTCTTCGCTTAAGATTGAAGCAGCTTTGCGCACTTCAGTCATAATAGTACCTGAGCTTAATAGCTGAACGTTGGCTTTTTTACCTTCGTAACTTTCAAGCTTGTAAATACCTTTACGAATACCTTCTTCAGCGCCTTCTGGCATAGCTGGCTGATGGTAGTTTTCGTTCATAAGCGTTAGGTAGTAGTAAATATTTTCTTGGTCGTCACCGTACATACGACGAATACCGTCTTGTACAATAACTGCAACTTCAAACGCGTAAGTTGGGTCATAAGAAACACAGTTAGGAACCGTGTTTGCAAGAATGTGGCTGTGACCATCTTCGTGTTGTAAGCCTTCACCATTTAGCGTTGTACGACCCGCTGTAGCACCTAATAAGAAACCACGTGCTTGTTGATCGCCCGCCATCCATGCCATGTCGCCAACACGTTGGAAACCAAACATAGAGTAGTAAATGTAGAATGGGATCATTGGTAAATCGTTAGTGCTGTATGAGGTTGCAGCAGCAACCCATGACGACATTGCACCTAACTCATTGATACCTTCTTGCAATACTTGACCTGAAGTTGCTTCTTTATAGTAAGAAACAATATCACGATCCTGTGGCGTGTAGTTTTGGCCATGCGGGTTATAAATACCGATTTGACGGAATAAACCTTCCATACCAAATGTACGCGCTTCATCTGCAATAATTGGTACGATATTTTTACCAATGCCTTTATCTTTTAATAAGATATTAAGTGCACGAACAAAGCCCATAGTAGTAGAAATATCACGCTTTTGCTCTTCAAGTAGTGGCTTAAATGCATCTACTTCTGGCAACGTAAGTTTTTCACTAAAACGTGGGATACGCTTAGGTGTGTAACCTTTAAGCTCATCACGACGCGCATGTAGGTACTTGTACTCTGGTGAACCTTCTTCAAGCTCTAGGTATGGTAATTCTTTTAATTGCTCTTCAGATACTAAGTCATCAAGACCAAGGCGTGAACGTAAATGTGCAACATGCGACATGTCCATTTTTTTCACTTGGTGCGCAATGTTTTTACCTTCAGCGGCTTCGCCCATGCCGTAACCTTTTACAGTTTTAGCAAGAATTACAGTTGGACGACCTTTTGTCTCTTCTGCTTTTTTAAATGCAGCAAATAGTTTTGATGGCTCATGACCACCACGCTTAAGCGCAAAAATTTCATCATCTGTCATATCTGCAACAAGGGCAGCTGTTTCAGGGTAGCGACCAAAGAAATGCTCACGCACGTATGCGCCATCTTTAGCTTTGTATGTTTGGTAATCACCATCAATTGTTTCGTTCATTAACTGTAGTAATTTACCTGTTGTGTCTTTAGCAAGCAGAATATCCCAACCGCTGCCCCACACTAGTTTAATTACGTTCCAGCCAGCGCCTTTAAACAAGCCTTCTAGCTCTTGAATAATTTTACCGTTACCCATAACTGGGCCGTCCAAACGCTGTAAGTTACAGTTAACTAAGTAACAAAGGTTATCTAGTTTTTCACGTGCAGCGAAAGAAATAGCACCACGTGATTCTGGCTCATCCATTTCACCGTCACCTAAAAACGCATATACACGTTGGTTTTTAGTATCTTTTAAGCCACGACCATCTAGGTATTTTAAGAAGCGTGCTTGATAAATTGATGAAATAGGACCTAAGCCCATTGATACCGTAGGAAACTGCCAAAATTCAGGCATTAACTTAGGGTGTGGGTACGATGGTAAGCCTTCGCCATCAACTTCTTGGCGGAAGTTATCTAGTTGCGCAGCCGATAAACGACCTTCAACAAATGCACGTGCGTAAATACCCGGAGAAATATGACCTTGGTAATAAACTAAGTCACCACCGTCTACATCATTTGGTGCTTTAAAGAAGTGGTTAAAACACACTTCATAAAATGCAGCAGATGATTGGTAAGACGCCATATGGCCGCCTAAGTCGAGATCTTTTTTAGATGCACGTAGAACGATCATAATCGCGTTCCAACGTATAATTGAACGAATACGACGTTCAAGATTTACATCACCTGGGTAAGCAGGCTCTTGATCTACAGGAATAGTATTAACGTAGTTCGTGGTAATACCCGTTGGCATATCAACGCCGTCTAAACGGGCTTGCTCTAATACTTGCTCAAGTAAAAACTGAGCTCGTTCAACACCTTCTTCGCGCACAACTGATTCAAGAGCTTGTAACCACTCTTGTGTTTCTAGCGCGTCTACGTCAATTTTATTGACTTCAGACATATGGAGGTTTCCTTATGTTTAAAATACGAATATTGTTAATTTAATATCACAGCTACTTAATTTGTGTGTTCAAAGTAGTTATGTACTAACTTAATTTTGTTTAGTGCGTCTTAAACTACGTTCAATTCGCGAATGTTCTTTGCCTGCTTCAAGTAGTGCTTCTTCGATAAATGCTAAGTGCGCATTACTTGCTAAACGGGCTTGTTCTGGATTACCGTCAATAACGGCATCCATTAATAAACGCCTGTGTTGGGCTAACTGACTGCTAATATCTGACTTTTTTAATAGAACAGTTAAATTTTGCAATACATTTTGCTCAAGCAGCGCTTTCATACCTCTAACTAAATGCAGTAACACCACATTGTGCGAGGCTTCTGCCACGCTAAAGTGAAATGCATTAATTGCTTTTGCTTTTTGCTGTAAATCATCATTAACTAAGGCAATTTCATCAAAGCTTTGTTTTACTTTGCTAAAATCGTTGCTGGTCCCGCGCAGTGCTGCGTAGTAAGCAGCAATCCCTTCTAATGCATGACGAAATTCGAGTAAATCAAACTGCGACTCAGGGTGCTTACTAATCAAATCAAAAAGTGGATCAGTAAGCCCTTCTTCGAGCTGATTTTTTACAAACGTGCCGCCACCTTGGCGACGCGTAACTAAACCTTTCGCTTCTAATTTTTGAATTGCCTCACGCAGTGACGGGCGAGACACTTCAAACTGCTTTGCTAGTTCACGCTCTGGTGGCAACTTTTCACCTGGTGCTAACGAGCCTTCAAGAATCATATTCTCAAGTTGCTGTAAAATAACATCAGATAATTTTGCTGCTTTAATCTTTAAAGACATGAATCAACGTCCGCGTTGTATAAATACCAAGAGCCCATAAAACGGGGCTTTAAGTAGTATGATTTACCCAAAAGGTAAATTGGTCATACCAAAAATTTTCAATACGGTATCAAAAACACTATTAGCTGTCAATTTACAGGTAGTTTGAGCAATTAAAGTAGCGTAACGCATTTTGAACGAAGATCAAACAATGCGCAATTTGCAAAAATTGTTATAACGTATTTGGGATGAAAACAATTGGTCTGACCAGAATGAATTAGAATATTAGCTCTATTTTGTTGTACTTAAAAACTGCAGGAAGAGATTAAAGTACCTTACATTGCATAAGGTACTTTATTAAAAAGGTATTAACTTAAGACAGCCCACCAAATAATGTAAGCAACGCTATAAGTACTAAGTAAAATAATACATTACGCTTAACAAGTTTAATCATACAAGTGGCCTCGTAGGTACAGCCGTAATAACGCTTTTCAACTTGCTCTGCAGCAAGTGCAGTACATGTTACTACTTCGCGATTTGGAGATTTAAAGTTAAGTACGTAACGTAGCCAACAACTTGTGCCTTTATTAAAGTTACCTATTACTAAATAACCAAAGCTGGTGATGCGTGCAGGCAACCAGTCAAGCCAAAACAGTAGCTTATGTATAAGCTTAAAACGCTTAGCAAATATTACTTTATGATCTTCTCGTACTAAATCAGCTAAAGTACGTACCAGTGCATATAAAACTGCGCCCGGCGCGCCTAAAACAACAAACCAAAAAATCACCGCACAGTAAAATCTAAAGTTTACCCATGCCAATGTTTGCCCAAAGGTTTCACCACCATCTTGATCATCAGTACGTTTTTGACCTATTTGCAGCGCATATAAAGATGCAGCAGTACCGTCATCTCGCGTTAAGGCATTTAAGTAAGACTTATATAAAGCGCGCTGCTTAGCACAACCAAAGCAAACCAAAAGCACAGCAATATTAATAGCTAACTGCCATAGTACAAAATCAGATAAACAATAAATAAACGCTATTGCTATTACTGGGAGTAAAAGCCAAATTAAAAAGCCCGGTGCAGAACTAAATAAGCCTTTATCACCTAGTAGTTTACTAGAGCGATTTAAATAACCATTTGTGTAATAGCTTATCTGCCAGTAATTAGACCGAGCCCCTAAACGCTCCAGTATTAATGCAATTATTATAGAAACTAAAATCATGGAAATAACTCTCTTAACTTAGTTGTTCAAGCATATTAAAAAACAATGGCCAATTAAAGCTACTGCCAGGATCGGTTTTACGTCCTGGAGCAATATCGCAATGCCCAACAATACGCGAAGGGGTAATTTTTGGATAGCGTTGTATTATAGATTTACTAAGTGTAGCTAATACTTCGTATTGCGCTAAAGAGTATGGCGTGGTGTCGGTACCTTCAAGCTCAATGCCAATGCTAAAGTTATTACAAGCAGATACGCCCTCAAACTTAGATTGGCCAGCATGCCAAGCACGTTTTTCAAAAGGCACGTATTGTATAACCTCACCGGTGCGCTTTATAAAGCAATGGGCCGATACACGTAAATTTTTTAAGTCACTAAAACTCGAGTGAGCATTACAATCAATGCTACCCATAAATAACTCATCAACAAAAGAGGTACCAAACTGCCCTGCTGGCAAAGATATATTGTGAATAACCAATAAAGAAATATCGGCCTCATCAGGGCGTTCATCAAAATGCGAACAAGGCCGCTGCGCTACAGTACTTAAAACACCGTTTAAATCTATTTTCATGATACGTTTATTATATAAATATCAAGATATACATAGTACTGATGCTAAAGGATTTATTAAAGCAATGATAGTAACAAACAGGTATAAAACCTTACCTGCAAATAATTCAAACCCACACGTAGGTGCTAATTTACGTCCGCTCATGTTACGTAACTTTTGAAATTAAAAGCGCGGTATAAAACCTCACCTACAGATAATACCAACGCACACGTAGATACTAATTTACTATACGCGCTTATCTTTATATTGGTGAAAAGGCAATCGCTTCTCTTTCTTTTATAAACATAGTAAAATTTGCTTAATTTATTAACGCTTATGAGCATTCCATGTCTATTTCGCACACTCTTATTACTCAGCTTGTTACTCTAGCACTTGACGAAGATTTAAATTATCAAACCGCACAAGAAGGCGATATTACCGCGCAATTGATCCCTCAAAATGAGCAAGCAAACGCTAAAGTAATCACCCGCGAAGACTGTATTTTTTGCGGAAAAGACATCATCCTTGAAGTATTTAAACAAGTAGACCCAAGCGTTAAGGTTAATGTACTCATTAATGATGGCGACGCAGTTAAAGCAAACAGCACATTATTTACAGCCACTGGTTCAGCGCGTTCAATATTAACTGCCGAGCGTACTGCACTTAACTTTGTACAAACGTTATCGGGTACAGCCACTACTACAGCACATTATGTAAAAGAGCTAAGCGGCACAACAACGCAACTACTCGATACACGCAAAACCATACCAGGCCTTAGAGCACTTCAAAAATACGCAGTAAAATGTGGTGGGGGTGCAAATCACCGTATTGGTTTATTTGACGCATTTTTAATTAAAGAAAATCATATAGCGGCTTGTGGCACAATAAACAAAGCCGTTACTCAAGCTAAACAAAATCACCCAAACAAACCTGTCGAAGTCGAAGTAGAGTCACTCCCTGAACTTAAGCAAGCAATTGAAGCTGGCGCCGACATAATTATGCTAGACAATTTTAGTGTAGAGCAAATTAAGCAAGCCGTAATTTTAACCAATAAGCGCGCAAAATTAGAGGTTTCAGGCAATATGACCCTAGAAACGCTCAAAACTTATTCACAAGCAGGTGTCGATTTTATATCAAGCGGAGCATTAACAAAAAACTTACAATCAATCGATTTATCGATGCGTTTTGAACAATTTTAAAGCAATAATGGGTAATTAATACCGCTAATTAATTGACAAGTTAAGTAAAAAAGCATTAAATAACCCAAAAGGCTTACTTTGTAACAAATTGTTAAATTAAATCGCTTTTTTATAATAAGATACGTGCTAAATACTAAAATAAAATGGTAGACTAATTCTGTTGTACTATTTTATTTAAAAAGGTAGTCATAAATAACTAGTACCTTTAGTTTTTAAAGACATAATTAAAAACTAAAGCAACTAAACTACTTACTTTATGCCTATACTATTTGTTGCTACAACATGTAGTGCACTTAGTAAACTTTTATAATTAGTACCAAACATAATGAATTCACATTCGGCTTTTGTGTTTCATACTCTAAAGCTAAAGTGTAATAAAATTAATTTTAAGTAAAACTGTAAAATAAATCGGTTAAATTAAGTGAGGCATTTTGCCGCTTAAGTGATTTAAGTTACAAAAATCTATCCTTTAGGAGAGGAAACATGAAAACAATGACTCAAAAACAACAGGGTTTCACCCTAATTGAATTAATGATTGTTGTAGCAATTATCGGTATTCTTGCTGCAATTGCACTGCCTGCGTATTCAAGCTACCAAGCAACATCAAAACTTACGGCTGGGTTATCTGAAGTTTCAGCGGGTAGAACAGGCTTTGAGATAACGTCAAATAGCGGCACAACTCCAACAAATACTCTTGTTGGTCTTCAAGATACAACAGAAAATTGTACTATTACAACTGATGCGACAGGTATTGAGTGTGCAATTCGAAATGCTCCTACTCAAGTAACTGGTGCTAAAATCAAATGGACTCGTACATCGACTGGTGGCTGGTCTTGTGCGACCACAGGTATTACAGGTGACAAAACTCTTGCACCTAAAAGCTGTCCACAATCTTAATCATTTATTGATTACTAAAAAGCGCCTTGTTTGGCGCTTTTTTAATGCGTAAGAATCAGTATTCATGAATATAGTAAATATAATAAAACCATCGCTCATCAGCTTGTTTTTTCTGTGTACGCTAATACCTTTAATACCCATAACTTCTTACGATTATCATAATCACCAACGTATAATCCAAATAGCTTTTTTACTTATCACAAGCCTACTAGTGCTTACAGCTTTTTTAGGTAATAAAAAACCCACTTTTGAGCTTTCACTAAATAATAAAAGCAGTGTGTTGTACTTAATTTTTATTTTCAGTGGCTGCTTATCTGCATTGATGAGTATGGAGCAAAGTTTTAGTCTGCTGTACACGTTTCATATAAGTTTGCTTATTTTAATCATGTACTATGTAAGCACTATAAATGATAAAAAACCTGTTTTATTTATCATTTATGCATTATTGATAGCTCATACAAGCCTAACTTTAATATGCCTACTTAATATAATTTTTATACTTTCTGAGCAGCAACCTTTAAATCCATACATAATTTACTCAGGCTTTATTAACATTCGCTTTTTTAACCAAGTACAAGTGTTTATTCTCCCATTTTTGGTGCTACTCCTAAAATTTAAAAGCATACAGCGTGTTGTATTTATTGTTTTGTTTTTAAACTTATTACTTATATTTATTGGGCAAGCTCGTGGGGCTTTACTCTCATTTCTAGCTTTCTCTATTTTTGCTCTCGCTTTAAAAACTACATTAAAAAAACAAGTACTTATTGGGTTAGTCTGCCTTACTTTAAGCTGTATTACTTTTTATGTTTTGGATTCATTAAATAGAGGTGGAGCCGAAATACTACGCACATCCTCCTCAGGCCGAATTGATTTATGGTTTAATACTCTTTCTAATCTATCTTTAAAGCATTTATTTATCGGCAATGGTCCTGGAGTATTTGAAATGTCACTTGGCAGTTCAGCTCCTTTTAGTCACCCTCATAATTCATTAATTGAAATTTTAAATGAGTGGGGACTAATCGCCCTTATATGTATTTTAACAGTTGTTTTTACTACCTTTAGAAAAGCAATTACATATTTAAAGCAACATAAAAAAGATATCATTACTGAAAGCCTCTTTTACTCTTTTGCTATAGGTATTACATACTCACTATTTTCTGGTGTACATGTAATGCCGGTTTCGCAAACACTCTTATTTATAATGTGGGGGTTGCTACTTGGTAGAGTTGATAAAAAAAGAGGCCAAAGCCTTACCATAAATAAATACTTAAAAGCTTTAATAGCCATTTTATTTGTTTTTACATGGTACCTTTACTTACAAAAAGCGATAAGTATTTATAATAATATTGACCCAGATAAGGGCTATATTTATGGACCTAGATTTTGGTCCGTAGGACAGCGATTTTAAAGCGCTTTAACTTTTCTACCAAGAATCATTAGTTTAAGTTATGCTTATAATAATGAAGTTTTAAACCAAATTCAGCTGGGTACCCTTAATGGCAAAAAAACAACAAGATAAAGGCCTCGATACTTTTCAGTGGGTAGGCGTTAGTGCACGAGGGAAGAAACTTGAAGGTGAGCTTACAGGTAATAGTATTGCACTAGTAAAAGCTCAGCTTCGTAAGCAAGGTATCACTCCCTCAAAAGTGAAGCGTAAAGCAAAACCACTGTTTGGCATTCAAAGTGTTCAAAAGGTAACCCCTAAAGATATAGCACTACTTACTCGCCAAATTGCGACTATGTTGATGGCCGGAGTTCCTTTAATACAGGCCATAGAAATGATTGGCTCTGGCTCGACCAATAAAAGTGTCGCCAAATTAATGGAAACTATTGCTGATGAAGTAAAAGCGGGGCAACCACTATCTACAGCACTTAGAAAACACCCACGTTATTTTGATGATTTATATTGCGACCTTGTAGCCTCTGGCGAGCAATCTGGTGCACTTGATAAAATATTTGACCGAGTTGCTTTATATAAAGAAAAGTCCGAAGCGCTAAAATCAAAAATTAAAAAGGCGATGTTCTATCCTATTTCAGTATTAGTAATTGCCGGCATTGTAACCTCAATACTATTAATATTTGTAGTGCCGCAGTTTCAAGATATATTTGCAGGTTTTGGTGCAGAACTTCCTGCATTCACTTTGTTTGTTATTGGCATATCAGACTTTATGCAAGCATATTGGTGGATGATACTAATCGCTATTGTAGCTTTTGGATACGCTTTTAAAGAAGCCAAGCTTAGAAGTTTAAAACTCAGAGATGCAACCGACCGAGCCATACTAAAACTGCCAGTAATTGGTATGATTTTAAACAAAGCAGCAGTTGCTCGCTATGCACGAACTCTTTCGACTACGTTTGCTGCAGGTGTGCCACTTGTTGATGCGCTTGACTCTGCCGCAGGCGCTTCAGGTAATGCTGTTTATCGTTACGCTATTTTAGATATCAAAGTAGAAGTGAGCTCAGGTAATCAAATGAACTGGGCAATGCGTAACTCAAAAATATTCCCTGATATGGTAATACAAATGGTTGCGATTGGTGAAGAATCTGGCTCACTAGATGGCATGCTCGCAAAAGTAGCAACTATTTATGAGCAAGAGGTTGATGATGCAGTAGACGGTCTTTCAAGCTTGCTAGAGCCACTTATTATGGCCGTACTAGGTGTACTTGTTGGTGGCTTGATTGTTGCGATGTACTTGCCTATTTTCCAACTTGGCTCTGTTATTTAATTACTAAAAATAACAATTTACAGGAAATAAAAGAGAGGCTTACTTTTTGTTAAGGTATGGCTATTAATGTTTTCTCATTTACTCTCTTTCACTTCTCTTTGTGATAATAATTTCACTTAATTTTTAAACGCTTAATTTTTAAAATAATTTTCAGGTAATATGATGCAAAGTATTATTGAAGTAATGCAAAGCCAGTTGTGGTTTTATTTAACCACTATTGGCTTAATTAGTTTATGTATTGGTAGTTTTTTAAATGTGGTTATTTATCGCTTACCGTTGATGATGCAACGTGAGTGGCGAAGCGAATGCAGACTACTGTTGGAAGATGAACTTACAGCTAATAAATCTAAACAAGCCAATATCAACAAGCCTTTTAACTTAGTAAAACCCAACTCTACCTGCCCTAAATGCAAAACAGCCATTAAGCCTTGGCAGAATATTCCTATTATTAGTTGGTTAATACTTAAAGGTAAATGTGCAAGTTGCAGTAATCCTATTTCGGCCCGATACCCTGCTGTAGAGCTAATTACTGCCCTATTAAGTTTAATTGTTGCCTATAGCTTTGGTGCGACCGAGCAAGCCCTTTTATATATTTTTGTAACGTGGATTTTAGTAGCACTGACCTTTATTGATATTGACCACATGCTGCTGCCAGATCAACTTACACTTCCGCTGTTATGGCTTGCACTTATTGCCTCTGTAATGGGTTACACAATTACACCTACCGATGCCATTATTGGCGCAGCTTGCGGTTATTTAAGTCTATGGAGTGTGTTTTGGCTATTTAAGTTATTAACCGGTAAAGAAGGCATGGGTTATGGCGACTTTAAACTACTCGCTGTATTTGGTGCTTTACTTGGCTGGCAGTCATTACTTACTATTATTCTGCTTTCGAGCGTAGTGGGTGCCATTATAGGTATTGCGCTGTTGAGCATACAAGGTAAAGACAAAGCGACCCCTATCCCTTTTGGGCCTTATCTAGCGATAGCTGGCTGGATCACAATGCTTTGGGGCAACCAAATTCAAGGCGCTTATTTTAATTTAATTGGTTATTAAAGTGAGTGAGCAAATTACTAAAGTAGACAGCTGGGTATTAGGTTTAACAGGCGGTATTGGCTGTGGAAAAACGGCCGTAAGCAATATGTTTGAAGAACTTGGTATTACAATAGTTGATGCAGATATAATTGCGCGTGAAGTAGTACTCCCAAATAGCAAAGGGCTAAAAGCGATTACAGCCCACTTTGGCAAAGATATTTTATTGCCCGACGGCACATTAAATAGAGCACAATTGCGCGCAAAAATATTTACTAACAACAATGACAAAGAATGGCTTAATGCGTTATTGCACCCTCTTATACGGATAAAAATACTAAACGATTTAAATAATGCAACTAGCCCTTATGTTGTTTTAGTAGCGCCTTTATTGTTTGAAAACAACCTTGATAAATATTGCGACCATACCTTACTTATTGACGTACCAACCTCTGTCCAAATAGCGCGTACAGCAAAACGTGACAACACAAGTAATGAGCAAGTTAAAAGTATTATTGCCTCGCAAATGTCACGTGATGATAAGCAACAAAAAGCGGATGATATTTTAAATAACGACCGTAGTTTAAACCTAGTGCATATAGAACTTGTTGATCTACATAAAAAGTACCTACAATATGCATTACACAACAAAACTAACTCACTTTAACACTGTCCTAACTCACACAAACTCGTATTTTAGTTAGTAAAATCACAACAAAGAATGAAAGGTGATGTAATCCCCTTCTTTTTTCTGATAAATTGCTTACTATTGAAGGAATAAAACAGGTGCGCAATGAATATTAACTCACCGTTATTGAGAAAATTTATAACCCTTGGCCGCATTGATGCCGACACGGTTAAAAACAAACAAAATGAATTTGCCTCAACAGCTGAGCTTATTTCTAAATGTGGAAAAATCGATAGTAAAGATTTAGCTGAACAATGTATTGATTTGTTTCGCGTACCTTATTTTGATTTAAAAGACTTTGACCCTACAAGAATCCCGGCCGATCTCGTAAAAGAAAAACTCATACGTAAACATCACATTTTACCGCTTGTTCAAAAAGATCGAAAAGTTTATATAGCAGCATCAGACCCAACAGATTACGGCGCATTCGAAAACTTTGAGTTTAGTACCGGTCTTTCATGCGAAATTGTTGTTGTTGATTATATTCAACTCGATAACAAAATTGAGCAATTACTAGATGCCACTGGCAGCTTAAATCTAACTGATGACGAGTTTCAAGAATTTGCTGACTTAGACTCAGAAAGCCAAAGAGATACAGCACCACAAGATGACGATAAAGATGATGCGCCTATCATCGTATACATCAACAAAATTTTAATGGATGCCATTAAAAAAGGCGCCTCTGATTTACACTTTGAACCGTATGAGCACAAATACCGTATTCGCTTTCGTATTGATGGCATTTTGCATGAAGTTGCAAGCCCACCCAATACATTAGCCACCAAGCTTTCTGCGCGTATTAAGGTTATGTCGAGACTCGATATTGCCGAAAAACGCAAACCACAAGATGGTCGTATTAAGCTAAAAATTACAGAACGCAAAAGTATCGATTTTCGTGTAAGTACCATGCCTACCTTGTGGGGCGAAAAAATAGTAATGCGTATTCTTGATTCATCAAGCGCTATGTTAGGCATTGATGTATTGGGCTATGAGCCTGAGCAGAAAAAGCTCTACATGGATGCGCTTGCCCAGCCTCAAGGGATGATACTTGTAACAGGACCAACGGGTTCTGGTAAAACAGTATCGCTATACACAGGTTTAAATATATTAAACCAACCTGAGCGTAATATTAGTACTGCGGAAGATCCGGTTGAGATTAACCTTGAAGGTGTAAACCAAGTACAAATAAATATTAAAGCCGACATGACTTTTGCCAACGCACTGCGCGCATTTTTACGTCAAGATCCTGATGTAGTTATGGTAGGTGAAATACGTGACCTAGAAACCGCAGAAATATCAATAAAAGCGGCGCAAACAGGTCACTTAGTTTTATCAACATTGCATACAAACTCAGCGCCGGAAACAATCACTCGTTTATTAAATATGGGTGTACCTGCTTATAACGTAGCAAGTTCGATCAGCTTAATTATAGCCCAGCGTTTAGCACGTCGCTTGTGCCCTAAATGTAAAACGCCAGAACAACTTCCGAGTGAAGAACTTGCTCGCCAAGGATTTAGTGCCGAGCAAATTGAAGAAATGACGTTATATATGCCTAAAGGGTGTGATAGCTGTACTGATGGTTACAAAGGGCGTGTGGGTATTTACGAAGTAATGCAAATTACTCCTGAAATTGCCCAAATTATTATGCGCGGTGGTAATTCGCTTGAAATAGCAGACGTATCACTTAAAGCCGGTTTTAATAATTTACGTTTATCGGGTTTACGCAAAGCAGCCGATGGCCTTACATCCCTTGGTGAAATTAACCGCGTAACTAATTTTTAATGGCCCACAGTAAAAGATATAAGGCTCTAAGCTTTAAGCTCAGAGCCTTATAGCTAGAGACTCATATCTAAGTAATGTAATATGCACCAAAAATTTGTAGAGAGTAATTTATGCCTACTGTTGTAAACTGCCCAACCTGTAAAACTAAAGTTGAATGGTCAGAGCAAAGCCCATTTCGTCCTTTTTGCTCAAAGCGCTGCCAACTAATTGATTTAGGTGAATGGTCGTTCGAAAATAATAAAATTTCTGCACCAATCACCTCGGCACAAGAGTTTAGCCAAGACATGATTGAAGATATTGAAGCAATGATGGCTAAAAATGAAGATGACTTTTTTAAATAGTTTATCTTCATAATGCCCTAATACAAAAACCAGCATTACGCTGGTTTTTTAGTATTTACAAAAAAGTAAAATTAGCTTTTTTGTTTACGGTGCTTTTTATTCATACGCTTTTGCATTTTAGCAAACTTCTCTTTTTGCTCAGCGTTAAGCACTTGCATTACTTGGTGTTGTGTTTTTAGTTTAATTAAACCAAATTGCTCACCTTTTTCATGACGTTCATTTAATAACTCTTTTGCTGCATTTTCGTCAAATGTTGCAGCAGAAAGTAATGCATCCATTTTTGCTTTGTGCGCTTCACGCATCGCTTTACGGGCTTCTTTATCGTCGCCACGCAGTGCTTTCATTTGTGTTTTTTGCGCTTCAAAAATAGCCTTTAGCTTAGTTTGCTGCTCATCTGTTAGGTTTAATTTTTCAACGCCTCGCTCAGAAAGTAAAAAACGAGCTTGAGAATGGCCTTGCTTATGTCCGTCGCCTTTAGCTAACACGCTACCAGCACCAAGCGTTGCTGTTGCTAAGCCACAGATAAGTACTAATTTTGAAAGTGTGTTTAATTTAGTCATAATCATTACCTTAATATTGAATTGGTTGGTTGAGCGATTGTGGCTGCTAAGCCAGTGAGTTAACTATACCTAACTCAACGCAAAGTAACGCAAAGCAGTGTAAAGGTTGTGTAAAGATTCACCTTTGCACTATTTAGCGGGTAAAATAACGCTATAAATAACTCTAAGGGTTTGTAAATGAAACTATTAATGATTGATGACGACACTGGCCTTTGTGAGCTATTAAGTGAATATTTAACTGCCCAAGGCTTTGAAATACAAAGCGTACACGACGGTGAACAAGGCCTTAAACTAGCACAAGCAAATGACTACGCCCTGATATTGCTAGATGTAATGTTACCAACGCTTGATGGTTTTGAAGTACTTAAACAACTTAGGCAAACAAAACTCACACCGGTAATAATGCTTACAGCAAAAGGTGAAGACTTTGACCGTATTTTTGGTCTAGAGCTAGGCGCTGACGATTACATTCCAAAGCCTTTTAATCATCGTGAATTACTAGCCCGCGTAAAAGCGATAACTCGCCGTATAGAGCACATTAATAGCTTAAATGTAGCTACAACGAGTAAGTTACTCGTTAATGGCATTACTGTTAACCTTGCAGCTCGAGAAGCCTCAATAGACGGCTCTATATTAACCCTTACTGGTACAGAGTACGAAATACTCACGCTATTGTGTAAAAATGCAGGTGAAGTGGTTAGTAAAGAGCAAATTAGCGAAGAAGTATTAGGTAGGCGTTTAGCTTCTTTTGATCGCTCTATCGATATGCATGTAAGTAATATCCGCAAAAAAATAGCAGAGCATATTCCAGGTGAGCGAATTAAAACAATGAGAGGTACGGGTTATGTCTTTATCCAAGGCGAATAAAAGCACTTACTTTGCTTGGTTAAAACACCCTGGGCACTACCTGTTTTTTAAAATATTTATTTGGTTTTGGTTAACTATAATCGGCACCGTTGCAGCGCTTATATTTTTAAGTAACATTACCGCTATTAACGCGGTAACTAACGAGCCGCTTTATGGCCCTATGAAAAAAAACTTAATATATACCGCCAAAAGTATTGAGCGCACTGCAATTAAACATAAGCGCAGCCTAAGCGATGTATTAGTACACCCTCGCCTATCAAAGCGTAAACTTTTATATTTAAGCGCAGCTCAAAGCGAAGACTCCCTTAGTAGTAAAGAGGTACCAGAGAGCATCGATTTAAGTTTATTAAACTTTACTCAAAATATGTCACCACAGATTATTTTTACTGAAAAATATCAAGCCTTCGGCCCTGTTAATATAAACGTGCCTGAAGGAAGTTTTTATCTTTATGAAATAGATATTAACCATCAACCCCCGCTAATAATGCGCTTTAAGCTTATGCCTAATTGGATGAAAATAGTCATCGCAATTGTTGCCTCTCTTATTTTAAGCTTTGTATTTAGCCGTAACTTAATAGCCCCTATAAATAGCCTTAAAAAAGCAGCTATTAAACTATCAGCGGGCAACCTAAGCGCAAGGGCCGACATTTCTGTAAACCGAAAAGATGAGCTGGGAATACTTGGGCGAGACTTTAACAGCATGGCCAATCAGTTAGAGCTTTTAATTAGTTCACAAAAACGCTTATTAGCCGACATATCACATGAGTTACGCTCGCCCCTTACGCGTTTAAAAATGGCTACTGGTCTTGCGCAAATGCAAGCTAACGACGCCAGCCAATCGTATTTATTACGCATAGAAAAAGAAGCTAACCAACTTGATAAGATGATTGCAGACGTGCTGCAAGTTTCTCGCTTAGAAGCAAAAAGCCAAGCGCTTTCACTGCAAAAACAATCATTACAAATAATTGTAGATCACGTTATTAACGATGCGCAGTTTGAAGCAAAACAAAATAATAAGCAGCTAAATATAGTGGGCGCTGTAGAGGTAAATATTAATTGCGACGAAACACTTATTGCCAGTGCGCTTGAAAACCTACTTCGTAACGCTATTAAATACGCAAACAATACAATTAGCATTACTCTAAAGCACACAGATGCCATTTATATAGAAATATGTGATGATGGCTCTGGTGTGCCCGACGACCAACTGAGCAAGCTTTGTGAGCCCTTTTTTAGGCAATCAGATGCGCGGGATCGCGTAAGTGGTGGTACGGGTTTAGGGCTGGCGATTGCTAAAAATGCTATTACTGCGCATGGTGGCAGTTTAGTATTATCAAATAAAGAACTAGGTGGCTTGTGTGCTAATATAACCTTGCCATTAATAAAAGAGTAAAGCATGTTTTATAGTTCAGAAGCCCAGCTTGAGAGCAATCAAGAGGCCATTAATGTTTTTTATACTTCAAAATTAATTAAAAGCTACTTAGATACGCCATCAGGAAAGCTATTTTACGCATACGCAATCCCTAAAAACGCGACAACCGCAATAGTAGTAAGTACAGGGCGTATTGAAGGCCTAGAAAAATATAAAGAACTGCTATGGGAGCTGTATAGCAATAATTTTGCTGTGTTTATTATGGATCATCAAGGTCAGGGCCGCTCTTACAGGCACCTTAAAAATAAACATAAAGGCTTTGTAAAACATTATAATAACTACAGCAGTGACCTAAATAACTTTGATCAGCAAATAGTCTCAAAACATTGGCAAGGTAAAAAAGTCATGCTGGCTCATTCAATGGGTGGCGCCATTGCTATTGATTATTTAGCAAAATTTGAAAATAGCTATAAAGGCGTGTTTTTGTCTGCTCCTATGTTTGATATTTTTACAAAAGACGTACCCAAAATACCAACGAAGTTTATTGTTAAATTAGCCACTTTACTTGGTTTACACTCTTGCTATGCATTTGGACAAGGCAACTACAACCCGATCCCATTTACCGAAAACGTACTTACTAGCAGCGAGAAGCGTTACACCTACTTTAGGCAAACCTATAAATTAGAACCTAATATACAATTAGGTGGCGTTACGTTTGGCTGGTTAGCAGCTACAATATCGTTTTTAAAGTCTGTTGATAACCTAAACGTACCAATCCCTTTGTTTATAGCAAGTGCAGCTAACGATACAGTGGTAAACAACAAAGCACAGTACAGTCTTGCAAAAAGGCATGCTCATGCAACGATTGAGAATTTTGAAGGGGCTAAACACGAGCTACTTTTTGAACGTGACGAAATTCGAAAGCCGCTATTAACTAACTTTTATCAATTTTGTGAGTCGGTGACGGCTTAACAAGTACTGACAAAGGGTCGAGGTGGATCAGTATATCTACCTCCGACTCAAAACGTTCTTTGAGCATTGCCTCTACTTCATCAGCCACATTGTGCGCGCGAATCAAACTTAAATGATCATCAAGCTCTAAGTGCATTTGAATAAACTTAACTTTTCCGCCTTGGCGAGTACGAATATCATGCACGCCATGTACATCAGCATGGGCTCTGGCAATGTCAAATATGCTTTGCTTTTCATCATCAGGAAGTTCTTTATCCATTAAGTGATCGGCACTATCGCGAGCTATATCCCAGCTGTTATAAAGCAAGTAACCCGCTACACCTATTGCAAAAATAGGATCTGCATACAACACGCCATAATAAGCTAACAAAATAGCTAACAGCACCGCAGCGTTTAATATTAAATCGCCTTTGTAATGTACTGAGTCGGCTTTTATAGCAATTGAATCGGTATACTTAACCACTTTGTTTTGTACAAATACAATGACGAGTGTACACGCAATAGCAAAAATACTTACCCACACACCTAATAAAGAATGGCTTAACTGTATAGGGTTAAATAATCGCTCAATACCATGAAAAGCAAGTAGGCAACCTGATCCAGCAATAAATGCGGCTTGGCCAAGTCCTGCAAGTGCTTCAGCTTTTCCGTGCCCAAACCTATGGTCATCATCCGCTGGGCGCAGTGCGTAACCCAACACTAAAAAGCTCATAGCGGTGGCAGTAATATCCATTAACGAATCAGTTAACGAGCCAAGCATTGAAGCCGAGCCAGAAGCCAGCCAGGCCCATGTTTTTGCGCCGATCATTAAGCTAACCATGACCATGGTAACAATGCTGGAAGTTTTAACCCAAAATTCGTAGCTACGGTTATGCACGCGTGTATCCATTAATCACTGTATTGAATGTGTTGAGTATATCATTTTTTTAAAAGGTTTCGTGTATACTGCCCTTCGTCAAACTACAGATTATTTTATAAGGCTCATTATGCTGGATATTGTTTTATACCAACCTGAAATACCGCCTAACACTGGTAATATTATTCGCCTATGTGCCAATACTGGCTATGCATTACATTTAATTGAGCCATTAGGTTTTGAATGGGACGATAAACGCGTGAAACGTGCGGGCCTTGATTACCATGAATTTAGCCATGTTCAACGCCATGCCTCATTTGAGGACTACCTTGAAAAATGCAAACCTAAAAAAGTGTATGCCTGTACAACTAAAGGCAGTCAATTTCATCATGAAGCAAGTTACGAAGCTGGCGACTGTTTGGTGTTTGGCCCTGAAACACGCGGCCTGCCTGATGAAATGATTCAAGCATTACCAAACGATCAGCGTGTACGTATTCCTATGCAAGCAAATAGCCGTAGTATGAACCTGTCAAATGCAGTCGCGGTGTTTGTTTACGAGTCGTGGCGTCAGTTGGGCTTCCCTAACGCACAGTAAATATAATCCGTTAAGCAAAAAAAAACCGACATAGTGTCGGTTTTTTATTTAAGGCCTAGCTCAAGCGCTTATTCAGCGCGTTGTTCTCGTCCTAAAAGAGCCATAGCGGCTTCTTTCATGTCTTTATTTTCATAAAGTACTTTATAAATTTGCTCAGTGATTGGCATTTCTACGCCAGCACGCTGCGCTAGTAAATACACTTCTTTAGTGTTTCTAAAGCCTTCAACTACTTGGCCAATAGACTCAATAGCAGCATCAACGCTCTCGCCTTTACCTAACGCCAAACCAAATCGACGATTACGAGATTGATTGTCGGTACAGGTGAGTATTAAATCACCAAGGCCTGCCATTCCCATAAAGGTTTCTGGCTTAGCACCCAGAGCACAACCTAAACGAGTGAGCTCTGCAAGGCCTCGGGTAATGAGCGCGGTACGCGCATTAGCACCAAAACCTACACCGTCCGAAATACCGGCACCAATTGCAATTACATTTTTAACCGCACCACCGAGCTGTATACCAATAAAGTCATCATTGTTATACACACGGAATGAGCGACCACAATGAAGTAAATCGGCCAGCTGCTGAGCAAATTCAGGTGACGTTGAAGACACTGAAATAGCTGTAGGTGACCCCATCGCCATTTCTTTTGCAAACGTAGGACCCGAAAGTACCGCAAGTGGAATGTCATCACCCAATTCTTGCAAAGCAACTTCTTGTAACAAACGTCCAGTATTAGGCTCAAGCCCTTTAGTTGCCCACGCTACTTTAGCACCCTCTTGCAATGCAGGTTTTATCTGCGCAAGCGTGTCGCCAAAAGCATGGCTTGGCACAACAACAAGTACAATAGCACTGCTAGCAACGGCATGTTGTAAGTTAGCTTCAAGAGTAAGAGTATCTGGGAAAGGAGCATCAGGTAAGTAACGTTGATTTTTCCGCTCAGCTGCAAGCGTGGCAACGTCGTCGCTATTTCTTCCCCAAAGTGTCACCTGGTGACCATTTCGGGCTAAACAAATAGCAAGGGCGGTGCCGTAAGACCCCGCCCCTAATACAGTAACAGCTGTAGTTGCTGTACTCATAAGTTATGCGTCTGCTGAAGCCTGGTCAGCTTGCGCAGTACGTTGTTGCATGTATTGTGCAAATAACGCATCAAAATTAACTGGCGCAAGGTTAAGCTGTGGGAAAGTACCACGGTTAACAAGGTTTGAAACAGCTTCACGTGCATATGGAAATAATACGTTAGGACAAAATGCACCTAGCATATGCGCAAGTTGCACTTCTTCAACTTCAGCAATAGTAAAAATACCTGCCTGTTGAATTTCACATAAGAACGCAGTTTCTTCACCAATAGATGCAGTTACAGTTAGCGCTAAAACAACTTCAAATACACCTTCGTCCAACTTGTTTGAGCGTGTATCTAGGTCTAGCTTAACTTCTGGTGTCCATTCTTTTTGGAAGATGGCCGGAGAGTTTGGCGTTTCAAACGATACATCTTTAGTGTAAATGCGTTGAATAGTAAATTGTGCGCCAGCTTCTGCAGCTGCTACGTTTTGATTTTCTTCGTTCATTGTTATTCCTAACTTGTTCGTTATTATAATTAAATTAAGCGTTTAGCTTAGCGTCAAGTTTACCTTGCGCTTCAATAGCCATCATGTCGTCGCAGCCACCGATATGTTCATCATTAATAAAAATTTGCGGTACTGTGCTTGCACCACCTGCTTTGGCAATCATTTCATCGCGTAGCTCAGGCTGCACACCAATATCATAATTTGTGTATTCAACGCCTTTGCTGTTTAAAAGCGAAAGAGCACGCTGACAAAATGGACAATACGCCTTGGTGTATAAAACAACATTACTCATAATAAATCCTCTATCGGCCTAGCTAAACTGGTTAGCGACCTGTTGTAGTTGGTAAGCTGGCAGATTGCCACGCACCCATGCCACCTGCTAATAAGTAAACTCGTTCAAAACCAGCTTTACTCATAGCGGCTGCAGTACCTTGGGCAGTCATACCTGTAGTACATACAACTATAATGGGTTTAGTCTTGTACTTTTCAAGGCTTGAAAAGTCAGATTTTTTCGCATTCTCTGGGCTTAAATGCTCAGCACCAGAAATACGCCCTGCATTAAACTCTTTTTGCGCACGTATATCGATTACTTGACCGTCATCACGGTTAATAAGTAACGTAAGCTGCTGGGGATTTATTTGACGAACAGCTGAAAGCTTACTTTTTATCCAGCCACTAACAATAAGGAAAACAATACCAACCCAAGCAAGGCTTAAAATGGGATGATTTGTAATAAATTCAATATATTGATCCATTCTACTTCCACTATGAAATTATGTTTTAAAACGTGATGTTTTAAATGTTTTGTACTTTAGCCACGCAAGTATACCCAAACCAACCTAAAATGCGAGTTTAGGAGCACTTAGAGACGTTTAAAAAACGATAAAGCCCCCCATATATAGTTAACAGAACTCTGGATAATAAATCTATCTCAAGCAGAGTTCATGTTAGTCAATAAGGTATAAGTAAAAATATTTAATATCTTGTTTTCAATGCTGATCCTAGCTTAAAAACACGGTATGCTAAAACCACGCTAATAAACCTTTTTAGGTGCACAGTATCCATCAACAGATACTAATTTTCAGGAGCTATTATGACAGAGCATAAAAAACCACTGGTATTAATGATTTTAGACGGTTGGGGACACCGCGAAGATACGCAAAGTAATGCTATTCTTGCAGCTAACACACCTGTATTAGACAACTTATGGGCCACCCGCCCACACACATTAATATCTGCTTCGGGTTTAGATGTTGGTCTTCCTGATGGTCAAATGGGTAACTCAGAAGTTGGCCATGTAAACTTAGGTGCTGGGCGCATTGTGTATCAAGATTTTACCCGTATCACCAAGGCAATTAACGATGGCGAGTTTGATTCAACCCCAGCCTTAGTTGAAAACATAGACAAAGCAGTAAGTGCTGGTAAAGCGGTTCACATAATGGGTCTTTTAAGCCCAGGTGGTGTGCATAGCCATGAAGATCATATAGTTGCAAGTATTGAGCTGGCGGAAAAACGTGGTGCTAAAGAAGTCTATTTCCATGCATTTTTAGATGGCCGTGACACACCTCCACGTAGCGCAAAAGCATCAATAGAACGAATTGAAGCGTTATTTAGTAAACTTAAGTGCGGACGTTTAGCATCACTTATTGGCCGTTACTACGCAATGGACAGAGACAACCGTTGGAACCGTGTAGAAAAAGCTTACAACGTAATGACGCTCGCCGAAGGCGACTTTAACTTTGATAATGGTGTTGAAGCACTTAATGCAGCGTACGAGCGCGACGAAAACGACGAGTTTGTAGCAGCTACGACTATTACGCCAACAGGTGCCACTCCGGCTTCAATAAACGATGGCGACACCGTTATTTTTGCTAACTTTAGAGCAGATAGAGCCCGCGAAATTACCCGCGCTTTTGTTGAGCCTGAATTTGATGGTTTTACTAAAAAAAGAACGCCAGAGCTTAGCGCATTTGTAATGATGACAGAGTATGCAGCCGATATAGACGCACCTGTTGCATTTGGACCTACACCACTAATAAACGTACTTGGTGAATGGTTTGAAAAAAATAATAAAACACAGCTTCGTATTTCAGAAACCGAAAAATACGCACACGTTACGTTTTTCTTTAGTGGCGGACGTGAAAGTGAATTTAAAGGTGAAACACGCGAGCTAATTCCTTCGCCGCAAGTAGCAACCTACGACCTACAACCTGAAATGAACTCAGAAATGCTAACCGACAAACTAGTAGAAGCAATTAAAAGCGGTAAATACGATGCTATTATTTGTAACTACCCTAATGGCGATATGGTTGGTCACTCAGGTGTATTTGAAGCTGCTGTTAAAGCTTGTGAAGCTGTAGATAGCTGTATCGGACGTGTTGTTGATGCACTAGAAGAGTTTGGTGGTGAAGCACTAATTACAGCCGATCATGGTAATGCTGAGCAAATGGCTGATCTCAAAACTGGCCAAGCACATACTGCCCACACTAGCGAACCGGTGCATTTTATTTATGTAGGTCGCGATGCAGAGCCAATGCAAGGTAAAGCCTTAAGTGATGTAGCCCCAACAATGCTTCACTTAATGGGTATGGAGCAACCAAAAGAAATGACTGGTACGCCTATCATGATGTTGAAATAACACATGAATAAACGTATTAACCGGTTAATTAAGTGCGGTTTGATACTAACTTCATTAGTGGCTGCATCTGCAGTTGCTAATGAAGATCGTACTAAAAAAGATTTATCAGAGGTTCAAAATGCACTTGAGCAAAGCCAAGCTGAATATAACGCCCAAAGAAAAAAAATAGCGTCGCTACAAAAAAATCTAAAAAGCCATGAACTCGATATAGCTAAAAATGCTAAAGCACTTAACATGGCAGAGCAATCCGTAAAAGAGACTAAAACACAGCAAAAAGAGTTACAAAGTAAAGCCGATGAGCTTGATAAAAAGCACACTCAGTTTCAGAAAATTTTAGCCGCGCAACTCAAAAGTGCCTATATGGCCGGTGGCGACGACTACTCTAAAATGCTGTTGAATCAAGAAGACACAGCCAAGTTTGAGCGCACACTTAGCTATTACAATTACTTAAATAAAGCCCGTATTGAACAAATCGAAGATCTAAAAGATCTCCAACAGCAAATAGTACAAAACCAAGAAGAGCTTGTTAAAACACAAGAAAAACTAGAGCTTTTATTTGATGAACAAAAAAGGCGTCAAACTGCATTACTTAATGCGCAAAGTGAACGCCAAGCAAATCTTAAAAACTTACAAGCTCAGCTCAACAGCACTAAAAGCTCAATAAATTATTTAAAAGAAAACCAACAAACTTTAGTAACAACGATTAAAGAGCTCGAAAAAGAAAAAACTCAAAAAATAGAATTACTTGGCCTAAATAAAAGCAAGGGAAAATTAGACTGGCCGAGCAAAGGCAAGTTAGAGCACACATTCGGCCAACGTAAACATGGTGGTATTGATTGGAAAGGCGTATTAATTGGTGCAAAAGAAGGTACTAATATTAATAGCGTGCACAACGGGCAAGTTGTATTTGCCGATTGGCTAAAGGGTTATGGATGGGTAATTGTTGTAGACCATGGTGAAGGTTTTATGAGCCTATATGGCCACGCTCAAACGCTACTAAGAGATGTAGGGGATATGGTACGTGAAGGCGAAACCCTCGCTTTAGTAGGCCAAAGCGGCGGACAGGCAAGTTCTGGTCTATACTTTGAAATACGCCACAAAGGACGCGCAGTAAATCCTGTAAAATGGTGCAAACGTATTTAATTAGATAAATCGCTGCACCGCCTTGGAGCAGCTGATGACAACTAAAAAACACACAATATATACAGTTAATAAAAAAAGTGCAGGCTTTTATATAAGTCTGTACTTACTTGTGTTACTAACCCTAATTACCTTTACTAGTAATGCACTAGCAAGCTCAATTAAAGATCTTAAAAGACAACAAATAGACGAAATACTCTTTAACATTCATACCTATTACGTTGAAGATCTCACCTTACAAAATAGCCACCATATTAAATATAACAACCAACAGTTTGAGCGTTTATATTCAAAACTCGACTCCTATTCTAAGTACTTAAATGAGTATGAATTAGCCTCATTATTTGATAACACAAATGGTCGTTACACAGGTATTGGTATAGAAGTTAAAAACATAGACGAGAATATGACTATTGTTAACGTGGTTAATAATTCGCCCGCAAAAGCGGCAGGTATTTTACCAGGCGATATTATTGTAAGTGTAAACAACAACGCAGCCCAAAACCGTACTATCGACGAAGTAGCAACACTAATAAGAGACAGTGAATTTTCGAATATAGATATAATTGTAAATCGCGATAACAATAAAAACCCACTCACTTTTCATGTCACACGTCGCCAAATAAACCTCGAAAGTGTAACAAGCGAACTTTTAGATTTTGGAACTGGTTACATAGCTATCAATAACTTCTCTAACCACACATTACATGAAGTTGCACTACAAGTTGCCGCCCTGCAAAGCCATTTTGGCTACCCACTTAAAGGCTTAGTAATTGATTTACGTGATAACCCAGGGGGGACGTTACAAAGCGCAGTGGCTGTATCAGACCTATTTTTACAAAGTGGCACTATAGTGACGACTAAAGGACGTTTTTACGATGCCAACCAAGCATTTTATGCAAAGCGTGGAGACATTCTAAAAAATGCGCCCATAGTTGTGCTTATAAACGAAAATTCAGCCTCTGCAGCCGAAATACTCGCAGCAGCACTTAAAGATAATAAACGAGCAACCATTGTTGGCAGCCAATCTTTTGGGAAAGGCTCTGTACAATCACTCATTCCACTCGGTGATGGCAATACCGCATTAAAGCTCACCACAGCGAAATACTTCACACCGTTAGGTAAATCGATTGATGGAATAGGAATAACCCCAGATGTGGCGGTTAATCAAACAAACCTTTCACAAAGTAATAAAGCCGTTATAATAAAAAATGAACACACTAACAATAATGCGCAATTACTTACTGGTAATCTAACCGATTTACAGTTGGTTAAAGCAAAACAATTACTCAGCATGCAATAGCTTGTATAAGCTGTATAAATAAAGCTAAAAAGATAATAAAAACTATAAACGTGAAAATAATAAAATGGCTAACATTAGTTATTTGTTTTAGCTCTGCAACAATTAGCGCCAAGCAAATAGCAATAGTGATAGACGATATAGGCTATCATCAACGGGACTTAGAGTTCCTTTCCTTACCTGGGCAATTGTCGTATTCAATTTTGCCCCATACCCCTTATTCGCAAATTTTTGCAACACTTGCCAGTCAATCAAATAAAGAGTTATTGCTTCATGTACCTATGCAAGCACTTAACGGTAAAGAACTAGGGCCTGGTGCGCTTACTTTAAATATGAATAAAGAGCAGCTTCAGCAAACTCTTGGAACCGCTCTCGCTAGTTTACCGCAAGTTAAAGGCGTTAATAACCACATGGGCTCAGCGCTTACGCAAAAAAGCCAAGCTATGAAGTGGACAATGGAAGTACTTAAAAAGCGTCATTTATATTTTTTAGATAGTCGCACAACCGATTTGAGTCAAGCACAAAATGCCGCTAACTTTTTGGGTGTTGCTAATATTAGTCGCCAAGTGTTTTTAGACAACATAACTACACCAGAACAACTGCAACTAAGGCTTGAAGAGTTAAAACAATTAGCCATTTCCCATAGCTTTGCCATTGCAATTGCTCATCCCTACCCTGAAACCATCGAATTTTTACGCCATGCCTTACCAGAGCTAACTAAGCAAGGTTTTGAACTCGTACCGGTTTCGCAATTAGTTGAACGTAAGTACATTCAGTTAGCGCATGCTGAGGGAAAAGGAGTGAGTGCTAGGTAATATAGCTTTAAATAATGCTATATCCGAATAATAAACTAATACCAATTCGCTTAATTAAGTGGTCTATTTTAAGGGCGGAAAAACGTGTTAATAGCTAGGCAAAAATTCGCTATTTAGTTGCTCTAAATGAGAATTTTTTAACGCAGGTAGCAACACGTTTAGTCCCGTAAAATCATTAAGTATTATTGCGGACTGGTATAACCATTCAATAATGCAGAATATCGGTATTACTTAATTAGATATTTTATCGTTGGGTTTCGCTTCGCTCACTCCAACCTACTCAAAAGCAAAAAGCCCCGCATTTTCATGCAGGGCTTTTTAAATTTTGCTGCTTGAGCAATATTAGCTCATAGCGCTTTGTAACTTTTTCATCGCTGTTTTTTCAAGCTGACGGACACGCTCAGCAGATACACTATACTTTTGTGCAAGCTCCTGAAGCGTCGCTTTATCATCAGACAACCATCGTGCGCTAACAATATCTTGCGAACGCTCATCTAGTGTTTTAAGTGCGCTAAATAAACGAGTATGCGCTTGCTCTTTCCACTGCTCTTGTTCAACGTCGTCAGCTAAGTCAGCTGCGCCATCTGTTAAATACTGTACTGGAGAGTATGTACTTGTTGGTGCATCGTCGTTATCGTCACCAGTTAGGTCAAAGCCCATGTCTTGGCCGCTCATGCGCGATTCCATTTCACGTACTTCTTTTTCACTCACACCTAGCTCGCTAGCAACAGTGCTAACCTCAGCTTGGTTGAACCAGCCTAAACGCTTTTTGTTTTTACGAAGATTAAAAAACAATTTACGTTGCGCTTTAGTGGTTGCAACTTTAACTATGCGCCAGTTTTTAAGAACAAACTCGTGAATTTCGGCTTTAATCCAATGCACTGCAAACGACACTAAACGTACACCCACTGTAGGGTCAAAACGTTTAACCGCTTTCATCAGGCCTATATTACCTTCTTGAATAAGGTCAGCTTGTGGTAAGCCGTATCCCGAGTAGCTTTTAGCAATATGTGCTACAAAGCGTAAATGCGACATAATGAGTTGCTTGGCAGCACTAAGATCGCCTTCTTCCTGAAGTCTTTTAGCAAGTTCTTGCTCTTGTTCAACTTTAAGCATAGGAATAGTGCTTACCGCTTGAAGGTAACCGTCCATGCTTGCGCTTTGTTGTCCGACTGTAAGTGCCATTGCGTATAAATCTTTACTCATTTTTCACCTCGGTGATAAACATTTGAAACTATCTTAGCACTCTTTATCTAAGAGTGCTAACCCCAATTTAAAACTTTTTAAAAGTATAAATCAAGCAGTTTTTAGTATGTGCTTAGTCTACTACAAGCGACTGAATAAGTGATGAATTGAGGGATTGCAGCCAATTAACCTAACCGCATCACCTTATTTACAACTCATTACTTTATGGGAGGATAGTACACAAATATGACAGTTTTAATAACGGGAGGTACAACCCAGTCCGATACGATACGCATATCAAGCTGGGTTGGTTCACTTATAGTTTGCAGGGGTTTTTATACTTTATCGGGTTCTATTTCTTTAATATATCGATTTACAGAAAGGTACGATCCTACAAATCCTAAGCTTGTTGCTAGTAACACTAAAAAGCCGAGTTCATTAAGCGATAATCCTATTAACGAAAAACTTGTTTGATACACCCCCGCCACACTGCTCACTGCGCTTGAAAGCCACCACATCATCAAACCTACACATATAAAGGCAAACAAACCACCTATTACACCATACCAAATACCGGTCCACAAAAATGGGGCATGTATAAAGGTGTTCGTTGCGCCTACTAGCTTCATTACTTGTATTTCTTCTTTTTTATCCATGATCGACAAACGAATGGTGTTACCAATAATAAGTGTCACTGAGGTAAGTAGTAATAATGCGATGGTTATTACACTTTCTTTAAGTAAATCTAGTAATGCATTTAAACGCTCTAACCAGGCTATATCGAGCTTACCAAAATCAACTTCACGTTCACTTTCTAATTTAGTTAGCAGTACTTTAGCGGCATTTGGGTGTCTGTGACGTTTTGTTGGAGTAACGAGCACCACATCCGGTAATGGATTTTTATCTAAATACTCCAAAGCTTGCCCAAAGCCAGATACGTCTTTAAATTCAGTTAATGCCTGTTGTTTTGAAATAAACTCAACACTTTCCACTTCTGGGTAAAGTGCTAAACGCTTTACTAATGTTTGCGTTTCTTGCTCGTTCATACTTTCTTTAACGAACAACGATATTTCACTCGCCTCCTCAAAGCCACTACTCACTTGCTGTACGTTTTTAACGACTAAGTAAAGTGTTGCAGGTAACGTTAGGCTCAAACCAAGTACAGCGATAGTCATCATAGATGCAAGCGGCGTGCGCCACATTTCACCTAAGCTATGCACACCTTGGCGAAAAATATTAATAATAAAAAAATAACTGCCAGCTAATACTGATTTTTTTTGCTTGTCATTACTATTTTGGCGACCTTTAAAAAGTAAACTCATAGTGCCCCCTCAGCAAGCGGGTCTTGAAGCATACGGCCATCTTTTAAGGTTAAGCTGCGATACTTCATACGTGCAACCAAACCCAAATCATGCGTTGCGATAAGAACAGTGGTACCGTGTTTATTAAAGTCTTCAAACAACTTGAGTATTTCCATTGAAAGCTCTGGGTCAAGATTACCTGTTGGTTCATCAGCTAGTAAAATTGGTGGGGAGTTTACAATAGCTCTGGCAATACCAACACGTTGTTGTTCGCCTCCAGAGAGCATTGAAGGATGACATTTAATTTTGTCAATTAGGCCTACCTTGTCAAGCGCACCATGAACCCGTTTAGCTATTTGCTTATGGTGAGTCCCCTCAATAATGAGAGGTAATGCCACGTTATCAAAAATAGTGTAGCGCTCTAATAACCTATGATTTTGAAAAATAATACCTATATCACGACGAGCATAAGGAATTTGACGCGAGTTTACTTTGTTTAAATCAACACCGTTGATAAATACACTACCTGCTGAAGGACGTTCCATTAAGCTAATTAACTTAAGCAACGTACTTTTACCCGCACCACTGTGGCCAGTTAAAAAGGCAAGTTCACCCGGTTTAATATGAAAATTAACTTTTTCGAGGGCGCGGTGCCCTCCAGGATAGGTCTTACTTACTTGCTGAAAATTTATCATCTTTTTATTATGCCAACTCCATTAACACATTAATGAAATTAGTATTCCTCGCAATTAAAAAGGGAGCTAGCTCCCTTTTTTGGTAAATTAAACGTCGTCCTCATCTTGGCTAAATAACGCATCAATAAAATCATCGCTTTTAAAAGCGCGTAAATCATCAATACCTTCACCAACACCAATGTAACGAATTGGAATATTAAACTTATCTGCAACCGCAAAAATAACACCACCCTTTGCAGTTCCATCAAGTTTTGAAAGCGTAATACCAGTTAAGCCAACACATTGATTAAACAGGTTTACTTGGCTAATTGCATTTTGCCCTGTGCCTGCATCGATAGTTAACATCACTTCGTGCGGCGCATCAGGATCAATCTTTTTCATTACACGAGCTATTTTTTCAAGCTCTTGCATTAAATTATCTTTATTTTGCAAGCGTCCAGCTGTATCAGCAATTAACACGTCTATATTACGTGCTTTAGCCGCTTGGAATGCATCAAACACAACTGATGCACTATCTGCACCTGTATGCTGTGCAATAACGGGAATGCTGTTACGTTCACCCCAAACCTGAAGCTGCTCAACAGCTGCCGCTCTAAACGTATCACCAGCAGCCAGCATAACCGACTTACCTTCGTTTTGAAATTGCTTAGCCATTTTACCAATAGTCGTTGTTTTACCAACACCATTTACGCCTACCATTAAAATAACAAACGGCTTTTTATCTTCGCTTATGACTAAAGGCTGTTCTGCCGTTTTAAGCATCGCAGCCATTTCTTGTTTCATTAACTCATAAAGCGCATCACCATCTTTTAACTGTTTACGGTTCGCTGCATCAGTTAAACGATCAATCAACTTCATGGTGGTATCAACGCCTAAATCGGCGGTGAGTAATTGAGTTTCAAGATCTTCAAATAATTCGTCGTCTATTTTTTTTCCACTAAAAATAGACGCAAAACCAGAACCTATATTAACGCGAGTCTTTAACAAGCCTTTTTTAAGACGAGAGAAAAACCCTTCTTTTTTTGGCTTTTCGGCTTTTTTAGCTTCTTCAATTGCAAGTTCTGCTGTGATACGTTCTTGTTCTAAACGCTCATTTTCTGCTTTTTCAGCTACAATACGTTCTTGCTCTAAACGCTCATTTTCTGCTTTTTCAGCCGCAAGGCGTTCTTGCTCTAAGCGTTCATTCTCTGCTTTTTCAGCTGCAAGGCGTTCTTGTTCTAAACGCTCGTTTTCTGCTTCTTCAGCTGCAATACGTTCTTGCTCTAAGCGTTCATTCTCTGCTTTTTCAGCTGCAAGGCGTTCTTGTTCTAAACGCTCATTTTCTGCTTGTTCAGCTGCAATACGTACTTGCTCTAAGCGCTCATTTTCTGCTTTTTCAGCCGCAATGCGTTCTTGCTCTAAAAGCATCTGCGCTTCTTGTTCTGCTAAGCGCTTCGCTTGCTCTTGCCTTTGAGCTTCAGCGTCCGCTTGTTCTTTTGCTAATAACTCAGCATTCGCTTGCTCTATTGCAAGCTTTTCGGCTTTGATCGCCTCATCTTGTTTTTCAAGGCGTATTTGCTCTAGTCGCTCAGCCTCTACTTTTTCTGCCGCTAATCGTTCTTGCTCTAAGCGCATCTCTTTTTCTTGATCGGCTAAACGTTGCGCATGTTCTTGTCTTTGCGCCTCGGCATCTGCTTGCTGTTTTGCAAGCAATTCAGCATTGGCCTGCTCAATGGCAATTTTTTCCGCGTTTTCAGCACGCTGGCGTTCTTGTTCTAAACGCTCTGTTTCAGCCTCTGCTTTTAACCGTTCAGCTTCAGCTTGCTCCTGCGCTAGTTTTTCTTGCTCTAAACGTGTTGCTTCAATTTTTTCAGCAGCGATACACTCTTGCTCTAAGCGCTCTGTTTCAGCCTCAGCTTTTAAACGATCAGCTTCAGCTTGCTGCGCTAGTTTTTCTTGCTCTAGCTTCTGCGCCTCTTCTTGCGCTAATACTTGTTGTTTATCAGCTGCTGCTTTTTGCTCTGCTTCTTTTTTATCTGACTTGCCAAAACCGAGCCACGACATGAATTTACTTTTTTTTGTCATACTTGCTAATAACCACTTATAAAAATCTGATAAACTAAAATTTGAAATAGCTTGGCAATGCCCAGCAATAGTTGCTAATAAATACAACCATTCAAAACGTAAGTGTTCAATAGTAACACTTTTAATGCGGTTGAAAAATGAAGCTACACGTAATCGCCCATAATATTATCTGAGCTAGATACCATATACCATTTTTTAGTGAGCTAAATGAGAAAAAAAACAACGCAAAATAAAGCTACTAACAAGCCCAGTGATGGCTTTATTAGAGTGATTAGTGGTCAATTTCGAGGCCGTAAACTCCCTGTTAAAAACGTAGAAGGCTTGAGACCTACTACCGATCGAATTAAAGAAACTGTATTTAATTGGCTAATGCAAGATACGCGTGACGCAAATGTACTTGATTGTTTTGCAGGTTCTGGTGGATTGGGATTTGAAGCACTATCTCGATTTGCTAAAAGCGCTACATTTATCGAACTCGACTCATTAGCCGCTAAGCAATTAGAACAAAACATTAGCACTTTAAAGCTCGACAACGCATACGTTAAACATACCAATTCGCTCTCCTTTTTAGAGCAAAAAAACACAAACAAAGCCTTTAATCTTGTATTTGTTGACCCACCATTTCGTAAAGATTTAGCGCAAACAACCTGCGATTTATTAGAAAAAAACCAATGGTTAAGCAACGACGCATTAATTTATGTTGAAGTAGAGGCAGAGCTAGCCGCCTTAGAAACACCAACCAACTGGTTGTTAATTAAAGAAAAAAATGCGGGGCAAGTACTTTGCCAACTGTACCAGCGCCAAGCAAATTAATACTGTTTAACGTAATGCGTTTCTGTTAATATTGTCCTTTACATGTGGTGTTGCTTCGGATTACAATACCGCACCATTTTTGAACCACTTGATCAATGTTTGATCAACTTGAGCAACGCTCATAATTTAGGTAGGTGAATTTTTAATGCCAGTAATTAAAGTAAGAGAGAACGAACCGTTTGACGTAGCACTTCGTCGCTTCAAGCGTTCATGTGAAAAAGCAGGAATCCTTTCAGAAGTTCGTCGTCGCGAGCACTATGAAAAACCAACAGCTGAGCGTAAGCGTAAAAAAGCTGCTGCAGTTAAACGTCACATGAAAAAACTTTCTCGTGATAACGCTCGTCGCGTTAAATTATACTAATATATTAGGTCTTGTATAAATGAGCCTTTTAATAACGCTAAAAGATGCGCAAAAAGATGCGATGAGAGCTAAAGACAAGCAACGTCTTAACCCTATTCGTATGGTACTTGCTGCAATCAAGCAACGTGAAATTGACGAGCAAATAACGCTAGACGACGCAGGTATTACCTCCGTTATAGTGAAGCTTGTTAAACAACGTCGTGACTCTTACACTCAGTACAAAGATGCTGGGCGTGATGATTTAGCTGATATTGAAGCCAATGAAATAGTAGCGCTTGAAACTTTTTTACCTCAACAATTGAGTGAAGAAGAAATAATTGCTCTCATTGACGCGGCTATTGCTGATACTAATGCAGCAGGTATGCAAGACATGGGTAAAGTAATGGGTATAATCAAAAGCAAAGCTGAAGGTCGAGCCGATATGGGTAAGATTTCTGGTTTAATTAAGCAACGATTAACTGCCTAATACTCCCACATACATTAAAGTATGATTGAAGTAAACCGAGCCTAGCGCTCGGTTTCTTTGTTTTTAACTTTAATAAAAAGTACACCGATTAGGTTACTTTGAAATGAAATTTTTTATAGCTTCCCTATTTATTTCGCTGTCATTTTGGTAAGTTAAAGCACACTATATTTTGCATCAAGCAAGTATAAAAAAGTAAATTTCATATTCGTTCTTCTTCTTATTATTTCAGGACTGTATTTTACTAATGGCCGGAAAGATCCCACGTAACTTTATAGACGATTTACTTGCCAGAACCGATATTGTCGACCTGATAGACTCAAAAGTAGGTCTAAAAAAAGCAGGTAAGGATTATCAAGCTTGCTGCCCATTTCATAACGAAAAATCTCCCTCATTTACTGTATCGCAAGACAAACAGTTTTATCACTGCTTTGGGTGTGGCGCTAATGGTAATGCAATTTCGTTTGTAATGGAGTACGAAAAGCTAGAGTTTGTAGATGCTATTGAAGAAATAGCTAGCATGCTTAACTTAGAAGTACCTCGAGAACAAGGCGCAAATTCAGCACCAGAGCGTACGGCTGCGCAAAAGCGCTCCGATTACGACTTAATGCTTCATACTGCTCGCTTTTATCAGCACCAATTAAAACACCATAGTAATTCTGCTGCTGTTATTGAGTATGTTAAAGGCCGTGGTTTAAGCGGTGAAACTGTTAAAAAATTTATGATTGGCTACGCTCCCAGTGAATGGGATGGGCTATGCCTACAGCTTGGTCGTAATAAAGAACAAAAAGAGCAATTAGTTGAGCTAAAGCTAGCTTCAGAAAAAACACCAGGCAGACAATTTGATTTTTTCCGCGATCGCCTAATGTTCCCTATTCGCGATAAACGCGGACGCGTTATTGCATTTGGTGGGCGTGTAATGCAAGCCGACCAAGGGCCAAAATATCTAAACTCGCCAGAAACCCGAATTTTCCATAAAGGCTTTGAGCTTTATGGGCTTTACGAAGCAAAGCAAGCCCATAAAAAACTTGATCATGTAATGATTGTTGAAGGTTATATGGATGTTGTTGCCTTAGCTGAACAAGGGATTGAATATGCAGTTGCATCACTGGGGACAGCAACAACAAGCGAGCACATGCACACTTTATTTAGAACTACTGATAAAGTAATCTGTTGTTACGATGGCGACAGGGCTGGCCGTGATGCAGCTTGGCGGGCACTTGAAAATGCACTCCCTTATTTAAACGATGGTAAAGCACTACAATTTGCATTTTTACCCGATGGCGAAGACCCTGACTCGCTTGTACAAAAAGAAGGTAAGGAGCAATTCGAATTGCGCCTAAGCCAAGCAGATGACTTTACCAAAGTATTGTTTAATAAATTAAGCCAAGAAGTTGATTTAACACTCGATTCAGGAAAAGCTAAACTTCTTAGTGCAGCACTTCCACTAATTGAAAAAATTCCAAGTGAGTTTTATCAAGAAAACATTCTTGAACAATTAGGACGCTTAATTGGCAGAACGCGTGAGCAGTTGAATAGCCGTTTAAAAACGCCTAAACAACAACACTCTATTGAACGTAAATTTAAAATAACACCTATGCGCCAAGCTATCGGTATATTGATCCAGCACCCTAATTTAGCTAAAAGTGTGCCGTATTTACCTGAGCTTGCACAAATGAACATTGCTGGCATAGGGCTGTTATTACGATTACAAGAACAAGCTTTAGAAAAAGAAAATGTGACCACTGCGCAACTGCTCGAGTTTTTTCGAGGAACTGAAGATTACGAGCCATTAATCAAGCTTGCAACGTGGCAACATGAAATAAATGAAGAACGTTTAGAGACGGTTTTTAAAAATACTTTCAAGTTTATTGAAGATCAGTGTTTAAATTATCGACTCGAGACCCTATTAATAAAGGACAAGACACAAGGCCTTAGTAGCGATGAAAGGCTCGAGTGTCATTTGTTAATGACAGCGTTAAAAGCGACTAACAGTTAGGGTCTGTTTATCTTTCGAGGTTAAGTTTACAGCAGTGTGTTTGGTATTTAGACAAGACAGAGCCTATTTATGTGGTTATTCCACATAAATAGGCGATAACGCAGCATAAATGCCAAACACGCGCTGCCTTTGGGTTCGACCCAAGGGAGGTTTACTCTTTGTTGCTCGGTTTTTACTTAGCCCACTAGGTTACAAACCTCGCGCCGCGATTAAACCACCCTTGGATAGAACAAACTTTAATCCTGAAAGACCAACAGACCCTAGTCAAAATTGATTTAAACTGTTATACTGTGCTATTCACTGCGTCACATTATTCTAGTTAGCTTTAATGCAAACTACATGATGGCGCCTGTTGTATCAACTTATCAGAGTGGAAGAAACAATCTCTATGGATCCAACTCCTCAGTCACAATTAAAACTTCTGATTCAGAAAGGTAAAGAGCAAGGCTACTTAACTTTTGCAGAAGTAAATGATCACCTTCCACAAGACATTATAGACTCAGATCAAGTAGAAGATATCATAAGCATGATTAATGACATGGGTATCAAGGTTAGCGAAAACGCGCCTGATGCTGATGAATTAATGATGCAAGAAACAACGACAGACGAAGACGCAGCTGAAGCTGCCGCTGCAGCCCTTGCGACTGTAGAAAAAGAAATTGGCCGTACAACGGATCCAGTTCGCATGTACATGCGTGAAATGGGTACTGTTGAACTTCTTACACGCGAAGGCGAAATTGTAATCGCTAAACGTATTGAAGAAGGCATTAATCAAGTACAGATTTCTGTTGCAGAGTACCCTGAAGCAATCACTTACCTACTAGAGCAGTGGGATAAGTTTGAAGCTGAAGAAATGCGTTTAAGCGATATTATCGTTGGCTTTATCGATCCTAATGAAGATACAGCGCCAATTTCAGCAACTAACATCGGTTCAGAATTAAGTGCTAAGCAACTTGAGGACGACGATAAAGATGACAAAGATGATGCTGATAGCGATGATGAAGATGAAGAAGAGATAGACACAGGGCCAGATCCTGAAGAAGCTCGTATTCATTTTGAAAATTTACGTGATTTATATAATAAAGCACGTGATACGTTTGAAGCTAAAGGTCGTTCGCATCCTGAATCACAAGCAGCCATTTTTGAAATTGGTGAGCTTTTCAGAACATTTAAATTAATACCTAAACAGTTTGACCGCATGGTAAATAACATGCGTGAAATGATGGATCGTGTTCGTGTTCAAGAACGCCTAATCATGAAGCAAGCTGTTCAAATTGCTAAATTACCAAAGAAAACATTCGTTAAGCATTTTGCTAATAACGAAACTGACGCTTCTTGGGTTGATTTAGAAATTTCAGGTAACGAAAAGTATTCAGCTAAACTTGAAGAAGTTAAGCCAGAAATCATTCGTAGCATTAATAAATTATCTGTTATTGAACAAACAACAGGTTTAAGCATTGAGCGTATTAAAGACATCAACCGTCGAATGAGTATAGGTGAAGCGAAAGCACGCCGTGCGAAAAAAGAAATGGTTGAAGCTAACTTACGTCTTGTAATCTCAATTGCTAAAAAATACACAAACCGTGGCTTACAATTCTTAGATTTAATCCAAGAAGGTAACATTGGTCTGATGAAAGCGGTTGATAAGTTTGAATATCGCCGTGGTTATAAGTTCTCTACTTATGCTACGTGGTGGATACGTCAAGCAATCACACGCTCTATTGCTGACCAAGCAAGAACAATCCGTATCCCTGTGCATATGATTGAAACGATTAATAAACTTAACCGTATCTCTCGTCAAATGTTACAAGAAATGGGTCGTGAGCCAAATCCAGAAGAATTAGCAGAACGCATGATGATGCCTGAGGATAAAATCCGTAAGGTACTTAAGATTGCTAAAGAGCCAATTTCAATGGAAACACCAATCGGTGATGATGAAGATTCTCACTTAGGTGACTTTATCGAAGATACAACTATTGATTCGCCAATCGATTCGGCAACAATGGAATCTCTTCGTGGCGCAACTAACGATGTACTTGCAGGCTTAACAGCTCGTGAAGCTAAAGTACTACGTATGCGTTTTGGTATTGATATGAATACCGACCACACCTTAGAAGAAGTAGGTAAACAGTTTGACGTAACACGTGAACGTATTCGTCAAATAGAAGCGAAAGCACTGCGTAAATTACGCCACCCTTCTCGCTCAGATTTACTGAAAAGCTTTTTAGACGCTAAATAATTTAGCGCTACTATATAAACTAAAAAGGCCGCTATAGCGGCCTTTTTTCTATTTGAAGGAAATAACCATGGCTTGGATCCAAATTCGTATTAATGCCAATGCTGCAACAGCTGATGCCGTAAGCGATCTATTAATGGAAGCGGGTAGCGCTTCAGTAACCTTTATTGACGCAAAAGACACCCCTATCTACGAGCCTAAAATTGGCACCGTTGTGTTCTGGGCTGATACCACAGTTATTGGCTTATTCGAAGCTAATCATGATATGAACGCAGTCGTTGCGTTATTGAAGCGCCATGATGAGCTAAAAGACAATTTAGTATACAAAATAGAGCAACTTGAAGATAAAGACTGGGAACGTGAATGGATGGATAACTTCCACCCTATTCAATTTGGCGAAAAACTATGGATTTGCCCAAGCTGGCGCGACATTCCTGACCCTGATGCAGTAAATGTATTGCTAGACCCTGGCCTTGCTTTTGGCACGGGCACACATGCAACAACGGCCTTGTGCCTTAAATGGTTAGAAAGCCAAGATCTGACGGGTAAAACGGTTGTTGATTTTGGTTGTGGCTCAGGCATTTTAGGTATTGCAGCTATAAAATTAGGTGCAGAGCGTATGATTGGGATAGATATTGACCCTCAAGCGCTTGAAGCAAGCCTTGATAACGCGAATCGAAATGGTGTTGCAGACAAACTCGAAGTATACCTTCCAGAAAACCAACCTGAGTTTAGTGCAGATATAGTAGTGGCCAATATTTTAGCCCAGCCACTTCGCGAATTACATAGTGTGATTTTAGGGTTATTAAAGCCAGGTGGTAAAATTGCCATGTCGGGTATTTTAGAAGAACAAGCGCAATCGGTTGCTGACATTTATGCACCGTTTATTGAACTAGATGACATTGCCGTTGAAGGTGATTGGACTCGAGTAAGTGGCACTAAAAAAGCGTAATAAATCGAACAATCAAATCTAGAGCATTAACTCAAAACATGCATGTAAAGCCTGTATTTAACAGGCTTTACTATTTTTTTACATATCCAAAAACTTTCTAGTTATCTTGTAAAAAATAAAATCTGTATGAATTTCAAACAAATCAACCTACTTGTCATGTGGTTATCAAATGTCAATACGAAAAGGGCAAAAAAAAGTTACTTTTGTTCAATTTATAGCCTTTGATTTTTGTGAAAAAAACCGTAAACTTAGCGCCCCTTGAAAAGAGGCCTATTGAATATAGTGCGTATCGGTAAATACCAACTTGAGAATAATGTAATTGTCGCGCCAATGGCAGGCATTACAGACAGACCATTTAGACAACTTTGTCGACGCTTAGGTGCGGGCTTAGCTGTGTCTGAAATGCTATCGTCAAATCCTAAGGTTTGGAAAACAGAAAAGTCGATGAACCGTATGGATCACAGCGGTGAGTCGGGTATACGCGCGGTGCAAATTGCAGGAGCAGATCCTGAGCTTATGGCGCAGGCCGCACAATTCAATGTTGCTAATGGTGCACAGATCATAGATATCAATATGGGGTGCCCAGCAAAAAAAGTGAACAAGAAACTCGCAGGCTCTGCCTTATTACAGTTTCCTGAACTTGTGGAAGAGATTATTGATGCAGTCGTTAACGCTGTAGATATACCTGTAACACTTAAAATCCGTACAGGATGGGATCCGGATAACCGTAATGGTGTAGAGATTGCGAGAATAGCTGAACGTTATGGCATTGCATCACTTGCTGTACATGGGCGTACGCGCGCATGTATGTACAAAGGTGATGCTGAGTACGCCACGATTAGGGATATAAAACGTTCAGTGTCGATTCCTGTTGTTGCCAATGGTGATATTACATCACCAGAAAAAGCAAAACAGGTTTTAGACTATACGGGTGCAGATGCCATTATGATTGGCCGAGCCGCCCAAGGTCGCCCTTGGATATTTAGGGAGATAGACCACTATTTGCGAACTGGGGAACATTTACAGCCGCCTGCTATTGCAGAGGTGCGCAGTATATTAATGGAGCATTTAACAAACCTCCATATGTTTTACGGTGAGCCAATGGGAGCGCGAATTGCTCGCAAACATGTATCTTGGTATTTGCAAACCCATGACAGTGATGGTCAGTTTAGGCGAGTATTTAATGCGCTCGACAACCCACAGGCACAGGTCGTCGCATTAGAGCAATACTTTAAAACACTAGCAGCTAACTAAGAAAGAAAGAGACTTAATAATGTTCGAACAAAACGTGACTTCTCCATTTATCACTAACCCTCATGTTCAGTCACACGAGAAACCGCAGCCATTGCGTGATGCAGTAAAAAAAGCTGTTCACCACTATTTAAAGCAGCTTAACGGTCAAGATGTGCAAGACGTTTACGACCTTGTTCTTTCAGAGCTAGAAGCGCCATTACTTGAAGAAGTAATGACATATACACGTGGTAACCAAACTCGTGCAGCAATTTTACTAGGTATCAACCGTGGTACTTTACGTAAAAAGCTTAAAAAATACGGCATGAACTAATACCAATTATGTTGAAAGCGTAAGTATTCTAACGAGCTAAACAAGCCCATAACGTCGTCAAAAGTTTTTTATGTAGAATAACTACACTGCAAAATTTTTGCCTTGTTATAGACTTGTTTTTCTATCGTTATTACTACTTACTAATCCAATACAACTGGTATTATGCAAAAAAAGCACCTTAGGGTGCTTTTTTTATGCCTACAGTTTATTAACTAAATTGCAAAATGCTCACGCTTATTGAGCCTTTATAAGTCGTTTTTTGAGTAGTAATCAGTTAAAATGCCTGCTTCTAAGCTAGCTCATTAACTGAGGAAATCAAACTACAATGGATACTCATCGTCCCATTCGTCGCGCACTATTAAGTGTGTCTGATAAAACCGGTATTGTTGAATTTGCCCGCGCACTTGAAGCGCAAGGCGTTGATATTTTATCAACTGGCGGCACATGTAAACTACTTGCTGATAACGCCATAAAAGTGACTGAAGTATCAGATCACACAGGCCACCCTGAAATCATGGATGGTCGCGTAAAAACTCTTCACCCAAAAATTCACGGCGGCATATTAGCCCGTCGCGGACAAGATGAAAGCGTAATGGCAGATAACAACATTTCTGCTATCGACATAGTTGTAGTTAACTTATACCCCTTTGCGAATACAGTCGCTCAAGAAAACTGCAGCCTTGAAGATGCCATTGAAAATATTGATATTGGCGGCCCTACAATGGTTCGTGCAGCAGCTAAAAACCACAAAGATGTAACAATCGTGGTAAACGCGAGCGACTACGACCGTGTTATTAGCGAAATGCAAAACAACAATGGTTCAACAACGTACAAAACACGTTTTGATTTAGCGATTGCCGCCTACGAGCACACAGCACAATACGATGGCATGATTGCTAACTACTTCGGTAAAATGGTGCCTGATTACACCGAGGAAGCTGCTGTAGAGACTAAATTCCCACGTACTATCAATATGCAGTTCACTAAAAAGCAAGATATGCGTTACGGTGAAAACTCACATCAAGATGCTGCTTTTTATGTTGAAAATGACATTACTGAAGCATCAGTTGCAACAGCAACTCAATTGCAAGGTAAGGCCCTTTCGTTTAACAACATTGCAGATACCGATGCAGCACTTGAATGTGTTAAAGAATTTGACGTACCTGCGTGCGTAATTGTAAAACATGCTAATCCGTGTGGTGTTTCAATTGGGAGCAATATTCTACAAGCATACGAGCGCGCTTTTAAAACAGACCCTACATCAGCATTTGGTGGCATTATTGCCTTTAACCGAGAGCTAGATGCAGCAACTGCACAAGCAATTGTTGACCGTCAGTTTGTTGAAGTAATTATTGCACCTAGTATTTCGAGCGACGCTGCAAAAATTGTTGAAGCTAAAAAGAACGTGCGTCTATTAGAGTGTGGACAGTGGACAGGTAAAGCCGCAGGCCAAGATATTAAACGCGTTAACGGCGGTATTTTAGTTCAAGACCGCGACTTAGGCATGGTAACGCAAGGCGACTTAAAAGTTGTTTCTAAGCGCCAGCCTTCTGAGCAAGAACTTAAAGATTTACTGTTTTGCTGGAAAGTAGCTAAATTTGTTAAATCAAACGCAATTGTTTATGCCCGTGACGGTATGACCATTGGTGTGGGCGCAGGCCAAATGAGCCGCGTATACTCAGCTAAAATTGCAGGTATAAAAGCAGCAGACGAAAACCTTGAAGTTAAAGGTTCAGTTATGGCGTCTGACGCATTCTTCCCATTCCGTGATGGCATTGACGCAGCCGCAGCCGCTGGCATTACAGCGGTAATTCAGCCTGGTGGCTCAATGCGTGATGAAGAAGTGATTGCAGCTGCTGATGAAGCTGGCATGGCAATGGTACTAACTGGTATGCGCCATTTCCGCCACTAATCACACAAAGGGTTAAACGTTGGTTTAACCCTTTTTGTTTGCTATAAATTCACGTATTCTGATTATTCAATAACCTATTTAAAATTATAATGTGAAGGAACAAACAATGAAATTTGCGCTAAAATCGCTACTTGTAGCCACACTAACAATGACATCGACTATGGCGCTTAGCCATAACCACGAATCAAGCCTTGAACATGCACTTCAATCAAGCGAACGCAGTGCTAAAAACAGCGCTCGTGATGAATATCGTCACCCAGCTCAAACACTTGCATTTTTTGGCTTTAAACCAACCATGACAGTTGTTGAAATTGCACCCGGTGGTGGTTGGTATAGTGAAATTTTAGCGCCAGCATTAAAAGAACAAGGCACTTATTATGCCGCGCACTTTCCTGCTGATTCATCAGTTGGCTACTACCAACGCTCTCTTGCAGGCTTTAAACAAAAAGTAGCTGAAGATGAGCGCTTTAGTAGCGTTAAAATTACTGAGTTTGCACCTGTAACACATTTAGATATTGCGCCAGCTGGCAGTGCCGATATGGTTTTAACATTTCGTAATGTACATAACTGGTATATGGGCAAAGATAAAAGCGGTGCACTAAGTGCATTCCAAGCTTTTTATAAAGCCCTTAAACCAGGTGGTACATTAGGTTTAGTTGAACACCGTTTAGCTGAAGAGCGTGCTGATGAAGATCAAAAAACATCAGGTTATATGAAGCAGAGCTACGTAGTAGACCTTGCTGAACAAGCTGGGTTTGAATTAGTAGCAAGCAGTGAAATAAATGCAAATCCAAAAGATACAGCCGATCACCCTAAAGGTGTATGGACGCTACCACCAAGCTTAAGACTCGGCGAACAAGATGCTGACAAATATAAAGCCATTGGTGAAAGCGACCGCATGACGCTGAAATTTAAGAAACCGCTTTAAATAGGAATTTTCGCCATGAATGTTTTAGTCATTGGCAGCGGCGGCCGCGAACACGCACTTGCGTTTAAAGCCGCTCAAAACACCAAAGTAAATACTGTATTTGTAGCCCCTGGTAATGCAGGTACTGCACTTGAACCAAAACTTGAAAACGTAGCAATAAACGTTGACGACTTAGATGGTTTACTTAATTTTGCACAGCAAAATAAGGTAGAGCTTACTATTGTAGGTCCTGAAATACCATTAGTACTGGGTGTTGTTGATAAGTTTCGTGAACATAACATGGCTATTTTTGGACCAACGGCGGGCGCAGCTCAACTTGAAGGTTCGAAATCGTTTACTAAAGACTTTTTAGCACGTCATAAAATCCCAACGGGCGACTACCAAACGTTTGAACAAATTGAGCCTGCCCTTGCTTATTTAAAAGAGAAAGGCGCGCCAATTGTTGTAAAAGCAGATGGTTTGGCTGCGGGTAAAGGCGTAATTGTAGCCATGACGGAGGCCGATGCCGAAGAAGCGATTCGCGATATGCTTGCGGGTAATGCTTTTGGCGATGCGGGAAGTCGTGTTGTTATTGAAGAGTTTTTAGACGGTGAAGAAGCGTCTTTCATCGTAATGGTTGATGGTAAAAACGTATTACCATTTGCAACCAGCCAAGATCATAAACGCGCTTACAATGGCGATGCGGGTCCTAACACGGGTGGCATGGGTGCATACTCACCTGCACCAGTTGTTACTGATGAAATCCACCAGCGTATTATGAACGAAGTGATCTACCCTACGGTAGAAGGCATGGCAAGCGAAGGCCATCCGTACACCGGCTTTTTATATGCAGGTTTAATGATTGACGAAACAGGCACCCCTAAAGTAATTGAGTACAATTGTCGCTTTGGCGATCCTGAAACTCAACCAATGATGCTACGTTTGCAATCAGATTTGGTTGAATTGATTGAAGCTGCTAACCGTGTAGAACTTGATAAAACAACAATTGAGTTTGACCCACGCGCAGCAGTTGGTGTTGTACTTGCCGCTAAAGGCTACCCTGGTGATTACCCTAAAGGTGACGCTATTTCGGGGCTAAAAGTGGATTACCCTGCAGGTGAAAAAGTGTTTCATGCGGGTACTAAACAAAGTGGCAATGACGTTGTAACCGCAGGCGGTCGCGTATTATGCGCAACAGCACTTGGTAACACTGTTACGCAAGCGCAGCAACGCGCCTATGAGCTTGTTAAACAAATTAGCTGGGATGGTATGGAATATCGTACAGATATAGCTTACCGTGCTATTGCACGCGAGCAATAGCATATAATACCTATTCATTGGTATAACCAATTAATTTAACTAAAAAAGCGCAGTTTCCCTGCGCTTTTTTAGTGCTACACTAATTAAAAGGTTTTTTAAAAGTAAATTAACGTTGGAACTAAGAACTTTACGTTACCATGCAATTGCTGTTGCCATACTGATTTTTATATTTTTTATAATCAGTACATTGGCATCAAACTTAGTCGTGCCTACACGATATACAATTGATAAAACGGCTCCAATGTACCTCGATTACGCCTACTATATTGACGAAACCAAAACTAAAACATTCGATACCATCATTAACCAACCTGAATTACTTACTCATCAACCATTTTCAGATGTTCCATGGAGCTTTAGCCAACAAAATTATTGGTTGTTTCTTGATTTAGAAAATAAAAGCCTTAACAAGCAAAATGTTGTGGCACATTTTGACAACCCTATGGTCGATCACCTTACGGTTTATCGCCTCGATAAAAATAACAAACTAGTTGAAACATACAAACTCGGCGATAAAGAAGAAGCCCTCTCTTTGTTTGAATACAGCGTACCGCATATTCGCTTTTTAGTAGAAAGAAAATCATCACAACGCCTAGTAATAAAAATAGACACAATCGGCATAAGTAAAACACCTGTAAACTTGTATCGTGATAAAGAGTTTATTGACTTAGTGCGATCTCAAACTGGGATCTGGGGTATTTTTGTAGGCGTGCTATTGATGGCTGCGCTTTACAACTTGGTGCTTTATTTTGGTATAAAAGACCGTGTTTATTTAATTTATATTGGCTACATCGTCAGCGCTATTACGCTAATGGGTGCAGTACTGGGCTTTGGTTTTTATTTATGGCCTAAGCAATGGCAGCTCTTTATTCACGAACAAATTGTATTTAGTAATTATGGGGTCGCCTTTTTCACCCTTGCTTTTTGCACCATGTTTTTGCGCTATCATAAAGATAAATGTTGGCGTTACAAAATGAGCATAGCTCTACTTTGGCTAATGTTTACTCTTGCTGTATGTAGCTTGTTTATTCCTGAAAATATAGCGGCTCCTATATTTTTTGGTGTAATGGTACTGCTTTATATTACTTGTATTATTTTAATATATAACAAGTTACGCAGTGGTTTTAGGTGGGCTAAGTTTTATGTTTTATCATGGATACCGCTAATTTTTGGTGCGGCAATTCAGCCTATGGAACTCACTGGTGTTTTACCGTATACCTTTGCAACCCGCCATGCCTTTTTAGTCGCTATTTTGTGTGAAGTTATTTTAATGGCGATGGCATTAGCAGACAGGGTAAGGTATCAGCGAGAACGTGCGCTTTATCATGCCACGCATACACAACAAACACGATTACTTAATAGCTCCAAGCTAAAACAAGCATTTATGGCACTACAAAGCCAAAACCGCTCAACAACGTTGTGTTTAATAAAAATACGTCACTTTAATTCACTCAATACAATTATTACCTCTTCTCAGGGCTACACACTTATAAAGCATATAGCCAAAGAGCTTGAATTAGAACTCAGCCATGAACGTGAATTTACAAACCTCGAAACAGATTTAAACACCAGTCCTCGCTTAGCCGATTTAAGCAGTGGTGTATTTGCCTGTATTTCTACAAAAACACAAAACCAAGAAATGCTAGAAGCACTACTGACTAAAATAATTAGTAGCCTACCAAAACAATATGAAATTAAAGGGCTAAACCTGCAGCTTAGTTACAGTATAGGTATTAGTAGTGCAGGCAAGACTAACGACTTTGAATATTGGTTAAAGCGTGGTTATTTAGCGCTTAAAAAAGCAAAAGGTAGCGTTAATCAAGTTGGGTCATCGTCAAACGGTAATAATCTGATGATGGACGTTGCTCTAGCCGCTAAGCTGCAACAAGCAATCAAAACAAATCAACTGGCGCTTTATTACCAACCTCAAATAAACTTATTAAGTAACCACGTAAGTGGTGCTGAAGCTTTATTACGTTGGCCCGACCCAACTTACAGCAACTTATCAATTGAAGAGCTAATAATACTTGCTGAACACACAGGTATTATTAACGAGCTAACACTGTGGGTAATAGAGCAAGCCTGTAAAGACATAGTTGAGCTTACAAAAAATGGCTATAACGAGCACACAATTAGCGTAAATTTAAGTGCTAAAAACTTAACCATAAATAATTTAGCCGAAAAAGTAGAAAATATTTTAATTAAATACCAAGTGCCGGCACACTTACTTAAATTTGAACTAACCGAATCGGCCTTCGTAGATAGTCAAGATGCACTTATAAAGTTAGTTGATGAGTTAACCGCATTAGGTATTAAAGTGGTACTGGATGACTTTGGGACGGGCTACGCGTCACTTAGCTACTTAGTTAATTATCACTTTAGTGAGCTTAAAATAGATAAGTCATTTGTTTTTGATTTGCCTAATAACCCAACTCACCAAGTTATTGTACAAACAGCCATTGATATGGCGCATAACCTCAATTTATCAATAACAATTGAGGGAGTAGAAACCCAAGAAATCCATCACTTGCTCAAAGATATGAACGCTGATTCCGCCCAAGGTTATTTATACGCAAAAGCACTGCCTTACACCGACTATTTACACTTCTTAAAAAGCCAATATAGCTTAAAAATGTTAGACTCCTCTTTTTAACATCTTTAGGGGCCAAGTAAAGATGCAAGGCACACTGCGTAAACTAAAATCGAGCTTAACCGAACCAGTACAATATCACTTACCTGTAGGTGAACACTTAGTAGACTTAAATGCATTTATAGGTAAGGAGCTTACGCTTACCTTTAGTGGCACTATTTTATGTTCTAACTGCGGTAAAAAAACCAAAAAAAGCTATTCTCAAGGTCACTGTTTTGTATGCATGCGCAAGCTCGCTAGTTGCGACATGTGTATTATGAAACCAGAAACTTGCCACTACGATCAAGGCACTTGCCGAGAGCCACAGTGGGGCGAAGAAAACTGCATGATCCCACACTATGTGTATCTCGCTAATACCTCTGGATTAAAAGTAGGTATTACCCGCCACACACAAATACCGACTCGCTGGGTTGATCAAGGCGCGACTCAGGCATTACCTATTTTTAAAGTGCAAACTCGCCTGCAATCTGGTTTAGTAGAAGTTGCATTGGCTGAATTTATTGCCGACAAAACTAATTGGCGCAATATGCTAAAAGGTCAAAACGACGCAATTGACTTAAAGGCAGCGGCAGCCGAGCTGATACCACAAATTAGTGAAAAGCTAAACGAGCTCAGTGAATTATTTGGCGCAACAGCAATAGAGCAACTTGATGAAGATGTGGTTGATTTAAACTTTCCAGTAACCGAATACCCAACAAAAATTAGCTCATTTAACTTTGACAAAGACCCTGTTGTAAGTGGTGTTTTACAAGGTATTAAAGGTCAGTACTTAATCTTTGAAAAGGGCGTTATTAATATACGTAAATTTACGTCTTATGAAGTAACCGTAGGCTAACGGGCTATGTTAAACAGCTACCCACAATTATTGGTTATTTATAATGAGCTTGAGATAGCCCATAACCAACAAGAGCAACAAGAGTGCTTGCACAGCGTTACGCAAAGTGAGCTAAGCGATGTGCGAGTACTTAACAAGCAAGGTGACTACCTTAATTTACAAGGCACTGTTTGCCCTAAATTGAATGGCGAGCAACTAGCACAGCTTGTTACAGCTTACTTATTAAATGAAGGACAATGCTGCCTTGGTAAAGTCAAAACCCTAATCACAGCGCAGGCGTTTGATTTACTAGGGCTATAAACACTCTCTTTATCTAAACCTCAGTAAGCACTTTTATATGCGCTACAGCACTGCGACCTAAAGCTGATAGCGCATAGCCACCTTCTAAATACGAAATAACCCCTTTGCAACCGCCCTCTTTAGCCACACCACATAGTTGCTCGGTAAGCCAAATATAGTCATCTTCAACAAATTTTAAGCTTGCCATATCATCTTCTAGGTGAGCATCGAACCCTGCGCTAATAAAAAGTAAGTCAGGCTTAAACGCTTTTAATTTTGGTAGCCATTGCCCAGTAAACACCTCTTTTAAATCGTCGCCATTACTGGCAATTGGCAGAGGTGAATTAACTATATGACTATTATTTTTAACCGCTGTATTTGGGTAAAACGGATACTGAAATAACGAACAAAGCAGTACATTTTCGTCATCAATAAAAATATCTTGCGTGCCATTACCGTGGTGTACATCAAAATCCGCAATAGCAATGCGCTTAACCCCTTTGCTTTGTGCGTACTTAACAGCAATAGCTAAGTTATTAAACACACAAAACCCAGATGATGAGTTTTTGTTAGCGTGATGCCCTGGCGGGCGCACTGAGCAAAAAGCAGCATCGAGTTTATCGGCAAGTATTTCATCAACCGCTAACAATCCTGCACCTACTGCCCGCTCAATCGCTTTAAACGAATCGGGGCACAGCCACGTATCGCCATCTAAATTAGCGAGCCCTTCTGTTGGTAGCGTATTTTCTACGTGTTTAAGTAAAGCTTCATCGTGAGCAAGTAAATAATGCTCACGCTCGGCCTTGGGTGCTTGTAGGTGTGTTAAGCCAACATCTACGCCGCTGGCAAGTAATCGGTCTGTTATGGCATCTAGACGTTCTGGGCACTCGGGGTGGTCGTCTATCATTTTATGCTTACGGCAATGAGGATGAGAAATAACAGCGGTACGCATAAAAAGTCCCTTACAAGGTGTAAAAACTTAATATAGCAAAGCCACCGATGGGTGGCTTTGCGACTTTGGTTTATATCAATACTTTAAATATCAATATTAGCTATTTTGCTTTTAAATGTAGGTTTCTAAAGTCAAAGCTAAAGTCGGTCACTTGTGTTGATACCGCACGCATTTTGGCACTGTTTACACGATTTTGTGAGCTCATTTCAAAACGAATAAACGCATCTGCTTCTAGTAATTTTTCATCCCACTTAACAATAAATGTATTACCAGTGTAATGCTCAAGAGTGCCTTTCAAGCGTTTAGTGTGGGTAAAATCAATGCGTAATTTACCATCTAACTGCTCAATAATTACATCGCCGTACCAATCATCGTGTAATGTACCGGTGTAATTAATGTTTGGTAATTGTGGTTGGTAGTCAGCGGGGGCTTCTGGTTTTGCATTAACATACGCTTGTTGTTTGCCTTCAAAATGGCTTTTAGCTAAATCCTCTACCCAGTCTTTATCTTCAAGCTCAAGTGCATCTTCGAGTACTTCATGGGTTACCGCCGAAAGCGCACCAAAAGCTTGTTGATTAGATAAAATAACAATACCAAGTTTTTTCTCAGGCAATAAAGTAACTTGCGATACCATTCCTAAAATACCACCGCCATGACCTAGCTTTTTAAAGCCATGGTAGTCTTCAATGCTCCAGCCTAACCCATAACCCCTAAACTGCTGATGATACGATTCAAACGCACTTTTAGACGCCATAGATGTAATATGTGGGTGCCACATTTGCGCTTGTTGCTTTTCACTAAATAGCTGCTCGCCACTTGGCATTTTACCGCCTGCTAATTGCGTACGTAGCCATTGACTCATATCGCTTACACTTGAAGCAATGGCGCCTGCGCCTCTAAAGTCCTCAAGGTAGTTCACAAAAAAGGGATGAAGCGTGCCATCCATAGGAATATGACCTGTCGCCCAGTTTTTATTACTTTTTGGAATACGTGAAAATCCCGCGCGTGAGTTATCCATGTGCAGCGGCTGTAATATATTTTTTTCGATGTAATCGTTCCAGCTGATACCCGACACACGTGCAACCACTTCACCAGCGGTAACAAACATCAAGTTGTTATAAGCGTACTTACTACGAAAGCTGCTTGCTGGTTTTAAGTACTGTAATCCCGCTAAAATTTCATCAACTGATTTATCGGTACTTGGCCAAATCATTAAATCGCCTTGCCCAAGCCCAAGCCCACTGCGATGGCTTAATAAGTCACGAATACGCATTTCGCGTGTTACGTACGAATCGTACAACCTAAACTCGGGTAAATGATCAATTACGCGGTCATCCCAGCTTAATTTACCTTCATCAACCAACTTTGCCAGTGCCGCAGTAGTGAATGCTTTTGTGTTTGAAACAATACCAAATAAAGTGTCTTTGTTTACTTTTTTGTTGGTATCGAGATTAGTTACACCAAAGCCTTTAGCAAATATTACTTTATCGTTTTCAACAATGGCAACTGCCATACCGGGTACGTCAAAACGTGCCATTGACGCTTTAATTACATCGTCAACTTTGTTGGTATCAACTTGTGCCCAGCTGCTAAACGTAGAGCCTGCTAATAGTGCAATTGCGGCAAGTTTGGTTAATTTCATATCAATCCTATTTTATTATTTTTGATGAACTGCAAATTCAATTGCTGCGCGCTCTTGATTGGTGTCGCTTTTTTGTGCGCGATTTAATATGGCATCACTGTATTCTTTTGGTACGCCCGCTTCAAGTGAACCGCGATGAACGTGTTTTATGTACCAATCATATGGCAGTACATTGCTGTCATGGGTATTAGCTATATAACAATGTGCGGCTACAGTCTCACCCGTTAAAAGCATTGGGGCTATATCTACGCAGTCGTAACCTATGCCCTCAATACTGTCTAAAATAGCTTTTTCTTCTTCATTGAGCTCATAAATAACGCCGTAAACCAATGCATCTTCTTTATCGCTCGGACAAATACTGCATTTACCTGAGCCATCTTTAAATAGCATATCAAAAGTAAGCTCGTAGCCTTTAAGTATCGCAGTTCCTACACGCTTTACATTGGGCAAGCGCGCTAACAAACGGTTAGATGACATATTAGAACCAAACGAAAAATTATATAGCGGCATTTTTATCTCCTGCGCTTTTTGAATAAGTTAAATAACAACACGTACTGCAAGTGCAATTAAAATAATGCCAATTCCACGGTCAAACCAATAACCGCGTTGTTGGAAAAAGCCCCTTACATTATCGCGAGAAAGCATCATTGAAAGCATTGAAAACCACGCCCAAGTAGCCAATGCCATGTACACGCCGTAGCCGACCTGTACGCTAGTAGGTGTTGTTGGGCTAATCACGAGTGTAAATAACGACATAAAAAATAACGTGGCTTTTGGGTTTAATGCATTGGTGAAAAAGCCGCGCCTAAAAGCCACCCAAACGGGTTCCTCTTGAACGGTTTTGTTTTCAACATCTTTTACAGCCTCGCCTTCATTACTTTCAGGCGGTTTTGCAGCTCTAAGAGCTTGTACGCCTAAGTAAGCTAAATATGCACCAGCAAGGTACTTGAGCGCCATAAATAAACTAGGCGATTGCGTTAAAATAAGCGCAACACCTAAAACGCAATAGGCAACGTGCAGTAAAATAGCAGCGCCAACACCTGCGCTTGTCCACAATGCATTGCGCCTTCCTAGTTGCACACTTTGCTTAAGTACTACGGCAAAGTCAGGCCCTGGGCTTGCTACTGCAAAAAAATGAGCAATAACAATCAGTAAAAATTCATCTAAGTATTCCACGCAGATCCTTGCTAGTTTGGCGAATAAGCTAATAACAGCGGGTTGGCCGAGTTATTTACCAATGCTTTAATTTCTTTTTGTGCTTTTTTAAACTGGCCACGTAAATGCGGCTTTAAATGCTTTTTAGACACTTTATCGTTTTTAAAGTAACTAATTAGGGCATGCATAAATACCGTATGCGTTTCACTTAACTTAGCTTCACGGTTAGCGTATGGGTTATAGCAAGAGCCACACCCGCCTTTAAACTGATACACCGTATTACTCATCATCACACCAAACCCTAAAAAACAAGCAAGTGCATCAGCAGCTTGTGGTAAATACTCCCTACCACCAGGCGGCAGCACCCCAACGTGATGTATAAGTATGGTAGCTAGAGTACCTGCATAACTTGCCACTAAATCTTGTGGCTGATTAATCTGATTAGGATTAAAAGAAATATTAATCGTATGGCTTGGCGGCACAATTAGATGGCTGCCTTCGCCACGTATTTCATTGCTAAATTCAAAGTGTGGAAAAACTTGCGGTTGTAATTGCTGCGGTGCAACTAGCTGGATAGGCCATGCGTTCATACCCGCGTAATTAGTAACGCGGTTAAAAACATTACTCGCCATTTCTTCAATGCTCGATACCGAATCAGGGAAAAAAGTGGCCGTTGGCAGTATTATTTGAGTGTGCTTTGTAAAAAACTCAGCATCAAAGTTTTCTACAGCCCAAATAAATGTATCAATAAGCCATTGCTGTTCTTGCTGCTCTAATAATGGCTTTGATTTAAATAAAGCTAACATAGTGTGCTCTTTTAGGTTTTAGTTTAGGTGCTTACGTAGGTGCTAACTTAGTCTTTTTGTGTAAGCGCCCAGTCCCACGCTTGAGTATTGTATAGCGGCACTGTTGATAGCGCATGGTGGTGGCTTCCACTGGACTCTTTAGTTGAGTACGATAAGTACAATAAAGTACGATTTTCAGCATCGTAAATACGACGCACTTTTAGTGATTTAAATAATATACTTTTAGATGATTTAAAAATCACCTCGCCCGACTTGCTACGGTCTATTTTTTGTAGCTGCTGCGCTGTAATAGGCCCCGTTTGACGACACGCTATAGACATATCAGAGGGATCAGAAAAGTCCAAATTAGCCTCTATGTGACTAATATGACAAGTAACGCCCTCAACAATAGGATCTTGCTGCGAATTCACCACAACATCTTTAGTTGTAAATAACCCAAGGCTTACCGACGCAACATCGTCAGAGCAAGCACTTAACGTAACAATTGCACCTGCAAGTAAAGCTAAACGTTTAAATTTTTGTGGTAATTTCATACTTATCCTTAATGAATATATAGGTAACTTAGTAGATAAATTACTAAGCGAAGGTTCACCTGTTTGTTTTTATACTAACATCAAAAATAAATACGACTAAATTAGTTTAAAGTAAAGATTTTAGATAGCTCAGGGTTTAGCGACCCCTCTTGTATTTGATACAATTACCTCTCGCTCATGCAGTAACTCATAATAGGAAACGCCTAAATGCCGCACATTATTATTGAACACTCAGAAGACCTCCCCGTTTTACCTCAAGTATTGGTAGAAAAAATTCATACAACCGCTTTCGAAAGTAACTTGTTTGAATTAGAAACCATAAAAACACGTGCTATTGCTTATCAGCAATATCAACTTGGCGCAGGAAAATCAGGGTTTATACATATCGCGGTACATATTTTGGCAGGGCGCTCAATTGAGCAAAAACAAATGTTAAGCGAACTACTACTTTCATGTTTAAAAACATATTGCAGAGCATCAGACAGTCTAAGCGTAAATATTTACGATATTGAGCATGAGATATACCGTAAAAATTAGTTAACTCTTGTAGTTTTGAGCAATAAAAGTAAACACTAGTAAGTAAAAAGCCCCAATAGGGGCTTTTTGTCTTCTGAAATTAAATGCTGAACACTGTCACTTATAAAGCAAAGCATCTGATCTAACGCTGGAATTTAATAGTGCATTCGCACTATTTCAAATTTAAGAAAGCTTAGCTTAATCTATGGATTAATTTTATTTAGATTACGTTTATTATTAGGGGTAACTAAAGAATAAAAATTACACAATATTAAATTAATGTAGCTTTAAATAATTTGGATAGGTATTTACTTGGGAAATTTGTAAAAGTGGTGGCCCCTCCCAGACTCGAACTGGGGACCTAACGATTATGAGTCGTGTGCTCTAACCAACTGAGCTAAGGGGCCAACTTTATATAACTGCCAGGCAGTTAATTTTTTAAGCGTTCAGTCACAGAGCGACTAAAGCGGGTTGCAGTATAAAAACTTTTTAGGTGCTTGTCACTACCAAAAACCTTTATTTTAACAATCAACAAGCTAACTGCTTAAATAGTAATCTTTTAAGTGGGCATAAACATAAAATGTAAAGTATTTACCGTGCTATTCACTGTATTAAATTATAAACAAAACCTATCCCATATAGTCTTTTATATTTAACCCTCTACTTTTTAAGCAAAGCTGACATATATGTGTAGGCATACAAGGCTGTAAAAAATATGCTTGGGGCTACTGTAAGTGCCAAATTAGGTGTCTGATTAATTACATTCACCATAATCACTAAGCTCGATTGAACAGTAATCGGAATAATAGGCGCAAAAAGTACACCTGCTATTTTTTTGTTACTTAAATACGAGGCGCTAGAGTTAATTGCATTATTGAAGCTTTGTCGTATTGCTACGTTTTGTGGTGTTTTAGAATGAAACATACAAATAATTGGAGTTACAAACGCAAGCGTTACATAACTAAACTTATACTTGTTGACGACCATTTCTAAAATAAAGGTAAAAAACAGCGTTACAAATCCACTATACAAACCTTGCACTAATGCAGCTTGAAGCGTAACCGATTTAGCAATGTCTGCCGCACTATTTGCCCAGTAGGCCCAACTAAAATAAAAAACGAAAGACACAACGCCTGACATTATAAGTCGAATATTCAATTAACTGCCTCAATATGCCTAAAACCTAGTTTAATGATAACACTAGAAGTGAAGGTAATATTGTCACTAAATAATAAAGTATTTGATTGTATATTATAGATGTATAAACACACTAATGTTGAAGATTTCCTAAATGGCATCAAGTCAGAATCTGAGCGCGGCTGTTAGCTGGAAAGCTTATTAGTAAACAATAAGTATAGTTTTAAAATAATATTGGGAGAGAGTTAAGGAAGTAAATCAATGGGTTGAAGGGCGTTAAAAATTGGATTTAACCTAAAAAACTATCTAAAAACTATCTAAAAATTCTTTAAAAACTAATATTGTGAGCCGATCGGTACTAAAGTATTTAGCTAAACCTCAGTAGTCGGCTTACACAATATATAATCTGTCATTATTTTTTCGCAATAATGTAGATTGCATGTATTAACCCTGGGAAATAACCTAGCAGTGTTAATAGAATATTTAACCAAAAATGCATACCTAAGCCAACTTGCAAAAACACACCTAATGGCGGTAATAAAACCGAAAGTATTATACGAATAATATCCATGATCAAACTCCATTTAAATTAAACATTGAAAAGACTTAAAGCCCAGTATTACTGGGCCTTAACTATACTGTATTATTCAGCAACAATAGCTAGTTTATCAACTACGTCGCGAACATCTTCAGCATTTTTAGCAATTTTAACTGCTAGTTGCTTTTCAGCTTCAGACTCTACAGAGCCATTCAGAGTTACCACACCGTTGTCGGTATCAACATCAATGTCTGTACCACCTACTTCTGAGTCAAACAGGAAGCGAGTTGTGATTACAGTGGTGATTTTAGCGTCCGTTAGGTCGTTATCATCATCGTCCATCATGTCGTTGCTTTTATCTTCGGTGTCCATGCTTTTAACAACAGTAAGGCTGTTATCAACATCAGTTACACCATCTAGGCTAAGTACAAGTTCTTCTGCTAGCTCTTTATCGAGTTCGCTATTAACTTTACCTGTAAGTACTACCTTGCCATTTTTTACATCAGTGTTAATGTCAAAGTTGTTTAGATTAGTGTTCATAAGTAGAACGGTTTCTGCCTTACCATCAATCCAAGCATCTTTACTTTCGTTTTCCCAGCTGTTTGCTTGGGCACCCATAGCCGTAGTACCAAGAACTAGAGCTGCGATAATAGATTTGTTAAATGTTTTCATAATCTTTCTCCTTTTGATTAAAGACACTTTAACTAATGCGAGCTTCAGGCCAACTTTATTTACACTTAAAATTCAAAGACTTGAATTAATTAAATGATAAAACCTTATCTATGTTTGTGTAACTATTTACAGGCTACTCGGTAAAACTTTCTCAAATAGTGAAAATAGCTAGATAATTGCTCTTTTGGTTAATCTATCGTTAATATAACAAAACAAAAAACACCGTTAAAAAATAACCAATTGATAATTAATGAAATTATATTTGGTACGCGGTTTGCAGCCTAACTACAAGAGCAGTATCAATAGTAAATATAATAAGGAATAACTCATGTCTGTAAAAGTTGAAGACCGCCCAATAGAGCAAGTACGCGAACAAGTGATTGATCAATTAATTTATAATTACAGTCATGGTGTTATTTCTGTTGATGCATTCGAAAGACGTTTAGATAATGCGATGGATGCACCTAATAACGAAGCTCTGCTAGCCTTAGTAGAAGACTTAACACTTAATACCGATCAGCAATATAAAGCAGAAAAACAATCGCAATTTACACCACATTATAGTGCACAGCAAAACAGTGATGATGATTTTACATTACGCAGTATTTTAGGATCTAACGAGCGAAGTGGTCAGTGGGTTGTGCCAAAAAATATATATTTGAGTAACTTTATGGGATCGGTGGTGCTTGATTTTACCGATGCTATTTTTGCGCATCAAAATGTAACTATTCACGTTAACTGTATTTTTGGTAGCGATGAAATTTACGTACCAGAGCATGTCAATGTAGTGTCTAAAATGTTTTGTATTTTAAGTAGCCTTGAAAATAAATCTGTGTCGCTTAACAAACGCCAAGGCCCTACAATTCATATTGAAGGAAAGGCAGTAATGGGCTCGGTTGAGGTGAAAATAAAGCGCACAATTAAAGAAAAATTTATAAGTTTTGCAAATGAGCTAAAAACCCAGTTTGGCACGGGTAATAATAATCGCTCACTATAATTGAGTAGCAGCACTTTAGCGTGCTGCTTAGTATTTTATTATAAATCGTTATTTCGCTCGCTTGGTATATCACTTAAATACTCTACAAACTCAACTTCAAACCCTGCAGGATCAATAAAGTAGACATTCTTTCTGAAAGGATTCTCGTTACCTTGCTTGCTTAGAGTAAAACCCACTTTATTTAAGCGCATTACTACTGCGCTTAAATTATTAGTTACATAAGCAAAGTGTGCAAAACCAATTTGATGGCCCGATAAGTTTCTGTTTTCACCTTCACCATGACTGCTTATCGCAATGTAATGCGTGTCATCTCCAAAGTGTACCCAGCGTCTTGGTTTACCATGCCAATCGCCTCTGCCCTCACTTCTAATCGACCAATGTGGAAATACAGCGCGATAAAATGTAAGCATACTATCTATATCACTCGCGACTAAGTTTACGTGCTCTAAATACATAATGTTATCCTATCAGTTAAGTTAGGAGCACGATAAAACCTCAAGTTAACTTTAGGTAAAGTGTTATTTAAAATTAATTTATTTAAATGCAGATAATTATTTTTTAAAAATATATACACTTTTCAATCTTGTATAAAAAACAAACACAAGTATTTGGGGTTTATTGTTTACTTTATGGCAAAAGTCGCTAAAATACGCCGGCTGAAATATATAAACGTTCTTTTACAACCCAAAGGTAATACCATGCATCCAATGTTAAACATTGCGGTTCGCGCTGCGCGCAACGCAGGCAAAATTTTACTTCGCGCAAGTGAAGATTTATCAAAAGTTGAAGTGCAACAAAAAGGCGCTAACGACTTAGTAACTAACATTGATAAAGAAGCCGAAGCCGTAATTCGTGACACTATTTTACAGTCTTACCCTACTCACTCAATTGTTGGTGAAGAACTAGGTGAGCATAAAGGCAAGGATGATGATTACCAATGGATTGTAGATCCTATCGATGGAACAACTAACTTCATCAAAGGTATCCCTCATTACGCGGTTTCTATCGCACTTAAAGTTAAAGGTCGTTTAGACCAAGCTGTTATTTATGATCCAATTCGCGGTGAGCTTTTCACTGCATCTCGCGGTCAAGGCACTCAGTTAAACAGTAAACGTCTACGCGTTAGCAAAACTACGGTTCTTGCAGGCACTGTACTTGCTACTGGTTTCCCGTTTAAAAACAAAAACCACATGGATGCATACACTGAAGCGTTTAAAGCATTATTTGTACACACTGCTGATATTCGCCGTGCAGGTTGTTCTGCTTTAGATATGGCATACGTTGCAGCTGGCCGTGTTGATGGATTTTTTGAAATTGGTTTAAAACCTTGGAACTCTGCTGCAGGCGAACTTATGGTTAAAGAAGCGGGCGGTATGGTTGTAGATTTCGCCGGTGGTAATAACTATAACCACAGCGGCAATATTATCTGTGGTTCACCAAAACTGACTCAAGCAATTATTCGCGAAATTCGTCCAGTATTAACTGAGTCGTTACTTCGCTAATTAAATGCTATTAATAGCATACTAAAAAGGAGCCCAGGCTCCTTTTTTTGTGCCTAAAAATAAGGGTTATCTAGCTTCAACTCTACTGTTTTACCTTTTTCATAAGGTAACGAGTTTAAATCTTTTGCGAAATATTCATCAAATAAAGCATCAAACTCGCCATTTTTTTGCATTATCTCAAGCCCTTTTTTAATTGCCACTGCAAGCTCTGGCTTACTATTTGATACAAAATAATAAAACCCTGTTGGATAACTCATATATAAATTAGGTACTATCACTAGGTTACTTTGTTTATTTGCCGCTAGCTCTGAATTAACCTCGATAAATGAACGTGGGAAGTAATCAATACGCCCTGCACTTGTTAAGGCAAACATAGCCTGATAATTTGCAAACGGCCTTATATGCAGGCCATTAAACGCCATTATTTTTGTATCAGGCCAATCATGACCTTGTACCGCAGAAAGCCTACCTAACTGCTCTAAGCTAGTAATACCTTTAAATCTAGCAATGCTGTTCTTACTTGTTAATAGTGCCCTTTTACCTATGTAGCCTTTAAATAATGGGATTTTAATCGCAATAGCTAAAGACTCTCTTTCGGGGCTGCTCATACTCCAGTATAAATCTAAATTTTTTGTATCTAGTGCTATTAAAGTACGTTGTTGATGGGGATGAATTAAAACGGGGTTAATCTCTGCAGGGTATTGTGCGCTCACCAGTGCTTTTTCTAATAGCTCGTTAAGGTAGTCGTCACGAGCATATTGCACACGCTGCTCCTGCGCTACATTTACGATATTTACCTCACTCGCTAAAGCGCTGCATACAAACAAACTTACTACGTTAATCAAATACTTTAATGGCAACATAATTATCACCCTAGTTATTATCGGTAGTTTTAACAGTTATTATTGATAGTTTAAATTATCGCGTTATTTAAGCTAAACAGCTTCCAGCGCCTAAATAAAAGATGACGATATTATGTAACTGTACTTATTAATAACCGCACTATTCATACTTATCTTAAATACATAGTACGACGTTACACTCATGGCGTGCTCTACAAAGTTAGCACTGTTTATTCATACTTGCACAGTAAAGCTAAAACAATCGTGAGCATAAATATATTACAGGCAATAAAAAACCGCTCAATGAGCGGTTTTTTAAAGTAGTTACAAAACCATTACGGCATAGCGTCTTGGTCTGCGCCTTCTTTTTCAATTACTTCTGGTATTAAATCTTCTTTGCTTACGCCCATTGCTATAGCAACAGAGCTTGCAACATAAATCGAAGAATAAGTACCAATAAACACACCAAACAGTAATGCAGTTGCAAAACCATGAATGGTTTGTCCGCCCCATGTAAACAAGGCAATCAATACTAAAATAGTCGTGATTGATGTTACAAGTGTACGGTTAAGTGTTTGCGTAAGTGAAATATCAATAATTTCTATCGTATCGTCAATGCGTACCTTACGGAAGTTTTCACGTATACGGTCTGATACAACAATCGTATCATTGAGTGAATAACCAATTACCGCAAGAATTGCCGCTAATATAGTTAAATCAAACTCTAAACCTAATACCGAAAATAAACCCACAGTAATAATAACATCGTGTAGTAGTGCACCTACCGCACCAACTGCAAAGCGCCATTCAAAACGAAATGCAACGTAGATTAAGATACAAATAAGCGCAGTTAACATGGCAAGGCCACCCTGCTCTTTTAAGTCTTCACCTACACTTGGGCCTACAAATTCAATACGGCGCATTACTACGCTGTCGTCTGCTTTTTTAAGTGCATCGATTACTTGGTTACCAATTACTTCAGCTTTTACATCGCTACCGCGTGGTGCTAAGCGAACTAAAATTTCTTGGCTTGAACCAAATAGCTGCACTGATGCATCAGCAAAACCATTATCAGCTAGTGCATCACGTACTTTTTTAAGGTCAGCCGGTTGTGAAAAACCCACTTCTACCGCAGTACCGCCGGTAAAATCTAAACCAAAGTTTAGGCCTTTGATAAAAATTGATGCAAACGACGCTAAAATTAGTAGCGTCGAGAAACCCATGGCCACTTTTCGAAGAGACATGAAACGAAGGGTTCTACTACCCAAACTTAAAATTTGCATGTCTGCTCCTTAAATCGAAAGTTTATCAATGCGTTTACCACCAACAAATAAGTTGATTACCGCACGGGTACCAACGATGGCTGTAAACATTGAAGTTAAAATACCAATCGCAAGTGTCACTGCAAAGCCCGCAATCGGACCAGTGCCCACTGCAAACAGTATAATGGCAGCAATTAGTGTCGTGATGTTGGCATCAAATATAGTGCTAAATGCGCTATCGTAACCAAAATGAATCGCTTGTTGAGGGCTACGGCCATCGGCCAGCTCTTCACGTATACGTTCAAAAATAAGTACGTTAGCATCAACTGCCATACCTACTGTTAATACAATACCGGCAATACCTGGTAGCGTAAGTGTAGCGCCCGGAATTAAAGACATAACACCTACAATTAGTACTAAGTTAGCCGCAAGCGCAAGGTTTGCAACCATACCAAAACCTTTGTAGTACACAAACATAAATACAAGCACAAACGCAAAGCCAAGTGCAACCGCAGTCATACCCGCTTCAATATTTTCTTGTCCTAAGCTTGGACCTACTGTGCGCTCTTCAACAATTTGAATTGGCGCTACAAGTGCACCAGCACGAAGTAGTAAGCTTAAGTTATGAGCTTCTGCTGGGTTATCAATGCCGGTAATACGGAACGAGCGATCAAGACGGGCTTGAATCGTTGCTACGTTAATAACTTCTTCAACCTTAATAGGCGGAAGCGCTTTACCGTCTGCATCTTTTTTACCTGATGGCTTGTACTCAATAAATACCGTTGCCATACGCTTACCAATAGCACGCTTGGTAAAGGCATTCATTTTTGCCCCACCTTTGCTATCTAGCGTAATACTTACTTGCGGACGTTGGTATTCATCAGCGCCAGATTGCGCGCCCGTAATATGGCTGCCCTCTAAAATAATACGCTTTTTAAGTACAACAGGGTAACCGTCGCGGCTCATGATCATTTCAGTACCCGCTGGGATACGACCTTGGGCAGCAGCGCTAATATCTGCGTTTTCGTCTACTTCACGAAATTCAAGTGTTGCTGTCGCGCCTAAAATTTCTTTAGCACGTGCAGTATCTTGAATACCTGGTAGTTGAACAATAATACGCTCAGCGCCTTGGCGTTGTACGTTAGGCTCTGCAACACCAATTTGGTTGATACGGTTACGAATAATCGTTTCATTTTGCTTGATAGCGTAGTCACGAATTTCTTTGAGTTTTTGCTCACTCATTGTCGCAAAAAATGCTTTATCGTTACTGCTGTCATCAATGTAGACATTTAGCGGGTAGCGAGTTTCTAAGAAACTCTCCGCAGCATTTTTGTCTTCTTCGGTACGCATTTCTACACGCATACGATCGGAGCCTGCTACGCGGCGAACACTACGATAACGTAGTTTTTCTTCGCGCAGGTCACTGCGAAAATCTTGTTCCATTTGCTCAAGCTGGTTATCAACCGCTGTTGCCATGTCGATTTCCATGGTGAAATGTACGCCACCACTTAAATCAAGACCTAGCTTCATAGGGTTACCACCAACTGCTTTTAACCAAGCTGGTTGAGCAGGTGCCATATTAATAGCAGAAATGTAATCATCGCTCAGCGAATCACGAAGTAAGTCATGCGCTTTAAGTTGCTCTTCAACATTTTTTAAACGAACTAAAATTTGTCCATCTTCAAGTATTGTCGATTTAGCGGTTACATTATTTTTTTTAAGGATTGCGTTTACTTTGTCTACAACACTGAGATCGACATCAGCGCCTTTAGCACCTGAAACTTGTATGGCCGGATCGCGACCATACAAGTTTGGAGAGGCATATAAAAGGCCAATGGCTACCACAGCTAAAACAAGTAAATACTTCCAAACTGGAAACTTGTTTAACACGGGGTCGTCCTTATTATTTTTATAGCGACTTCATTGTGCCTTTTGGCAATACTGCAGATACTGCAGATTTTTGTACTGTAACTTCTGCTTGCTCGTTTAAAGAGATAACGATGAAATCTTTCTCTTCAGAAATTTTCACAATTTTACCCACTAAACCGCCTTGGGTAAGTACTTCATCACCTTTAGCCATCATACTCATTAAGCTTTTGTGCTCTTTAACGCGCTTAGCTTGTGGGCGGTAGATTAAAAAGTAAAAAACCAAACCGAAAATAGCTAACATTATTAGCATTTCCCAACCACCGCCTGCCGCAGGTTGACCAGCTGCTGCGTGTGCATTTGAAATAAATAAACTCATGATACTTCCTCTTTAATTTTAAAGTTTAATTTTTTATATCTGCTAACTCTGGCACATCTTGGCCTCGGCGAGCATAAAAATCTTGTACAAATTCTTCTAATTTACCTTCGCTAATTGCATTACGTAAACCTTCCATAACACGTTGATAGTAACGTAAGTTATGAATTGTGTTTAGTCGCGCACCTAAAATTTCGTTACATTTATCAAGGTGATGCAAATAAGCTCGTGAATAGTTTTTACACGTATGGCAATCACACTCAGGGTCAAGTGGCCCTGTATCTGTTTTATGCACTGCGTTACGTATTTTTACTACACCCGTGGTAATAAATAAATGGCCGTTACGCGCATTACGTGTTGGCATAACACAGTCAAACATATCAATACCACGGCGAACCGACTCAACTAAGTCTTCTGGCTTGCCTACACCCATAAGGTAACGAGGCTTGTCTTCTGGCATTTTAAACGCACAATGATCAAGGATATTCATCATTTCGTTTTTAGGCTCACCTACTGATAGGCCGCCTAATGCATAACCGTCAAAACCAATTTCTTCAAGGCCAGCTTGTGATTGTGCACGTAATTCTGGGTACATACCACCTTGGATAATACCAAATAAAGCAGATGGATTATCGCCATGCCCTTCTTTTGAGCGCTTAGCCCAACGAAGAGATAACTCCATAGAATCTTTAGCTTCTTTTTCAGTTGCTGGGTATGGCGTACACTCGTCAAAAATCATAACGATGTCTGAGCCTAAGTCGCGCTGTACTTCCATCGACTTTTCAGGCGACATCATAATTTCATCACCATTTACTGGAGATTGAAATAAAACGCCTTCTTCAGTGATTTTGCGCATTGCGCCTAAGCTAAATACTTGAAAACCGCCTGAGTCAGTTAAAATTGGGAAGTCCCAATTCATAAAGTCGTGTAAATCACCATGTTGTTTAATGATCTCAGTACCTGGGCGAAGCATTAAATGAAAGGTATTACCTAAACATATTTGCGCACCAGTGGCTTTAACTTCATCTGGCGTCATACCTTTTACAGTACCGTAAGTACCAACAGGCATAAAAGCAGGTGTTTCTATTACACCACGGTCAAAAATTAAGCGGCCGCGGCGCGCTTTTCCGTCAGTACAATCTAATTCAAATTTCATATCATCCTCAATGTCGGAAAAACAGTCCAACAAGCTATAATTTAACCGCCTGATTCTACCCTTTTTGCCTCACTAATACTATTAGCTGCGATAAATTCAGTTTTGCCAATTGCCGCAAACAAAAACCCCAGCAACTAAGCTGGGGGTTTTAATATATTCGACTGAGTATTAAACAATATTTTGTTACTTACGTGTTAAAAACATCGCGTCGCCATAACTAAAAAAGCGGTACTGCTGCTCTATTGCAGTATTGTAAGCGCCCATAATATTGTCTTGGCCGCTAAATGCGCTGACTAACATTATAAGCGTTGATTCTGGTAAGTGAAAATTTGTGACCATGGCATCAACAACATTAAATTGATAACCCGGAAAAATAAATATATCGGTATCACCAAAATACGTATCTAACTTGCCGCCGTGAACTTTAGCAGCCGACTCTAATGAGCGAACTGAAGTCGTGCCTACCGCAATTACACGCCCACCATTTGCTTTAGTTTGCGCAACAGCTGCAACTACGTCATCAGGTACTTCTATGTACTCTGAATGCATTACATGCTCATCAACACTATCAACTCGTACCGGCTGAAAAGTACCAGCGCCAACGTGTAGCGTAACAAAAGCCATGTTTACGCCTTTATCTTTTAGTGCTGTCATTAACTTATCGTCAAAATGTAGACCTGCAGTTGGTGCTGCAACTGCACCTGGCTTTTCTCCATAAACAGTTTGATAGCGCTCACGGTCAGCATCGGTATCAGGTCGGTCAATATAAGGAGGCAGTGGCATATGGCCAATATCATTAAGTATATCTAGCACGTTTTGGCTATGATCGAACTCAAGCTCAAATAAAGTATCGTGGCGTGCAACCATTATTGCCTTGGCTTTGCCTTCTAAAATAACTTCGTTACCGACCTTAAGCGACTTGCTTGCCCGTACATGCGCAAGTACGCGATGCTCATCTAATACCCGCTCTACAAGTACTTCAACTTTTCCGCCTGAAGCTTTTTGACCAAACATACGTGCTGGAATAACGCGTGTATTGTTAAAGACCAATAAATCGCCTTCGTTTACTAAATCAAGTATATCGCTAAACACTTTATGTTCTAAAGTTCCGCTTGGGCCATCTAAAGTGAGTAGACGGCTGCTGGTTCTGTCCGCTTTAGGAAAGCGAGCTATTAATTCATCAGGTAAGTCAAAGCTAAAGTCAGCCACGCGCATAATTAGTAATCCACATCATTTAAAATCGCGCCAAGTGTATATGTATCGGATATTAAGCTCAAGAAATCAGCCAAACTTATAATGTCTGTTTGCGTGTTTGCCATTAAATTCTCTTGTTCTTATGGTTAAATGTCACTATTCTTATTCGGCTAAATTATTATAAGTTATATTAGGGGTGTTCAACTCGTGCCAAACCAGCTTAAATTGCTAATATTAAACGCAAGTAGTGCTGAACGCCGCGCGATTAAGGGCACTTTAGATAGCTTAAATGTATTTACCTTTATTGATGCCCAAGATAGTCAACAAGCTTTAAAGCTTTTAAAACAACACCCTGTTGATATTATAATAACGGGCATTAATGTTGGTAAAATTGATGGCTGGCGCTTTTCTAGGATGATCCGCTCAGGATTATTAAAAACACCAAAAAACACACCAATCTTACTTATTCCGCCAATTTACTGTGAGCGGATTGCCGAAACAACAGCCCGAAGCTATGGGATAGATGCTGTGCTACCGTTTGAGCACAAAGATATGCTCCCTCAAGTACTTGCGAATGTTTTATCTACTCACTTAGAAAAAAGTAGCCGGCTAAACTTATTATTATTAGAGCCACTTCAAAATACGGCCGACAAAATAAGTGAACAGTTAAAGTTAAACTTTGCTATCACTCACGTAACTTCAGCTAAAGCGGCACTTAACGCTTATAACCAACAGCAGTTTTCAATTGTGCTACTCGATGCCACTACATCAAGTGCAGAGAGCTCGAGTGTACTCGTTGAAGAAATCCTCCAGCACAATTCTAAACAAGCTATTGTTACAATTATAGAAAGTGACGATGCCGATTACGCTGAGCAGCTTTTGCTTTCGGGTGTTACCGACTTTATCAGAGCCCCTTACGATCCTTCATTTTTAAACAAAGTGTGTGACCACGCCGCACGACGTGAAGATTTTATGGTGAGTTATGCTGAATTTGCTTACAAAGTAGAACAATTGAGCGTGAGCGAAGTGCGTTACAAAGAGTTATTTTCTGCTCATCAGCGTATTTTATTGCACTTAAATACAGTTGTTTTAGAGCTCGATCAGCAAGGTAATATTCGTTTTATTAACCCCGCATGGGAAACATTAAGCGGTTTTGGTGTTAAATCATCACTACAAAACCCATTAAGCGCTTATTGTAATAACGAAGATAAAGGAAGGCTTGACTACACTATTAACGATATTTTACATGGTGGCGAGCAACAGCAACAAATAGAAGTAAAGTTAACCCACAAAAATGGCAATTTAATTTGGGTTGAATGCAGATTGCAGCTAATAAAAAATAGCCGTAATAACGCGACCATAACCGCAACTATCGACAATATACACGAACGAAAGCAAGCTGAGATTCAACTACGTCATTTAGCACACCATGACCCATTAACAGGTTTACATAATCGTTATTATTTTGATCAACAGCTTAATAAAATATGCCAAGATAAATACACCTATGATGGCATAGAGCATGCTGTTATTTATATTGACCTCGATCACTTTAAAATAATAAACGACAGTAAAGGCCATCATCAGGGCGATATAGTTTTAAAAGAAGTGGCGCAATTATTTAAAGCAAATATTGGCGACGATCACCTGGTATGCAGAATTGGTGGGGATGAATTTGCAGTCATACTTACCAATATGAATTTACTGGATGCACACCTTATTGCAGAAGGTGTGTGTAGTGCGATAGAAAAACATGCTTTTAAATCAGAAGATCAGATATACACTATTAGCTGCTCTATTGGTTTAACTCAAATCACGACACAAAATAACGACCCTAATGAGTGTTTAAAACAAGCCGATATTGCTTTGTATATTGCCAAAAACCTAGGGCGTAACTTAGTACATTGCTATTCAAAAGAAGATGCTCAAAACAATACACTACAAACAGGGCTTGAATGGGGCCACGAAATTCGCCAAGCACTACAGCAAGATAATATTGAACTACATTACCAACCTATTTGGGATTTTAAAGAGTGTAAAGTTGCTTATTTTGAAGCGCTTTTACGCTTAAAACTAAAAGGTGAACTCGTATACCCAAATCAGTTTATTCCCTCTTTAGAAATGCTTAACGACACATTTTTGATGGATCAATGCGTTATACGTAATGCTATTGCTTGTGTATCTAAGCACCCAGAGTTAAACCAAGTTGCTATTAATTTGTCAGCACAATCGTTCTTAGATGAACGCTTATTGCCATTAATTGAATCAAACCTTGAAAAGTATAACGTGCCTGCTTCGCGGGTAATTTTTGAAATAACTGAATCTGCGAGTATTAATAACCTAAAGGCCACTCGTAAAATGATTGAGAAGCTTAATAGCTTAGGCTGTCATTTTTCTATCGATGATTTTGGAACTGGATTTAGTACATTTAATTATTTAAAACAGCTACCAGCACAGCATGTGAAAATTGACGGCTCATTTGTAAGTGATATGCTCAATGACCCTATAGATTTAGCGTTAGTAAAAGCAATAAATGATATTAGTCGGTCTCTCGATAAGCGCTCTGTAGCTGAGTACGTTGAAAACGAAGAGATATTTTTTGCACTAAAAGAAATTGGTGTTGATTATGGGCAAGGCTACTTTATTGCACGCCCAATACCTGTTGGAAAAGTAAAAGATGAACTCGAAAAAATTTCTAAAAATAAAACGTTTTACCAACAACAAGCTAGCCCAAAATAAACAAAATTAAACAATTTTAATCATTTTATTACTACCAATATTACCTTTCTTGCCTATACTTTCAGCATCAAATAAAAAATGTCGTGCCTTTTTATGTATTTCACTTTAAAAACATGACATTACCTTTTGGCGGCGTAGTACCGATATTTATAGTGGGTTTCAAAGCTATTTAAGCTTTTAAGGAAGAAGGTATGACACAACTAGTTATGTTATTACTGATTATACATTTTGCAATCGCGTATCAGTGTTACCGCTACGCGAATATTAAAGGCTACCCAGTTAAGGTATTTACTGTATTAGGCTGCGTGCCTTACTTTAACTTGGTGGTATGGATTTATTTATTATTTTTACCTGAACTTGAGCCTTTTGAAAGTCATCTTCAAAATCAAAAGCAGCCTTTGTAGGCTGCTTTAGTTCACTTATTATTCTGCTTTAGAAAAATCTAAACTACATTGACGCTTTAAAAATACCTCAAGCTGTTGACTAAATAGCCTAAAGTCTCGAATTCGGCCCGTAGTTTTACGCCACAAGATACCAATATCTCTATATGCATCACTTTGTGATGGTGTAGCCACCATATTTTTATTATCTAAAATACCCGCATTAATCGCCATCTGTGGTAAAAAAGTCACCCCGAGCTGATGCTCAACCATGCTTAATAGAGTATGTAAGCTTGCAGCTTCAAATGGGTTAATACAACTGGCACGGTTTAAATGACATGCACTAAGCGCATGGCCCGTCATGCAGTGCTCGCGCTCTAATAAGAATACGCTAGCCTCTGGTAATAGGTTAAAGTCGACTACGCCCTTTGCAGCGCTGTAATCCTTATGGTGCACTAAACTAAACTGATCTTTTGCCAATACTTGTGTATGAAATTTATCTGTTTCGTACGGCAGTGCAAGTAGCGCTAAGTCAATATGCCCATGTTCAAGTTTATCCAGTAGCTTGTCACTCGTATCTTCAATTAATACCAGCTCTAAATCACAAAAGGTTTCTTTACAAAAATGATAAAGCGGAGCCGCTATAAAGCTTGCAATTGTAGGTATAACCCCCACAGTCAGCTTACCACTTAGTGGTGTTAAAAAGCTTTTTGTAAGCTCTTTTAAACTAATTGTATCGTTAATTATTTTACGAGAACGCTCAACAACTTCTTCACCAATACTGGTAAACATCAGGCTGCGATTTTCACGCTCAATTAGCTGACACCCTAGTGTTTCTTCAAGATTTTGAATAGCGCTACTTAAAGTAGATTGTCCTATAAAGCAGGCGCTAGCGGCTCTGCCAAAGTGCTGATGTTGATGAACAGCTAATAAATACTGTAGTTGTTTAATACTTGGAAGGTTAGTCATTTTTTCTTTCCACAAATAAAAAGACCCCAACACCTAGGGCATTGAGATCTTTTCAAGCTAAAAGTCTTTGAGTACTTTTTTATTAAACCCCAAATGCGGTTCTTAGTACGTAGAAAATAACAATAGCAAGGGCAGCGCCAACTGGCAATGTAATTACCCAAGAAACTACAATGTTTCTGATAACACCCATGTTAAGCGCGCCAATTCCACGTGCCATACCTACACCTAATACCGCACCCACTAGGGTTTGAGTAGTAGAGATTGGCATACCAGTACCTGAGGCAATAACAACGGTAGAAGCAGCAGCTAGTTCAGCAGCAAAACCACGGCTAGGTGTTAAATGTGTAATACCTTCACCGATTGTTTTGATTACTTTTTTGCCTAAAATAGCAAGACCAGCAACAATACCAAAACCACCTAGAGGTAGAATCCACCAAGCAATAGCTGCTTTTTTAGCAATTTCACCATTGTTTTCAACAATGTTTACAACAGCTGCTAGTGGACCAATTGCATTAGCAACGTCATTGGAACCATGTGCAAATGCCATACAACATGCTGTTAGTACCATAAGAACAGCAAATACTTTTTCAACATTGTTGAACTGCATTTGTTTATCTGCTTTTGGATCAATATTTAAGCGAGATATGGCAATTTTACCAATCACAGCAACAACTATTGCAACACCTACTGACAGTGCATAGCCTTCAGCTGAGCCTAGGTCTATACCAACGTGCTTTAAGCCCTTTTTAATTGTAACCAATGCCATGATAAAACCTGCTAAGCCCATATAAAGAGGGACATAACGTTTAGCATTTTTTAGTGGTGCATCTGTATTAAAAATAAGTTTTTGTGCACTCATGAATATTAAGTATGCAATAAAGCCTGATATGGCAGGTGTTATAATCCAACTACCTACAATACCACCTACTTTATCCCATTGAATCGCCTCAGTACCTACTGCAACTAGCGCAAAACCAATGATTGCACCAATGATTGAGTGAGTTGTAGATACAGGCCAGCCTAAGAAGGAGGCCATTAATAACCAAGCGCCGGCTGCAAATAAAGACGAAATCATACCCAGAACCATTAATTCCGGAATATCTGCAAATGGTGCTGCATCAATAATTCCTTTACGAATTGTTGATGTAACCTCACCACCTGCTAAATAGGCGCCTGCAAATTCAAAAATCATCGCTATAAAAATAGCTTGTTTGATTGTTAGCGCTTTTGAACCTACAGATGTACCCATGGCGTTCGCTACGTCGTTCGCGCCAATACCATAAGCCATAAAAAAGCCGACTGCTGCGGCAATTAAAATTAATACCGTGCCGTAAGATGCAATGATATCCATTGTAAAACCTTAATCTTTCGTGTTTGAACTGATTTTAAATTAACGAGCTAACATCAGCTCAAGACGTGATCCTACGCGCTCTGCAATATCTGCAAGCTCGCCAACCCATTCAATGATTTTGTACAAAAACATAACATCAATTGGATTTAACTCACCCTCTACATCACGTAGCTGGCGGCGTACTTTTATCTGCATTTCGTCCGTGTCTTGTTCTATGGCATCCAATTCAACTAACATTTTTTCTACTAAGGTGACTTCTCGACCTTTAAAACCCGTTTCTAGCAATTCTTCTAATTCGTTAATTGCTTTAGATGCTTGTTTAGTCGCATCTACACAACGGGTTAAGTAAGCTAAGAAATCAGCTTGCATAACTTTAGGAATGGTCATTTCACGACCAATCACTCGTCCCGCAATATCTTTTGCTTTATTGGCAATTTTATCTTGTTGAGTTACTAATTCGAGAAGATCTGTACGCTCTACCGGCATGAATAAACCACGTGGCAATTGTAAGCGTATATCTCTTTTCATATCATCAGCTTCACGTTCTAAATTGCGAATAGTGATGCGAAGCTCTTCAGCTTGTACCCACTCTTCTTTAAATACGTGATTAAAAAAAGGTATCAAGGCTTTACTTGCTTGATGAACCTTCTTGATGTGTTCTTCCATTGGTTTGATAGGAGATTTTGCAAATACTCCTAAAAACGCGTTTGTAGGCATAACTGACCCTTTAATCAAATTGATATGCTTTGCAGCATGAATTTTACAGTATTAACCAAGATTGTGAACGCTTTTTATTACTTCACTAAGGCTTGCAATGCACAAAGCGGCACTAAGCCGCTTTAATAAAAAAGAAAAATAGGTAAAAAATTATAGCGATTTTTCTATATCTTCTTGAGATGTATGACGAATATCTTTGCCATTTACAAAATAAATAATGTATTCCGCAATATTTTGACAGCGATCCCCTATGCGCTCTAATGAACGAACAGACCAAACTAAGTCCATAATTTTAGGGATTGAGCGTGGATCTTCCATCATATAAGTCATTATTTGACGTGTGATAGCTTCATATTCACGGTCAACTTTTGCATCTTCTTTATGTACTTGAAATGCGCGCTGCACATCCATACGTGCAAATGCGTCTAGTACATCATGTAACATCTTTAAAACTTGGCGGCCCATATTCTCAATATTTACTAGCAAGTCTTGTTGATCTTTAGTAAATGAGTCTAGTGCAACTTTAGCAATTCGCTCAGCTTCATCGCCAATACGTTCTAAATCTGCAATAGTTTTTGCAATTGCAATCACTAAACGTAAGTCACTTGCTGCAGGCTGACGACGAGCAATGATACGCGTACATTCTTCATCAATGCTGACTTCCATTGCATTTACTTTGTAATCGTTCTGACGTACCTTTTGAGCAAGCTCAGCATCGTTACGACTCACCGCATCAAGCGCGCTATTTAATTGCTGCTCAACTAAGCCACCCATACTCAATACATGGTTACGTACATTTTCTAGTTCTTGGTTAAAGCGCCCAGAAATATGCTTATTAATATTATGTTCCATAGTTACCTTCTCTCTTAATCTTGTACAACACGCTATAACGGGCTAATTAACCGTAACGACCGGTAATGTAATCTTCAGTCTTTTTCTTCGTTGGTGTAGTAAATAAGGTATTTGTGTCTGAGTATTCAATCAATTCGCCCATATACATAAAGGCTGTTTGATCAGATACACGCGCTGCTTGTTGCATGTTGTGTGTAACAATAACAACGGTAAATTTGTTTTTTAAATCGTTTATTAGCTCTTCGATTACCAAAGTAGAAATAGGGTCGAGTGCTGATGTTGGTTCATCAAGTAAAAGTACCTCTGGCTCAATTGCAATTGAGCGAGCTATAACTAAACGTTGTTGCTGACCACCCGATAAGCCAAACGCGCTATCGTGCAATCTATCTTTTACTTCATCCCACAAAGCAGCACCACGAAGTGATTGCTCTACCACTTCATCTAATTTACGTTTCTCTTTAATGCCTTGTAAGCGCAGGCCATAAACTACATTTTCATAAATTGATTTAGGAAATGGATTAGGGCGCTGAAACACCATGCCTACATTACGACGAAGTGCTGCTACATCTACGCTCTTATCGTAAATATTTTGACCATGGAGTAATATTTCACCTTCAATACGGCAAATATCAACCAAATCATTCATGCGATTAATACAACGCAGTAATGTTGATTTACCACACCCAGACGGCCCGATAAACGCAGTTACTTGGCCTTTAGGAATGTTCATATTTACTTTATTAAGCGCCTGCTTATCACCGTAGTAAAGATCGAGGTCTTTAATCTCTAGCGCTTTTTGATCATCCGTTAAATTTTCTAGGTCTAACTTTTGACCAATATTAGCTTGGTTTACTTGTGGAGCGACTGTAATCATTTTTGTTACCTATAAAATCTTTACTAATTAGTGTTCAAGCGATCTGAATTTTTCACGTAAATGGTTACGTATACCAATGGCCGTTATGTTTAGGGTAATAATCACCGACACCAATAAAAAGGCAGTGGCGTATACCAGCGGACGTGCCGCTTCAACATTAGGGCTTTGGAAGCCAACATCGTATATATGAAAGCCTAAGTGCATGAACTTTCTATCTAAGTGAAAATACGGGAAGTTACCATCAAGTGGTAATGTAGGGGCCATTTTTACAACGCCTACTAACATTAATGGTGCAACTTCACCTGCAGCACGCGCAACTGCCAGTATTAAACCAGTCATAATTGCAGGGCTTGCCATTGGAATAATTATGCGCCATAACGTTTCAACCTTTGTTGCGCCAAGCGCTAGTGAACCGTCACGTACGGTACTTGGAATACGAGATAAGCCCTCTTCAGTCGATACAATAACAACTGGCAAAGTTAATATAGCAAGCGTTAACGCCGACCACATTACACCAGGCGTACCAAATACTGGCGTTGGTGCCGCTTCAGGGTAAAATAATTGGTCTAAGCTACCACCTAACATGTATACAAAAAAGCCGAGGCCAAATACACCGTACACAATTGAAGGCACACCGGCCAAGTTAATCACCGCAATACGAATCATCTTAGTGACTGCATTTTTAGCGGCATACTCGTGTAAGTAAATTGCAGCAACAACACCAAACGGCGTCACTATTACAGCCATCAGCATAACCATAAACACAGTACCAAATATAGCAGGGAAAACACCGCCCTCTGTATTTGCTTCACGTGGGTCATCAGATACAAACTTACCTAGCTGCACAAAGTAGTGCCCTAGCTTTGCAAAAAAGCCCATATCATTTGGAAACCAAACATCAAGTACTTGATACATTGGAATCGTAACTACTTCACCGCGCATATCTTTTACAGTTACGTGGTCACGTTTAGCTTGTTTACGTAGTGCAAATAAATCTTTTTCAAGTACACCATACTGCGCACGTAATTCAGCACGCTCTTGAGCAAGCTCAGCAACACGTTCATCAGTGAGTGCGTTATCTAGTAAGTAGCCCTTTTCTTTTAAACGAAGACGCTCAAGCTCATAGTTAATATGCCCAATGTCACCATTTTGTAAATCAAGTGCTTCGTCGTTTAAATCCACGGCACGCTCTACAAGTTCATGTAGAGCTTCAATTTTATCGCCTTCGACTGGTTTACCATCTTTAATTACACTTTCAACATAACCATAAAAATTACCGTTTTTACTACGCTCAAATACAGCAAGCGTTGCTGGCGTTGTTTTATTTTTAATATCGGTTTCTAATATCCAACGAAAGTCTAAATCTACATACTCACGATTACCTGTTTTAATAAGTAAGCGCTCTATTTCTTCTTTTTCAAATCCGCTAACGTCAATACCTGTCGCGGCTAAACGCGTTTTTGGTACTAATTCACGGTCATAAACTTCGCCAATAACGGTTTGTTTTGAAATTGACCCTTCAAGTTCAAACTGTACAACTTCTGAAGGCCAGAAAAAACTTAATCCTTTCCAGGCTATCATTGCTAATAAGCCTAAAACTGAAATTAAACTGATGCTCACTGCACCACCGGTCATCCAAATCCAAGGAGAACCAGACTTAAACCACTGCTTTACCATGTCATGTCTCTCCGCTTACATTGAGCTATATTTTTCACGCAGTTGCTGGCGAACAAACTCAGCGACTGTGTTAAAAATGAATGTGAATATGAATAGTACAAAGGCCGCTAAGAACAATATTCTGTAATGCGAACTACCTACTTCTGACTCAGGCATTTCAACTGCAATATTTGCTGCAAGCGTACGCATACCTTGGAAGATGCTCCAATCCATAATAGGTGTATTACCCGTTGCCATAAGTACAATCATGGTTTCGCCAACGGCTCGGCCAAGTCCCATCATTACCGCAGAGAAAATACCAGGGCTTGCTGTTAGTAATACAACACGTATTAGTGTTTGCCACTGCGTTGCACCTAATGCTAATGAGCCATTTGATAAATGCTTTGGAACACTAAATACGGCGTCTTCTGCAATTGAGAATATAGTTGGAATAACTGCAAACCCCATCGCAATACCTACAACAAGCGAGTTACGTTGATCGAATGTCATACCCAGCTCATTTGTTAAGTACTGACGTACATTGCCGTCAAACATCCAAAGCTCAACAAATTCACTCATCGCAAACGAAAACCAGCCAATAAGTAAAACGACCGGAATAAGGATAATTGAATGAGATCCTTCAGGAATTCGATGACGGATTTTGGTTGGTAATTTAGTCCAAGCTAAACCTGTCGCTAACATACCTAAAGGTAATAATATGAGTAACCCAACAATTGCAGGTAAGTGCTCTTCTATCAAAGGAGCTAACCAAAGACCGGCTAAAAAACCTAAAATAACGGTTGGTAATGCTTCCATTATTTCAACAGTAGGCTTAACTACCTTACGTAATTTACTCGACATAAAGTATGCCGTGTAAATTGCCGCCGAAAGCGCAATAGGCACTGCAAATAACATCGCATAAAGGGCTGCTTTTAATGTACCAAACGAAATTGGCACTAATGAAAACTTAGATTCAAAGTCATCACTGGCTGATGTTGACTGCCATATATAACCTGGCTCTGGGTAACCTTCGTACCACACTTCTTGCCAAAGCGCTGACCAAGTGACTTCTGGATGCTCGTTATGTATTTCTAATACTGTTAGTTTGTTATCCGCCAAAATTAATGCAGCATTTGAACGCGGTGAAATTGCAAAGTTTTGTATTGCGCCTTCACTTACTTTACCTTGCCATAATTTTGCTTCGCTTGTTGTGTAGTACACCCCAAGCTCACCGTTACTGCTGGTCGTAAAAAAAGTACGACGGTAGAACTCTGTAAATACATTTAATTTACTTTGCTTAGTCGTTTCAAATGAACGTATTTTTTGATATTCGCGGCCAGTGTCAGTGTTAACTTCAAACCACTGCGAAACTTCGCCGTTATCATTGGCAAGCATTAATGAGTTTGCACCTGCTAGTAATTGTGCAGATACAATATTGGCATTTTCTTCGTTAGCTGAAAGTAACTGAATTTGCTCTACATCACTTGGGTCACGTGTATCGTATACGTAAACTTGATTAGCAGAACGTACAAAAGTACGGGTTGTATCTGGAGACATTAATAGCTCATCTACACGCCCTTCAACGTCTAGCTCTGTGCGCTCAACAACCCACTCAACTTCGCCAGTAAACATATTCTCTTCAGCAACAAAACTGCTAAACAGCACCCGTTTGTCTTCTGTAAGTGCGACAACGGCTGTTCTGTCTTCATAGTGGCTAAATGCAAAGCGTTTAATAGCTGAGCCTTGTTCATCTACTTCCAGAGCCATTTCCCCAAGAGGAAAGTCTAAACGAGGCGTTAATTTACGCTCGTTATTAGGAAAGGTGACCAAAAATTTAGGTGCTACGACCATTACAGTGCCATCTTTTAAACCAAACGCATAATGCCCTTGAAAAGGCGCGCTAGTTGCAAAGCTTGTTGCATCACTTGGTAGCTCGGCGTTTAATGTTTTAAGCTTTTTACCAAAGCTGCCATCTTGCACACTGTAAAAATCAACCTGCCCTTGCTGACTGAGTAAATAAGCAACTTCAGTTTGCTCTTCTACACCTAGGCCTGCTATTTGCTGCGAATTAGCGACCTGAAAGCTATCGCGTTTTTCTACTTTTGCTGATTCAAAAATTGGCTGTACTACATAAAGAAGGTAAAAGAATATTAATAGCAGTGCTACCAATACCATTATCCCACCTGCGGTTATACCAAATTTGGCAAACCGATCTTTAAATAGACGGCTTCGATCCGTATTAAAAGTCGGTTTATTCGGATTTGAAGTCATCAAAACACCCTTAAATCTTAACGTTGTATAAATTATATTTCATCAAGATGACAGTAATGTTACAGCAGTAATAATAAGCACGTTAAAACGGTTTTAAATAAAACTAGCAAAGAAAATCGCTAAATAAGTCTCATATAGATGATTTTTAAGTGAACTAAATTATAAAATAATTGGACAAAGCATTTATCGAGGTCAATACTAAAAGAGTACTTACTAAAAAAAGAATGACTATTAATACCGCGTATAGTCAACACAACCACATTTATTTTTATTACTTTAAAATCAACGTTTTATAAAAAGTACAACAACACAATTTAGATTAGACAATACACTTAATGCCTATGCATTTACTTTCTTTGGGCTTAAAAAGAGAATTATTTATGAAGCAGTTGGTTATAACTATTTTAGGGCAAGATCGCCCAGGTTTAGTAGAGAGTATCTCATCCGTCGTGTTACAAAATCATGGCAACTGGCTAAGCAGTAACTTAAGCCATTTATTAGGTCATTTTGCAGGTATTATTCAACTTGAAGTTGCTGAGCAACACTTTCAATCATTACAAAGCGCTTTAAATAAGTTACCTAAGTTAGACGTTCGAATTGAAACCGGAAACACAGAAATTGAACCATCAACATTAGAACAAATCAATCTGGTTATTACAGGTAACGATCGCCCAGGTATTGTTCAAGAGTTGGCGAGTGTAATACGCCACAAAGGCGCTAACATTACTCATTTAAATTCAAGGCAGCAAAGTGCGCCTAATTGGGGGGTGCCTATTTTTAGTGCTGTGGCTACCGTTACTTTACCCAATGGTATGAATAAAGATGAAGTCATTGAAGCATTGGAATCAATAACAAGTGATTTAATTGTAGATACAGAAGAAGTTTGACATCCCTAGGTGCGTGCCACACGTTGACACGCATATTATTTTAGCCAGTTTATCAAAGCCCTCTGCGGGTTATTTAACGCAGACATAAAATAAGCCGATGCAAGCATCGGCTTATTTTAAATAGTTATCTTATAAAGCTACATATCCATATGACGATTCGTACTTTGCATCATTTGCTTTATACCTTGCTTTTCCAGCTCTAGTATTTGTTGCAGCTTTTCTTGGCCACTTTGAGTTTCAGCGCGCTCAAGTAAGTATTCGTATAATTCAATTACCTTTTGATGCTGCTCTGATAAATAAGCTTGAATAACTTTCTCATCAAATTGCTGGTCTTTACTAATGTCTTCGAAAGTAATTAGCTCAGGATTTTTAGCAAAGTATTCATAACAGTACGTATCAAGCGTATTTATTTCGGTTATCGCTTTAAACCCGACTAAATCTTCAGCGAGTTTTTTTTCGTAATTTAGGTAGTAGTCCACCAGCATTGCATTATGTTCATCGAGTAAATCCTTTACGCTATGAAAATTAGCCGCCATTTGCGTATGAAACAAAACGGTCCAATCGTATACCTCTTTAATTGTTTTAACTTGCATGTGCATTCCTTACTTAGTTGACTGTATAGGTACTACACTGCGTAAAGCGTGCCAATTAAAAAACCATTTAAAAACAGAAGGTTAATTTCAAAATGGATATTAGTTAGCAATTTAATAGAATAACTTACAAATTATAGGTAATTTTTATAGAGCAATGCGTGGGTAGTAACCGCACTGCTCTATCGTCTTGTTGCTTTATATTATTTGAGTCCTTGTTTGCGCCACAGTAGGTAAACCGCAGGAATAACAAGTAAGGTGAGTACAATTGCACTGCCCATACCGCCAACCATAGGTGCAGCTATTCGACTCATTACTTCGCTTCCGGTGCCTGTGCCATACAGCACAGGTAGCAAGCCAATAATAATTGTCGCGACAGTCATCATAACCGGGCGTACTCGAAGCCCTGCACCTTCAGTAATAGCTTGCTGTAATTGCACTAAACTAAGTGGCTTATCTGCCTGCTCTGCTTCGATGCATTTTTCTTGATAGGCCTGGTTTAAATACACCAACATAATGACCCCAATTTCTACCGCTACCCCAGCTAAGGCAATAAAACCTACACCCACTGCAACTGAAAAGTTAAAGCCCTCTAAATACATTAGCCATACGCCACCAATCATTGCCAGTGGCAACGTAGCCATAATAATAGTGACCTCAGCAAAGCTTCTAAAATTAAGATAAAGCAACACAATAATAATCGCTAATGTAAGTGGTAATACATAAGTCAGTTTGTCTTTAGCGCGCTGCATGTATTCATACTGCCCAGCCCACGTAATTGAGTAGCCAGCAGGTAGTATTAGGTCCTTATCGAGCACTTGCTGAGCGTGCTCAACGTAAGTACCAATATCAACGTCATCTATATCAATAAAACTCCAACCGTTTAAACGTGCATTTTCGCTTTTTATACCAGGCGGTCCATCTTCAATAAATACATCAGCTACATCACCAAGTGCTATACGCTGCCCTGTAGGCGTTACAATGGGTAACAACATTAGCTCTTCTGGCGAGTCTCTGTATGCTTGCGGATAACGTAAATTAACAGGGTAGCGCTCTTGCCCTTCAACGGTTTGAGTTACGTTTGTACCACCTATTGCAGTAGATACAACTTGCTGTACGTCGCTAATGTTTAAGCTATAACGCGCCGCTTTTTCACGATTTATATCTACTTTTATATAACGCCCACCAGCTACTCGCTCTGAATAAACCGATGCGGTGCCTTGTAGATCTTTTAAAAGCACTTCTATTTGTTGACCAATTTTTTGAATTTCACTCAACTTTGGTCCCGCAACTTTAATGCCCACGGGAGTTTTAATACCGGTTGCGAGCATATCAATACGTGTTTTAATTGGCATTACCCACGCATTCGTCAACCCCGGAAACTTAACCAAACCGTCGAGTTCTTTTTTAAGTTTTTCAAGGGTCATACCATCGCGCCATTCATCTTTTGGTTTTAACTGAATAAACGTCTCTATCATTGTAAGCGGCGCAGGATCTGTTGCAGTTTCTGCTCGCCCAACTTTACCAAATACTGTTTTAACCTCGGGTACTGTGGCAATTAGCTTGTCGGTTTGCTGTAGTATTTCGCGCGCTTTACCTACCGATAAACCAGGATACGTTGTGGGCATATACATTAAGTCGCCCTCATCAAGTGGCGGAATAAATTCACTGCCTATTTTGTTTACCGGGTAAAAGCCAATAACAGAAACAACCACCGCGAATACCAATGTCATTTTTGGAAATTTAAGCACCCAGTTAAGTAGTGGGCGATACGCTGCGACGAGTGATCGGTTAACTGGATTTTTTTGCTCCGAAATAACTTGACCTCTAATAAAGTAACCCATTAATACCGGCACTAAGGTAATCGCAAGCCCAGCAGACGCCGCCATAGCATAGGTTTTAGTGTAAGCCAGTGGCGCAAACATACGTCCTTCTTGCGCTTCTAAAATAAATACCGGCATAAAGCTGACGGTAATAATTAATAAACTAAAAAATAATGCAGGACCCACTTCACTCGCCGATTTAGCCACAACTTCCCAGCGGTTTTCGTTGGTAAGTGGCGTTTTTTCCATATGTTTGTGCATATTTTCAATCATGACGATAGCGCCGTCGGTCATTGCGCCTATCGCTATTGCAATTCCCCCTAAAGACATAATATTGGCGTTAATCCCCTGCCAATACATAATTATAAATGCCGTTAAAATGCCAAGCGGTAACGTAATAATTGCCACCAATGATGAGCGCACATGAAACAAAAACACCACACACACTAAAGCAACTACAATCAGCTCTTCAATTAGCTTACTTGTTAGATTATCTACCGCGTTATTTATTAAGTTGGAGCGATCGTACACAGGGACTATTTCAACGCCCTCTGGCAATCCCTTTTTAAGCGATTCTAATTTTGCTTTTACCAGCTCAATGGTTTTTTGTGCATTTTCGCCATAGCGCATAATAACGATGCCGCCGGTTACTTCGCCTTCGCCATTAAGCTCTGCAATACCACGGCGCATTTGCGGCCCGACTCTAATATCGGCTACATCACGCAATTGCAGCGCAGTACCATTAGCGTTTACACCAAGCGGAATAGCTTCTAGGTCGGCAACACTTTCAATGTAGCCTGTGCTTGTTACCATGTATTCAGCTTCAGCCATTTCAACTACCGAGGCGCCCATCTCTTGGTTGCCTTGTTGAATCGCCGTTTGGATAAGGCTAAGCGGGATACCATATGCACGTAATTTATCAGGCTCTACATTGACTTGGTATTGCTTAACCATGCCACCAACAGCAACCACTTCAGATACACCGGGCACAGTTTGTAGCTCAAACTTTAAAAACCAATCTTGTAAGCTTCGTAGCTGACTAATATCGTGTTTATTTGTTTTATCAATTAGTGCGTATAAGTAAATCCAACCTACGCCTGTTGCATCAGGGCCAAGCTCTGGCGTAGCGCTATCGGGCAATCGGTTTGCTGCTTGGCTTAGGTATTCTTGTACTCGGCTACGCGCCCAATACAAATCAGTTTTTTCGTCAAAAATAACGTAAACGTACGAGTCACCAAAAAACGAAAAACCCCTTACAGTTTGTGCACCCGGCACAGAAAGCATTGCAGTGGTGAGCGGAAATGTAACTTGGTCTTGCACTACTTGCGGCGCTTGCCCCGGGTAAGTAGTTTTTATAATGACCTGAACATCAGATAAGTCAGGTAAGGCATCCACGGGCGTATTTTTTAGTGCAAACAATCCTCCACCCAGTAAAATTAATGTAAGCAACAACACGAAAAAGCGATTGCCAACAGACCAGCGAATAATGGCAGTTATCATAATGGCTCCTAGTGAGAACTATGTTGCATAGGTTGCATAGGTTGCATAGGTTGCATAGTAGAATGATCAATCGGCTCTGCGTTTTGCGCTTTAGTAATTACAAATTCATCGTTAATAATGCTAAAAGTAAAATTAATATACTGGGCATTTTCAAACTGACTAATATCAATATCTGGCGCTAATACAAAGTCCATTGTGGCGGGTTCTCGATTCCATTTTTCAATGGCCTCTCGACTAATATTAATAATGCGATTTTGTGTATCTATGGCATTAATAGTGCCGTTAACCGTGGCGCTTTGTGGCTGTATATCCATGTTCATATTTGAGTCTGAACCAGAATCCGAACTCATACCTGAGCTAATGCTAGAACTAGGCATTTCCATTCGTTTAAAGTCGGAGCTCTTACTTGACTCAGAATCTATTAAAAATTGCGCTGAGGTCACTACCGTGTCACCTGTCATTACACCTGACAAAATGACCGCTTCATTACTATTAATTTGCCCAACTTCGACTTCTACCGATTTAAAACGACCCTCACCTAATGCAATAACCACACGGTTTTGATGCTGCGTGCGAATTACCGCTTCTTTAGGGACTGTAAATTGCGCTTTACTCGCCTTAGCGTGAATGCTCACTTGTGCAAACATATTTGGTTTTAACCGATGATCTGCATTTTCAAACCTGAGTCTTACACGCAAAGTTCGGTTTTTAGCATCAAGCGCGGGGTAAATATAATCAACCTTACCTTCCCACTTTTGACCTTTTAAGTAATCAAGCGTCATTGTTACAGGTAAACCAACGCTCACTTGTTCTGATTGGCGCTCGAATACTTCTGCCTCTACCCAAATTTCATCAAGCTGAGCAATACTCATCATTGATGTGCCTGGTTTAACGTAAAAGCCTTCTCGTACTGTTAGCTCATCTACCACACCACTTTGCTTTGCGTAAAAAGTAATATTTTGCATTATCTTTTTATTTTTTTGTAAGCGCTCGATAAATCCATCAGATACATTTAACGACTCTAAACGCGCCTTTGCAGCGCGAATTAACACGGTATTATTACGATTAACCGCCAATAAAAACTCTTCCTGTGCATTCACCAATTGTGGTGAATACAAAGTATATAAAGGCTCACCGGCTTTAACTTGTGCTCCTTGCGCTTTAACGTACAAGCTTTCAATCCAGCCCTCTACACGCGGATGAATGTGAATAAGTTGGTCTTGGTTATATTGCACATACCCCACAGTATTTATATCGCTGTGAAGTGTTTTAAGCTCTACTTTGGCAGTTCTTACACCCAAGTTATTAATGACTGCAGGCGAAATAGTTACTGCACCTGGTCCATCCTGAGCGTTGCTATCGTTTTCATATACAGGGACTAAATCCATTCCCATTGGCGACAGCCCTGGCGCGTCACGCCTGTAATTACTATCCATAGGGGCTACCCAATATAAGGGCTGTTTTTCAGCACTTTGCTGTTCATGCATCGCCGAGCTGCTAGGTAAAAACTGCATCACTAAGGCGCCAATTAACGCAAATGCGCCCGCACCAACTAAGGCAGCAACAAGTAACTTTAAATTAGTATTCATTATGTAATTCTCCAGTTTTATCGCTCATTACTTGGGGGTCTAAGCTACTTGCATAATAATTAAGGCGAGCGGTAATAATATGCTGATCTACTTGAATATTAAGCGCGTCTATTTTGGCGTTAAGCTCACTAATGCGCGCGCGCATCACGTCAGAAAAATCCCCATCGTCGCGCGTATAAGCATTTAGTGTTGCTTGAGATTGCTCTGACATTTGCGGTAATAACGTATTTTGATAAAGCGCATCGCGTTTTTGCAAACGAGCGAGTTGGCTAAACTCCTTAAAGTACATGCCTTTGAGTTTTTGAAGCGCCACCAGCTTTTGTGTTTTAGTAGCTTCTGCACTAGCAATAGCCGATTTAACCTGTTGATCTTGTCTGTTATCAGTAAACAATGGCAAATCAATGCTAAATCCTACTGAAAGTAAATCAGCTCGCGACTCCCCCATAGGCGTATCATCTCGGTAACCATAACCCACATTAACGCCCATTTGAGGTTTGTAACTTTGCTTGGCGAGTGCAACTTCGGTTTGCTTTGCGGTGACGGTTTTTTCTATCGCAATAATTGCGGGATGCGCCATAAGCAACTGTATTAATTTATCAAATTCAAGGTTTGCAAAATCAACCAGCCCTGTGGTTTTAGTAAATTCGGCATTTAAAGGCTGCATAAGCATATTCATAGGTAACCACTGTGCTAAACGGTTTTTAGCACTTTCAAATTGCTGCTCAAGCATAACCAGCTTATCTTCAAGGCGAGTGAGCTCTAATTGCGCACGAATAATATCTTGCTGGCGTGTTTTACCTAAGGTACTTGCGTAGCTTGCTTCGGTAATTTCAATAAGCTGAGTAAATAGCCCTTTATCTTGCTCAATTAAAGTAATACTTCGCTGAGCACGATACGCGTTTAACCACGACTCAATCACAATTGCTTTTACTTGTGCTAAGCGATCGGCGCGCTGCCAAGGATATTGTTGAGCAGACTGAGCTAATGCCTTTTGTTTAAGTGCTAAACTATTCCCACGGCTAAACTTTTGGCTCAAATCGACTTTAAGCTGCGTCATCCCTTCTTGATCAAACGCATAACCGTTAGTAGGTAAGTTAAGTAAGCCAACCGTTAAAACAGGATCGGGTAAGGTGCCTGCGGCAATACTTTGCGCTATTGCGGCATCTTCTTGGTAGCCACTCGCTTTTAGCCATGGCTCATGCGTTAGTGCATAATTAAGCGCTTGCGTTAAGCTAAGCGTTTGCTCATTGCGGGCTTGCTTTAGCGTATCGATATTTAGGTTATTTGAATTGTTTTGCGCATTAACAGCTGTGCTAAATAACACAACACTACATAATACGGCTTTAATACTTACAGCGTGGTTCATCACCTGCTCCATCTAAAAATAAAAGAAATTCTTAAATTAGGAAGCAAAAAAGGTGTTTATGAATTACCAATAAACGGGGTTACCGCAATTTTTACATACACCTATCCTGCTATTAAGCAGACATAGGAGGGCGGTAGAGTGAACGAGGTATATTAATTTGTGTAGTAAATACACTTATATTTACTTTTTCAGATTCAAGTAAAGTAACGCTAAATAAAGTATCAACACTAAGCATTGAATTAGCAGCGCAGCCACTGATAGGGCATTTGCAATCATTTTGTGGCGTACTTTCGTCGTCGCAACAATCCATCTGCATCATATTTTCAGACATGCTAGCAACAGCTGTTGCATCACTACTGTGTGTCATTGGCATTTGGGCATGCGTTGCTGTTTTCGTTGGCAAATGTGGCATTTCGCATACCATAGCTACAGACGCAACTGCCTGACCCACAAAAGTGATCAGTAAAGTTATCATGAGTAAACTAGAGTAAAAACGTTGCAACATTATGCCTTTTAATAAATTTTAAAATGATTGTAAGATAACCTAACGGCAACCACAAATACTTTAATTATGTAGACTGCGGTTTATCAGGTGTTTTAATTAAGTTACTCGCTATAATTGCAAATATACAATATGCGCTAAAATACCAAAAGCCCTCACCAAATTGTGCATTCATAACAAGTAGCTCACCACTTTTACCATGAGCGTTACCTGCTAGGTAAGTCACTATTAATGCAATAACAAATACATCAACCATGCTCCACTTACTTAATGCACAAATAACCAGACCGAGCTTTTGCTTCAACCCATTCAAAGGTAGGCAACAATAAAGCAATTGTAATAGCAGCTTCAAGCTTGGAATAACAATAGAAAACAACCCCACTAAAGCAGCTACAAATAAATTATTATTACTAGCAAGCTCTTTAACTGTGCCTAAAATACTTTGTGTTTTGTTATAGGCGCTAATCTCGCCCTCTAACTTATCAAGCCCTAGCATATTTGAGAACATCATTAGCATGCTACGAGTCCGACCATCGCCCTCTTCAGCAAGCATTTCAATGCCCGCCTGCGCTAATTTTGATTTATCTATGTTGCCCTCTATTGTTAATACTGGTTTTGTAATACCAGGAAACAATAAACAAAGAGCAACCACTACACTTATAACCGACAACCAATTACGCATATTTATTCTGCTATTGCCTCAATAATGTCATCACTGTATAAAACAGCATCCAATAAAAAATTAAATATATCGCCAATATGCAGCTCTGAGTTTATGTTGGCCAAATGGACCATAGCTTCATCTATATTATCTAATTCAAACTCTTTTATAAGCGATAAACAGTTCCCTAAAATGCCGCTCTCTAATAGTAACGCATCAGATATTGCAGCATCTAAAGTAAACTCTTTAACTATGTCTTTTAATTCAGCATCTAAAATAGCATCAAGCACCGAGAACAAACCCACCAGATACCCTTGCTCGGTCAACTCTTTATTATTTTGCTCCAATATTAGCGACATAAATTGAGCCCGCGTTAAAGCAAGCTTAGTTAATTCGGTTGGTTTTTCGACCCCCAACTCACTAATTGCTAATACGCGAACAAATTGTCTTATTGTGTCCTCACCTAAATAAATAACCGCTTGTGAAATAGACGTAATGACTAAATTTGCTTTGCCTGAACGCGCGTTAGCTAGCTTTAAAACCCTCGCTGTTATGGCGACATCCCTGGCCACTCGTTGATGAACTTCTTTAAAGCAAAGTGTTTCTTTTGCTGTAAAACGTAATAGATCAAAAACGGTTAGCTTTGAAGGCTCTACACCTTTATACGTAATCATTTCTGGGCGAGAAAAAAAGAACCCTTGAAATAAATCGCAGCCAGCCAATTTTAATACATTAAATTGTTCATGCGTCTCTATTCGTTCAACAATTATTTTTGCATGTGGATTTGCGCGTTTTATTTTTTTAATGCGCATATTGGTTTTAATAACCGGATCATCTATCTCAATTTTTATGTAATCAACATGTGCTAACAGTGGCTCCCATTTTGGATCGCCATCGTAATCATCAAGTGCAAAAACATAGCCTTCTTTTTTAAGTTCTTGCACACGCTCAGCCACCGCAGGAATATTACCCGTGCGCTCCACTATTTCAATAACACTATTTTCTGGCAATAAAAGTTTGGGGAAGTTATCGAGAATAGTTTCTGATGACAAGTTTATAAAAGCTAAATGATGTGCGGTAAGTCTATCTAAACCAACCAACATTAAAGCATTAAAAAATAGGCGGCTTGTCGCATGGACATCAGAAGTGCCTGCAGGAAACGCATTATTGGCTGAGTCTCTATAAAGCAATTCGTACGAGAAAACATTCTGGTCTATATCAAAAATAGGTTGCCGCGCAACAAACTGAGTTATTTTTTGTACTTCATCAGGTATGTTATGTAATTTCACTTGGCTCAAAACCTATAAATAAAAGATGGCAAAACAGCCAATAATATGTGTACTTTAATGCAACACGCATAAGATAAATATAGTCGTCATTGCAAAAATGTTAAAATTACACAACACTAATATAAAATATTAATATAAAAGGTAGAGATTTGACTAACTTTATTCGGTTATTAGTACTGAGCCCTCTGCTATTTGTATTTTTTAGCTATGCCAGCATTAACCCTACTCCTCTCAAATATAATGTTAGCGCGTCAGGGAGTCATTATCCATATTATACAAATGATCCAGAAAAGCCTGGCATATTACCCGAAATTATTGAAAAAGTACTCGATGATGCCAATATTGCAGCTTCTCATATCGGCCTACCTACAAAGCGTATTACCAAATATTTACAAGATGAAATAATCGATTTTGATGTTATTTCATTAGAATGGCTCTCTAAGAGTGAGAGAAATGACCCTCGTTATGTTTTTTCAGAGCCGCTTATTTATGCCACAGAAATGATTGTTACCTTGCCTAAAAATGCCCAGCATTGGCAAAGCGCTGATAGCTTGAAGGGTAAAAATATAGGAACGGTACTAGGTTACTATTACTTTAATGACAACACCTTTGAGCGTGTTGACTTTCCATCCGAAAAAGAACTTATGACAGCCCTATCAAGAAACCGTGTAGAAGCGGCACTAGTAGGTAAGTTAACTGCGCTCTATTGGGCAAAGCAGTTAGGGATAAACATTGCCTTTGGCGCACAGCATTCCCATGGTTTTTTAAGAATTCGCTTATTGAGCAAACATAAAGAATTATTGCCCCAAATAAACCTAGCAATTAAAAACCTTCACGCTCAAGGATATATAAAAACTATTGAAGATAAGTATATGAGTAATATACCCACACAAAATTAAGGGACTAATGGCGCAGAGCTCGTGTTTTGGAGTATAATAGCAGCAAATGTTAACTCGACCAGAATCAGAAAGAGCCCCATGAGTATTGAAAAAGCCTTAATCGAACGTAGTAATAATCAATGTGAATTGTGTGCAGCCACCGAGAACTTATCTGTTTATGAAGTACCACCGGTAACTGAAACCCACTCAGATAAATGTATTTACACGTGTCAAACATGTAAAGATCAAATCGAGAATAACAGCGAAATAACGCCTACGCATTGGCACTGTTTAAACGATAGCATGTGGAGCCAAACTCCTGCAGTACAAGTTGTAGCTTACAGAATGCTTTCGCGTTTAGCGCCTGATAATGGCTGGGCACAAGATGCGCTAGACATGATTTACCTTGAAGAAGACACGCTAACGTGGGCTAAAAAAGCACTTGCTGAAGATGACGATTTAAAGCATGTAGATAGCAACGGTGTAGTACTTCAAGCAGGCGATACTGTTACCCTAATTAAAGACTTAGACGTTAAAGGTAGTAGCCTTACAGCTAAACGTGGAACAGCTGTTCGTAATATTGGCCTAACCAGCAACCCTGAACATATTGAAGGGCGAGTTGACGGCCAGCGCATAGTTATTTTAACTAAGTTTGTTAAAAAATAATCGTTTGTTTTTAATTATTAAAGGCGCTAATGCGCCTAATGCCGATCAGTTAAGAAAATGACCGGTTGACCGATCCAAACGATCATGCAAAATCCGTAGTTAGGAAACTAACTACGGATTTTTTTGTGAATATAGAACAAGCACTGCAAGCAACACTTGA